>NZ_CP109178.1:4236590-4841818 GCF_036248255.1 Streptomyces sp. NBC_01717 | reverse complement strand
GCGGCCCGCGTACTCCTCGGTGTCGCCGCGGGCGACGATCCAGTTCTCCCGCAGCGGCGCGAGGCCGCGGCGGACGTCGGTGTCGGTGGTGGGATCGGTGTACGGCCCCGACGTGTCGTACAGCGTCACGGCGTTGCCGTTGGTGAGGTGCACCTGCCGGACCGGCACCCGGAGGTCCGGGCGCGAGCCCTGGACGTATCCCTTGTGCCAGCCGATGGACTTTCCGGCCTCGTCGCTCTGGTTCGAGGCAGGCGTGCGTGCGTCCGATGTGGTCATGGAGACCTACTCCCTACGCCGGCATTACCCGGTAACAGGTTCGGCGGTCGGCGCAGCCTGTCCCGTACGGATGTACGGATATCAGCGCCCTCTCAGCCCGGTGCTCCGAGCTCCCGCGTGTACAAAGGTGTCATCAAGCTAGCGCCCTTCGAGGCGTACTGAACAGTGGCCCCCTTCTCTTCTTGCGATGATCCCCCGGTGACGTCCCCTCGAAATGACCCCGGACCGCAGGACCAACAGCACGGTCACTCGCACAGCCACGGGCCTGCCGCGCCGGTCTCGAAACATCTGCGCAAGGTCATCGCGGCCGTCCTGATCCCGTTCACCACCGCTGTCGTCGTCGGCCTGGTGGTGCTCTGGCCGGGCGGTGCACCCGCGCACGAGCGCACCGGCGTCGGCTTCGACCGGCAGACCCAGCAGGCCACGGTGGTGAACGTCGACAAGGTCGACTGCAAGAACGTGAACGCCGCGCAGACCCCGGTCACCGGCAACACCACGACGCCGTCGGGGAACACCACGCCCGGCCAGGAGCCGGGACTGTGCGAGAAGGCCACGATCAAGGTGACGACCGGCCACGAGAAGGGAAGGACCTTCGTCGAGATCGTCCAGCCCGACGCGCCACGGCAGTTGCACGAGGGACAGGGCGTGATCGTCGCGTACGCCCCCGACGCGCCCCATGACCTTCAGTACTCCGTGACGGATGTGGACCGGAAGTTCCCGATGGCTCTGCTGGCCGGGATCTTCGCTCTCGCAGTGGTCGTGGTGGGCAGGCTGCGCGGGGTGATGGCGCTGATCGCGCTCGCCGTGTCGTTCGCCGTGCTGACCCTGTTCATCCTCCCCGCGATCCTGCAGGGTTCGAATCCGCTGCTGGTCGCGGTCATCGGGGCCAGCGCGATCATGCTGATCGCGCTCTACATGTGCCATGGGCTGACCGCCCGCACCTCGGTCGCGGTCATCGGCACGTTGATCTCGCTGCTGCTGATCGGGCTGCTCGGTTCGCTCTTCATCGACTGGGCGAGCCTGACCGGCAACACCGACGACAGCACCGGCCTCATCCACGGCCTGTACCCCCACATCGACATGAGCGGCCTGCTGCTGGCCGGCGTCATCATCGGCTCGCTCGGCGTGCTGGACGATGTGACGGTCACCCAGACGTCGGCGGTCTGGGAGCTGCACCAGGCCGACCCGACGATGGGTGCGCGGAAGCTGTACCGGGCGGGTATCAGGATCGGTCGGGACCACATCGCCTCAGTGGTCAACACGCTGGTGCTCGCCTACGCCGGCGCCGCGCTTCCCCTGCTGCTGCTGTTCTCGATCGCGCAGAGCAGTGTGGGCACGGTGGCCAACAGCGAACTCGTGGCGGAGGAGATCGTACGAACGCTGGTCGGGTCGATCGGACTGGTCGCCTCGGTGCCGGTGACCACGGTGCTGGCGGCGCTGGTCGTCTCCGCGGACCGCACAGGGCTCGGCGCGGAAGCCGGAGCTTCGGCACCCGCACGGAACGGAAGGGGCCGGCGTCGCAGGGCGAGGCATTGACGCTCAAGGCAGCGGCCGTCCCGGCGCGGAGTACATATCACCCGTTCGGCGGACGCCGTGTTCGACCGGCGCGCCGGCCGTCGGCCCAAACCTTTTCAGCCGGCATTCTGCTCCTTGGCCAGGATCCGGCCCAACGCCTCCTCGAGGTTGCCCTCGAAGTCACTCAGTGTGCACTCCTGGCCGAGGGGGACGAGCTTGTCCGTCCGGTCGAGAAACGCGACGAGTGGCGCTGTGCCGGCCCTGAAGAGAGCGCGGTCCGCGCCGACCTGAAGCCGGATGTGTACGTCGGACAGTCCCTCGGGCTCCGTGGGACTGATGTGCACATCGCCGTCACCGCTGGGGCTGTTGAGGCCGTCCAACAGAAGCTCGCGACCGAAAGCCCAGGTGACGGGGGCGTCACCGGGCAGATGGAAGGTCATCCGGATCGCATACGGATCGCATACCTCGTACCGGAGCTCCACCGGGATACGGAATGAGAGCTCCTCGGAGACGAGAAAACTCATCATGACCTCAGCTTGAACCGACTCGCGCATCGTTCAACCCCGCAGTAGATGAATCTGGCCAGGAATGATCCCCCATGGCCCTATTGACGCCATCGTGGTGCACGCGATAGCAGATCACAAGGAGTGATTTTTCAGATACTGATAGAGAACACGAGCGAACGCAAGAGGCTCGCCACTTCACCGCGTAGTCGTTCGACTGCGGGGAGCAAGCGATCTTCTTCGTCGAGGGGTACCGAAATGGCCATGGCGGCGGCCGTGTAGCCGACCGCGATCGGGATGGCGGCGCAGACCGTTCCGAGGGCGTACTCCTGTCGTTCGACAACAGGTTCCGTTCGCTCCAACGACCTCAGACGCTCAAGAAACGCCGGTCGGTCCCGCACCGAGTAGCGGGTCAGGGGCTGCACAGGGTGACGATCCAGATGGTCCTCACGGGCCTTCTCGTCGAGCCGGCTCAAGAGACACTGGCCGATCGCATGGGCATGTCCGGTCTCCCGGAACGAGGCCCACTCCTCGACCGCCGGTGCCGCGGGGGTGTCGGCGACCGCGATGAGTTCGATCTCACCCTCACGGTAGACGGCGCAGTACACCGGTGCACCGATGATGTCGCGCCAGCGGGCCAGCGACTGGGCCATGGTGCTGCGACGACTCTGCAGCGCACCGTCGTCGACCAGCCTCTCGGCGGCGGAGCCGAAGAGGAATACGCCGTTCTCCCGGCGGAGATAGCCTTCATGGGTCAGGGTGCGCAACAGGTGATAGGCAGTGGGAAGAGGAAGCCCCGCTTCCCGTGCGAGCTGCTTCGCAGGCGCCCCGTCCCGATGGGCGCCCACAGCCTCCAACAGCCTCAACGCCCGCTGAACCGAACCGATCAACGTCGGGACAGCGGTACTCGATGCCGTGGTCAAAGGTCACCCCCAGGCGTGGTGACGGGCAGTCAGCCCGTTCGTGGGGGCCGCCCCCACGGACCTGCCGCAGACCTGGGGTCCGGAGACCGAGCGTGTACACAAACCACTGGTCAGGGTGGTGGCGGACAGTTGTTTCCCAGGCAACGGCAGCGGACCGCCACTGTATCGGCAGCGTCCGCGGGGGGCGTCGTTTCGTCTTGTACTTAGCCCTGCTGGGCTAATTGCCCGACTGGTGACCGGCCGGGCGCCTACCAGTCGCCGCGAGACGACGAGGACGACATGAACTTCCGTACGACGAACACGAGCCCGCCGACCAGGATCACGAAGACCAGGACCTTGAAGAGCAGACCGATCACGAACCCGATCACGCTGGCGATCAGGCCGCCGAACACGACGATCGCGATGACGGGCACCGCGACCCACTTCACCCACCAGGGCATCCCCGCGAATATCTCCCGAACGGCCATCGTCCCAACCTCGTCTCTGTGCGTAACGGCTTCGATGAGCACCTGCTTCGATGCTAGAGGCGCGGGGGTGGGCTGCGGGGGCACCGGAGCCCCCGAACTCCCCTGATCGAACCCTTAGGGATCCCTGAGGGCCCGGCTCAGCTCTCCGGCGGAGAGAAGACCACCATGACCCGCAGATCCTCGGTGATGTGGTGGAACTTGTGGGCCACACCGGCCGGTACGTACACCACGCTTCCCCTGCCCACCTGTGTGGTCTCCATGCCTACGGTGATCGAGGCGCGGCCGCTGACGACGAAGTAGACCTCGTCCTGGTTGTGCGGCTGCTGCGGATCGAGGTCGCCGGCGTCAAGCGCGTACAGGCCGACAGACATGTTCCGTTCCCGCAGGAACTGCAGATACGCGCCGTCGTTGGCGGCCCGTTCCGCCTCCAGTTCGTCCAGCCTGAATGCCTTCATGGCCCGTCCGCCCCTTGCTTTCGCCCTGCCGGTGTTCGCCACCGATCATGTCTGCCACGATCAGACACATGAAGAATTTTGTAGTCAAGACGATCGCCAACGCAGGTGCGCTGGCCGTGGCCATCTGGCTGCTCGACAACATCACGCTGTCCGGCGGCAGTACCGGTCGCAAGGTGCTCACGCTGATCCTCGTGGCCCTGCTCTTCGGGCTGGTGAACTTCGTGGTGAAGCCCATAGTCAAGGTGCTCACCCTGCCGCTGTTCATACTCACACTGGGGCTGATCACCCTTGTGGTGAACGCGCTGATGCTGCTGCTGACCTCATGGCTGGCCGACCAGTTCGACCTCAGTTTCCATGTCGAGGGCTTCTGGACCGCCGTGCTCGGCGGCCTGATCATCTCGGTCGTGTCCTGGGCGCTGAATGTCGTCCTGCCGGACGAGGACTGACCCGGCCGAATCAGAGCGATCAGCGGAACCAGCAGCATCAGCTTGATCAGAAGCACCGGTACGACCAGAGAACAGAAGGAACAGCATGAGCACCATGGGTGACGGAACCCGGGCGGTACGGGCGGGTCTTCCCGAACCGGAGCAGTACGAACCCACGCTGCCCGGTCCGGTATTCGCCGCGCACTTCCACCTCTCCGGTGAGCCGACCGGCCCGTACACGTACGGCCGGGACACCAATCCGACCTGGACGCACCTGGAGCGGGCCATCGGCGAGCTCGAAGCGCCGGGGGAGACGGTCGAGACCACGGTGTTCGCCTCCGGCATGGCGGCGATCTCGGCCGTACTGCTGTCCCAGGTGCGGTCCGGGGACACGGTCGTCCTGCCCGACGACGGCTATCAGGCGCTGCCGCTCGTACGCCAGCAGCTGGAGGCTTACGGCGTCGAGGTGCGGACCGCACCCACCGGGGGCGACGCACAGCTGGCGGTCCTGGAAGGGGCCCGACTGCTGTGGATCGAGACACCGTCCAACCCTGGGCTCGACGTCTGCGACCTGCGGCGGCTCATCGAGGCCGCGCACGGGGCCGGCGTCCTGGTCGCCGTCGACAACACGCTCGCCACCCCGCTCGGTCAGCGTCCGCTGGAGCTGGGCGCCGACTTCTCGGTGGCCAGTGACACCAAGGGCATGACCGGACACGGTGACATCCTGCTCGGCCACGTGGCCTGCCACGATCCGGAGCTGGCGGCGGGCGTGCGGCGCTGGCGCAAGGTCGTCGGGGCGATCCCCGGACCGATGGAAGCCTGGCTCGCGCACCGTTCGCTGGCCACGCTGGAGCTTCGGATCGACCGCCAGTGCGCAAACGCGCTCGTTCTCGCCGAGGCGCTGGGCAAGCGGCAGGAGGTCACCGGGCTGCGGTATCCGGGGCTGCCCACCGACCCTTCGTACCCGGTCGCCGTCCGGCAGATGCGGCGCTTCGGCTCCGTGGTGTCGTTCGTGCTGCCCGACCGCGAGATCGCCGAGCGCTTCCTGGGCGGGCTGCGGCTGGTCGACGACGCCACGAGCTTCGGCGGCGTGCGTTCCACCGCCGAGCGGCGGGCGCGCTGGGGCGGCGACGCCGTACCCGAAGGCTTCATCCGGTTCTCGGTCGGGGCCGAGGACGCGGGCGACCTGGTGGCCGATGTGGAACGGGCGCTGGACGACGCGATGGGCGGACGCCGAGCGGGGCGATGAGCCGGCGCTGAGCCGGCATGGCACAGGAAGACATGGCCGGTACGGACGGTCCGAGCCTCCCCCCTCGTGGCTCGGACCGTCCCGGTTCCACGCGCGAAGAACCGCCTGGACAAGGCTAATTGACTCTGCGTCAGTGTCCAATCACAGTAGCGACAGCGACCTATCGACATATTTATAGTTGTTCGGGTCGGACGCTTCGCAAGGGTGGGAGGGGACAGGACGTGGACCTGGCCCTGCTGCGTACTTTCGTGACGGTGCACCGGGCCGGGTCCTTCACCCGGGCCGCCGCGCTGCTCGGCCTCTCCCAGCCCGCGGTCACCTCGCAGATACGCACACTGGAACGGCAGCTGGGCCGCCCGCTCTTCCTGCGCAGGGCCCGCGGCGTGACCCCGACGACCATGGGCGACGAGCTCGCGCACCGGGCGGCCCCCCATCTGGACGCGCTGGTCGAGATCGCCGAGAGCGGGGCCGACGAGGAGTCGGCCGTACGGACGCTGCATCTGGCCGGGCCCCCGGAATTCATCTCGCTGCGCGCTCTGCCCGCACTCACGCCCCTCGTCTCCCACGGTCTCGCTCTGCGCAGTTCGTTCCTCGCGAATGCCGAGGAGACGCTGGAGGGGCTCGCCGCCGGACACCACGATCTGGCCATCGCGACAGCCCGGCCGCGCGGTGAGCTGCTCACCGCGACTCCGCTCTGCGACGAGGAACACGTGCTGGTCGCCGCCCCGCGCTGGGCCGCGCGCCTCGGCCCCGGAACGCTGCGGCACAAAGGCCCCGTGGTGCTGGAGCAGCTGCCGGTGGTGGAAGTGCACGAGAGCCTGCCATTCGTCTCCCGCTACTGGGCGGCTGTCTTCGACTGCCGTCCCGCGGCCGCGGGCACCGTCATAGCACCGGATCTGCGGGCCGTCCTGGAGTGCACCGCCGCGGGCGCCGGGCTTGCCGTACTGCCGCGCTATCTCTGCGAGGGGGCGCTGGAGCGCGGCGAGGTGGTGGCGCTCCTGGACCCGCCGGTCCCGCCGCTGCGCACCTATTTCCTGGCCGCGCGGACCGGCACACTCGCCCTGCCTCACATCGCGCGGGCGCACGAGTGGCTGGTGCGCGCTGCAGCCGACTGGTGACCCCCGGGCGTGCTGGTGTTTCAGAACGGGTTCTGTGGGCCACTCTCTTGCCATGACCGAACGTCCTGTGGTCAAGCGCACCGCACGCGCCATCCTGCTCGACGGCAACGACCTCATCCTCATCAAGCGCACCAAGCCTGGGGTGGATCCGTACTGGCTCACGCCGGGCGGCGGGGTCGAGCCCGAGGACGCAACCGTTGTCGAAGCTCTGCACCGCGAGGTGGACGAGGAGCTCGGCGCCAAGATCACCGATGTGGTCCCCTGCTTCGTCGACACCGTGGAGCACATCGAGGGCGGTGGGGTGAAGGGCGTGAAGGTGCAGCACTTCTTCGTCTGCCGGCTGGACTCGATGGACCTGTCCCGCCGGCACGGCCCCGAGATCGAGGATCCGTGCGGCGAGTACGACGTCGTACGGGTGCCGTTCAGCCGGATCGGGATCGCCGCCGTTCATCTCGTACCGCTGTCGCTGCGGCACTACCTGGACGGCAATATCGAGGGCGTGCGGGCGATGCACGCGCCGGACCTGGGCTGATCCGAGGCCCGGGGGGCTGTTTCCGCCTGCTCCTGCTGGGTCGGGCTCGTGTTCAGGCCGGGCCCGTCGTGGGTGCCAATTCCTCGACGGCGTCGTAGCGGATGCGCTCGGACGGCATGCCGATGCCTGTGAGTACGTCCACGCCGCTGCGGATCATCCCCGGCGGGCCCGAGAGGTAGGCGTCGTACTCGTGCCACGGGCCGAGCTCGCGCACCGCTTCGGGCAAGAGGCCCTTCAGTCCCCCGCCTGACCCGCCGGAGACCACCGGGCGGACGGCGAGCCAGGGAAAGGTCTGCTGGAGCCGCAGCATCGTGTCGATGTCGTACAGGTCGCGGTCGCTGCGTGCGCCGTAGAAGACCTGCATCGGGCGCCGGTCGCCGTGTTCGGCGACGTCCTCGACGAGGGCCTTGATGGGTGCGATGCCCGTGCCGCCGCCCAGGCAGAGCAGACCGTTGTGGGTGGTGTGGTCGACCGTCATCGATCCGGCGGGCGGGCCGAGCCGCAGGACGTCGCCGGGGCGGGCCCGGTGCACCAGCGCGTTGGAGACCCAGCCCGCCGGAACCGCCTTGATGTGGAACGTGAGCAGACCGTCGGGCCGCGGCGCCGAGGCGAAGGAGTAATGCCGCCAGATCCGCGGCCACCACGGGGTCTCCAGGGCGGTGTACTGGCCGGCCAGGAAAGGGTAGGCCTGGTCGGGGCGGAGCGTGAGGATTGCTATGTCGGGCGTTCTGAGGTCATGGGAGACGACCTCCGCGACCCACCAGGCGGGCGCTCGTTCCTCGTCCTCGGCGGCCGCGTCGATCATGATCTGCGACAGCGCGGTGTAGGTGCGGATCCAGGCCGCCTCGGCCACCCCGTCCCACGTGGTGGCGTAGCGGCTCAGGGCGCCGAGGAGGGCCTCGCCGACCGCCGGATAGTGCGTGGGCAGGGTGCCGTATTTGCGGTGTCCCCGGGCCAGTCCGCCGAGGTACTCGGTCAGCGCATCGGGGTCGTCCATGCGGTCGGCGGCCGTCAGGATCGCCCGCAGGAGACGGTCTCGCTGGGCGTCCATCGCGGCCGGGAAGAGGGCGCGCAGTTCGGGGTGGCGGACGAAGAGCAAGGCGTAGAAGTACGAGGTGGCCTGGTCTGCGACAGGGGCGATCTCCGCCAGCGTGCGGTGGATCAGGTTCGCATCGGGAGATCTGAGAGTTTCGTCGCCGGGCATGGTGGCCGGAGCGTCCATAACTGTGCCTCGCCTCGAACATCTTCTGGTCGCCTTGCGTGCCGACAGTGCTCGCAGCCACCGCGTGCGGCCCCTCGTCCCAGCATGCCTGCGTCGGCTCAGGGCCGGACAAATAATGGGAAGTCCGGGTATCCGAACCACGTTTCCCGTTACGCTCCCTTGCCCCATGGCCGTAGCCGGGATCCAGGGCAGGACTTCATGCCACGGCGCCCGCCCGGAGAGTGCGACAGGAAGGCACCACGTACGCCCAAGCACGTACACACGGATACTCCCGCTGTCGGACGCCCAACTGCCCTTTGCCGGGCACCGTGTTTCACGTGAAACCACTCAAGCGCCCCGCTCGCCGAAGTCTCCTGGTCGTCCATGTCGCGGTCTCCGTCAGCTGGCTGGGCCTCACCGTCTGCCTGCTGACACTCGGGATCACGGCCTTCCTGACCGGCGACACCACCACCGCGCAGGCCGCGACCCGCGCCATGAAGATCTTCGGGGACTGGCTGGTCGTGCCCGTCGCTCTGATCTCGCTCCTCAGTGGTCTCGTGCTGGCACTCGGCACCTCGTGGGGCCTGGCCAGACACCGTTGGGTCTGGACAAAGTTCTGGCTCACTCTGATCACCACGGCCCTGTCGATCTTCTCGCTGCGGCCGGGCATCAACGAGGCGGCGGCACAGGGCGCCGCCGACATCAATCTGGTCGTCGCACCTTCCGTGGCGACAGCCACGTATCTCTTCATCACCGCGGTCTCGGTACTGAAGCCATGGGGGCCGACCCGGCGCGGCCGACGGCTGCGGGTCTCGGCCAGTTCCGGTAAAGCGGTGGACGAGCGATCAGTGCGTCGGACAGCCTGAGCCTCATGCCCAGCCCACTGCCCCGTCCGCACGCCGACGCATCCGTCCGGCGTCTCACCCGGGGAGACCTGGTCCCCTGCGCCGATCTCTGCGAGGACCGCGGCTGGCCGCGTGATGAGCTCCGATGGGGCCTGCTCCTGTCCGCAGGGACGGGCTACGGCATCGACGACCCCGAGGGCAAAGGCCTGATGGCCGCCTGTGTGGTGACCTCCTACGGCCAGGGCTTCGCCGCCGTCGGCATGCTGCTCGTCGCCGAGCGGTACGCGCGGCAGGGGATCGGCCGTCGTCTGATGCGCCATGTGATCGAGGCGACCGGGAAGACCTCGCTCAGCCTGTACGCGACGGAGCCGGGGCGGCCCCTCTACGAAGAGTTCGGCTTCGAAACGGTGGGGCGGGCAGAGCGAGTGATCGGGCACTTCCGGCCGAGCGATGCATCGAGCGGTGGCGTTTCGACGGCGGGCGCCGTGACCGTCCGCCCGGCCGCCGCCGGGGATCTGCATGCCATGCTCCGGCTGGACGCGGAGGTCTTCGGCGCCGACCGGACTCATATTCTCGCCCGGCTGCCGGCGTTCGCGGACCACCTGCGGGTCGCGGAGGACAACGGTGAGCTGGTGGGTTACGCGGCCGTCTGGCCGAGTGAGCGGACCCACGCGGTCGGTCCGCTGATCGCCCGGGACACCGACACGGCCAAGGCGCTTGTCACCTCGCTCGCGAAGGCAACGGACCGCCCCCTTCGCCTGGATATCGACGCACGCCACGAGGAACTGCTGAGCGTGCTCAAGGAGTGCGGTCTGCAAGCCGGTTCCTTCACCACGGTGATGACCTACCGGGCCCCGGAGCTGCCGGGCGACTGGACTCGTCGCTTCGCGCCGCTGACTGTGGCGACGGGCTGACACCTACCGGCCGGCCGAAAGGTTGTCCACCCGCGCAACCGCGAATGTCCGTCCCCCGTGCCGAGGTTCTCCAGGCACTTGGGAACGGACATTCATGTGCTTCCGCTGTCTGCGGGGGGTGGTTCGCCGACTAGGCGAGCGCCTCCACGGCAGCTGTCGCGAAGCCGTGGTCCTGCTCGGGTGCGCCGCCGCCCACGCCGACGGCGCCGATCAGCCGGCCGTCGCGAAAGACCGGCACCCCGCCGGCGATGAAGAGCAGCGGCCGGTCAAGAGCGGTCGGCAGGGTGTGGAAGAGCCCGCCCGGCTGGACCGCGTCGACGAGGTCGGCGGTCGGGGCACCGAGCTGGAGGGCCGTGTACGCCTTGCGGGTGCTGGTCTCGCCCGCGATGAGAACGGCCCGGTCGTCGCGCCGGAAAGCCAGCAGGTGACCGCCCGCGTCGAGGACCGAGACGGCAGCGGCGACACCGGCTGCCTCCGCGGCGGTGCGAGCAGTGGCGACGAGCGCTTCCGCGTCCTGGACGCTCAGCGGAGTTACGGCGGCCGGCGAGAGGGTGGTGGTCATGAGGGATATCTCCTTGGTGCGATGGGGCGTACGTACGTGTGGTGGTTGTGGGGGTGTCAGCGCCGGGCTTCGGCGACTGCGACCGGCTCGGGGACCTGACCGGCGACGCGTCGGCTGTGCGTGACCGTCCGGCTTTCCAGAACGCTGGAGAGGACGGCGAGGGCCAGGGCGGATGCGGCCAGGGCGGCGCCGACCCAGTTGGGTGCGGTGTAGCCGAAGCCCGCCGCGATGACGATGCCGCCGAGCCACGCCGACAGTGCGTTGCCGAGGTTGAAGGCGCCGATGTTGACGGCGGAGGCGAGGGTCGGGGCACCCGCGGCCTGGTCGAGCACGCGCTTCTGCAGCGGCGGTACGGTCGCGAAGCCCAGACCGCCGATCAGAACGATGGTGACGGCTGCCGCGATCTTGTTGTGGGCGGTCAGAGTGAACAGGGACAGGACCACGGCGAGGGCGCCCAGCGACACGTACAGCATCGGCATCAGGTGGCGGTCGGCGAACTTGCCGCCGAGCAGATTGCCCCCGACCATGCCGAGCCCGAAGAGGACCAGCAGCCATGTGACGGAGGACGCCGAGTAACCGGCGGTCTCGGTCATCATCGGCGTGATGTAGGTGATCGCGGCGAAGACACCGCCGAAGCCCAGGACGGTCATCGCCATGGCGAGCAGCACCTGCACATTGCGGAACGCGGCCAGCTCGTGGCGGAGCCGTACGCCTTCTGCCCTCGGCTGCTCGGGAACCAGCTTGGCCACACCGAGGAGGCCGACGACTCCGAGAGCCGCAACGACGAAGAACGTGGTGCGCCACCCGACGCTCTGCCCGATGTACGTTCCCAGCGGTACGCCGACGACATTGGCGACGGTGAGGCCGGTGAACATCGTGGCGATCGCGCCGGCCTTCTTCTGCGGGGCGACCAGATCGGCCGCGACGACCGACCCGATGCCGAAGAACGCGCCGTGGGCGAGAGAGGCGATCACCCGTCCCGCGAGCATCACGCCGAAGACGGGGGCTACGGCGGACACCGCATTGCCCAGGATGAACAGCCCCATCAGGAGCATCAGCATGCGTTTGCGGGTGACCCGGGTGCCGAGGACCGTCATCAGCGGGGCGCCGACTACGACACCGAGGGCGTAGCCCGTGACCAGGAATCCTGCGGTCGGGATCGAGACCTGGAAGTCCGCAGCAACCTCGGGGAGCAACCCCATGATCACGAACTCGGTGGTGCCGATACCGAATGCCCCGATGGCGAGGGCGAGGAGCGCGAGCGGCATGGGTTTCACCTTCCCAGAAGATTGCGTCTGCGCCTTACAAGCGTCGACAATAATTGCAGACGCTAGTTAATTGCAAGCGCGGGCTATTGCAGACGTCCCCTATCCTGGACGGAAGCAGCTCCCGCACGGAGGAGAGACCATGACAGCGACGGATCCCGCACTGACCGCCCTCTCCCAGGGCTGGTGCGCCCTCTCCCTGCTCCACGGCAAGATCGAGGCCCGCATCGAACGGGCCCTGCAGTCCGGGCACGGCCTCAGCGTGCGGGAGTACTCCCTGCTCGACGTCCTGAGCCGGCAGCACAACGGCCCGGGCGGCCATCTCCAGATGAAGCAGGTCGCGGACGCCGTCGTGCTCAGCCAGAGCGCCACCACCCGCCTGGTCACTCGTCTCGAGGACCGCGGCCTGCTGACCCGGTATCTCTGCGACACCGACCGCCGCGGCATCTACACGGATGTCACCGAAGCCGGCCTCACCCTCCTCGCCGAGGCCCGGCCGACCAATGACACGGCGTTGCGTGCCGCTCTCGACGAGGCCGCCAGGAATCCCGAGCTGGCACCCCTCGTCAGGACGGTCGAAGAGCTGAAGGTCCCCGCACAGGCGGTGTGATCTGCGTAGTCTGCCGATCATGAGCGATCTGGAGATACGGCCTGCTGCCCTCACCGACATCCCGGCGGTCGTGGCCATGCTGGCGGACGATCCCCTGGGCGCACAGCGCGAGTCACCGGACGACCTCGCCCCGTACCGCGCCGCGTTCCAGCGGCTCGCCGACGATCCGAACCAGCATCTGGTCGTCGCCGCACGCGACGGCGTTGTCGTGGGGACCCTGCAGCTGACCGTGATCCCCGGACTGTCCCGGCGCGGCTCGACACGCTCGATCATCGAGGGCGTCCGCATCCATGCCGATGAGCGCGGGGGCGGCCTCGGCACTCGGCTCATCCAGTGGGCCGTGGACGAATCCCGGCGCCAGGACTGCCAGTTGGTCCAGCTGACGTCCGACGCGACCCGGACCGATGCGCATCGCTTCTACGAGCGACTCGGCTTCATCGCCAGTCATGTTGGCTTCAAGCTCGCCCTCTGACCGCTGCTCGCAGCCCGAAGGCGATACCAAGGACCGAAGGAGGTCCCGGTGCACGGCATCAGCGACGCACAGCGGCGGTCCAGGCTCGGTCGGCGCCATCTCCTGGCACCCTCCGTACGGGCAGCGTCCGCGGAGTCCGTGGCCGACTCGGTCGTGGCCCTGCACGCCACCGACGCGGCCACGCTCTTTCTCTCCGTCTGCGCCCGGCTGTCCGAGGCAAGCGTCGGCGCGGTGGAACGGGCTCTCTACGAAGACGTCTCACTGGTCCGGCTGCTCTCCATGCGCAACACCCTGTTCACCGTGTCGCACGGGCTCGCTCCGTGCGTCGACGCGTCGAACGCCCGGGCTGTGGCCGCCAAGGAGCGCCGGACCTTCCTCAAGCACCTGCGGGACGACGGGAACGGACTGGACGCGCACTGGCTCGCCGAGACGGAGAAGGAGACTCTCGCCGCCCTGACGGCTCGTGGCTCCGCCACCGGCAGTGAGCTGTCCGCCGCCGTACCGGCGCTGCGTACGAAGATCACGGTCTTTCCAGGCAAGAAGCAGGAGACGGTGCAGGGCGTCGCCACGCGCGTCATACGGGTGCTGGCGGCCGATGGCCTGATCCGCAGGGACAGGCCGCGCGGCTCCTGGACGTCCAGCCAGTTCCGATGGACAGCAGCCGAGCCCTGGCCCGCCCGGGAGCCCGCAGCGGCACGGGCCGAACTGGCCCTGCGCTGGCTCCGCTCCTACGGCCCCGCGACCGAGGCCGACCTGAAGTGGTGGACGGGCTGGGGCCTCGGCCAGGTACGCCAGGCGCTGGAAGTCGCCGGAGCCGAGGAGGTGCGGCTCGACAGCGGCGCCACAGGTTGGGTCTCGCCAGGGGACACGGAGCCCGAACCGAACCTGGAACCCTGGGCGGCGCTGCTCCCGGCCCTCGACCCGAGCGCGATGGGCTGGGCCGATCGCGGCTTCCACTTGCCGGACGGGTACCGGGCGGCGCTCTTCGACCGGGCCGGCAATATCGGACCGACGGTGTGGTGGAACGGCCGGATCGTGGGCGGCTGGGCTCAGCGCGCCGACGGTGAACTGGTGTGGCGACTGTTGACCGACGTCGGCCGGGAGGCCACCACCGCGATCGAGGCGGAGGCGTCCCGGCTGTCGGGATGGGTCGGTGAAACGCGGATCACTCCGCGCTTCCGTACACCCTTGGACAGGGAGTTGACGGCCTGAGCGGTCCGCGCCGGCTGCCTGTATCGGTCACCACACTTCGCGTTTCACGTGAAACCTGACGCCGCCGCGGCACAGGTCCGTGCCGGCGTCGCACTCAGGCGCCGAGGCCTCGCCAGCCCTCGGCGTCCACCCCACCGGGGACGGCCGATGCAGGGTCGTACGGTTCACGCGTGAAGACGAACGACCCCAGGTCGAGGTGGCTCACACTGCCGTCGCCGGCCCTGACGACGCGGAGCGTCTCCCCGGCGTAGTACCCGTCCAGCCCGATCCAGCTGCCGTCAGGCTGCGCGACGAAGCGGGCGCCGCGACCACTGCCACGCAGCGGCTGCAGTGTCAGCCCCCCGTCCGCGGTCAGCTGCAGGATGTTCGGACGCGTGCCCCAGTACCAGGGACCGGTGAGGGCGAGGAGTTCCGCGTCGACCTCGGTCAGCGGTCGCCAGGGCTCCGGAATACGGGGCTCGGCATCGGCGACGATCCCCACTAGGTCCGCGGCGACCTCACCGACGAATAGTCCCGAGGTGGTGTTGGTGAGCACCACCGCAGCCACATCGTCCTCGGTGCTGAGCCAGAGCGCTGCCAGGAAGCCCGGCAGCGAACCGGTGTGCCCGAGAAGGGTGCGCCCGTCCTCGCGTACAACCTGCAGGCCGAGACCGTAATTACCCTCCCAGTCACCGGACTCGGGCGGCGCCGACGGCGCGCGCATCTCCTCCACCGAGGCGGCGCCGAGAACCCGGTCGTCCCCCTCGGCAAGGAAGGAGGCGAACCGCAGGAGGTCGGTGGTCGTGGACCAGAGCTGCCCTGCCGGAGCCATCAGGCCGAGGTCCTCGGCAGGTTCGGGCAGCAAGGCATCGGCCCAGGGGTGCACCGCCCAGCCACCCGCGTGCGGCGCCTGCGGCTGGGTGGAAGTACGGCTCATGCCCAGCGGCTCCAGAATCTCGCGCTCCAGCACCTCCGCCCAGGATGCCCCGCGCACCGCCTCGATCAGCGCACCGAGCAGTGTGTAGCCGGGGTTGGAGTAGTGATGGCGCCGGCCCGGAGGATGCATCCGGGTCTGCTCGCCGAGGACATCGGCGAGTTCGGGACGCAGCGTGCCCGGCGTCCGCTCCCACCAGGGTGCGGGCGACTCGGCGCCCAGTCCCGCGCTGTGACCGAGCAGCTGAAGGACGGTGACACCGCCGACGCCCGTTCCGGGCAGATGCTTCTCCAATGGATCGTCGAGATCCAGCAGACCCTCGTCGCGCAGCCGCAGAACCAGCACGGCGGTGAAGGTCTTGGTGAGGGAGCCGATCCTGAACTGCGTATCGGCGTCAGGGGCATGGTCGTCGACGCAGCTGCGGGATCCGCTCCAGACGACCCGGCCCTGACGCTGCACCGCGGCGACGAGTGAGGGTGCGCGGCCTTCGGCCTGCGCGGTGGCGATGCGGTGCAGCAGCGCGCGCTGCGTGCCGGGAAGCAGTTCTTCTGAGTGGTAGGTCATGGTCAACAAGTACCGGCGCAGCCGCTTCGTGGCGACCCCATTTCGCGGTACGCGGACCAAGAGGTCAACGCTTCCGGCTGTACGTCCTGACCAGCACCCCGTTGTCGAAGACACGCACCGACTCGAGCGCGAACTCGGTGGCCGCGAAATCCGATCCGAACATCGGCATGCCCGATCCGTAGACCAGCGGATACGTCTTGATCACGAGTTCGTCGATCTCGTCGAGCAACTCCCCCGCGAGCTGAGAGCCGCCGCAGAGCCAGATTCCCAGCTCGCTGTCCTCCGCCTTGAGTTCCCGCACCCTGCCGACCACATCGTCCGAGATGAGCTCGACGTTCGGGTCGGGCGATTCCTTCAGGGTCCGCGAGGCCACGAGCTCGCGCAGCTGGGCGTACGGACTGGTGATGTTCATGTCCAGCGCCAGCTGGTAGCTGGCCCGTCCCTGGATCACGGTGTCGAACTTCTGATTCTCGGCATGGTGAAAGCCGAGCTGACGGCGGCCCTCGGTCGCAACCGTCTCCGGATACTGGGATGTGAGGAACTCGATGAACTCCTCGTTCACGAACGGGTACATGGACGACGCGTCGCCGCCCGGGTCCCCGATGAAGCCATCGATGGAGCAGGCAATGAAGTAGGTCAGCTTTCGCACGAGGTCCCCGTTCGGTGTGGGTTGGCGGAGTACTAAACCACTACACTCATAGTGCTTCATATGTAGTGGTTGAGCAATCCCTTTCCAGCGATGAGCCAGAGAATGCGGAGATACGCATGGTCAGGAACCCCGAGCGCAGGACTGCGCTCGTAGACGCGGCCATCGAGGTGCTGGCGCACGAGGGCGCACGAGGACTCACCTTCCGCGCCGTCGACGCACGGGCGGGCGTCCCCGTGGGCACATCGTCCAACTACTTCGCCAGTCGGGACGATCTGTTCATGCAGACGGGTGCCCGGATCACCGACCGGATGACACCGGACCCGGTCAGGGTCGAGGAGGCCATGCGCCCGACGCCCTCACGCGAGCTGGTCACCGAGCTGATGCAGTGGCTGGTGCAGCGCATGGCAGATGACCGCACCGGCTATCTCGCCATGCTGGAACTGCGCCTGGAGGCCACCCGCCGGCCGGCCCTCCGCGATCACCTCGACCGAACTGTTCGCGCCGACCTCGACGCGAACGCCCGCTTCCACCGGGAGGCCGGCCTACCGGGCGATGCCGACGCGTTCCTCGTGCTCTACCTCGCCATGACGGGCCTGCTGCTGGACCACTTCACCCTGCCCGGCATGCTCACCGGCGGCGGAGCCGACCGCGACCTGGACCGGCTGGTGGAGACGATCGTCACGCGGATCATCCCCACGGAGTGACCACGTCGGCGAACGCGGCAAGCATGGCCGCGCCGCCCTCGGGCAATCCAAGCCCCCGGTGCGTCACACACGGTCTGCCGGGGAACCCACCCAGGTCACGGACCCGGCGATGCTCCGCCGGGCACGCCTCAGGTCTGTGCCATGTCCACGAAGCGTGAGTAGTGGCCCTGGAACGCCACGGTGATCGTCGCCGTCGGACCGTTACGGTGCTTGGCCACCATCAGGTCCGCCTCGCCCGCTCGCGGGGACTCCTTCTCGTACGCGTCCTCGCGGTGCAGCAGGATCACCATGTCGGCGTCCTGCTCGATGGAGCCGGATTCACGCAGGTCGGACACCATCGGCTTCTTGTCCGTGCGCTGCTCAGGACCACGGTTCAGCTGGGACAGCGCGATGACCGGCAGTTCCAGCTCCTTCGCCAGCAGCTTGAGGTTTCGGGACATGTCCGAGACTTCCTGCTGACGGCTCTCGGCCCGCTTCGAACCACCGGACTGCATCAGCTGCAGATAGTCGATGATCACCAGCTTGATGTCGTTCCGCTGCTTCAGACGACGACACTTCGCCCGGATCTCCATCATCGACAGGTTCGGCGAATCGTCGATGTAGAGCGGGGCGGCCGAGACGTCCGGCATCCGGCGGGCCAGCCGCGTCCAGTCCTCGTCGGTCATCGTGCCCGAGCGCATGTGGTGCAGCGCCACCCGCGCCTCGGCGGACAGCAGACGCATCGCGATCTCGTTGCGCCCCATTTCGAGGGAGAAGATCACGCTGGGCAGGTTGTGCTTGATCGAAGCGGCCCGGGCGAAGTCCAGGGCCAGCGTGGACTTACCCATGGCCGGACGTGCCGCGATGACGATCATCTGGCCCGGGTGCAGGCCGTTCGTCAGCGCGTCGAAGTCGGTGAAGCCGGTCGGTACACCGGTCATCTCACCGGAGCGTGATCCGATCGCCTCGATCTCGTCGAGTGCGCCTTCCATGATGTCGCCGAGCGGCAGATAGTCCTCGCTGGTGCGCTGCTCGGTGACGGCGTAGATCTCGGCCTGCGCGGAGTTGACGATCTCATCGACGTCGCCGTCGGCCGCGTATCCCATCTGCGTGATCTTCGTGCCGGCCTCGACGAGTCGCCGCAGGACCGCCCGCTCGTGGACGATCTCCGCGTAGTACGAGGCGTTGGCCGCGGTCGGCACGGACTGGACGAGAGTGTGCAGGTAGGGAGCACCGCCCACCTTGGTGATCTCGCCGCGCTTGACCAGCTCGGCCGCGACCGTGATCGGGTCGGCCGGCTCGCCCTTGGCATAGAGATCGAGGATCGCCTGGAAGACGGTCTCGTGGGCGGGGCGGTAGAAGTCGTGCCCCTTGATGATCTCCACGACGTCGGCGATGGCGTCCTTGGACAGCAGCATGCCGCCGAGAACCGACTGCTCGGCGTCGAGGTCCTGCGGAGGTACGCGCTCGAAGCCGGGCGATCCACCGTCCCAGCCGCTGCTCTCCCGACCGCGGTCGTGCTGCTCACCACGGTCCCGGCTGTCACCGCGACGCTGGCGGGAAACAGGCAGACGGTCACTGGGACCGGTGTCGGTCCAGGGGTCGTCCAAAGGCTCGGGAATACTCACCGGCCACCTCCTCCCGTCCGCTCCGCGGACCCTCGCCGTGCCACTCCTTCTTACGGCACAGCACCGACAATCAAGACGCTCGACTCCGGTTCCATCACGTCGAGTTCTGTGGGATTCCAGGGCTGAAACGGGGTGTGGGCGCCGGTCCACGGTAGGCGGCCCGGCACCGTCAGCCAATCTGGTTATCCACAGGGCATGTGGACGACGGACCAGATGCTGTGGAGAACTCCGCAGAACCTGTGCACGGAGCGGGGGACAGCACTGTGGACAAACTCATAACGCCGCCATGATCACAGTCCTGACCTGGCCTTTCTCCATCCACGGGCTGTGGGGGAGAAAAACTTTCAGACTCGGCACAAGATCACGGCAAACCACGTGCAGAAGAACACAACGCGCCAGCAAATGTAAGGATCACTTATGCCTTGCATCCGTTACCTGTGGAAGGTTAGATTGCGCCCATGACCCTGGCTCCGGCGACCTCGCACTCCAGCCGTCGACGGCATGATCGCGAGATCATCGCGCTCGCCGTCCCCGCCTTCGGCGCACTCGTGGCCGAGCCCCTCTTCGTCATGGTCGACAGCGCCATCGTCGGCCATCTGGGCACACCGCAACTGGCCGGTCTGGGAGTCGCCGCGGCACTCCTCACCACCGCCGTCAGCATCTTCGTCTTCCTCGCGTACGCCACCACGGCTGCGGTCGCCCGGCGGGTAGGGGCGGGCGATCTTGCCTCCGCGATACGGCAGGGCATGGACGGCATCTGGCTGGCCCTGCTCCTCGGTGTCGCCGTCATAGCCGTGACGCTCCCCTCGGCTTCCTGGCTCGTCGAGATCTTCGGCGCTTCCGATACCGCCGCCCCGTACGCCACCACCTATCTGCGGATATCCAGTCTCGGCATCCCTGCCATGCTCATCGTGATGGCCGCGACCGGCGTACTCCGCGGCCTGCAGGACACCAGAACCCCGCTCTATGTCGCCATCGGCGGCTTCGCGGCCAACGGCGCCCTCAATGCGGGTCTTGTCTACGGCGCCGGGCTCGGCATCGCCGGATCGGCCTGGGGCACGGTGATCGCTCAGCTCGGGATGGCTGCCGCCTATCTGATCGTGGTGATACGGGGAGCGCGTCGGCACGGGGCCTCGTTGCGCCCCGACGCGACAGGAATCAGGGCCAGCGCACAGGCCGGCGTCCCCCTCCTGGTCCGTACGCTGTCGCTCCGTGCCGTACTGATGATCGCGACCGCCGTCGCCGCACGCCTCGGCGACACCGATATCGCCGCCCACCAGATCATCCTCTCCCTGTGGAGCCTGATGGCTTTCGCCCTCGATGCCATAGCCATCGCCGGGCAGGCCATCATCGGCCGCTATCTGGGAGCCAACGACACCCAGGGCGCACGTGAGGCATGCCGTCGCATGGTCCAGTGGGGCATTGCCTCGGGTGTGGTGCTCGGGGCACTGATCGTGCTCGCCAGACCCCTGTTCGTCCCGCTCTTCACCGGCGACGGAGCGGTGCAGGACACACTCATCCCGGCCTTGCTGGTGGTCGCACTGTCCCAGCCGATCGCCGGCGTGGTCTTCGTCCTGGACGGTGTGCTCATGGGCGCCGGGGACGGCCGTTACCTCGCCTGGGCCATGCTGATCACCCTGACCGCCTTCGCTCCGGTCGCCCTGCTCGTGCCCACGATCGGCGGGGGGCTGACGGCTCTGTGGTGGGCGATGACCCTGATGATGACGGTCCGCATGGTGACGCTCTGGCTGCGAACCCGTTCGGGCAAGTGGATCGTCACCGGGGCCACCCGCTGACCACCGGCCACGGAGCCTGTTTCACGTGAAACGACGAGGGGCCGCACTCCCATGGAGTGCGGCCCCTCACCTCTGGTGAGCTCTGCCCTTAGGCAGCAACGACCTCGATGCCGAGCTTCGCTGCAACCTCGGGGTGCAGACGCACGGACACCTGGTGTCCGCCGAGCGTCTTGATCGGCGAGCCGAGCTCGACGCGACGCTTGTCGACGTCCGGGCCACCGGCAGCCTTGATCGCCGAGGCGATGTCGGCCGGGGTGACGGAGCCGAAGAGACGGCCGGCGTCGCCGGAGCGAACAGCCAGACGAACCTTCACGGCCTCGAGCTTGGCCTTGACCTCGTTGGCCTGCTCGATCGTCGCGATCTCGTGGATCTTGCGGGCGCGGCGGATCTGCGCCACGTCCTTCTCGCCACCCTTGGTCCAGCGGATGGCAAAGCCACGCGGAACCAGGTAGTTACGGGCGTACCCGTCCTTGACGTCGACGACGTCGCCGGCAGTGCCGAGGCCGGAGACCTCGTGGGTGAGGATGATCTTCATTATTCGGTCACCCTTCCCTTATCGCGCGGTGGACGTGTAGGGCAGCAGCGCCATCTCACGGCTGTTCTTGACTGCCGTGGCGACGTCACGCTGGTGCTGCGTGCAGTTGCCGGTGACGCGGCGGGCACGGATCTTGCCGCGGTCGGAAATGAACTTCCGCAGCATGTTCGTGTCCTTGTAGTCCACGTACTGGGTCTTGTCCTTGCAGAACGCGCAGACCTTCTTCTTAGGCTTGCGCACAGGCGGCTTCGCCATGGTGTTTCTCCTGTGTGATCAAGAAGTGGGGGTACGAGCTTCCCTAGAAGGGAGGCTCGTCCGAGTAGCCGCCGCCAGAACCGCCGGAACCGCCGGAGCTTCCGCCCCAACCGCCTCCGCCGCCCTGCTGACCCCCGCCCTGCTGGCCGCCTGCCGGCGCGCTGGTGGCCCACGGGTCGTCGGCGGGAGCACCGCCGCCACCCTGCTGGCCACCGCCACTGGGACCGCCGCCCCAGTTGCCGCCGCCCTGCTGGCCACCGCCGTAACCACCCTGGCCGCCCTGGCCACCGCGACCGGTGGTCTTGGTGACCTTGGCCGTGGCGCTCTTGAGGCTGGGGCCGACTTCCTCGACGTCCAGCTCGTAGACCGTGCGCTTCACGCCTTCGCGGTCTTCGTACGACCGCTGCTTCAGCCGGCCCTGCACGACAACGCGCATGCCTCGCTGAAGCGACTCGGCGACGTTCTCCGCCGCCTGCCGCCAGACCGAGCAGGTGAGGAACAGGCCTTCGCCGTCCTTCCACTCATTGGTCTGCCGGTCGAAGATGCGGGGAGTGGACGCGACACGGAACTTCGCGACCGCCGCACCGGACGGGGTGAAGCGCAGCTCGGGGTCGTCGACGAGATTGCCGACGACCGTGATGACGGTCTCGCCTGCCATGGGTGAACCTCTCGGCGGGGATTGCTTCTGGCTGCTTGCTGCTACTCGAACCCGATGACCGCTGAGCTAGATGCTCAGTGGATCTCGGGACGGAGGACCTTGGTCCGGAGGACCGACTCGTTCAGGTTCATCTGGCGGTCGAGCTCCTTGACGATCGCAGGCTCGGCCTGCAGATCGATGACCGAGTAGATGCCCTCGGGCTTCTTCTTGATCTCGTAAGCGAGACGACGACGGCCCCAGGTGTCGACCTTCTCAACCTTTCCGTTGCCCTCACGGACGACGGAGAGGAAGTTCTCGATCAGCGGGGAGACAGCGCGCTCCTCGAGATCGGGGTCGAGGATGACCATCACCTCGTAGTGACGCATGTGGAACCCACCTCCTTTGGACTCAGCGGCCACGGTCGTTCCGTGGCAGGAGGGTCGTGATGCGTAAAGCAACAGTGTCTCCGAGTAAAACAGCCGGCACTGACAACGCCCTCCATCGAGAGGGGCTGATGTGCTGGCCTGGGCAGACACCGGTGCAGACCGTACAGAGTACCCGCACACCGGCTTCCGGTTGAAATCCGGTGCTCAGGAGACGCAGTCTGTACACATCGGGTGTGAGCGGCGACACGATGCGCCGCCTTTCGGCCAGGAGGTACTCCATGGCACAGACAATGCGAACCCGCCCTGCCGTTTCCCTGCTGGCCACGGACGGCAGGCCACATCCGCTCCAGGACGCCCTGGTGGCGGTGACCGTCGTTCTCGGCCTTCTCGCCTTCGTGACGGCGATGTTCCACAGTCTGCATCTGATCAGCTCGTGGGCCGGACTCGTCGGGATCCTGACGGGTGCGTACGGGCAGTACATCTCGGTGACCACACGCGAGAGGTTCCCGCTGATCCTCGGCATGGGCGCGTCCGCCATCGGATTCTTCCTGGGCATGGCCCATGGAGGCCTCTTCGGCGGCGTGGTCGGCTGATCCCGGCCCGGACCCGGCCGAACGCACCGGGACCCGGCGCCGGTCCGCACCACGGGGCCGTCCAGGTCCCGGTGGACCGGCCTGCCGGGTTCCACCGGGTCGGCAAGGTCCCATAGGGCCAGACGGGGCGCTCCCCGGTCGCAGTAGGCTTCGGCGCGAGAGCCGGAGCCCCTGACCGATGGGGACACACCTGCCGAGGAGCGCCCCGACATGAGCCTGACCCTGAGGACCATCAGCCGAGAGCAGCATCTGGCGTACATCCAGAGTCTGCCTTCGGCCAGTCACTGCCAGGTCCCGGCGTGGGCTGATGTGAAGACCGAATGGCGCTCGGAGAATCTGGGATGGTTCGACAAGAGCGGCAAGTTGGTCGGCGCCGGCCTGGTCCTGTACCGCCAGCTGCCCAAGATCAAGAGGTATCTCGCGTACCTCCCCGAAGGCCCGGTCATCAACTGGTACGCCCCGAACCTGGACGACTGGCTGCAGCCGATGCTGGCGCATCTCAAGCAGCAGGGGGCCTTCTCCGTGAAGATGGGCCCGCCGGTGGTCATCCGTCGCTGGGACTCGGCCGCCATCAAGTCCGGTATCCAGGACCCTGATGTGAAGCGCCTGCGCGACGTGGAGGCCACCCACATCGAGCCTCGTGCCTTCGAAGTCGCCGACCGGCTGAGGAAGATGGGCTGGCAGCAGGGCGAGGACGGCGGCGCCGGATTCGGTGACGTACAACCGCGCTACGTCTTCCAGGTCCCGCTGGCCAACCGGTCGCTGGAAGACGTCCTCAAGGGCTTCAACCAGCTGTGGCGCCGCAACATCAAAAAGGCCGAGAAGGCCGGTGTCGAGGTCGTCCAGGGCAGTTACGAGGACCTCGCCGAATGGCAGCGACTGTACGAGATCACCGCGGTCCGCGACCACTTCCGGCCGCGCCCGCTCTCTTATTTCCAGCGCATGTGGACGGTACTCAACTCCGAGGACCCCAACCGCATGCGGCTCTATTTCGCGCGGCACAACGGCGTGAACCTGTCGGCGGCGACGATGCTCGTCGTCGGTGGCCACGTCTGGTACTCGTACGGCGCATCCGACAACATCGGGCGCGAGGTCCGGCCCTCGAACGCGATGCAGTGGCGCATGCTGCGCGACTCGTATGCGATGGGCGCGACCGTCTACGACCTTCGTGGCATCAGCGACTCGCTCGACGAGACGGACCATCTCTTCGGTCTGATCCAGTTCAAGGTCGGCACCGGCGGCGAAGCCGTCGAGTACGTCGGCGAGTGGGACTTCCCGCTCAACAAGCTGCTCCACAAGGCTCTCGATATGTACATGTCGCGCCGCTGACGAAAACGAAAACGGCTTCATTCGTTTCAATAGGTGCTTCAGCAGGCATGCCGGAAGGCAGGCCAACAATCTCAGGCACTTCATCAAGCTCCGCATACCTCTGATACACCGCAGCCACCAGAAAGGTTCCGGACCGGCCATGGCGCTCTCCCTCTACGTCGACACCGCGCGCTGGCGGGCGCACCAGAAATCCGTGCTCGACCAGTTCCCCGGGCTCGTCCCGGTCTGCAAGGGCAACGGATACGGCTTCGGCCACGAGCGGCTCGCCGACGAGGCGATCCGCTTCGGCTCCGACACCCTGGCCGTCGGCACCACCTATGAGGCGGCCCGCATAAAGGACTGGTTCAGCGGCGATCTGCTGGTGCTCACCCCGTTCCGGCGGGGCGAGGAGCCGGTGCCACTGCCCGACCGCGTCATCCGGTCCGTGTCCTCCGTGGACGGTGTGCACGCGCTGGTCGGGGCCCGGGTCGTCATCGAGTGCATGAGCTCGATGAAGCGTCACGGCGTCAAGGAGGAGGAGCTGGGGCAGCTGCACGCCGCCATCGAGGACGTACGCCTCGAAGGTTTTGCCCTGCACCTGCCGCTGGACCGGACGGACGGCTCGGACGCGGTCGAGGAGGTCATCGGCTGGATGGACCGCCTGCGGGCGGCCCGGCTGCCGCTGCACACCATGTTCGTCAGTCATCTGCGTGCCGAGGAACTGGCCCGGCTGCAGCAGCAGTTCCCGCAGACCCGCTTCCGCGCCCGCATCGGCACGCGGCTGTGGCTCGGCGACCACGACGCGACGGAGTACCGGGGCTCCGTCCTCGACGTCACACGTGTCGTCAAGGGCGACCGGTTCGGCTACCGCCAGCAGAGGGCCGCCTCCGACGGCTGGCTGGTGGTCGTGGCCGGCGGTACGTCCCACGGTGTGGGCCTGGAGGCCCCGAAGGCCCTGCACGGCGTGATGCCGCGGGCCAAGGGCGTCGCCCGCGCAGGCCTGGCCACGGTCAACCGCAATCTGTCGCCGTTCGTCTGGGCGGGCAAGCAGCGCTGGTTCGCCGAGCCGCCGCACATGCAGGTGTCGATCCTGTTCGTACCTGCGGACGCACCGGAGCCGAAGGTCGGGGACGAGCTGGTCGCCCATCTGCGCCACACGACCACCCAGTTCGACCGCCTCGTCGACCGCTGAGGCGCCGGGCCGACCCGGAGAACGACCGTTGAGGCCAGGGCCTCGCCGGAGGCTCGCAGCCTTCCGGCGAGGCCCGGCTCAGTCGGTGGCGGATTCGTGCGTCGCGCCCCACTCCACCCACGGCCCCTCGACCGCGTGCGCCGCGTGCCGCGGCCGGTGCGTCGCTGCGTGTCCCAGTACGAAGGCGTCCTCGGCGCCGTCGAGCACCCCACCAGACGGATCGTCCGACCCGTCGCTGCGTACGACGTCCCGCTCCGGCATCAAGATGTCCCGTACGACGACGGCGCAGAGGTACAGCGTGCCCAGCAGATGCACGGCGATCGCCAGCTGGTAGCCCTCCGTCGGCAGCCCCTGGTGCTTGTCGCCGCTCGTCGTGTACGCGAGGTACATCCAGATCCCCAGGAAGTACATGACCTCGCACGCCTGCCAGATGAGGAAGTCCCGCCAGCGCGGCCTGGCCAGCGCCGCAAGAGGGATCAGCCACAGCACGTACTGTGGCGAATAGACCTTGTTCGTGAGGATGAACGCCGCGACGACGAGAAACGCGAGCTGAGCGAAGCGGGGCCGGCGCGGGGCCATCAGGGTCAGCACGCCGATGCCCGCGCACAGCAGGATCGTCAGCAGCAGCGAAATGTTGTTCACGGTGTCGACCGAGATGGAGATGCCGGCACGCTGCGCGATGATCAGCCAGAACGAACCGAAGTCGAGCGGCCGGTCGTGGCTGAACGTGTAGAACTTCTTCCACCCCTCGGGCGCGAACACCATCACCGGCAGGTTCACCACCAACCAGGACGCGGCCGCGCCGAGCGTCGCCACGAAGAACTCCCGCCATTTGCCCGCGCGCCAGCAGAGCACGAAGATCGGCCCCAACAGGAACACGGGATAGAGCTTGGCGGCCGTGGCGAGGCCGATGAGGATGCCGAACGCAAGCGCCCGCTGCCGGGACCACATGAGCATGGCCGCGGCCGTCAGGGCGACGGCCAGCAGGTCCCAGTTGATCGTCGCGGTGAGCGCGAAGGCGGGCGCCAGGGCGACCAGCAGCCCGTCCCACGGACGGCGCCGGTGTGTACGGGCGACACACACGGCCATGACCGCGGTGCAGATCATGAGCATGCCCGCGTTGACCATCCAGTACATCTGCTCGCGGTACTGCATGGAGCCGCCGGGCGTCAGCCAGGCCGCGACCTGCATGAACACACCCGTCAGTACGGGGTACTCGAGGTACTGCATGTCGCCGCTCAGCCGGTCGAAGTACGGCACGAGGCCGTCGGCGAAGCCACGCCCGACGAAGAGATGCGGAATGTCGGAGTAGCACGCGTGCGTGTACTGCGAACTGGCGCCTCTGAACCACGCCCAGTTGTAGCAGGGCGCCTTCTGCACCATGCCGAGCGCAAACATCCCGATCGCCACCAGCGCGACGACACGCACGGGTGTGAGCGGGCCGGTGCCGATCCTCGCCCAGCGTCCCGACCGGCCACCGATCAGCTCACTGCCGGCCACCGCGATCTCGTCCTGTTGCGTGGGCCGTACGACGGGCCGCTCCTGGTGCACGCTCGTGTCCTCTGCGCTTGGCATGCCGCACATCCTGCCGTACGGGACTGTGGAAACGGTGAGGGCCGCCGCACCGAGTGGTGCGGCGGCCCTGGGGACATCCTCCTGCGGCTCCCCTTCGCCGGCCTGCCGGCCGAGTGGAGCGCTTGCCTGCCGGGCGCTACCCGGCCGGACCTCCGAAGATGTTGCCGTTCCCGTTCCCGTTGCCGTTGCCGTTCCCGCCGGTGTCCGTGGTACCACCGTCGGCCGCTGACGTACCGGTAGTGGTTCCGGTGTCCGTACTGCCCGTACCGCCGTCAGTCGTGCCGGTGGTGGTGCCTCCGCCGGTGTCGGTTCCGCTGCTGGTGCCGCCGTTGTTGTTCTGGCAGTTCCAGTCCCATGCCCCGCAGCTGTCGCTCGGGTCGGGCGTCGGTACGGAGGGAGTCGTCGAAGGCGTCGAGGACGGCGTGCTGGAGGGGGTCTCCGAAGGCACGATGCTCGGCGTCGGGCTGGGGCTCTTCGCGCCACCGCCATAGACCGTTTCGCCCCAGGGCTCCGGCTTCGTGAAGCTCTCCGGCGTAGTTCCCTTCAGCGCCTCGATCATGTAGTCGTGCCAGATCTGGGCCGGGAACGAGGCACCGTGGATCGTCTTCTCGCCACCCGTGCCGTACATCTTCTCGAACTTACGGTTCTTGTGCTTCTCGTTGTCGTCCAGCCGGTACATGCTGATGGCCGTCGACAGCTGCGGGGTGTAGCCCACGAACCAGGCGGACTTGTTGTCGTCCGTCGTACCGGTCTTGCCCGCGACGTCGCGGCCGGGGAGCTGGGCAGGCGTGCCGGTTCCCTTCTCCACGACGTTCTTCAGAACGTCGGTGACGTTGTCGGCGATGGCGTTGTCGAAGGCACGCTTGTTGACCTTCTTGTGCTGATAGATGACCTCGCCGCGGTACTTGACGTCTTCGACCGAGTACGGATCGTGCTGCAGACCGCTGGTGGCGAAGGTGCCGTACGCCCCCGCCATCCGGATGGCACTCGGCTGGGACGTACCGATAGAGAAGGACGGAACGGTCGAGTCCGCCATGGAGCTGTCGTCACGCAGACCTGCGGCGACGGCGACCTCCTTCACCTTGTCGGTGCCGACGTCCATACCGAGCTGGACGTACGGGGAGTTGGCGGACCACTGCATGGCCTCGCGAAGGGTGATGTTGCCCCTCGACTCATGGCCGTCGTTGGACTGCAGCCACTCCTTGCCGTTCTCATCGGTCCAGACCTCACCGTTGTACTTCTTGATCTTCAGCAGGTCGTCGGCGTTGTAGATGCTCTTCGGCGAGACCTTCGTACGCTGCGCCTCGTCCTGAACCTGCTCGCCGGCCGGGTCACGCTTGCCGTACTCCATCGCGGCCGTCAGCACGAACGGCTTGAAGGTCGAACCGACCTGCGCACCGGTGGTGTCGGCGTTGTTGGTGTAATGCGTCGTCGCATTCTGGCCGCCGTAGATCGCGGCGATGGCACCAGTATTCGGATCCACCGACGCGCCACCGAACTGGACGTGCGTGTCCGTCGTGGGGCGCTGCTTCGGCTTGATCTTGTTGTCGTAGACCTTCTTGACAGCGGCGTTGAGCTTGTCCACCTTGCTCTTCACGAAGGTGGTGTGGATCTCGTACCCGCCCTGGGCAAGCTTGTCAGCGGTGATGCCATTGGTGTTGTTGTTGAGGAAGTTCGACTTGGCCAGGTCCACCAGATAACCGATCTGGCCGCCCAACTCCGCACTCTTCTTCGGCGGGTCCGGCATGGGGAAACCCTGCTTCAGGAACTTCTGGCGATCCCCAGCCGTCATCCGGCTGTCCTTCACCTCTTCCTCGAGGATCCAGGCCCAGCGCTTCTTCGCGCGATCCAGGTTCTTCGCCGCGGTGGCCTGTACGGGGTCGTACTCGGGCGCACCCGCCGGATCGTAGTAGGTTGCACCCTTGAGCAACGTGGCCAGGAAGGCACACTGGCTCGCGTCCAGATCCCTGGCGTCCTGGCCGTAGTACGTACGGGCCGCGGCCTGGATCCCCGATGCACCTCGTCCGTAGTACGAGATGTTGAGGTAGTCGGCCATGATGTCCTTCTTGTCCATCGTCTTGCCGACCTTGAGCGTGATGAACAACTCCTCGAACTTGCGGCTCAGTGTCTGATCCTGAGAAAGCCGCGAGTTCTTCACATACTGCTGGGTGATCGTCGAGCCACCCTGGGTCTCACCGCCCTTGGCCATGTTGTAGAGGGCCCGGGCGATGCCCATGGGGTCGATACCACTGTCCGTTTCAAACGACTTGTTCTCCGCCGAGATGACAGCGTTCCGCATGGCTGCGGGGATCTGCGAGTAATCGATGATCTGACGGTTGGTCTCACCACCCGTCGCGACCATCTGCTTGCCGTTCGCCCAGTAATAGACGTTGTTCTCCGCCTTGGCAGCATCCTTCACCTGGGGCGTGCCGACCATCGCGTACGCCAGCCCGGCGGCCCCCATGAGCAGGCCCAGGAAACCGATGCACAGACCGGAGACCAGCTTCCACGACGGCATCCAGCGCCTCGCGCCGTACTTGCCGGCGCGCGGGTAGTCGATGAAGCGCTTCTTGGCAGGAGGCTGATTGCCGCGTCCCCGGCCCCTGCCGGGGCCTTCGCGCCCGTCGCCGCCACCACGGCGGCGACCCCCTCCGCCATAACCCGCGCCACCCCCCTCGGCGGCACGACGCCCGCCGCGCTGGGCGGCCCTCCTGGCCTCGGCACGTCCGCCGTACGGACTCTCCCCGCCATAAGAATCGGAAGGTGACTCGGAAGTTACTCCGCGTGACGGCGCTGCACGGCGTCCTGAGGACGACTGGGCGGCTCGTCTGGCCGCGGCACGCCCGCCACCTTGCGGTTGCTGCGTTTTGCGACGGTGCTCGCTCATCGAACGACTACTCCTCGGGCAGGCGAGAACGCCTGGAAGCGGCAGTTGAGATCCGGTCCCCCCGAATTACGGACCAGCCCTGCGACAGGCTCATCCGCAGCCGATCCGATCGGTCCGCGATGACTGACGCGCGCGGACGCCACACGGTTCCCGGTGGTCTGCATGCCGCACAGACTACGCACGGTCAAAACCCCCCTAGGGCCGAAGTTCACCCCAAATAACGCAAGTCGCTTCCTACGAATTGATGATGTGACGCCGTTCACGACGGTCCCCCTTGTCGCAACGCGACGAGCGATCTATCGTCAGGATGTATCGAGTCGATACATCAGCTCGGCATAGGGCTCCGCGAGAGCACTCGGAGTAAGGAGGAGGCGAAGTTGAGCAGACGCTCCGGCATCCTCGAATTCGCCGTACTCGGCCTGCTCCGCGAGTCGCCGATGCACGGGTACGAACTGCGCAAGCGCCTCAACACCTCGTTGGGGATCTTCCGCGCCTTCAGCTACGGCACCCTCTACCCCTGCCTAAAGACGCTGGTCGCCAACGGCTGGTTGATCGAGGAAACAGGAAATGCTCCCGTCGACCTCCCGCCCGCCACCGGCCGTGCGGTCGCCCCTGCCTCTTCACTGGCTGGGCGCCGCGCCAAGATCGTCTACCGGCTGACGGCAGAAGGTAAGGAGCACTTCGAGGAGCTGCTCTCGCACACCGGCCCCGACTCCTGGGAGGACGAGCACTTCGCAGCCCGCTTCGCCTTCTTCGGGCAGACGGAGCACGAGGTGCGGATGCGTGTGCTGGAAGGCCGCCGCAGCCGGCTGGAGGAGCGCCTGGAGAAGATGCGCGCCTCTCTGGCACGAACCCGCGAGCGACTCGACGACTACACACTTGAGCTGCAGCGACATGGCATGGAGTCCGTGGAGCGCGAAGTGCGCTGGCTGAACGAGCTCATCGAGAGCGAGCGGTCGGGACGGGATCAGCGACGATCCTCGCCCGAGGGCTCGGCTCCGCAGAACACAGCAGGAGAGTCGGACGGCCTGCCCCGGCATCGGGGTCACACCCCGCCGGATCCGTCCGACGACCCCGGCAAATGAAGTCCCGGCAGTTCCGCAGGGCCTTCATCGGAATCACCGAGAACACTCAACACAGGGAGCAACCGGAATGGGTTCGGTTCGCGTAGCCATCGTCGGCGTGGGCAACTGCGCCGCCTCGCTGGTGCAGGGCGTCGAGTACTACAAGGACGCCGATCCGGCCGGCAAGGTGCCTGGTCTGATGCACGTCCAGTTCGGCGAGTACCACGTGCGTGACGTCGAGTTCGTCGCCGCCTTCGATGTCGACGCGAAGAAGGTCGGCCTCGACCTCGCGGACGCCATCGGCGCGAGCGAGAACAACACGATCAAGATCGCCGACGTGCCGAACACCGGCGTGACGGTCCAGCGCGGCCACACCCACGACGGTCTGGGCAAGTACTACCGCGAGACCATCGAGGAGTCCACCGAGGCGCCGGTCGACATCGTCCAGGTCCTCAAGGACAAGCAGGTCGACGTTCTCGTCTGCTACCTGCCCGTCGGTTCCGAGGTCGCTGCGAAGTTCTACGCGCAGTGCGCCATCGACGCCAAGGTCGCGTTCGTCAACGCCCTCCCGGTCTTCATCGCCGGCACCAAGGAGTGGGCTGACAAGTTCACCGAGGCCGGTGTCCCGATCGTCGGCGACGACATCAAGTCGCAGGTCGGCGCCACCATCACGCACCGCGTGATGGCGAAGCTCTTCGAGGACCGGGGCGTCGTCCTGGACCGCACGATGCAGCTGAACGTCGGCGGCAACATGGACTTCAAGAACATGCTCGAGCGTGAGCGCCTTGAGTCCAAGAAGATCTCCAAGACGCAGGCCGTCACCTCCCAGATCCGTGACCGTGAGCTGGGTGCGGACAACGTGCACATCGGCCCGTCGGACTACGTGGCCTGGCTGGACGACCGCAAGTGGGCGTACGTGCGCCTCGAGGGTCGCGCCTTCGGTGACGTTCCGCTGAACCTGGAGTACAAGCTCGAGGTCTGGGACTCCCCGAACTCCGCCGGTGTCATCATCGACGCCGTGCGTGCCGCGAAGATCGCCAAGGACCGCGGCATCGGTGGCCCGATCCTCTCCGCGTCCTCGTACTTCATGAAGTCCCCGCCGGTCCAGTACTTCGACGACGAGGCCCGTGAGAACGTCGAGAAGTTCATCAACGGCGACGTCGAGCGCTGACCCGACCGGAAACGGCGTGTCACCGTAGGAGAGAGATGAGCGGCAACGCTCCGCCTCTCCCGCATCGTTGAGGGTCCCCGGGTAATCCGCCCGGGGACCCTCAACGTATGTGACCCTTGCCCTCATGCCCGTCGTACGTGATCTGCGCGTACTCCTGCGCCTTCGGAACTTCCGTCGTCTGCTCGCCGTACGGCTCCTCTCCCAGTCCGCCGACGGCGTCTACCAGGTCGCCCTCGCCGCACACGTCGTCTTCTCCCCGGAGAAGCAGACATCGGCGGGAGCCATCGCCTCCGCGATGGCCGTACTGCTGCTTCCGTACTCGCTCATCGGCCCCTTCGCCGGCGTCTTCCTGGACCGCTGGCCGCGCCGCCAGGTCTTTCTGTACGGCAATCTGCTGCGCACCGCCCTCGCCTGCTGCACCGCCCTGCTGATCCTCGGCACCGCGCCCGACTGGCTCTTCTACGCCTCGGCGCTGTGCGTCACCGCGGTCAACCGCTTCGTACTGGCGGGCCTCTCGGCCGCGCTGCCCCGGGTCGTCGACGAGGACCGACTGGTCATGGCCAACTCGCTCTCACCGACCGCGGGAACGCTCGCCGCCACGGCGGGCGGCGGCCTTGCCTTCGCTGTACGTCTGGTCGCGGCGGACTCCGATGCGGCGGTCGTGCTGCTGGGCGCGGGGCTCTACCTGGCGTCGGCGCTGGCATCCCTGCGCCTTGCGGCCGGTCTCCTCGGGCCGGATCCGGGCGGCCCCCGTCTCCGGCTGAGGGATGCCCTGGCCACCACCGCACGGGGACTCGTCGGCGGACTGCGCCATCTGGCGGAGCGGAAGGACGCAGCACGGGCACTGGCCGCCATCACGGTTATCCGGTTCTGCTACGGGTCGCTGACCGTCATGGTGCTGATGCTGTGCCGGTACGCCTGGTCCGACAGCAACTCCGGCGGACTGGCCCTGCTCGGCCTTGCCGTGGGGTTCTCAGGTGCGGGATTCTTCGCGGCCGCCCTGGTGACGCCCTGGGCGGTGGGGCGGCTCGGCCGGTTCCGCTGGATGGCGGCCTGTGCCGCCGCGGCCGCCGTCCTCGAACCCGCGCTGGGGTTGTGGTTCAGCCCCGAACCGATGCTGATCGCGGCGTTCATCCTCGGAGTGGTCACCCAGGGGGCGAAGATCGCAACGGACACCGTCGTGCAGACGTCGGTGGACGACTCGTTCCGAGGCCGGGTCTTCTCCCTGTACGACGTGCTGTTCAACGTGGCCTTTGTGGGCGCTGCCGCAGTAGCCGCCCTGCTCCTGCCTCCTGACGGCGAGTCGGCCGCAGTGGTGATCGGAGTTGCCGCGCTCTACACGATCGTCGCAGTGGCGATGTTCCGGTGGAGTCGCGTCGCTGGATCGCTATAGCGTGCGTGCGCCGAAGGGAAGGATGACGGACATCCAGGGAGCGCCGAATGGCCTATCCGCCGCAGCGAGGCCCCGGACCGTACGGGCAGCGGCCCCACGGCCGTAACCGACGGGCCGACCTCGAAGCCGGTAGACGCGACGAGGGCACTGTTTCACGTGAAACAGTGCCCTCGTCGCGTCGGTCGCGTCATGTTTCACGTGAAACATGACGCCGGCTCCGACTTCAGTTCTGCGCGGCCCACCACTTCTTGAGCTCAGCGACCGCGGCGTCGTGCGCCATCGGGCCGTGCTCCATCCGCAGCTCCAGCAGGAACGCGTACGCCTTGCCGATCACCGGCCCAGGACCGACACCCAGCGTCTGCATGATCTCGTTGCCGTCCAGGTCGGGCCGGATGGCGTCCAGCTCCTCCTGGTTCTTCAACTGCGTAATGCGCTCCTCGAGTGCGTCATACGTCCGCGAGAGGGCACTGGCCTTGCGCTTGTTCCGCGTCGTGCAGTCCGAGCGGGTCAGTTTGTGCAGCCGCTCCAGCAGCGGACCCGCATCACGCACATACCGGCGAACGGCGGAGTCGGTCCACTCCCCGTCGCCGTAGCCGTGGAAGCGCAGGTGCAGCTCCACCAGCTTCGAGACGTCCTTGATCATGTCGTTGGAGTACTTGAGCTCAGCCATTCGCTTCTTGACCATCTTGGCGCCCACCACCTCGTGGTGATGGAACGAGACGCGCCCGTCCTTCTCGAAGCGCCGGGTCCGCGGCTTGCCGATGTCATGGAGCAGCGCCGCGAGCCGCAGAGTCAGATCGGGTCCGTCCTCCTCCAGATCGATCGCCTGCTCCAGGACGGTCAGCGAGTGCTCGTAGACATCCTTGTGACGGTGATGCTCGTCACTTTCCAGTCGCAGCGCGGGCAGCTCCGGCAGCACCTGCTGCGCCAGCCCCGTGGAGACCAGCAAGCCAAGACCCTTCCGGGGGTGAGCGGAGAGCAGCAGCTTGTTGAACTCCTCACGGACCCGCTCGGCGGAGACGATCTCGATACGTCCTGCCATCTCAGTCATCGCGGTAACCACATCGGGGGCGACATCGAAGTCCAACTGCGCGGCGAAGCGCGCGGCGCGCAGCATGCGCAGCGGGTCGTCGGAAAACGACTCCTCGGCCGTCCCGGGGGTACGCAGCACGCGCTCCGCCAAGTCCTCACGGCCGCCGTGCGGGTCGATGAATTCCTTCTGCGGCAGCGCGACAGCCATCGCGTTGACCGTGAAGTCGCGGCGTACGAGGTCTTCCTCGATGGAGTCGCCGTAGGAAACCTCCGGTTTGCGCGAGGTCCTGTCGTACGCCTCTGACCGATACGTGGTGACTTCGACCTGGTAGCCGTTCTTCTGGCACCCCACCGTGCCGAAGGCGATGCCGACCTCCCACACCGAGTCCGCCCACGGGCGGACGATCTTCAGGACGTCCTCGGGGCGGGCATCGGTGGTGAAGTCCAGGTCGTTCCCCAGCCTGCCGAGAAGCGCGTCCCGGACCGAGCCGCCAACCAGGGCGAGACTGAATCCGGCATCCTGGAAACGGCGGGCGAGGTCGTCGGCGACCGGGGACACCCGCAGCAGTTCACTGACTGCGCGGTGCTGCACCTGGGTCAGGGCACTGGAGATGTCTTCATTGGCGTTCGGCACAACAGAAAAGGGTACGTGCCCGGACCGGCCCGGGCGTCATCGTTTCTTTTCGCCCTGCAAGACTCTCCCGATCACCAAGCGCACTCCCGAGCACGTGGCCCCGGCGCACATCGTTACCATGCGGGGACGCAGCAACCGACAACGATCGACAGCAGCTGACTACGACGAGGGACGGACAGGCGCGTGGCCGAGGCGGCAGACATTAAGGGGATCAGTCACTCTCCTGCCCGCCGGTGGCTGCGGCGCACAGCCTCCGTGATCCTTGGAGCACCGCTCGTCGCCACTCTGCTGGCCGGTCCGGCCGCGCCCGGGGCGCAGGCCGGCGAGGCGAGCAAGGCTCCGGCCGGCTCCAGCACCGTCGACGTGACCCTGGACTCCCTGGCCCCCAGCGCGCCGGTGAAGGGGGACACACTCACTGTCTCCGGCACGTTGACCAACAGGAGCAAGGAAACCGTCACCGATGCCCGGGTCGACCTGCGGGTGGGGCCGCGACTGTTCGGCCGGACGTCCATCGACGCGGCCGCCGAACGCACCGGGTACGTGCCCGGCAGCGATCCGGCCGCGATCGGCGGCAAGTACACACTGAAGATCGCGAAGCTCCCGTCCGGGATCACGCAGAACTTCACCCTGTCCGTGCCCGTCGGCAAGCTGGGGCTCGACGACGCCGGTGTCTACCAGTTCGGTGTCTCGCTGTCCGGACAGACCCCCCGTGTCCCGTACGAGCAGGTCCTCGGCATCGAGCGCACCTTCCTTCCCTGGCAGGAGGACGAGAGTGATGCCAGGACCCGGATCACCTATCTCTGGCCGCTGATCGCATCGGCGCACCTCACTGCCGAGACGGGTTCCGACGAGCAGCAGACCCCGGTCTTCGCCGACGACGACCTCGCCGCGGAGCTCGCTCCCGGCGGTCGCCTCGAGCAGATGGTCTCGCTGGGCAGCCAGCTGCCTGTGACCTGGGTGATCGACCCGGATCTGCTGGCCGGTGTCGACGCGATGACGAAGAGCTACCGCATCAAGGTCGGCGACACCACCATCGCCGGGAAGAACCAGGCCGTCGCCAAGCAGTGGCTCACCAACCTGGAGACAGCCGTGGCGGACGACAAGGTCGTCGCGCTGCCGTTCGCCGACCCCGACCTGGCATCCCTCGCCCACCGCGGAAAGAACGTCTCGGGAAGCCTCAGCCACCTGCAGAACGCCACCGAGGTGGCCGGCCCGACCGTGGAGACCGTCCTGCATGTGAAGCCGTCCACGGACTTCGCGTGGCCGGTCGAAGGCGCCATCGATCCATCGATCGTCGATGTCGCCACATCGGCCGGTGCGCACAACGTGATCGCCCGCAGCGACAGCCTCCAGGAGACCGGGGGGCTGCCGTACACGCCGAGCGCGGCCCGGCCGATCGGTGGCGGCACCACCGCTGTCGTCGCCGACTACCGGCTCTCCAGGGCCTTCGAGGGCGACATGTCCAATGCGGGGAATTCCACCCTCGCCGTTCAGAAGTTCCTCGCCACGACCCTCGCGCTGAACGACCAGGACACGGACACCGAGCGCAGCATCGTCGTCGCACCGCAGAGGGTGCCGACCGCCGCTCAGGCACAGTCGATGGCACGCGCCCTGCACGCCCTCGACGACGAACGGTGGACGCAGCCCCTCGACCTGGTGGACGCGGCCGAGGCGAAGCCCGACGCCGACGCGACGACGAGGGTTCCCAGTACTTCCCAGTACCCGAGGAAGCTCCGCAGCCAGGAGCTGCCCACCCAAGCCTTCCAGGACATCAAGGCCACCCAGGCCTCGCTCGACAGCTTCCGGGTCATCCTCACCCAGCCCGAGCGGGTCGTAACCCCCTTCGGCAACGCGATCAACCGGTCCATGTCGACCTCGTGGCGCGGCAGGCCGCTGGAGGCACAGCAGTACCGGGACGCGGTACGCACGTATCTGCACGGCCTCACCAACGAGGTGCAACTCATCTCCAAGTCGGACGTCACCCTGTCCGGCCGCAGCGCCACCATCCCGGTGACGGTGCAGAACAAGCTGGTGCAGGATGTCGATCACCTTGTTCTCCGGCTGAAGTCGGACAACGCGACACGGCTCAAGCTGAACGGCGGCGACGCGGTGGCGGAGAAGCCGATCCGCATCGCGGGCGGGCACAGCCAGTCCGTGAAGTTCGACGCCTCGGCAAACGCCAACGGCCAGGTGCAGGTGAGGGCGCAGCTCTACACCGAGGACGGCACGCCGTACGGCGAGGAGATGACCTTCACGGTGAAGGTTTCCGAGGTCACACCGACCGTGCTGCTGGTGATCGCCGGCGGACTGTTGCTGCTGGTCCTCGCGGGCATCAGGATGTACACCCATCGCAAGCGTGCCAATGCGGACGGCCCGTCCGGAGGCGACGGCGGTGAACCCGAGCAGCCGAGTGACCCGACGCCGGACACCGGTCCGGAAAGCGGGGAGCCGTCGGGCACGGGTGAGAAAGTGGACCGTTGAGCGATGTCTGTCGTGGCCGGTCGGCCGGGGACAATGAGGTGGGGTATCGATGAACGCGCCGTACGACGGTGACCGCGGTCAGGGTGCGGGCGGAGCCGGGCCCTCCGATGGATCCCCGACGCCTTCGGACCCGGGGCGGGTGGACCCCGCGCCGGACCCGTACCTCCAGGACGCGTACAACCGCGATCCCTACCGCGCCCAGGACCTCTCCGCCCAGGACCCGGTGGCCGAGGTGCTGTACGACCGCGCCGCACACCCGCCCCCGCCCCCTGGCACATACCAGCAGCCGCAGCCGCTCTACCAGCAGCCGCCCGCGGCGCAGTACGCCCCTGATCCGCGCATCTGGGCACAGACCCCGCCGCCCGAGCCCGCCGGGCCGTCCCGGCACCTGCCGTACGGCGAAGACGCGGCAACCACCCAGTTCGTCGGCGTCGACGACCTCGTCACCCAGGCATCCGAGGGCCACGAGGGACCGGACGCGTTCGCGCACCTGTTCCGGGACCAGGAGGGGCCGGCCGGGCCCCCCGTTCCGCCCGAGCCCGAACCGGCTCCGGCGCCGGCCCCGCCGAAGTCCGGCGGCCGGGCCTCCAGCCTCCTGAAGTCCAGCGCGGTGATGGCGGCCGGCACCCTGGTGTCCCGGCTCACCGGATTCGTGCGCAGCCTGGTGATCACCGCTGCGTTGGGCGCGGCACTGCTCGGTGACAGTTTCACCATCGCCTACACGCTGCCGACAATGATCTACATCCTCACCGTCGGCGGCGGACTCAACTCGGTCTTCGTTCCACAGCTCGTCCGATCCATGAAGGACGACGAGGACGGCGGCGAGGCCTACGCCAACCGTCTGCTGACCCTTGTGATGGTCGCGCTCGGCGTGATCGTGGCGATCGCCGTCTTCGCCGCCCCCCTGCTGATCCACCTGATGTCGAGCACGATCGCGAACGATCCTGCGGCCGACAACGTCGCCACCACGTTTGCCCGGTACTGCCTGCCCACCATCTTCTTCATGGGCGTACATGTGGTGATGGGCCAGATCCTGAACGCACGCGGCAGGTTCGGCGCGATGATGTGGACCCCGGTCCTCAACAACATCGTCATGATCTTCACGTTCGGCATGTTCATCTGGGTCTACGGCACCTCCGCCGAATCCCACATGGGTGTGCAGACGATTCCGCCGGAGGGCATCCGGCTGCTCGGCATCGGCACGCTGCTCGGTCTGGTCGTCCAGGCCCTCGCGATGATTCCGTATCTGCGCGAGGCCGGCTTCCGCTTCCGCCCGCGCTTCGACTGGAAGGGACACGGCCTCGGCAAGACGGTCAAGCTGGCCAAATGGACCGTCCTGTTCGTCTTCGCCAACCAGGCCGGTGTCCTGGTCGTCACGCAGCTGGCAACAGCGGCCGGGAAGGCTTCCGGCAGGAACGGCGCGGGTTTCCTCGCCTACTCCAATGCCCAGCTGATCTGGGGAATGCCGCAGGCGATCATCACCGTCTCGGTCATGGCGGCCCTGCTGCCCCGTATCTCCCGCGCCGCCCACGACAACGACCCCGGCGCGGTCCGTGACGACATCTCCCAAGGGCTGCGCAACTCCGCCGTGGCAATCGTGCCGGTGGCCTTCGCGTTCCTCGCGCTCGGCGTCCCGATGTGCACCCTGCTGTACTCGTCCAGCGGCACCGAGGCCGCCCGGTCCATGGGCTTCATCCTGATGGCGTTCGGACTCGGCCTCATCCCGTACTCCGTGCAGTACGTCGTGCTGCGCGGCTTCTACGCGTACGAGGACACCCGCACGCCGTTCTACAACACGGTCATCGTCGCCGCGGTCAACGCTGCCGCCTCCGCTCTCTGCTACGTGGTCCTTCCGGCCCAGTGGGCGGTCGTCGGCATGGCGGCCTCGTACGGGCTGGCCTACGCCGTCGGCGTGGGCATCGCCTGGCGTCGACTGCGCAACCGGCTGGGCGGCGACCTGGACGGCGCCCATGTCGTGCGTACGTACGCCCGCCTGTGCCTCGCGGCGATCCCCGCAGCGGTCATCGGCGGCGGCGTGGGCTTCGCCCTGCTGCTGAGCCTGGGCGAAGGTGCCCTCGGTTCGCTGGTCGCGTTGATCTTCGGCGGGGCCGCGCTCATGGGGGTCTTCTTCGTCGCTGCGAAGCGCATGCGGATCGAAGAGATCAACGGCATGGTCGGTATGGTCCGCGGACGGCTCGGACGCTGAGGACCGGCCGCCCGCACAACCATCGCCGGTCTCCGTGTGTCGTGCATAGCGCTGGAGTGTGGGCACAATTGGCGTGACTGTGCAGAGCTGGCTGGCATCGCGCAACGGATGGGGAGGCAGGAACGACGGTGGCGGAACGTAGCACGGCTGCCGTCGACGTGGCCGACAACAGCGGTGATGAACCGCTGACCGCCAAGGCGGACGAGGCCACGACCGACGGGACGACAGAAGCTCAGGACACGGAGGGCACAAGCCCCCAGGACGCGGACGGTGAGCGAAGCAGCTCTGAAGCCGCCGCAGCGACCCCGGACCTGCACAGCGGTCACAAACTGGCCAGACGGTACCGGCTGGAGGAGTGCGTCACCCGTCTGGACGGATTCAGCAGCTGGCGTGCTGTCGACGAGAAACTGCGCCGCGCAGTGGGTGTGCATCTGCTCCCTGCGGACCATCCACGAGCCCGCTCCGTGCTGGCCGCGGCCCGGTCCTCCGCGCTGCTCGGGGACCCGCGTTTCGTGCAGGTACTCGACGCGGTCGAGGAGGACGACCTCGTCTATGTCGTCCACGAATGGCTCCCCGACGCCACTGAGCTCACGGCTCTGCTGGCCGCCGGTCCGATGGACGCTCACGACGCCTACCAGTTGGTCAGCCAGGTATCCCAGGCCATGGCGGCCGCGCACCGCGAGGGCCTCGCGCATCTGAGGCTCACCCCGGGCGCGGTACTGCGGAGCTCGACCGGCCAGTACCGGATCCGCGGCCTCGCCGTGAACGCCGCCCTGCGCGGCATCACAGCCGACGGTCCGCAGCGCGCGGACACCGAGGCGATCGGCGCCCTGCTCTACGCCGCATTGACGCAGCGCTGGCCGTACGAGATCGATGCCTACGGTCTCACCGGGCTCCCCAAGGGTGTGGGGCTGATCGCCCCCGACCAGGTGCGGGCCGGAGTCCACCGCGGTCTCTCCGAACTCGCCATGCGCGCCCTCGTCAACGACGGGGCCACCGCCTCCCGGCAGGAGCAGCCGTGCACCACACCGGACGAGCTGGCCAAGGCGGTCGCGACGATGCCCCGCATCCGCCCGCCGGAGCCCACGTTCACGGCTCCCCCGGAGTACCAGCGCACCACCTACCAGCAGGGCAGCTACGGGCGTCCGCCCGCCGGCCCCCGCGTTCCCGTGACGCAGCCCGTGATGGTCACACCGCCGGCACCGCTCCAGAGTCGCACCGGCAAGGTGCTCAAGTGGGCCGTGTCAGCGCTCCTCATCGCGGCCCTGGGCCTCGGTAGCTGGCAACTCGCGGAGACGCTCCTCGACCGTGGCAAGGAGACGGACGACCCGGGAACCACACAGACGGATCCGGAGAACGGTGACAAGCCTTCTCCTGCCCCGGCCAAGCCGCTGCGGCTCAGCGGTGCGACAGAGTTCATGCCCAGCGGGTCGGGAATCCAGCAACAGGACGCACCGAACGCCGTCGACGGCAAGCCCGACACTGCCTGGATCACCCCCAGGTACGACGGTTACCCGAATTTCGGGAACCTCGCGCCCCGCAGAGACGGCAGCGGCATAGTCGTTGACCTGGGCAGTGTGCAGAACGTCAGGGGCATCAAGGTCCAGCTGTACCGCAGCGGCCAGAAGACCGAAGTGCTCGCAGCTGCCGAGGATGCCTCCGCTCCGTCGTCGCTTTCGGATTTCCCGCAGCGCCTCACCAAGCTGAGCAAGGCAGGAAGCAGCCTGGAGGAGACGCTCGCCAAGCCCGTACGCACCCGCTACGTGCTGATCCATGTCACCGAACTCCCACCGGACGGTTCTGCAAGTTCCTTCCGTGGCGGGATCTCGGAGATCTCCGTACTCGGCTGACCGAGCAGGCCGGCAGGGACCATCCTCCCTGCCGGCCTGCTGCATGTCCGGCCGCTGATGACCGCGGCCCTCGCTGAACCGATCTTCCTCATCTCTATGCCGCACGGCACATGAATCGTGATAGACAGACGGCCCCGACGCACAGAGGGAGGGAGGGGAGGTGGCCTCCGAGCCGTCAGAGCCACTCAGCGACTCAGACCTCCTCGCTCGCCATGTAGCCGGTGAACCGGATGCTTTCGGTGAGCTCGTCCGACGCCACCGAGATCGGCTGTGGGCCGTGGCGCTACGGACCCTGGGGGACCGTGAGGAAGCGGCCGATGCGGTCCAGGACGCCCTGGTCTCCGCCTTCCGGGCCGCCCATACCTTCCGTGGTCAGTCCGCTGTCACCACCTGGCTGCACCGCATCACTGTCAACGCGTGCCTCGACCGGGTCCGTAAAGCCGCCACACGCAAGACCTCACCGGTAGACGACACCGAGCGGCTCGAGCAGCTTCTTGAGCCTCACGAATCCGCCGAGGCGCCGGCCGAACGCCAGGATCTGCACCGTGAACTTCTGGCAGCGCTCGGCACCCTTCCCGCCGAGCAGCGCGCCGCGCTTGTCCTCGTGGACATGCAGGGCTACCCCGTGGCCGAGGCCGCCCGCATCCTCGACGTACCGACCGGCACGGTGAAGAGCCGCTGCGCGCGGGGCCGGGCCCGGCTCGCTCCTCTGCTCGTCCATCTGCGCAGCGAGGGCAGAGAGGCCGGTGAACTCAGCCCCGGAAGGAACCGGACGCGGAGAGCATCCGTCCCACCCGCGTCGGGGCCGAGTGACACAGGAACCAGTGATCCTGCCGGAGTGAAGGGCGGAGGTGGACACACATGACATCAACTGCCGACACGACCCAGCATCCGGACGTCTCGGAAATCTCCGACCTCACCGAAGGACTGCTGTCTCCGTCCCGCACGGCGGAAGTACGCCGTCACGTGGACGAGTGCGGCATCTGCGGAGAGGTCCTGGTCTCTCTCGAGAAGATCCGTGGGCTCCTCGGCGCCCTGCCTGCTCCTGAGCACATGCCCGACGACATCGCAGACCGCATCGATGCCGCACTGGCCGCCGAACCACTTCGCGCCTCGGACGACGCAGCAGATGTTTCACGTGAAACACAGGCCGTCGTGGAACACGGGCAGGAAGCCGGCGATCACGAGACAGAGGGCCAGGAGACACGGGGCCGGGAGACACAGCCCACCCTCGCAGACCGTCCTACGGGGTACCCGCGGGCCACCACCGGCCCCGGTCGCCGACCCGCACAACGACGCCGCCGCATCGTTCTCGGCACAGCCCTCGGTGCAGCCATCGTCGGTGTGAGCGTCCTCATGCTGCAGACGGTCCAGAATTCCGCGGACTCCGCAGGGGCCAGCAAGGCCACGGCTGCGGACAGCGGAGTCAGCGCCCCCAAGGGCGGGATGAACGCGTTCTCGGGTTCTCCGCTCAGTCGACGCGTGGAAGCGCTCCTGAACAGCACCGGCATGCCCGCCTCAGGGGAATCGGACGACAAGCGGGCGCCATCCGTCGAGATGCAGTCGACGCCCGATACCGAGTCCTCTCCCTCGCCCAAAACACCGCTGCGCACCCCCGCCGTGACAGTGCCCGCCTGTATCCAGCAGGGCATCGGCCGAAGGACTGCCGCTCTCGCCATCGAGGAAGGTACCTTCGAGGGAACGCACGCCTACCTCGTCGTCCTGCCGCACCAGACCGACGCGACGCTCGTCCAGGCCTATGTCATGGATGCCGGCTGTGTCGACGCAGACCCCACGGGCAAGGGCAAGCTGCTCCTGACCCACGCCTACGCCCGCCCCTGAGAAGCGTGCCGGGCGCCGCTCCGGCACGTCGGGAATGCATCCCCCGTAGGATCCGTTGGGTGGGGTGTGAGTCGTTGAACCGACCCCATTAGGCGTGGACAGTAGGCAGTCTGCAGAGACGAGGAAGAAACCCGTGAGCGACGTCCGTAATGTGATCATCATCGGCTCCGGCCCTGCGGGCTACACCGCGGCCCTCTACACCGCGCGTGCGTCGCTGAAGCCTCTGGTGTTCGAGGGCGCCGTGACCGCTGGCGGCGCTCTGATGAACACCACCGACGTGGAGAACTTCCCGGGCTTCCAGGACGGGATCATGGGCCCCGAGCTCATGGACAACATGCGCGCCCAGGCGGAGCGGTTCGGCGCCGAGCTCATCCCCGACGATGTGGTTGCCGTCGACCTGGCCGGCGACATCAAGACTGTCACCGACACGGCGGGCACGGTGCACCGCGCCAAGGCCGTCATCGTCACCACCGGCTCTCAGCACCGGAAGCTCGGCCTGCCGAACGAGGACGCCCTCTCCGGACGTGGTGTCTCCTGGTGCGCGACCTGTGACGGCTTCTTCTTCAAGGACCAGGACATCGCCGTGGTCGGCGGTGGCGACACGGCCATGGAGGAGGCTACGTTCCTCTCCCGCTTCGCCAAGTCGGTCACGATCGTCCACCGCCGCGACTCGCTTCGGGCCTCCAAGGCCATGCAGGATCGGGCCTTCGCCGACCCGAAGATCAAGTTCGCCTGGGACAGCGAGGTTGCCGGTGTCCACGGCGAGCAGAAGCTCTCCGGTCTGACGCTGCGCAACACCAAGACCGGCGAGACGTCCGAGCTCGCGGTCACCGGCCTTTTCATCGCTGTCGGCCACGACCCGCGTACGGAGCTCTTCAAGGGCCAGCTCGACCTCGATGACGAGGGCTACCTCAAGGTCAGTGCTCCCTCGACGCGCACCAACTTGACCGGTGTCTTCGGTGCCGGCGACGTCGTCGACCACACCTACCGGCAGGCCATCACCGCTGCCGGCACCGGCTGCTCCGCCGCCCTCGACGCCGAGCGCTTCCTTTCTGCGCTCGCCGACGAGGAGAAGGCCGCTGCGGCCGCCGTCTGATCCACGCCTCTCACCCCACACCCCGCAAAGTTAAGGAGGCCGCCGTGGCCGGCGCCCTGAAGAACGTGACTGACGACTCCTTTGACGAGGACGTCCTGAAGAGCGAGAAGCCCGTACTGGTGGACTTCTGGGCCGCATGGTGCGGTCCGTGCCGTCAGATCGCCCCGTCTCTGGAGGCAATCGCGGCCGAGCACGGCGACAAGATCGAAATCGTCAAGCTCAACATCGACGAGAACCCGGCCACCGCTGCCAAGTACGGCGTGATGTCCATCCCGACGCTCAACGTGTACCAGGGCGGCGAGGTCGCCAAGACCATCGTCGGCGCCAAGCCGAAGGCCGCCATCCTCCGCGACCTCGAAGGCTTTATCGCCGAGTAGCACCACGGCCGCTGTTTCACGTGAAACGGGTCCATCCCCAAGGGATGGACCCGTTTCACGTTCTCGTGGGGCCTCCGATCACAGCGGACGCAGCACCGGCTCCTTCTGTACGGCACCGAGCAGCCGGTCCAGCGCCAGTTCGACGTCTTCCTTCCACGAGAGCGTCGTGCGCAACTCCAGTCTCAGCCGTGGATGCACCGGATGCGGCCGTACGGTCTTGAAGCCAACCGCCAGCAGATGGTCCGCCGGGAGCACACACGCGGGCTCCTTCCACCGGGCATCCCCGAACGCCTCGATCGCCTTGAATCCCCGTCGCAGCAGATCCTTGGCGACTGTCTGCACCATGACCCGCCCCAGTCCCTGGCCCTGGTAGCCGGGCGTGATCCAAGCAGTCATCAACTGCACGGCGTCGGGGGAGACCGGGCTGGTGGGAAAGGCGGTCGAGCGCGGCACATACGCCGGTGGTGCATAGAGAACGAAGCCGACCGGCACGTCGTCCACGTAGACGACACGGCCGCAGGAGCCCCATTCCAGAAGGACAGCGGAGATCCAGGCTTCCTTCTCCAGCTCCGGGGTCCCTGCCTTTATCGCAGCTTCCCCACTGACCGGATCAAGCTCCCAGAAGACACACGAGCGGCACCGCTTGGGGAGATCGGGAAGGTTATCCAGTGTGAGCGGTACGAGCCGCCGTCCCATGAAGGCTGTTCCTCGCTTCCTTCGCCCGCCGCATCGCGTGCGGCGGCCAATGCGCTCCGTTCACGGAGCAGGCCGCCGACAAATCCTCCGACAGCCCCCAGGCCCAGCCCCACTGTCACCAGTTGGCTGCGGCTCACTGATCGCATGGCCCTCCCTCCGCCGAGGTGGATCAAGCTGATGTGCCATACCAGAACGAATCGTATCCACCCGGAGATGAAGTCGATACCGTCAGAAAGCAAAGGGCGGGCTGTATTCCCGCATGTTCCGGAATACAGCCCGCCCCGACGTTCCGCCGGACGTCAGCTCTCGCCGTCCTCGGCAGGCTCGTCGGACAGACCCCGCTCCAGCACGCGGCCTTCGCCTGGCGCCAGGCTGCCGAGAATGCGGTCCAGGTCTTCCATCGAGGCGAACTCGACGACGATCTTTCCCTTCTTCTGTCCGAGGTCGACCTTCACCCTGGTCTCGAAACGGTCAGAGAGCCGGGATGCGAGGTCGGAGAGCGCGGGTGACAACCGGCCGCCGGCCCGAGGCCCCTTGGACCTGGGAGTGCTGCTGGGGCGGGAGCTCATCAGTGTCACGATCTCCTCGACCGCTCGCACCGAGAGCCCCTCCGCCACGATGCGATGGGCCAGCCGGTCCTGCTCCTCGGAGTCGTCCACGGACAGCAGCGCCCTCGCGTGACCGGCGGACAGCACCCCGGCAGCGACCCTGCGCTGCACCGGCGGAGACAGGCGCAGCAGCCGCAGCGTGTTGGACACCTGAGGACGCGAGCGCCCGATCCGGTCCGCCAGCTGGTCATGCGTGCACTTGAAGTCCTTGAGCAGCTGGTCGTACGCGGCTGCCTCCTCCAGCGGGTTCAGTTGAGCCCGGTGCAGGTTCTCCAGGAGCGCGTCCAGAAGCAACTTCTCGTCGTCCGTGGCCCGGACAATGGCCGGGATCCGCTCCAGACCGGCCTCACGGCAGGCCCTCCAGCGCCGCTCGCCCATGATGAGCTCGTAGCGTTCCGGCCCCAGCTTCCGCACGACTACGGGCTGGAGCAGGCCGACCTCCTTGATAGAGGTGACCAGCTCCGCAAGCGCGTCCTCGTCGAACACCTCACGCGGCTGACGAGGGTTCGGAGTGATGGATCCGATAGGAACCTCGGCGAAGTACGCCCCTGCGGCATCCGTCGGCTCCGCGGACGACTCGGACTCCGCGGGTGCACTCGGCTCCGGCACCACGGGAGCAGCCGTGAGTGTGGTCACCTTCGCGGCAGCCACACCTCGCTCGGTCGTCATCACCGGAATCACGCCCGACGAGTCCGAACCCGCTCCGGAGGCCGGCACCTGACGTTCCTGCGGGGCAGCGGGAATCAGTGCACCGAGCCCACGCCCCAACCCTCTACGACGCTCACTCACTGGATCCCCTCCGAAATGTTCTGCTGGCTGTTCTGGCTGCCCGTCTGGGCATGCTGAGCCTCGTAATGCACCCCGACCCCCCGAAAGGCGATCTCACGAGCGGCTTCAAGATACGACAGGGACCCGCTGGAACCCGGGTCGTAGGTCAAGACGGTCTGTCCGTAGCTCGGTGCCTCCGAGATCCGCACGGATCGAGGAATGCTTGTGCGCAGCACCTCCTTACCGAAGTGGCTGCGCACCTCCTCCGCCACTTGGGAAGCGAGCCTGGTCCTGCCGTCGTACATGGTGAGCAGGATCGTCGACACATGCAGATCGGGGTTGAGGTGCCCCCGAACGAGGTCGACGTTCCTCAGCAGCTGTCCCAGTCCCTCGAGCGCGTAGTACTCGCACTGGATAGGAATCAGTACCTCGGCGCCCGCGACCAGGGCATTGACCGTCAGCAGTCCGAGCGAAGGCGGGCAGTCGATGAGGATGTAGTCCAACGGCTGCTCATACGCCTGAATCGCCCGCTGCAGTCGACTCTCCCGCGCCACCAGCGACACCAGCTCGATCTCCGCACCGGCGAGATCGATGGTGGCGGGGGCGCAGAAGAGGCCTTCGACGTCCGGGACGGGCTGAACCACGTCGGAGAGCGGCTTGCTCTCGACCAGGACGTCATAGATGGAGGGGACTTCGGCATGGTGATCAATGCCCAGCGCCGTGGAGGCGTTGCCCTGCGGGTCGAGGTCGACCACGAGAACGCGTGCGCCGTGAAGGGCCAGCGAGGCGGCAAGGTTCACTGTCGTAGTGGTCTTGCCCACCCCGCCCTTCTGGTTGGCCACCACCATGACGCGCGTCTGGTCAGGACGGGGCAGCCCCTCGCCGGCGCGGCCGAGGGCCTCGACGGCCAGCTGGGCCGCACGACCGATGGGGGTGTCATCCATCGGCGGCGGTGTTTCACGTGAAACACCGTCCCCCGCCGATTCGGTTCGGGGACCGGGGACCGGATCGGTCATCGGTCCCGCGATGTTGGCGTCGGACCGCACGGATTCACTCTCCTCGACTTCAGGCTCGCAATGAGCAGAGCCTGCCATGCTTTCGGGGTCGCGAACCAGCGAGGCCCACTCTTCTGTGGATGAATCCACATCTGTGGACAACTCCGTAGCCCTAACGGGCTTGCGATGCCGCGGCGCGGCAGCCGCACGACCGCGACTGATGATTCCATGCAGCAGAGAGCGACGTTTCACGTGAAACACGATGCCCCTGCAGCGTAGCTACAGGGGCACGACACTCCGCATGCGGTACATATGGCCGCTTGCGCGGAGCACCACTGGTAAACGGCGCGAACCGTATGCAACGGGCCACGTCGCAGCGTTACGACACTGCCTCAGCGACGCCGCCGCGTACGGCTGACCCTGGCAGCCTTCGCCCTCTTTGCGGCGAACCTCACACCGCCCGGACTCTCACCGACCACCACCCGCACCACAGTGGACATCGGTTCGACCACGCCCTCACCGACGTGCAGCACCTCGGTGTCCACCACCCCGAGCTTACTCAAGGCCGCACGCGCGCCGCTGATCTCCTCCTCGGCGGTATCGCCCTTGAGTGCGAGCATCTCTCCGTACGGACGCAACAGCGGCACGCCCCAGCCCGCCAGCCGATCGAGCGGCGCCACAGCGCGAGCGGTCACGACATGAACCGGCTGCAGCGTCCCCAGGACCTCCTCGGCCCGGCCGCGGACGACCGTCACGTGGTCCAGCCCCAGCAGCTCGACCACTTCCTGAAGGAAATTCGTCCGCCGAAGCAGCGGCTCCAGCAGGGTGATCTTCAGATCCGGACGCACCAGCGCCAACGGAATACCCGGGAGACCGGCGCCGGAGCCCACATCGCAGACCGTGACACCCTCGGGCACGACCTCGGAGAGCACCGCACAGTTCAGCAGATGCCGCTCCCACAGCCGCGGCACCTCACGAGGACCGATCAACCCTCGCTTGACCCCGGCATCGGCAAGCAGTTCCGCGTACCGGACAGCCTCCGGGAAGAACTCACCGAAAACCGCCCGCGCCCCTTCGGGCGCCTGGGGAAGTTCTACCTCCGCCGTCACGGGAACCGTCCTTCCGTACCGCATTACCGCACTGTGGGTGGCTGACTATCAGGCTGACAAAGATCGGCCCCGCCTGCGAACAGACGGGGCCGACAGAACAGGGGTCCGGTCAGGCCGGGAGAACGACGACGAAGCGCTGCGGCTCCTCGCCCTCCGACTCACTGCGCAGACCTGCGGCCGCAACCGCATCATGCACAACCTTGCGCTCGAACGGCGTCATCGGGTCCAGCCTGACCGGCTCACCGGTCTTCTTGACCTCGTCCGCGGCCTTGGCACCCAGCTCCGCGAGGACCTCGCGCTTCTTGGCCCGGAAGCCCGCGATGTCCAGCATCAGCCGGCTGCGGTCACCGGTCTCCCGGTGCACGGCCAGTCGCGTCAGCTCCTGGAGCGCCTCCAGCACCTCACCGTCGCGGCCCACGAGCTTCTGCAGTTCACGTGCCGAGTCGCTGATGATCGAGACCGCAGCCCGGTCCGCCTCGACATCCATGTCGATGTCACCGTCGAGATCGGCGATGTCGAGCAGGCCCTCGAGGTAGTCGGCTGCGATCTCCCCTTCCTGCTCGAGGCGGGTCAAGGTGTCGCTGCCCTCAGCGGCCGTGGAGGTGGTGCCTTCCGTCACGGATGGACTCCTTCTTACTTCTTGGACGGGTGCTTGGGCCGCTGCGGACCCTTGCCCTGTCCGGACTTGGCTTGGCGTGAGGAGCCGGACGCGGGCTTGCCCGCCGGCTTGGGCTTGTCGTCCTGCGGTGCGTCCTGCTTCTCCAGCGAGGTCTTGGGCTCCGACTCGGTGGAATCGGCCTCCTTCGCAGCGCCCTGCTGGGCCGCACCGCTCTGACGCTTCGCCTTGGTCTGGCGCTTGGGCTGCTGGCGCTTCTGCGCGGCTCCGCCCTCGGCCTCGGCGACAGCGGTGTCGCTCTTGGTCACCGTGCCGTCCTCCTGGGCGGCGAGGCCGAGCTTGGCCAGTCCGGCGATGAACTTCCGCTCGATGTCGTTGCGGTCCGAGCCCTTGGAGACGATCCGCTTCACGGTGTTGCGCTTGGTCCTGCCGCGCACCTCACCGTGAGCGGTGACGCTCTTCAGCAGACGTCCCAGGTACTGGTCCTGCGCCTTGCTGCCCGGGGTCGGGTTCTGGTTGATCACGTACATCTGCTGACCCATGGTCCAGACGTTTGTGGTCAGCCAGTAGACGAGGACGCCGACGGGGAAGTTGATGCCCATGACGGCGAAGATCAGCGGGAAGACGTACATCAGCATCTTCTGCTGCTGCATGTACGGCGTCTTGACCGTCAGGTCGACGTTCTTCGTCATCAGCTGGCGCTGGGTGAAGAACTGCGACGCCGACATCATCACGATCATCACCGCGGTGACGACACGGACGTCGGTCAGCGAGGCACCGAGAGCGGCGACCTCCGACGCGCTGTCGGTGAACTTCGCAGCCAGCGGAGCGCCGACGATGTGTGCCTGTCGGGCACTGTCCAGCAACGGCTGGTTGATGACACCGATCGTCTTGCCAGAGGCGATGGCCGAGAGCACGTGATACAGGGCAAAGAAGAACGGCGACTGCGCCAGGATGGGAAGGCACGAGGAGAGCGGGTTGGTACCCGTCTCCTTGTACAGCTTCATCATCTCTTCGGACTGACGCTGTTTGTCGCTCTTGTAGCGCTCCTGGATCGCCTTCATCTTCGGCTGGAGCACCTGCATGTTCCGGGTCGACTTGATCTGCTTAACAAAAAGCGGGATCAGACAGATCCGGATCAGCACCACCAGGGACACGATGGACAGGCCCCAGGCCCAACCCGTGTCATCGCCGAAGATCGCTCCGTACAGCTTGTGGAACTGGACGATGACCCACGAAACGGGGTAGGTGATAAAGCTGAACAGACTGGCAATCGTGTCCACTAATCAGGCTCCTTGAGCTTTGGGCGAGGTCTCTGAGGCCGGGCTAGGGGGTTCGGAGACCGTCCCCCCAGGAGGCACATCAGCGGCGGAGTCCCCGCCCTTGCTGCCACGTATTGCGTTACGCAGCAGTTCGTGCCAACGCGGGCGTTTGCGTGGCGGAACGTGATCCACGCCGCCGGGTGACCACGGATTGCATCGCAGGATGCGCCATGCGGTCAGCGCCGTTCCCTTGATCGCTCCGTGCCGGTCGATCGCCGTATATCCATAGTGGGAACACGACGGGTAGTAACGGCAGACGGGCCCGAGTAGTGGGCTGATCGTCCACTGATACAGCTTGATAAGAGCCAGCAGCGGGTACTTCATCGCGCGCCCCCTCCCAGCAGCCGCTGAAGGGCGGCATCCAGGTCTCGGGCCAGCTGTTCATGGTCGGCGTCACCCGATCCGGGCAACGCTCGTACGACAACCAGGCTACCGGGGGGCAGCAGGGCCAGTCGTTCGCGGACCAGATGGCGAAGCCTGCGCTTCACCGCTGTGCGGACGACCGCTCCACCCACGGCTTTGCTGACAACGAAACCCGCACGCGGCGGGGGAGCACTCTCCCCAGTCACGTGCGGGTCCGTTGCACCGCTGCGTAGATGGACGACGAGTAGCGGGCGGCCGGCCCGGCGTCCTCGACGTACTGCGGTCGCGAAGTCCTCGCGCCGCCTCAGCCGATTCTCGGTAGGCAGCACGTCATGACCTGTACGCGATCAGGCGGACAGGTTGGCGCGACCCTTGCCACGGCGGGACGCGAGAATCGCGCGGCCGGCACGGGTGCGCATACGCAGCCGGAAGCCGTGGGTCTTCGCGCGACGACGGTTGTTCGGCTGGAAGGTGCGCTTGCTCACTCGGGGGCTCCAGAAATGATCGTGTGTTGGCGGGACATCGCCTGGCTGTCACCGTGCGCCCACGAGAGACTCGCGTAAACGCCTTAGTGCACCGCTTCACAATCACTGATCGTGATCTTTGCCCATCGGAGGCAGGCGGCAGCAGCCATCGACAACTCGACCTGGTCACGGTACGCGCGGCTACGCCATCCGGTCAAACCGGCTCCGCGGTGGCCCTGTGACAGCCTTACCACGACCCGCGCTGTACACAGCCTGTGGACAACAACTTGAACGACGCGGGTCGGCCTGACTACCGTGGCTGAACTCCGGTTCTTTTTCTTCCCGCCTGCCGGGCCTTACCCATCCCGTCCCGAGAACCACACATTCGTGGGACCAGCGAGAGAGCGTGCCTTGTGGCTGACGTACCTGCCGATCTTGCCGCAGTGTGGCCACGAGTGCTGGAGCAGCTCCTCGGGGAGGGCCAGCAGGGCATCGAGCCGAAGGACAAGCAGTGGATCGAGCGCTGCCAGCCGCTCGCACTCGTCGCCGACACCGCGCTGCTCGCCGTCCCCAATGAATGGGGCAAGCGCGTCCTGGAAGGCCGGCTCGCGCCGCTCATCAGCGAAACGCTGAGCCGGGAGTGCGGCCGCCCGATCCGGATCGCGATCACCGTCGACGACTCCGCGGGCGAACCGCCGAACCCGCCGGCGCCCCCGATGCACCAGTCCCAGCAGCACCGCTACCAGGGACCGCAGCACGACGAGCGGCAACACAACGACGCGTACGAGGGTTACGGCCACCGGCCCACGGACGACGGCATGCCGACGGCCCGGCCGGCCTACCCCGACTACCAGCAGCAGCGCCCCGAGCCGGGCGCCTGGCCGCGCACCTCCGAGGATCTTTCCTGGCAGCAGCCCCGGCTCGGCGGTTTCCAGGAGCGCGACACGTCCGCGGAGCAGTGGCGTGAGCAGCAACACGACTACCGTCCGCAACAGCCGCAGCACGACTACCGGTCGCAGCCGCCCGAGCGCCAGGGTTACGAGCAGCAGCGCTCCGAGCGCCACGACATGCCCGAGCCCCAGCACCGGCACGGCGGTCCCGGCACCGGGCGCCCCGGTGGCGTCACCGGCCCGATGGCCGCACAGCCCGCACCCGCACCCGGTCCCGGCGAGCCGCATGCCCGGCTGAACCCGAAGTACCTCTTCGACACCTTTGTCATCGGCGCGTCCAACCGGTTCGCGCACGCGGCTGCCGTCGCCGTCGCCGAGGCACCCGCGAAGGCGTACAACCCCCTCTTCATCTACGGGGAGTCGGGACTCGGCAAGACCCATCTGCTGCATGCCATCGGGCACTACGCGCGCAGCCTCTACCCGGGCACCCGGGTGCGCTACGTGAGCTCCGAGGAGTTCACCAACGAGTTCATCAACTCGATCCGCGACGGCAAGGGCGACACCTTCCGCAAGCGGTACCGCGACGTGGACATCCTGCTGGTCGACGACATCCAGTTCCTGGCGAGCAAGGAGTCGACGCAGGAGGAGTTCTTCCACACCTTCAATACGCTCCACAACGCCAACAAGCAGATCGTGCTGTCCTCGGACCGGCCGCCCAAGCAGCTGGTCACCCTGGAGGACCGGCTGCGGAACCGCTTCGAGTGGGGGCTGACCACCGACGTGCAGCCGCCGGAGCTGGAGACGCGGATCGCGATCCTCCGCAAGAAGGCTGTGCAGGAGCAGCTCAACGCCCCGCCGGAGGTCCTGGAGTTCATCGCGTCCCGCATCTCGCGCAACATCCGCGAGCTGGAGGGCGCGCTGATCCGGGTGACGGCCTTCGCCAGCCTCAACCGGCAGCCGGTGGACCTCGGGCTGACCGAGATCGTGCTCAAGGACCTGATCCCGGGCGGCGAGGACTCGGCTCCGGAAATCACGGCGTCGGCCATCATGGCGGCGACCGCGGACTACTTCGGTCTGACGGTGGAGGACCTCTGCGGATCCTCGCGCAGCCGGGTGCTGGTGACGGCTCGCCAGATCGCGATGTACCTCTGCCGCGAGCTGACGGATCTCTCACTGCCCAAGATCGGTGCGCAGTTCGGTGGTCGCGACCATACGACCGTGATGCACGCGGACCGCAAGATCCGTGCACTGATGGCGGAGCGGCGTTCCATCTACAACCAGGTCACCGAACTCACCAACCGCATCAAGAACGGCTGACGGAGCGCCGGACGGCATCTCTCACGTTCTCTGTACGGCGCCGGACGGGCGCCCCGGACGGACTCTCACACAGTCCTCGGGGCGCCCTTCGCCGTTTCTGGGCGCCCGCGAAGGTGTCCCTAGCTCCTCCGGGGGGTTTCTGAGAGGGCTTCTGAGACGTCTCCGTGGACCTCTGCACCGTCTCGACGGGCTGCATGAGCGCTTCCGAAGGGCGTCCGGAGCAGGTCCCAGACCTCTTCGAACGGCTTCCGTGCGTCTCCGTCGCGACCCCGGTGTTCGAATACACGCCGCCGACCTGGGGTTCTCCACAGATCTGGGGAGAATTCGCCCTCCACAGCCTGGGGACCACGAAGTTGTCCATACTGCTTCCACAGGGGCGACAGCCGATACTTCATCAGGCCAGGTCAAGAGCCTGGGGATTTGTGGCCAACAGTGATCCACAGCCTGTGGACAGAATATTCGTCCACAAGGGGCATCCGATGTTGTCCACTGGCGGCCCACAGGGAGGGCCATGTTGTCCCCAGCTTCTCCACACCCCTGTCCACTGTTCGGCAACGCGACACCGCCTTTCACCGCGCAGAGTGAAAGGCGTCACACCAAGGAGGCTGGTTGGGCTGTGGGGAACCTGGGTAAAGCTGGGGACAGCCCTGGGGAGAAACACCCCCACCCTGTGCATCGGGTGTGCAGAACTTTCGGGTGTCCACAGAAACACCGGGTTGTCCACCGGTGCCACCCACAGGGCCGGTGGACAAAAAGTAGGGCCTGACCTGCGGAAACGACGTTATCCACGGTTTCCACAGCCCCTACTACTACTGCCACTTAGAGTTAGCTGGGAATCTGCTTCGAAGTGGGGCCTGTGCACAACTTGATGCCGGAGCTCCCCGAACCTCTTGTCGCGACTTGACCCCGAGCAGCACCGAGTGTCGGTGCCGTACGTCAGACTGGTCCCCGGCGTCCTCCTCCTGCCATCGGCGGAGTGACCCCGACCAGTCGACGAAGGCCAGCAGGGCGAGCGAGCAACAGCAGGAGGCGGTTCCGGTGAAGATCCGGGTGGAGCGCGATGTACTCGCGGAGGCGGTGGCCTGGGTGGCTCGCAGCCTTCCGGCCCGTCCGCCGGCGCCCGTTCTTGCGGGCCTTCTGCTGAAGGCTGAGGACGGGGCCCTCAGCTTCTCGAGCTTCGACTACGAGGTCTCGGCCCGGGTCTCGGTGGATGCCGAGGTCGAGGAGGACGGCACGGTGCTGGTCTCCGGCCGACTGCTCGCCGACATCTGCCGCGCCCTTCCCAACCGACCGGTGGAGATTTCCACCGACGGTGTGCGGGCCACGGTGGTCTGCGGCTCCTCGCGATTCACACTCCACACCCTTCCTGTGGAGGAGTACCCGGCACTGCCGCAGATGCCGACCGCGACGGGCACGGTCCCCGGTGAGGTCTTCGCCTCCGCAGCCGCCCAGGTCGCCATCGCAGCGGGCCGCGACGACACGCTGCCCGTCCTGACCGGTGTGCGCATCGAGATCGAGGGCGACACGGTCACCCTGGCCTCCACCGACCGCTATCGCTTCGCGGTCCGCGAGTTCCTGTGGAAGCCGGAGAACCCGGACGCCTCGGCCGTCGCCCTGGTGCCCGCCAAGACACTGCTGGACACCGCCAAGGCGCTGACCAGCGGTGACACGGTGACGCTGGCGCTGTCCGGCTCGGGTGCCGGTGAGGGCCTCATCGGCTTCGAGGGCGCGGGGCGGCGCACCACCACGCGACTGCTCGAAGGCGACCTGCCGAAGTACCGGACGCTTTTTCCCACGGAGTTCAACTCGGTCGCGGTCATCGAGACCGCCCCGTTCGTCGAGGCTGTCAAGCGTGTGGCCCTCGTCGCCGAGCGGAACACCCCGGTGCGGCTCAGCTTCGAGCAGGGTGTGCTGATCCTGGAAGCCGGTTCCAGCGACGATGCACAGGCTGTGGAGCGTGTCGACGCCGTGCTGGACGGCGATGACATCTCCATCGCCTTCAACCCGACGTTCCTGCTCGACGGGCTCAGCGCGATCGACTCCCCGGTCGCCCAGCTCTCCTTCACGACGTCCACCAAGCCCGCGCTGCTCAGTGGTCGGCCCGCGGTGGATGCCGAGGCGGATGACGCGTACAAGTATTTGATCATGCCGGTCCGCCTCTCCGGCTGATACGACCTTCGGTCCGTTACGGCAGGTCCCGACGGGCACGCTCAGTGCCGAGCATGCCCGTCGGCCTGTCCTCGGCCGGGCGTAGGCTCGGCTATTGGGTACGAATCGGCACAACGCTTAAGGAATCTTTGATGGAGCTCGGTCTCGTCGGCCTCGGCAAGATGGGCGGCAACATGCGCGAGCGCATCCGCCGCGCAGGCCACACCGTCCTGGGTTACGACCGCAATCCGGACGTTTCCGATGTCCACAGTCTCGAAGAGCTTGTGGGCAAGCTGAAGGGCCCGCGGGTCATCTGGGTGATGGTCCCGGCCGGTGCGGCGACGCAGTCCACGATCGACGAGCTGGCCGCGCTGCTTTCGCCCGGTGACATCGTCGTGGACGGCGGGAACTCCCGCTGGACCGATGACGAGAAGCACGCGGTCGAGCTGGGCATCAAGGGCATCGGCTTCGTCGACTGCGGTGTCTCCGGTGGTGTCTGGGGCCTGGAGAACGGCTACGCGCTGATGTACGGCGGTGACGCCGGCCACGTGGCGAAGGTTCAGCCGATCTTCGACGCCCTGAAGCCGGAAGGTGACTTCGGTTCCGTCCACGCGGGCAAGGTCGGTGCCGGCCACTTCGCGAAGATGGTTCACAACGGCATCGAGTACGCCATGATGCAGGCCTACGCCGAGGGCTGGGAGCTGTTGGAGAAGGTCGACTCCGTCACCGATGTGCGTGAGGTCTTCCGTTCCTGGCAGGAGGGCACGGTCATCCGTTCCTGGTTGCTCGACCTGGCGGTCAACGCGCTGGACGACGACGAGCACCTCGACAAGCTGCGCGGCTTCGCGGCCGACTCGGGTGAGGGCCGGTGGACGGTGGAGGCGGCGATCGACAACGCGGTGCCGCTGCCCGCGATCACCGCGTCGCTCTTCGCGCGTTTCGCCTCGCGGCAGGACGACTCCCCGCAGATGAAGATGATCGCCGCGCTGCGCAACCAGTTCGGTGGCCACGCGGTCGAGAACAAGAAGTAACCGCAACGCAAGGCGGGCCGGACCAGCACCTCCGGCCCGCGCTACGGAGCAGGAAGCCGGGAAGGTCGGCGTACACCCATGCATGTCACGCATCTCTCGCTGGCCGACTTCCGCTCGTACGCCCGGGTCGAGGTACCTCTCGATCCGGGCGTCACCGCGTTCGTGGGTGCCAACGGCCAGGGCAAGACGAATCTCGTCGAGGCCGTCGGCTACCTCGCGACGCTGGGCAGCCACCGCGTCTCCTCCGACGCCCCGCTGGTACGGATGGGTGCGGAACGGGCTGTCATCCGGGCCGCCGTCGCACAGGGCGAGCGCTCCCAGCTGATCGAGCTGGAGCTCAATCCGGGCAAGGCCAATCGCGCCCGGATCAATAGATCGTCACAGGTCAGGCCGCGTGACGTGCTGGGGATCGTGCGGACGGTGCTGTTCGCTCCGGAGGACCTGGCGCTGGTCAAGGGCGATCCCGGGGAGCGTCGGCGCTTCCTCGACGAGTTGATAACGGCGCGTTCGCCGCGGATGGCGGGGGTCCGCTCGGACTACGAGCGGGTGCTGAAGCAGCGCAACACCCTGCTGAAGTCCGCGGCGATGGCGCGCAGGCACGGCGGCCGGTCGATGGATCTGTCCACCCTCGATGTGTGGGACCAGCATCTGGGCCGGGTGGGCGCGGAGCTGCTGGCGCAGCGGCTCGATCTGATCGCGACCCTGCAGCCGCTGGCCGACAAGTCGTACGCGGATGTCGCGCCCGGCGGTGGCCCTGTGACCTTGGAGTACCGCAGTTCGGTCGGCGCGGGCGTGGAGCCGGCCCGTACCCGGGACGAGCTGTACGAGCAGCTGATCGCTGCCCTCGCGGAGGTGCGTAAGCAGGAGATCGAGCGGGGTGTGACGCTGGTCGGCCCGCACCGTGACGATCTGCTGCTGGGGCTGCGCGGTATGCCTGCCAAGGGGTATGCGAGCCATGGCGAGTCCTGGTCGTACGCGTTGGCGTTGCGGCTGGCTTCGTACGATCTGCTGCGCAGCGAGGGCAATGAGCCGGTGCTCGTTCTGGACGATGTCTTTGCCGAGTTGGACGCGCGGCGCAGGGAGCGGTTGGCGGAGCTGGTGGCTCCGGGTGAGCAGGTGCTGGTGACGGCCGCGGTGGACGATGACGTTCCGGGCGTGCTGGCGGGTACGCGGTACACGGTGTCGGCGGGCGAGGTGGAGCGCGTATGAGTGGCTCCGGTGGTGTGGCGAAGGGCATGGGGGCTGCCGGCGGTTCGGGCCCGCAGGAACCGGCGCCCGAGGTGAAGCAGCCGGAGGCGTCGGGGGTCGATCTGGCCCGGGTGGCGTTGCGTGCCGCGAAGGAGCAGGCGCGGGCGCGGGGTGCTGCGGCCCAGCAGAAGAAGCAGGCCAGGCGGGGCGGCGGGCTGCGTTCCGGAGCGCGGGCGGACGGTCGTGATCCGTTGCCGCTGGGTGCTGCGATCAATCGTCTGATCACCGAGCGTGGTTGGGAGACGCCTGCTGCGGTGGGCGGAGTGATGGGCCGCTGGCCGCAGATCGTCGGTGAGGATCTGGCCAATCATTGTGTGCCGCTGCGTTATGACGAGGACCCCGAGGAGCGGGTGCTCACGGTGCAGTGCGATTCGACGGCGTGGGCGACGCAGCTGCGGCTGCTGGCGCCGCAGCTGGTGGCGCGGCTCAACGCGGATCTGGGGCACGGCACAGTGAAGTTGATCAAGGTGTTGGGGCCGGGCGGTCCGCAGCGCAGGTACGGTCCGCTGCGCGCGCCGGGGAGTACCGGCCCGGGCGACACGTACGGCTGACCTGGGATTTCTCTTCATACTCGGCCCCCTGTCGGGCTCCGGCGGCAGGCGTTACCGGTTCTGCCGAGAGTCGGCTGTGGCGGTGTGCTGCCTGGTTCGCCGCGGTGCCCTCGGGTTCTGGGATGTGTCGTTCTGTGGCGATTGAAACCGTGCGGATCGGCTGATGCGTCCCTCACCGTAGCGGGAGGTTGACAGGCCGAAGCGCTCAATGCCCGTGTGAGCCTCTTAGAGCCCCATCCTGAATATGGGGAGTCGTCAGGCGCTCATCCAGGGCGGCACATGCGGACTCAGGTACCGGCAAACCCCCATTCATGTCGGCGCTACCGGTAGACTGGTGGACAATCCCGCATCTTCGCGGGAGTCGTCGATACAAGCCGAACGACGCAGCCGCTCCCGCCTGCCCGGAGAACGGCCTGTGCTGTGCCAGAAAGGGCGCTTCGTGGCCGATTCCGGCAACCCCAACGAGAACATTCCGTCCACACCCGGTGAGAGCGGCGGGGTAACTGCCTCGTACGACGCCAGCGCGATCACCGTCCTCGAGGGCTTGGACGCGGTCCGCAAGCGACCTGGCATGTACATCGGCTCGACCGGTGAGCGTGGCCTGCATCACTTGGTACAGGAAGTGGTCGACAACTCGGTCGACGAGGCCCTGGCCGGGCACGCTGACACGATCGACGTCACGATCCTCGCCGACGGCGGGGTTCGTGTGATCGACAACGGTCGTGGTATCCCGGTCGACATCGTGCCGTCGGAGAAGAAGCCGGCGGTCGAGGTCGTGCTGACCGTGCTGCATGCCGGCGGTAAGTTCGGCGGCGGCGGTTATGCCGTTTCCGGTGGTCTCCACGGTGTCGGTGTCTCCGTGGTGAACGCGCTGTCGTCGCGCGTCTCCGTCGAGGTCAGGCGGGACGGCTACCGCTGGACCCAGGATTACAAGCTCGGTGTGCCGACGGCGCCGCTGGCCCGTAACGAGGCCACCGAGGAGTCGGGGACCACGGTCACCTTCTGGGCCGACGGGGACATCTTCGAGACCACCGAGTACTCCTTCGAGACTCTGGCGCGCCGTTTCCAGGAGATGGCGTTCCTCAACAAGGGTCTGACGATCAATCTCACCGACGAGCGTGAGTCGGCGAAGGCGACGGCGGGTGCGGATGTCGCGGAGGCGGTCGAGATCGCCGAGGAGGAAGCGGCCCGCACGGTCACGTACCACTACGAGGGCGGCATCGTCGACTTCGTGAAGTACCTCAACTCCCGCAAGGGCGACGTCATTCACCAGTCGGTGATCGACATCGAGGCCGAGGACAAGGAGCGACTCCTCTCGGCCGAGATCGCGATGCAGTGGAACACGCAGTACAGCGAGGGTGTGTACTCCTTCGCGAACACGATCCACACGCATGAGGGCGGTACCCACGAGGAGGGTTTCCGCGCGGCGCTGACCACGCTGGTCAACAAGTACGCGCGGGACAAGAAGCTGCTGCGTGAGAAGGACGACAACCTCACCGGTGACGACATCCGTGAGGGTCTGACGGCGATCATCTCGGTGAAGCTGGGCGAGCCGCAGTTCGAGGGTCAGACGAAGACCAAGCTGGGCAACACGGAGGCGAAGACCTTCGTCCAGAAGGTTGTCCACGAGCACCTCACGGACTGGTTCGACCGGAACCCGAACGAGGCGGCGGACATCGTCCGTAAGGGCATCGCGGCGGCCACGGCCCGCGTCGCGGCCCGCAAGGCGCGCGATTTGACGCGTCGCAAGGGTCTCCTGGAGAGCGCCTCGCTGCCGGGCAAGCTGAGCGACTGCCAGTCCAACGACCCGACGAAGTGCGAGATCTTCATCGTCGAGGGTGACTCCGCCGGTGGTTCGGCGAAGTCCGGCCGTAACCCGATGTACCAGGCCATCCTGCCGATCCGAGGCAAGATCCTGAACGTCGAGAAGGCCAGGGTCGACAAGATCCTGCAGAACACCGAGGTCCAGGCGTTGATCTCGGCCTTCGGTACCGGAGTCCACGAGGACTTCGACATCGAGAAGCTCCGCTATCACAAGATCATTTTGATGGCGGACGCCGACGTCGACGGTCAGCACATCAACACGCTGCTGCTGACGTTCCTCTTCCGCTTCCTGCGTCCGCTGGTCGAGGCCGGGCACGTCTACCTCTCCCGCCCGCCGCTCTACAAGATCAAGTGGGGTCGGGACGACTTCGAGTACGCGTATTCGGACCGCGAGCGCGACGCCCTCGTCGAGCTCGGCAAGCAGAACGGCAAGCGGATCAGGGAAGACTCGATCCAGCGCTTCAAGGGTCTCGGCGAGATGAACGCCGAGGAGCTGCGCATCACCACGATGGACATCGATCACCGGGTGCTCGGCCAGGTCACGCTGGACGACGCGGCGCAGGCCGACGACCTCTTCTCGGTGCTGATGGGTGAGGACGTCGAGGCACGGCGCTCGTTCATCCAGCGCAACGCCAAGGACGTCCGCTTCCTCGACATCTGAGTCGGCCGTACCAGCAAGCCGCCGCTCGAAAGGACTTTGACCAGCAATGGCCGACGAGAACACCCCTGTGACGCCTGAAGAAGAACCCGCAGCCGCGGGTGTGGGAATGCGTGTCGAGCCCGTCGGGCTCGAGACGGAGATGCAGCGCTCCTACCTCGACTACGCGATGTCCGTCATCGTGTCGCGTGCGCTGCCCGACGTACGGGACGGTCTCAAGCCCGTCCACCGCCGTGTGCTGTACGCGATGTACGACGGCGGCTACCGGCCCGAGAAGGGCTTCTACAAGTGCGCCCGTGTCGTCGGTGACGTCATGGGTACGTACCACCCGCACGGTGACTCGTCGATCTACGACGCACTGGTGCGACTGGCGCAGCCGTGGTCGATGCGGATGCCGCTGGTGGACTCCAACGGCAACTTCGGTTCTCCGGGCAACGACCCGGCTGCCGCCATGCGGTACACCGAGTGCAAGATGATGCCGCTGTCCATGGAGATGGTCCGGGACATCGACGAGGAGACCGTCGACTTCCAGGACAACTACGACGGCCGTAATCAGGAGCCGACGGTTCTGCCGGCGCGCTTCCCGAACCTGCTGGTCAACGGTTCCGCGGGCATCGCGGTCGGCATGGCGACCAACATCCCGCCGCACAACCTGCGTGAGGTCGCGTCGGGTGCGCAGTGGTACCTGGAGCACCCGGAGGCCTCGCACGAGGAGCTGCTGGACGCCCTGATCGAGCGGATCAAGGGCCCGGACTTCCCGACCGGTGCGCTCGTGGTGGGCCGCAAGGGCATCGAGGAGGCGTACCGCACGGGCCGTGGGTCCATCACGATGCGCGCCGTCGTCGCGGTCGAGGAGATCCAGAACCGGCAGTGCCTGGTCGTCACGGAGCTTCCGTACCAGACCAACCCCGACAACCTCGCGCAGAAGATCGCCGACCTGGTCAAGGACGGCAAGGTCGGCGGGATCGCGGACGTCCGTGACGAGACGTCCTCGCGCACCGGCCAGCGTCTTGTGGTCGTGCTGAAGAGGGACGCGGTCGCCAAGGTCGTACTGAACAACCTGTACAAGCACACCGACCTGCAGACGAACTTCGGCGCGAACATGCTGGCCCTGGTCGACGGGGTGCCGCGCACGCTGTCGATCGACGCGTTCATCCGCCACTGGGTGACGCATCAGATCGAGGTCATCGTCCGGCGTACGAAGTTCCGCCTGCGCAAGGCGGAGGAGCGGGCGCACATCCTGCGCGGTCTGCTCAAGGCGCTCGACGCGATCGATGAGGTCATCGCCCTCATCCGGCGCAGCCAGACGGTCGAGATCGCCCGTGAGGGCCTGATGGGCCTCCTGGAGATCGACGAGATCCAGGCGAACGCGATCCTGGAGATGCAGCTGCGCCGACTGGCCGCGCTGGAGCACCAGAAGATCACGGCCGAGCACGACGAGCTCCAGGCGAAGATCAACGAGTACAACCAGATCCTGGCGTCGCCCGAGCGGCAGCGGCAGATCGTCAGCGAAGAGCTGGCGGCGATCGTCGACAAGTTCGGCGACGACCGACGCTCCAAGCTGGTGCCCTTCGACGGTGACATGTCCATCGAGGACCTGATCGCCGAGGAGGACATCGTCGTCACGATCTCGCGCGGCGGCTATGTGAAGCGTACGAAGACGGACGACTACCGCTCGCAGAAGCGCGGCGGCAAGGGCGTGCGCGGCACGAAGCTCAAGGAAGACGACATCGTCGACCACTTCTTCGTGTCGACGACCCACCACTGGCTGCTGTTCTTCACCAACAAGGGCCGGGTCTACCGGGCCAAGGCGTACGAGCTGCCGGACGCCGGCCGTGATGCGCGCGGGCAGCATGTCGCCAACCTGCTGGCGTTCCAGCCGGACGAGCAGATCGCCGAGATCCTGGCGATCCGCGACTATGAGGCCGCGCCGTATCTGATCCTGGCCACGAAGGGCGGCCTGGTGAAGAAGACCGCGCTGAAGGACTACGACTCGCCGCGCTCGGGCGGTGTCATCGCGATCAACCTCCGTGAGACGGAGGACGGCAGCGACGACGAGCTGATCGGTGCGGAGCTGGTTTCGGCCGAGGACGATCTGCTGCTCATCAGCAAGAAGGCCCAGTCGATCAGGTTCACTGCGACGGACGAAGCGCTGCGCCCGATGGGCCGCGCCACTTCGGGTGTCAAGGGGATGAGTTTCCGCGAGGGCGACCAACTGCTCTCGATGAATGTCGTTCGGCCAGGTACGTTCGTCTTCACTGCCACCGATGGTGGGTACGCGAAGCGGACCCCCGTCGACGAGTACCGCGTTCAGGGTCGCGGCGGCCTCGGTATCAAGGCCGCCAAGATCGTGGAGGACAGGGGCTCGCTGGTCGGCGCGCTGGTGGTCGAGGAGACGGATGAGATCCTTGCCATCACGCTCGGCGGTGGTGTGATTCGTACGCGAGTCAATGAAGTCAGGGAGACGGGCCGTGACACCATGGGCGTCCAACTGATCAATCTGGGCAAGCGCGATGCCGTCGTCGGTATCGCTCGTAACGCCGAGGCCGGCCGCGAGGCCGAAGAGGTCGACGGGGCCGGTGACGCCGAGGGCGAGACGGTCGAGACGACTGCCGAGGTGACGACAGCCGAGTCGACTGTCGAGGGCACTGTCGAAGGCACGTCGCCTTCGGCCGGGGAGCACGAGGAGTAGAGCGTGAGTGGAGCCACGGGCGCCGGGCCGGCCGCTTCCGGAGCCGGAGCGAACGGTGCCCGTGGCCCTGCCACGGACTCCCAAGGGGGCACTGTGACAGACACCCGGGGGCCTCAGCCCCAGTACGAGGGATACGCGACCGGGCCGCTGCCCGGCGAACGCGAGCCCGCACCGGGGCAGGCAGGCGGGCCTTACCACCCGCCGCAGGCGTACCCCTCGCCCGCGGGCGGGACGCAGGGCGGCCGGCCCCAAGGAGCGCAGCAGCACGGCACACAGGGCGCCGGTGATGCGCAGGCGACCCGTCTGCCGCGGACGGGGGCGCGGACAACTCCGCGAATCCGTAAGGCGCGACTGCGGGTGGCGAAGGCCGACCCGTGGTCGGTGATGAAGGTCAGCTTCCTGCTCTCCATCGCGCTCGGCATCTGCACGGTCGTGGCGGCGGCGGTCCTGTGGATGGTGATGGACGCCATGGGCGTCTTCTCCACCGTGGGCGGCACGATCAGCGAGGCGACCGGTTCCAACGAGAGCAACGGCTTCGATCTGCAGTCGTTCCTGTCGCTTCCGCGCGTTCTCATCTTCACGTCGGTCATCGCGGTGATCGACGTGGTGCTGGCCACCGCGCTGGCGACGCTGGGCGCCTTCATCTACAACTTGTCGGCGGGCTTCGTGGGCGGCGTGGAGCTCACGCTGGCCGAGGACGAGTAGGGCTTCGGGTATCGATTTTGGGACTGGCCCCGACGTGCGCTAATCTTCAGAAGTCAGCGCGCAGCGCGGCGGGGCTATAGCTCAGTTGGTTAGAGCGCATCCCTGATAAGGATGAGGCCACAGGTTCAAATCCTGTTAGCCCCACAGTGACAACAGAAGGCCCGGTATCTCTTCGGAGATACCGGGCCTTCTGCGTTCGATGGTGTGCGGTGTGCTTGCGCGTGTTCGGGGTCGTCCGTCATCTGCGGTTCGCCTGGTGCTGTTGTGGAATCTTCTGCGCGCCGGGGTGCACGGGCCGGTGGGGGCGGTGGCCGTGCGTGGGGCGGTGCAACGGCGCGGGGGTGCGCGCGGTGGTTGCAGGTGGCGCTGTACGCGCGCAGCGCGGCGGGGCGGTTGTACGTGGCGCTGTACGCGCGGGTGTGTGTGCGGGGCGGTTGCAGGTGGCGCTGTACGCGCGGGGCGGTCGGTGCGTGGCGGTGTACGGGGCAGGGTGCGGCAGGAGTGAGCGGGCGGGCCCTTTCCCGGCAGGGGTGCGGGCGCACGAAAAAGCCCCCGTCCGGTGTGAACCGGACCAGGGGCCCTGTGCGTCAGGTGCACCGCTCTCAGGGTGGAAGGAGTGATGCCTTCCCCGCCGGGGTGCCGTGCGCGATGCGGGCGGCGCCTGTGGTGCCTGTGGCGCCCAGGGTGTTCCTCGCGTCCACGGTCAGGTTTCTGGTGGCCGGTGACGAGCCGTGCGCCTCGGCGCGGATGCGCTGCTTCATCGTGGGTGGCAGCGCCCTGTCACGCGGAAGGGTCCATCGCACCGACGGGGTGGTCGCGGTTGCGGCGGCAGCACCCGTGTGCTCCTGGTTCGTGGCCGTCGGCTGCTGCGCGTTCGCGGCGGGGGCGCTGATGAGCCCCATCGACGCGAGGAGCGCGAAGAAGGCGGTGATGAAGGCGGTCCAGATGCTCTTGACCTTGAAGGCGCTCATGGCCCCTCGCTTTCGGGTGGTCCGGTTTGCTTACCTTTCTGATGATGTGGATCCGGCTCGCGATTTGAGGGACCGACGCCACGGATCCGCCGATCTTCAGATGAACACCACTCGTATGGTTCAACCGGGCTGGACGAGTTGGTGCGGACCGGTCGGGATGGTCGGTTTTACCCGGGCGCCGGCTGGGTCGCGGGGAGGTAACCGATCGATATCGGCCGGTGTGTATAGTCGGGCGGCAGAAGTCTCCTACGTCAAGGAAAGACGAGGTCGCGCGGTGAAGAAGCTTCTCCTGGTCGCACTGGCCGCCATCGGCGGGCTCCTCGTGTACCGCCAGATCCAGGCGGATCGCGCCGAGCAGGATCTGTGGACGGAGGCGACTGACTCCGTGCCCGCAGGTTCGGGTGTGTGAGACAGAACAGCCTTTTTGCGGGCCCCGGTCGCTGAGCGGCCGGGGCTTCGTGCTGTTGCGGGACCGTGACACCCGTGCTCTTGAGTTCGCCTACGCAAATCAATAAGTTGCGTGAGCAAAGAGGCAGGCGTTTCGGTCGAGGGGGGCACGGGTGAGGGGACTCAATCACCGCCGGACTGCAACAGCAGTGGGGGCATTGGCCGGCGGGGCACTGCTCGCCCTGATGGCAGGAGCGCTGCCGGCCGCGGCAGCCGGATCCGGAGCCCACGGAGCAGCTGCCGCGCCGGGCACGGCCGCCCCGGACAACAGCAGCCTCGTCATGGTGCTGGACTCCTCCGGATCCATGGCGGACGACGACGGCACCGGCCGGACCCGGATGGAAACCGCACGCAGCGCCGTGGGCACGGTCGTGGACGGTCTCCCCGACCACTATCCGACCGGGCTGCGGGTGTACGGCGCCGATCGCCCCCAGGGATGTACGGACACCCGGCTCTTACGGCCGGTGCAACCGCTCGACCGCACCGCCGTCAAGGAGGCCGTGGCAGGCGTGCGGCCCAGAGGAGACACACCCATCGGCCTGTCCCTGCAGAAGGCCGCGGAGGACCTTCCCGGGTCCGCCGACGGCGCCATGGGGACGCGCACGATCCTGCTGATCTCCGACGGTGAGGACAACTGCGGCACGCCGCAGCCCTGCGAGGTGGCCGAGCAGCTCGGCAACGACAGGGCCGGACTGCGGATCGACACCGTCGGCTTCCAGGTGAAGGGCAGGGCCCGCGAGCAGCTCGAATGCATCGCGGAGGCGGGCAACGGCCGCTACTACGACGCGCCGGACGCCAAGTCACTGGCCAGGCAGTTGCAGCGGGCATCGCAACTCTCCGCGGACGGCTACCGGTTCCGCGGCAAGCGGGTCGAGGGCGCCGCGACCGGCGACCGGGCACCTTTGCTCGCACCCGGGCAGTATCTGGACGCCATCGGCCCGGGTGAGAAGCGGTACTACGCCGTCGATCTGGACGCGGTGTCCACGGCGGACTTCTCGGCGACGGCTGTGCCTCAGCCCGGGGCGGCTGTCGACACCTTCGATGCGCTGCGTACCAGCATTGCGTACGGCGCCGAGAGTTCCTGCGCGACGAACACCGAGCACTTCTACCAGAAGGAGGGCGCGGTCCCGCTGACCTCGGCGGTCGCCCGCATCCCCGCCCCGGAGGGAACCCGCGTCTGTGACAGGGCGGGCCGCTACTGGCTGGTGGTGGAGCGGGAGAGCAGGAAGGGCTCCGATGCTGCGCGTTGGCCGCTGGAGCTCGTCCACGGGGTGGAGGTGCCGCTGAAGAAGGGGGTCACGCCCGCCGCCTCGGAGCCGGAGTACGGCGTGGGCGGCAGGAGCGCCGCGCTGCCCTCCGGTGACCCGCGTGATGTGCGGGGCGGCACCGGATTCAACGATGCCGAGGAGCTCGGCCGGGGCGTGTGGCGCGACCGGATCCTGCCGTCGCAGACGCTCTGGTACAAAGTTCCGGCCGGCTGGGGCCAGCAGGTGCGCTACGACGTCGAGTTCGCCAACGAGCCGACCGTGGAGCGGGCCTCCTCGTACTCGTACGGGGCGACGCAGCTGTTCACACCGGCCCGCTTCCCGGTCGGCGGTGGCGGCGAGTTCACCTCGACGGCCATGTACAACGGTCGTCCGGCCGCAATCAGGATGGGGTCGGTTCCGGTCGCCTGGACCAACCGTTACGAGTACCGCTCCGCGGTCCAGCCGGTGCACACCAGGGGCGAGTTCTACATCTCCGTGACGCTGGGTGCGCGGGCCGCTGAGATCGCCGAGAACCCGCAGGTCGGTGTGGTGCTTCGGGTATCGGTGCTCGGCGACGAGCGGGCCGGACCGGAACACGGTGCGCCCGTCCTCGGGAAGAAGATGGGCAACGAGGCGGACAAGAGGGGCAATTCACCTTCGGCCGCAGACAGCGATGGTACGGGCGGGGCAGGATGGACCGGCATCGCGGCCGCTGCCGGGGCGGTCGCCGTGGTGGTTGTGATCGCGGGGCTGGTGTTCGTGCGCAGCCGCCGCAGGTCGGCCACCCAGACGACGAGGGGAAGCGCGTGATGAGCCAGCGCAACAGGGGCCGGGCGACGCTGGCCGCAGTCGCGGCGATGTGCGCGGTGGCGGCGCTGCCGGGGCAGGCGTACGCGGCCGGGGAGCCTGCTCCGTACACGTTCGACCCCGAGGCCAAGACGGTCCGGGGCGCGGAGATCAGCACCGATGCGTCGGCGCTGACCCCCGGAGCCGTGTACAAGAGCTCGATCAAGCCGGGCGAGAAGCTCTACTACCGCATCGACCTCGATGCCGGCACGAATGCGTATGTCTCGGCGGTGGCGGTGCCCAAGCTCGGCGGCCAGGTCGCGTACGGGGACGGCATCACGGTCAGCATCCGGGACAGCACGGACCTGCAGTGCAGCTCGGAGGATGCCAGGTTCGAGTCGGCGGAGTACCCCCGCCCGATTGCCGCGTACGCCTACCGGGTCCCGGAGAAGGGCAGCACCACCTGCGACGAGGCCGGTACGTACAACGTGCTGGTCGAGCGGGAGGGCAAGGAGACCTCGACTCCGGAGGAGTGGGACCTGGAGCTCCGCTACAACTCGGAGCCGAAGCTGAAGCAGGGCGGGTCGGTACCGACCGAGGCGCCGGAGAACTGGCCGTCGGCGTCGCCGTCACCGCCCACCCAGGCCGCGCAGAAACGGCCGGGCGGCACCAGCTATTACGACGCCACCAGCCTGGACACCGGCGAGTGGGACGACACCATCGAGCCGGGGCAGACCCGCTTCTACCGGGTGCCGGTGGACTGGGGGCAGCAGATCTTCGCCACCGTCGATCTCGGCAACAGCGTCGACGGATCGGACGAATACGTCGGCAGCGCGCTCGCACTGTCCCTGGACAATCCGGCACACGGCCATGTCGACGAGGCCTCGCCGCTGTCGTACTCGGGTAAGCCGGCCTCCGTGGCACTGGATCCGCTGCCTCCGGTGGCGTACGAGAACCGGTTCGCCTCCAGCGCCGATGTCAGCGCCATGCGGTTCGCGGGCTGGTACTACCTGTCGGTGACGCTGAGCCCGAAGGTCGAGAAGGCTTACGGCAAGAGGGCGATCCCGATGACCCTCAAGGTGAAGGTCGAGAACTCCGCGGGTCCGTCGCCGTACGAGGGTTCCGCCGGGCTCTTCGGTGTCACACAGGACGACAAGGACATGGCCAGGGACGGGCAGAGTGCCCCGCAGGCCGCCAAGAGCGACACGATGGAGGTGGTTGCCGCCGCCGGGATCGGCGCGGGCGCCGTGCTCGTGCTCGTGCTCGGGGCGTGGACGCTGCTCGCGCGGCGACGCGCGGCGACCGTCGCGGGCGGGCAGGCAGCCGTGGGCACGGCCGGGCAGCCGCCGTACGGAGGACCGCCGCAGGCCTGGTGATTCCGGGGCGGCCCTGGCGGTCGGGAGCCGTCAGCGGTTGAGGCCGGCGAACTCAGGTCTGAGTCAGCGCCCAGATACCCACGGCGAAACAGATCAGCGCCACCAGCAGGACCGGGACCGCCACCTTCAGGGGCGGTCCCGGGCGCCTCTGAGGAACGTGCGCGGGAACTCCCGCTGTGGGATGGGGAACCTGCGGCTGCTGAGCGGTGTAAGCACGAGTGAGAGCTTGTTCGTGCTGCACCGCTGCTGTCGGGGCCTGGGAGGGATCCGGTGCGGCGGCAGGGAAGGGGGAACCTGTATGCGCCGGGAGCGGATGGGGGAAAGCGGCCGGCTGCACCGGCTGGGACTGGGCCTGAGTCCGGGCCTGTGGCTGGGGGGTGGGTGGCTGCTGCGGAGGCGGGGCGAGGTGGAAGCTGCCCGTTTCCGACATCGAGGAGGGCGACGAGGTGTGCGGCTGCTGTACGGACGGCTGTCCGGACAGTCGGGCGTCCTGCTGGAGTGCCTGGCCCGTGGGTGTGATCTGTGGGTTCTGCGCGGCATGCGCGGGTTGGGCGGGAGTCCGGGGGGCCGCGAGGGGGCCTGCGGGACCGAATCCGGCGGGCAGCGGGCCGATCTGGTCGAAGACTTCCACCGGTTCGTCGTCGACGCCGGGCTCCGGCAGCATCTCGACGGCGGCGGTCAGAGCCTTGCGCGCGCCCGTGGCCGTCCGGAACCGGGCCTGGGGATCCGGCTGGAGCAGGCCTGCGAGGACCTGCCACAGCGGTTCCGGGATGCCTTGCGGGGCGCTGGGTGTGCCGTGCGACGCGAAATGCTCGACGAGAGCCCTGGAGTCGGGCTTCTGACCCTGCAACAGATACAGCGCGACGAGACCGACGGCGAAGAGGTCCGCGGGGAAGTCGGGCTCCGCACCCATCATCTGCTCGGGCGCGAAGTAACCAGGCGTTCCCACCACATAGTTGGTCTCGGTGAGGCGCGGCTCGCCCTTGCGCATGGAGATGCCGAAGTCGGAGAGCCGCAGATGCGGCCGGCCGGTGCCGGTGGCCTCCATCAGGATGTTGGCGGGCTTGATGTCGCGGTGCACGACCCCCTCGGCGTGCACCGTCGACAGCCCGGACAACAGCTGGTCCAGCAGCGTGCAGACAAAGCGCGGGGGCAGCGGGCCGTAGTCCCCGATGACATGTGCCAGCGAGCCGCCGCTGACCAGATCCATGGTGAACAGGACCTTGTCGTCGTCCGCAGCCCAACTGGCCGGGGCGAGCACATGCGGATGCTCGATCCGCAGCGCCTGCTCGCGGACGAAGCGCAGCAGCGTGTGCGCGTCGCTCTGCTGGAGCACCTTGGCCGCCACGTACCGGCGACGCCGGTGGTCCCAGGCACGCCAGACGGCGCCGACGCCACCACGTCCGATCGGATCGATCAGCTCGTACCGACCCGCGAAGACCTCACCCATTGCGCTGCGCCCGCTCCCAGTTCCTGTTTCGGCTCGTGCCCGGCTCTCGGGGGTAGTGCCCTAGGACTTGTCGGACAGGCCCTAGCCCTGGTGTCCCTCGTAGTGCGCCACCGCGTCCGCGGTGCGCCCCGCCCCGTACACCCTGAGGAACTCTGCCAGTTCCGGGTGGGTCGGGGCGAGGGAGTCGGCGGCATCGATGATGTCCCCGGCGGCCGCGACCGACCGCAGCAGCGACTGGATCTCGCGGACCACGCGCCGGACGGTGGGCGCCCCGCCGGTGGTCGAGGTCTGACCGGTGCCGGTGAGGACGGAGCCACCCTGGGACTTCTTGATCTCTTCCATGCGGTCGGTGGCCTCCCCCGCGCTGACGCTGCCGTCGGCGACATGGCCGGCCAGTTCCTGCAGGGCCTGGACACGCTGGACGACCGCCGGGTTGCCGATCTTCGCCCGCTGGCCGCTCATCAGCTGGGAGAGCATGGGGGCGGACAGCCCGAGTACGGCGGCGAGCCGGGCCTGATTCAGGCCGAGATCATCGATCAGCCGACGGAAGAGCGCCCCCAGTGGCTCTCCGTACCAACTGCGCTGAAGCTCCCTGGCTCTTGCCGTCGCCTCTTGCTGAGCTGCGTCCATTGCGTCTCCCCTTCGCTGCGGCTTCGCTGCTGCGAACCTCGACGAGCATCTTACGGAGAGTGGTTGCTGACCGGGAGCCCCAATCTTTTTGGAAGATTCAGGGGGTCACCCGGTACTCTGGTCTGCGGCGGTGACCGAGACGCTGATGCGTCCGGTGCTGTCCACTTTTCGGGGCCTTAGCTCAGTTGGTAGAGCGCTGCCTTTGCAAGGCAGATGTCAGGAGTTCGAATCTCCTAGGCTCCACATCTGTAGAGACTCCCCTGGCCTGTGGAAACGCAGGCCAGGGGAGTCTCTGCGTTTCTGACGTCAGCGCCGTGTCGGTGCGGGTCCGCTGCAGCGCCGCCCCAGGGCATCCCTCGGCAAGCGGGACAAGAGTCAGTCCGCGGTAGCGGCCGACGAGGAACGCACGAGGCCGGCTACGCGAGTCCGGCGTCCGCGTCGCTCCAGCGCCGCTGGATCAGCCTCGCCTGTTCCGTGAGGGCCTCGACCAGCTCGCGAATACTGCGCGCGGCGGTGGTACGGAGTACGGCAACGCTGATCTCCCGTGCCAGTGGGGCGCCCTTGAGTTGTCGCTGTTCCTGGCAGCCGTCTGGTACCTCGTCCTCACCTCGATCCTCAGCGTCGGCCAGTACTGCCTGGAACGGCACTACGCCCGCGGCTCCAGCCGCAGCCTCCCGCCGACTCCGCTGCAGAAGATCAGAGCCACCCTGCTTTCCGTACGCCGCCCGAAGGGAGTCACGGCATGACCGCGATGGTGAAGGCCGAGGGCGTCCACAAGTCCTTCGGCCCGATCGAGGTCCTCAAGGGCATCGACCTCGAAGTCGCCCCCCGCGAGGTGTTCTGCCTCATCGGCCCCTCCGGCTCCGACAAATCGACCTTCCTGCGCTGCATCAATCACCTGGAGAAGATCAATGCAGGCCGCCTCCACGGCGACGGCGACCTCGTCGGTTACCGGCAGAACGGCAACGAGCTCTACGAGCTCAGGGACAGCGAGGTCGCTCTCAAACGCCGCGACATCGGCATGGTCTTCCAGCGCTTCAACCTCTTTCCGCACATGACCGCCCTCGAGAACGTCATGGAGGCCCCCGTCCAGGTCAAGGGCGAAACCAAAGCCGTCGCCCGCGAACGCGCCGGGAAACTCCTGGACCGCGTCGGCCTGGCCGACAAGGCGGGCAACTACCCCTCCCAGCTCTCCGGCGGTCAGCAACAGCGGGTCGCCATCGCCCGCGCCCTGGCGATGGAACCCAAGCTGATGCTCTTCGACGAGCCCACCTCCGCCCTCGACCTCGAACTCGTCGGCGACGTCCTCGACGTCATGCGCGGCCTCGCCGAAGACGGCATGACCATGGTCGTCGTCACCCACGAAATGGGCTTCGCACGCGAAGTCGGCGATTCCCTCGTCTTCATGGACGACGGCGTAGTGGTCGAAGCCGGCAACCCCGGAGACGTCCTCACCAACCCGCAGCACGACCGCACCAGGACCTTCCTCTCCAAGGTCTTGTGAGCGGACTTCGGCGCATGCCCGTATGCGAAGAGGCGGTACGGATTCCGTACCGCCTCTTCCCACCTGCCGATGGCTCTCCATGAACAACGCAACGGGCGCCGGGAAACCCTCAGGGCTTCCCGGCGCCCGTACTGTCGGCCGGTGGCTCAGCGGCGGTCGTCGAGGTCGGTTCCGTCCACCTCGTCCGTCCCGTCGGGGCCGGCGTCGTCCTGCTTGGCACGGACCTCGGGGTCGAGGACCGTCGGGCCGCTGCCGTCGACCGAGGTCAGCGGCGCGCGGTCGGAGACCTCCGTGGGGGCGGGGGGTTCGACCAGCCAGTCCGGGTTGGCCTGCTTGTCCCACCACCGCCAGGCGGCATAGCTGCCGGCCGCCACCACGGAGACCACGGCGAAGCCCTTCAGCGCGCGGCCGGCCTTGGCCCGCCTTCTGTGCTTTTTGGCCAGCTGCTGGATCTCCTTCGGAGTGACCTGACCGCGCAGGGCGGCCAGGGCCGCGATGCTGCGGGACGTGGCCTCCTCGGCGACGGGCTGGGCGGCGGCCATCGCGGACCCGACGCGGGGCACGGTGTACTCAGCGGCGTACTTGGTGGCCTGGCGGGTGCGGAGCGCGGCGCGCTGCGCGGCCTCGTCGACCTTGGGCGGCACATGAGAACGGGCCAGTTCGATATGCGGTGCGAGATATGCGTCGTACTGGACACGGGCCTGTTGGGCTGCTTTCGACGCCTTCGGCGCGAGCCGCGTACGGGCCTCGTGCGCATAGCGTGCGGCCTGGTCCTTGGCCGTTTCGGCGTAGGGCGCCACCACTTCCGCGGCGTGCTGCACGCTCTCCTTCGCCGAGTCGGTTGCGGCGCGCACGCTGTCGATGCGGGTCACGGGATCCTCCTCCTTGGTGGCGGGTAGTACTCCGCCTTTCCACCCATTTCGAGATCATGCCTGCCGGTGGCCCAACTGGCATGTGGGGCGGGCATCCGGGTCATGAGCGACGGTCGTGAGGGACGGTCGTGAGAGACGTCCTCGGGCAATGCGGTGCAAGGGGAGCTTGCCGACGACAATGCCACGGTTCAGCTCAGTACGCGCCGGTTCGTCACGCGCTTGGCCTCATTTGTTCCTGCGGGAAGCGGCAGGCGAGCGGCGTGAAATCAGGCAAGAAGGTGAGGGATGTCCGTTCGCGGGTGGCGGTCGGGCGACCTGAGGGATGGTCCGTGCGAGGATCGGTGGACGTCAGCGAAGACTTACGGAAGGCAGATCGTGGCCGAGCAGCTTTACGCCACCTTGAAGACCAACCAAGGCGACATCGAGATCCGGCTTCTGCCGAACCACGCGCCCAAGACGGTCAAGAACTTCGTCGAGCTCGCCACGGGCGAGCGCGAGTGGACCCACCCCGCGACCGGCAAGAAGTCCAAGGACCGGCTGTACGACGGCACCGTCTTCCACCGTGTCATCAGCGGCTTCATGATCCAGGGCGGCGACCCGCTGGGCAACGGCACCGGTGGCCCGGGCTACGAGTTCGGTGACGAGTTCCACCCGGACCTCAGCTTCAACAAGCCGTATCTGCTGGCCATGGCCAACGCCGGCCCGGGCACCAACGGCTCGCAGTTCTTCGTGACCGTCTCGCCCACCGCGTGGCTGACCGGCAAGCACACCATCTTCGGTGAGGTGACGGACGAGGCCAGCAAGAAGGTCGTGGACGCCATCGCGGGCACCCAGACCAACGCCCGCACCGACCGTCCGGTACAGGACGTGGTGATCGAGTCGGTCGTCGTCGAAACCCGATGATCTCCGGTGGTCACCGGATGATCACTCTCTGATTCCTCCGCCGGGAACCAACCGCCCTGCTTGTCCGTACTGCTTACATAGCGGATGAGCAGGGCGGCTTTGTGCGCGCTGCCGCTCACGAGATACCAAGGGGACCAGGAAGTGATGGGACCGATGGACGAGCAGCCGCCCGGCACCCGGGACCAGTCCGGCGCCACCGACGGCCCGCTCGACTGCTACCGCCACCCGGGCCGTGAGACAGGGATCCGCTGCACCCGCTGCGACCGCCCGATCTGCACCGAGTGCATGGTCAGCGCCTCGGTCGGCTTCCAGTGTCCGGACTGCGTCCGCCAGGGATCCGGCACGGGACACGGACCGGCGGCCAATCAGCCGCGCACCCTCGCCGGCGGCACCGTCACGGCCGACCCCCGGCTGGTCACCAAGATCCTGCTCGCTCTCAATGTCGCCCTGTTCATCGTGGTGCACGTGAAACCGGCCCTGCTCCCGGATCTGACGCTGTTCGGTCGGGCCAACCTCTACTACGGCGGCCCGCCGGAGGGCGTTGCCGAGGGCCAGTGGTACCGGCTGGTGACCTCGATGTTCCTGCACCAGGAGGTGTGGCACATCGCGTTCAACATGCTGGGACTGTGGTGGCTCGGCGGCCCCCTGGAGGCAGCGCTCGGGCGCGCCCGCTACCTCGCGCTCTATCTGCTCTCCGGCCTGGCGGGCAGCGCTCTCACCTACTGGCTGGCCGCACCGAATCAGCCCTCACTCGGTGCCTCCGGCGCCATCTTCGGCCTGCTGGGCGCCACCGCCGTGCTCATGCGCCGCCTGAACTACGGCATGCGGCCGGTCCTCGTGCTCCTCGCGCTGAACCTGCTCTTCACCTTCACCTGGGGCGGAATCGCCTGGCAGGCGCATGTCGGCGGTCTGATCGCGGGCACGGTGATCGCCGTCGCCATGGTGCATGCACCGCGCGGGCGGCGTGCGCTGGTGCAGTACGGCACCTGTGCGCTGGTCCTGGCGGCGGTGATCCTCATCGTGGTCGCCAGAACGGCCGCACTGACCTGATCACAGGGGTGATCGCAGACCGTCCGAGGTCGCCCTTCATACAGTTGTCCACAGCAGGGGTGTGATCTTGTGCATTTCTGTGGGTACAACTGTGCCCCTTGTCGCTGAGCTGGGTTTTTCCAGTCCGGACAAGGGGCGTGCCACCCCTCGAGAGGGGAGGCTGCAGTCACACCGGCGTCAACATCCAGGGAGTTATCCACAGATCGTCTGACCTTTTCCCCCGCCTGTGGATAACGCTGTGGGTAACTCAGGGCAAGGGTTGCGCTACCGGGGTCAGCTGTGGTGCCAGGTACGAGGTGGAGCTACTTCCACTGGGTGGAGACGCCGAAGCCGCCGGCGATGAAGCCGAAGCCGACGACGATGTTCCAGTTCCCGAGCGCGTCGACCGGCAGATCGCCGTCGGTCACGTAGAAAACGACGATCCAGGCCAGACCGATCAGGAAGAACGCCAGCATCACCGGCGCCACCCAACTGCGGTTGGTCAGCTTTATGTTGGTTGCCTGCTTCGCCGGAGGCGGCGTGAAGTCGGCCTTCTTGCGGATACGTGACTTCGGCACGAGGAACTCTCCTGTCGATGCGCTGCGTGACCGCGCAGGGAACTATGGCTGGCGCCGGGGCGCGAGGGGGAATGCTGCCTCCCCCGGGCGTCCGTTAGCGTAGTGCTTCCGTGGCGCCGAAGGAGATAAGGGTACGTTGAGCAATTCTGCCGACTCTCCCCAAGGGCCGGTCCGGCGCCCCTTCAGGCACCCGGTCCGGGTGCTCACCGCTGCCGTCTTCGCCCTCGCCGGACTGATCTTCGTCACCAGCGCCAACACGGCCAAGGGCACCAATATCCGCACCGACTCCTCGCTGCTGAAGCTCTCCGACCTGATCCAGCAGCGCAGCGGGAAGAACGCGGCGCTCGACGACTCCAACGCATCCCTGCGTGACGACATCGACTCCCTCGCCCAGCGCGACGACGGCAGCACGAAGGCTGAGGACGCCAGGCTCAAGGCTCTGGAGCGGGAGGCAGGCACCGCGAAGCTCTCCGGCCGGGCCGTCGCCGTCACCCTCGACGACGCCCCGCCGGACGCCACCGCGAAGCCCGGCTACCCCGATCCGCAACCCAATGACCTGGTCATTCACCAGCAGGACCTGCAGGCGGTCGTCAACGCCCTCTGGCAGGGCGGTGCCCGCGGTATCCGGGTCATGGACCAGCGGCTGATCTCCACCAGTGCCGTGCGCTGCGTCGGCAACACCCTGATCCTGCAGGGCCGGGTCTACTCACCCCCGTACAAGATCACCGCGGTCGGCGACCCGGACAGCCTCAAGAAGGCCCTCGACAACTCCCCGGCGATCCAGAACTACCTGCTGTACGTGAAGGCGTACGGGCTGGGCTGGAAAGTCGACGAGCGCGAGGCGGTGACTCTTCCCGGCTACTCGGGCACAGTGGATCTCCACTATGCGAAGCCGGTGAAGTAGCGAGCAGTTCCGGGGAGGCCGACCGGTGTCGGTGCGACTGATCGTCAGGACGTTCAGCGAACTGTGCATCACCGTTGGCGCCCTGATCATCCTCTTTGTGGTCTACGTGCTGTTCTGGACCGGAGTGAAGGCCGCCGGCGCGACCGAGGGGCAGATCGACGGCCTTCAGGACCGGTGGGCTCGCGGGGCCGTGTCCGCACCCGCGCCGACCGTGTCGCCGTCGTCCTCGCCCACCACCGATGCGCCCGCTTCCACCGCGCCCGCGCCGCCCACACCTGCCGCGTACCCGGACGGGAAGGCGTTCGCGATGCTGTACATCCCCCGTCTCGGCAAGGGCTGGGAGTGGCCCATCCTGGAGAACACCAAGGTCAGGACGTTGCAGAAGGGCCTCGGTCATTACCGGGGAACCGCCTCCCTCGGCGCGACCGGCAACTTTGCCGTGGCCGGACACCGACGCACGTACGGGGATCCGTTCAAGGATTTCCCGAAACTGCGCCCCGGTGACGCGGTGATCGTGACGGACGGCACGACATGGTTCACGTACCGCATCGACAAGAAGCCCTACCGGACCGTGCCGAGCGACACCGGCGTGATCGACCCCGTCCCCCGCAAGTCCGGCTTCGACGGCCCCGGACGCTATCTGACGCTGACGACCTGCGACCCCGAATGGGGCAGCAGCCACCGGCTGATCGCCTGGGCGCATCTCGACGAGACCAGGCCTGTGACCGACGGCAGACCCGCAGCTTTCCACAGCTGACCCACGCTCCGGCCCCGGCCCTTTAGTCTGGTCCCGTACCGAATGGAGGGGACAGCATGTACGGCTGGATCTGGAAGCATCTGCCGGGCAATGTGTGGGTGCGCGGGCTCATCTCGCTCGTCCTGGCGCTCGCCGTCGTCTACGTGCTTTTCCAGTACGTCTTCCCGTGGGCCGAGCCGCTGCTTCCGTTCGGGGACGTGACGGTCGACGGCACGAGCGGAACGGGGGCCGGCCAGTGAGCGCCCGCATCCTTGTCGTCGACAACTACGACAGTTTTGTCTTCAACCTCGTTCAGTACCTCTACCAGCTCGGCGCCCAGTGCGAAGTGCTGCGCAACGACGAGGTGACCACGGCCCATGCCCAGGACGGCTTCGACGGCGTCCTGCTCTCGCCCGGCCCCGGCACCCCCGAGCAGGCCGGCGTCTGCGTCGACATGGTGCGCCACTGTGCTGCGACCGGCGTTCCGGTCTTCGGTGTCTGCCTCGGCATGCAGTCGATGGCCGTGGCGTACGGCGGTGTGGTGGACCGGGCCCCGGAGCTGCTGCACGGCAAGACGTCGCCGGTGACCCACGAGGGCAAGGGAGTCTTCGCCGGACTGCCGTCCCCGTTCACCGCGACCCGCTACCACTCGCTCGCCGCCGAACCGGACACGATCCCGCAGGAGTTGGAGGTCACGGCGCGCACGGCCGACGGCATCATCATGGGCCTGCGCCACCGGGACCTGGCGGTGGAGGGCGTGCAGTTCCATCCGGAGTCGGTACTGACGGAGTACGGCCATCTGATGCTGGCCAACTGGCTGACGCAGTGCGGTGATGCGGGCGCTGTCGCGAGGTCGGTGGGGCTCGCGCCGGTGGTGGGCAAGGCCGTCGCGTGACCGCACTCCGTCCCGAGCACGACCCCGGACAGGACGGCCCGTACGAGCAACATGCGTACGAGGCCACGGGCGCGTTCGAGGCGGCAGTCGACCAGTTGGCGGATCCGCTGAACGATCCGCTGCCGGGACAGCACACTTCGCCGTGGTTCCCGGCGGAGAACCCTCCGGTGGAGGGGGCGGACACCGGGGTGGCGCAGGGCGGGCAGGCGCAGGCGTCACAAGGGGCTCAAGAGCCCCAGGGGCCGCCGCGCGAGTGGTACGACCCCGAAGGGTACGAACGGGACTGGTACGGGCAGCAGGAGCCCGTCACGGCGTCTTCGCCTCAGCCGCGCCCCCTCCACGACGAGACGGTCGGCCTGCGGACGGCCGACCCCCGGCGCATGGCCGATCGTGCGGTGACTCCACCCGCACCTGCGCTGCGACCGGAGGCGGAGCCGCAGTACGTGTCCGAGTACGCACCGGAGCCCGACGCGGACAGCACGGCGGCCACCGACTCCCGCCCGGAGCCGGCCGAACCCGGACCGCGGGCGGACCCACCCGCGGGCGGCCGCGCCGAGCGCCGGCGCGCCGCCAAGGGGCGCGGCCGCCGACGCGCCGAACCGCGGCCGGAAGCCCGGTCGGAATCGACGGCGCCGGGCGGGAGACCGCTGACGCGCGTCGAGGCGAGGCGCGCCGCCCGCGCGGCCAAGGACAGCCCCGCCGTCGTCGCCAGCCGGGTCGTGGGCGAGCTGTTCATCTCGCTCGGTGTGCTGATGCTGCTGTTCGTCACGTACCAGTTGTGGTGGACGAATGTTCGCGCGGACCAGATCGCCGGCAACGAGACGCACAAGATCCAGGACGACTGGGCAAAGGGCGACCGCAAGCCCGGAGCGTTCGAGCCGGGGCAGGGCTTCGCCATCATCCACATCCCGAAACTCGATGTGGTCGCCCCGATCGCCGAGGGCACCAGCAAGGAGAAGGTCCTCGACCGCGGCATGGTCGGTCACTACGGCGACGGCGCGCTCCGTACGGCGATGCCGTCGGCCGCGCAGGGCAACTTCGCGCTGGCCGGTCACCGCAACACGCACGGCGAACCGTTCCGCTACATCAACAGGCTGCGCAAGGGTGACCCGATCGTGGTCGAGACGCAGGACGCGTACTACACGTACGAGATGACCAGCGTCCTTCCGCAGACGTCGCCGTCCAACGTCTCGGTGATCGGACCGGTGCCACCCGCATCAGGTTTCACAAAGCCCGGCCGCTACATCACTCTGACGACCTGTACGCCCGAATTCACAAGTACATACCGGTTGATCGTGTGGGGCAAGATGGTCGACGAACGGCCGCGCAGCAAGGGAAAGCCCGACGCGCTCGTCGGCTGAACATCATCACAACAGGGACGGGTGCGGTGGCAGCGAGGACCCAGCAGCAGGAAGAACAGACCGACGAGTCCGCGCCCCCGGTGCGGAACAGGGACCGCCACCCCGTGGCGACCGCGGTCAGTGTCTTCGGCGAGTTGCTGATCACTGCGGGCCTGGTACTGGGACTGTTCGTCGTCTACTCCCTGTGGTGGACCAATGTGCTCGCCGACCGCGAGGCCGCGAAGCAGGGCCACACCGTCCGAGACCGCTGGGCCGACGGACCCGGCGCCCTCGACACCAAGGACGGCATCGGCTTCCTGCACGTACCCGCGATGAAGAACGGCGAGGTGCTGGTCAAGAAGGGCACCGACACCAAGAACCTCAACGACGGCATCGCCGGCTATTACACGGACCCGGTGAAGTCGGCTCTCCCCTGGGACAAGCAGGGAAACTTCACTCTGGCGGCGCACCGCGACGGGCACGGGGCGAAGTTCCACAACATCGACAAGGTGAAGACGGGCGACGCGGTCGTCTTCGAGACCAAGGACACCTGGTACGTCTACAAGGTCTTCAAGGAGCTTCCCGAGACCCCCAAGTACAACGTCAAGGTGCTCCAGCCGGTCCCGAAGGAAGCGGGCGTGAAGAAGCCCGGCCGCTACATCACGCTGACGACGTGCACGCCGGTCTACACGTCGAGGTACCGGTACATCGTGTGGGGCGAGCTGGTGCGCACGGAGAAGGTCGACAAGGACCGTACGAAACCGGCGGAGCTGCGCTGACCCTAGGATGGCGAAAGGCCCGAAGCCGCAACTTCCTTTTGCGGCTTCGGGCCTCTCTACGTCCGGTGGACTCTTGGTCGGCTACTACAGGACCGGGAGCGGCACCCCGGCGCTCCACTTCTCGAGGTGGCCTCGGTCCACGACCGTGATGCCGTGGGTCTCCGCTATGGCGCGTGCATCGGGTGTGAAGGAGGTGGTCGCTACGAAGAGAGCCACGTCTGCCCGGTGCTGGACCCTGGAGGCGCCCAGGAACTTCTGCACTTCGCCGCTCCAGACCGGACGGTAAGGGGCGAAGCTCTTGCACTGCACGACGACGCTGCGGCCGTCCGCCGTCAGTGCGGTGACGTCCACTCCACGGTCGCCGGGGCCGCCGTGCACCACGATGTCGGTGCAGCCGTCGCGGCGAAGCAGGACGGCGACGTGATGCTCGAACTCCCTCCAGTTCATCGCGTCGATCGATGCCATGACGCCGGTGTACGGGCGCGGGCCCTGAGCCTGTTCGAGGTGCCTGAGCCGGTGGTGATGGTTGCAGAGTTTCCGCTCGATCTTTTTGACGTCGTCCCGGAGAGAGATCAGCTCCTTGTGCTGCTCACCGGAGGCCTCGATGAGGGCGTTGAGCATGGGGACGACGGTCTTGCCGAGGATGTGGGTGATGCGTCGGTCGATGCGGGCGTCGAGGGACGTGGGCTCACCGTGGACGAAGTTATCCACAGGCTGGGTCCGCGCCGCGTACTCCCTGTCGAGGAGGTACGTACGCACCTGACGTGCGACTTCGCTGTCCCGGAGGAGCATGGCGACGTTGAGGACGGCTCGGCGACTGAAGATGGCGAGCGACGGTGTGCGTGACTTGACCTGACTGAGGTCCTTGAAGGACCTCAGTTCTGGCCCAGTCAGGAGACGGTAGCCGTTGTTTCGTAGCTCCTCGCGGTGATCTTTGACCAACGATTTGACGGCTTCAACTCCTACCTCGAAGTACGCCGCCACCATCGCCGTCGTCACATGCATGCCGTCCGGCAGCAACGACAGCACCTTGACCCTGTCCAACGCTTCCGACTGCTCCCCGATGCTTGCTCGTAGAGACCTCGACTCCAGCAGTACTGCATCGTTGATCACGTTCATGTCCTTTCGGCTCGTCTCGGATGCCTGTGCGAGCTGGGTGAGGTCTGATCCCCACGCCACCCCAACGGATCAACGAATCAGCACATATGAAGACACGATCGGTTTCCGGCTGCATGTGCGGTATGCCGGGCAGGAGGCGGCGCGGCAGGTACAACAAAGGGCCCCGGTCACCTTCGAGGTGCCGGGGCCCGATGTGTGGTGCGGTTCGGGGTCAGTCCCGTGAGCCGGACGGGCCGCCGAAGATATTCCCGTTCCCGTTACCGTTGCCGCCCCCGGTGGTGAGGGTGACGACGGTGGTTGCAGGGTCGGCCTGGGTGCCCGGTGCCGGATCGCTGCTGATGACCCGGGCGTTGTCGTCCGTAGCGCTGCCGTCCGCGAACTGGATCTGGGTGAAGCCCTGCGCGGCCAGGAGCTGCTTGGCTTCGCCCACCGTCTTGAACCTGATTTCGGGGATCGGCTTGGTCGCGGGCTGCGCCGGGCCCTTGGAGACCTTCAGGACGATCTGGGTGTCCAGCGGCTTCTTGCCGTCCGGCTTCGGGGTCTGGTCGATGACCTGACCTGCGGGCTCCGGCGAGTCGACGTCGTTTCGCGAGACATTCTCGAAGCCGACCTGGTTGAGCTGGGCCTTCGCGGCGTCGAACTGCTGGCCGATCACAGGGGGGACGTTCTGGGTGGCCTGCCTGGCGACCGTGATCTTGACCTCGGACTCCGGCTCAGCCTTCGTGCCACCCTTGGGGTCCTGGTCGAGTACGGTGCCGGGTTGCGCGTCGGAGGACTCGGACGCGACGACCCGCACCGTGAAGCCCTTGTCCTCCAGGTTCTTGCGGGCGTTCTCCTCGGACTTCTCCGTGACGTCCGGAACCTCGACCTTCGGCGCACCGCTGGAGACGACGACCGTGACGGTCTCGTTCTCCCGCATCTGGCCGTCCTTGGGGGTCTGGCTGCAGATCTTCCCCCTGGGCTGGTCCTCGCAGGGTTCCTTCGAGCCGACCTTGAGGATGACGCCGGCGTTGGTCGCGAGATCCTTCGCCTCGTCCACGGTCGACCCGACCATGTTCGGCACGTCGACCTTGCCGTTGTCGCTGTTGTCGCCGCCGAAGACGGATCTGCCGATCAGGATCGCGCCGATCAGCACCAGAATGCCCGCGGCGATCAGCAGGATCGTCGAGGTGTTGCTCTTCTTCTGGCGCCGGCGGTCCGGGCGCTCGTCGTATCCGTAGCCACCGTCGTCCGGGTTGACCGGGGGCAGCATGGAGGTCTGGGCGCCGTGCTGGTCGGAAGCGCGCAGTGCCGTGGTCGGCTGGTCCTGCCCGTACCCGTCGTAGCCGCCGCCGTAGCCGGCCGCGCCCATCGCCGCAGTGGCGGAGACCGGCCGGCCGTCGAGGCAGGCCTCGATGTCGGCGCGCATCTCATCGGCTGACTGGTAGCGGTAGTCCGGGTCCTTGACCAGAGCCTTCAACACGATCGCGTCCATTTCGGGCGTGATCTCGGGGTCGAAGTTGCTGGGGGCCTGCGGCTCTTCCCGTACGTGCTGGTAGGCAACCGCGACGGGCGAGTCACCGATGAACGGCGGCCGGACCGTCAGCAGCTCGTAGAGCAGGCAGCCGGTCGAGTACAGGTCGGAACGTGCGTCGACCTGCTCGCCCTTGGCCTGCTCCGGGGAGAGGTACTGGGCCGTGCCGATGACGGCCGACGTCTGGGTCATCGTCATGCCGGAGTCACCCATGGCACGGGCGATGCCGAAGTCCATGACCTTGACCTGGCCGGTGCGCGTCAGCATGACGTTCGCCGGTTTGATGTCGCGGTGGACGATGCCTGCCCGGTGCGAGTACTCCAGCGCCTGGAGGATCCCGACCGTCATTTCGAGGGTGCGCTCGGGCAGCAGTCTGCGGCCGGAGTGCAGAAGTTCTCTGAGCGTCGACCCGTCGACGTACTCCATCACGATGTACGGGATGGAGACCCCGTCGACGTAGTCCTCGCCGGTGTCGTAGACGGCAACGATCGCCGGGTGGTTGAGCGAGGCGGCGGACTGGGCCTCACGGCGGAACCGGGCCTGGAAGGACGGGTCGCGGGCGAGATCGGTCCGCAGCGTCTTCACAGCGACGGTGCGGCCGAGCCGGGTGTCGTGAGCGAGGTAGACCTCGGCCATGCCACCACGGCCGAGCACCGAGCCCAGCTCGTACCGGCCGCCGAGGCGACGCGGCTCTTCCATAACTGTTCCAGCCCTCTCCGTCAGTCCCGACCACACCGGTGTGTGGTCCGGCGGTGTGCTGCTCGCGCATACGCTACCGGCCACGCACTACCTGATCGGCCCAGAGCCGTCACCTGATATCTGACCGGTATCCCAATGTGCAGATATGGCGCCCCATGTGATGGGCGTCACTACTTGTTGTCGATGACCGCCTTCATCACATCCCGGGCGATCGGTGCGGCGAGGCCGCCACCGGAGACGTCGTCCCTGTTGGCCTGGCTGTCCTCGACCACTACGGCCACTGCGACCGGGGAGCCGCTGTCGGTCTTCGCGTACGAGATGAACCAGGCGTACGGCTTCTCGCTGTTGTTCAGACCGTGCTGGGCGGTACCGGTCTTGCCGCCGACAGTGACGCCGTCGATGAGGGCGTTGGTTCCCGTGCCGCTCTTGACGACGGTCTCCATCATTTGCTGGAGCTTCTGCGCGTTCTCACCCGAGAGGGGCTGGCTGAGCTGCTCCTTCTCGTGGGTGTAGATGACGTCGAGGTTGGGAGCCTGCCGCTCGGCGACCATGTACGGCTGCATGAGCTTGCCGTCGTTGGCGACCGCGGCGGCGACCATGGCCATCTGCAGCGGAGTGGCGCGGTTGGACGCCTGGCCGATGCCCGCCATGGCGTTCTGCGGCCGGTTGTCCTTCGGGTAGATGCTCGCGTCGGCGCGGACCGGGGTGAAGATCTCCTTGTTGAAGCCGAACTTGCCGGCCTCGTCCATCATCTTCTGGTTGCCCAGGTCATCGCTGATCTTGCCGAAGACGGTGTTGCAGGACATCCGCAGTGCTTCCCGGAGCGAGGCGTTCTCGCAAGGGATGTTGCCCTCGTTCTGCAGGACGGTGCTCACCTGCGGGAGCCGGTAAGGCAGCGGGGAATCCGTCTTGCCGTCGATGTCGGTGTAGAGGCCGTTCTCCAGGGCCGCGGCGGCGGTGACGACCTTGAAGGTCGAGCCGGGCGGGTAGGTCTCGCGCAATGCCCGGTTGAGCATCGGCTTGTCCTTGTCCTTCAGGAGCTTCTGCCAGGCCTTGGTGTCCGTGTCGGAGTTGCCCGCGAAAGTCGAGGGGTCGTACGAGGGGGTGCTGGCGAGGGCCAGGATGGCGCCGGTCTGCGGGTCGATCGCGGCGACGGCACCCTTCTTGTCGCCCAGCCCCTGGAAGGCGGCCTTCTGGGCGGCCGCGTTGAGGGTGGTGACGACGTTGCCGCCCTGCTTCTTCTCGCCCGTGAACATCGAGAGGGTGCGGTCGAAGAAGAGCTGGTCGTCGTTGCCGGTGAGGATGCCGTCCTCGAGGCTTTCGAGCTGCGAGGCGTCGAAGGCCTGCGAGGAGTACCCGGTGACGGGCGCCCACATGGGGCCGTTCTTCCAGACCCGCTTGTACTTGAAGTCGCTGCCCTTGGTCACGGCCGAACCGGTGATCGCTTTGCCGTCGACGATGATGTCGCCGCGCTCATGGGCGTACCGCTCGATGCGGACGCGGCGGTTCTCGTCGCGGGTGTTCAGCTCGTCGGCGCGGACGTACTGCAGGTAGTTGGTCCGCACGAGCAGGGCGAGGATGAGGACGCCGCAGAAGATCGCGATCCGGCGCAGGGGCTTGTTCACGGTCGGACCACCTGGGTCATCTCGGCATCGGAGGAAGGAGCAGGGGCCGGTGCGGGGCGGCGTGCGGTGTCGCTGATCCGGATCAGGATGCCGATCAGAGCCCAGTTGGCGATCACGGACGAACCACCGGCTGCGAGGAACGGCATCGTCATACCGGTCAGCGGGATGAGTCCCATGACACCGCCGGCGACGACGAAGACCTGGATCGCGAAGGCGCCGGAGAGACCGATCGCGAGGAGCTTGCCGAACGGGTCGCGGGCGGCGAGAGCGGTGCGCACACCGCGCTCGACGATCAGACCGTAGATCAGCAGGACGGCCATCATTCCGGCGAGGCCGAGCTCTTCGCCGACGGTGGAGAGGATGAAGTCGGCGTTGGCGGCGAAGCCGATCAGGTCGGAGTTGCCCTGGCCCCAGCCGGTGCCGAGCGTGCCGCCCGACCCGAAGGACATGATGGCGTCACCGATCTGCTGGCAGGCGCCGTCGGTCGTGTAGCAGGCGAACGGGTCCATCCAGGCGTCGACGCGCTGCTGGACGTGCGACTCGAACGTGGCCACACCGACCGCCCCCGCCGCGGACATCAGGAGACCGAAGACGATCCAGCTGGTCCGTTCCGTGGCGACGTACAGCATGATCACGAAGAGGCCGAAGAACAACAGGGATGTGCCGAGGTCCGTCTCGAAGACCAGGATCAGGATCGACAGTCCCCAGATCACGAGGATCGGTCCGAGGTCGCGGCCGCGGGGCAGGTACAGACCCATGAAGCGGCGGCTGGCCAGAGCCAGCGCGTCTCGTTTCACCATGAGATAGCCGGAGAAGAAGACCGCGATTATGATCTTCGCGAATTCGCCGGGCTGGATGGAGAACGGGCCGAGGCTGATCCAGATCTTGGCGCCGTTCACCGCAGGGAAGAACACCGGCAGGATCAGCAGTACCAGTGCCACGGCCATGGAGATGTACGTGTAGCGCTGCAGGATGCGGTGGTCCTTGAGCACCATCAGTACGACGACGAACAGGGCGACGCCGATCGCGGAGTACATCAGCTGTTTGGGTGCGTCGGGGCTGAAGGCGCCGAACAGCGACTTGGCCCGCTGGATGAGCCGAGGTGACTGGTCCAGGCGCCAGATCAGCACCAGCCCCAGCCCGTTGAGCAGGGTCGCCAGCGGCAGCAGCAGCGGATCCGCGTACGGAGCGAACTTGCGCACCACGAGGTGGGCGACGCCGCCGAGCAGGATCAGGCCTAGCCCGTATCCGAGCATGCCGGAGGGGAGCTCGCCGTCGATGGCAAGGCCCACATTGGCGTACGCGAACACCGAGATCCCGATGGCGAAAGCCATCAGGCCCAGCTCGGTGTTGCGACGGCTCGGCGCGTCGATCGCGCCGATCGTGGTCGTATTGGTGACAACGCTCATGGTGCTGAAGGCTCCCCTACGGCTTACTGCTTACCGCACTGCGGGACCAGCCTCTGCTCTTCCTCCGAGAGGCTGGGGCCGGGAGTGGGAGTCGCTGTGGCCGGGTTGGTCTTGGTGGCGTCGGACCGGGCGGACGTCTTGGTGACCTCCGAGCCCGTGCCGCCGGCTTCGCCCTCGCCGGTGCGGGCTTTGCTCTCCGCCTCGGCCGCGCGGCGCTGCGCGTCCTTCTTGCAGGCGGATGCCTGGGTCGAGAGCTCGCTGATCTTCTCGCGGGCGTCCGTCAGGTTGCCCTCGGCGATGGTCGCCTCGACCTGCTTGCGCTGGTAGGGCGGGAGGTACTTGAGTTCGATCTCGGGGTGGTCCTTCTCGACCTTCGAGAGCGAGACCCACGCGAGGTCCTGGCTGATGCCGCGGAACAGCGCGACGTGTTCGTTCCTGGCGCCCACGTAGAACTGGTTCTGGGTCCAGCGGTAACCGCCGTACACACCGCCGCCGATGACGGCCAGCGCGAGCACGATGTACAGGGACCTCTTCAGCCACTTGCGGCCGCCGCCGGGCTTGATGAAGTCGTCGTCGGTGTACGCGTCGAAGGAGCCGTTCGGCATTCCGCCGTAGCCGAGGCCGTCACCGCTTCCGGGTGGGCCGAAGCCGCCCGCGGGCGGTGGGACGGGCCGTCCGAGGCCGGCCGCGCGTCCGGCGGGGGTCTCCATCGCGCCGCCGTCGTTGAGCTGGGCGGCCTGGTTCTCGGCGACCGCGCCGACGATGACCGGGGTGTCGTTGAGCCGCCCGGCCAGGGTGTCGTTGCTGTCGACGTCGAGGACGTCGGCGACGATGCAGGTGATGTTGTCCGGGCCACCGCCGCGCAGGGCGAGCTGGATGAGCTCCTGGATCGTCTCCTGCGGGCCCTGGTAGCTGGCGAGGGTCTCTTCCATCGTCTGGTGCGAGACGACGCCGGAGAGCCCGTCGGAGCAGATCAAATAGCGGTCGCCGGCCCGGACTTCACGGATGGAGAGGTCGGGTTCGACGTGGTCGCCGCTGCCCAGCGCGCGCATCAGCAGGGAGCGCTGCGGGTGGGTGGTGGCCTCTTCCTCGGTGATCCGGCCCTCGTCGACCAGCCGCTGCACCCAGGTGTGGTCCTGGGTGATCTGGGTGAGTACGCCGTCGCGCAGCAGGTACGCGCGGGAGTCGCCGACGTGGACCAGGCCCAGGCGCTGACCGGTCCAGAGCAGGGCGGTGAGCGTGGTGCCCATGCCCTCCAGCTGGGGGTCCTCCTCGACCATCATGCGCAGTTGGTCGTTGGCCCGCTGGACCGCCGTACCGAGCGAGGTGAGGATGTCCGAACCAGGCACGTCGTCGTCGAGCTGGACGAGCGTGGAGATCACCTCGGAGCTGGCGACCTCACCGGCCGCCTGACCGCCCATGCCGTCCGCGATGGCGAGAAGGCGTGGACCGGCATAGCCGGAGTCCTCGTTGCCCTCCCGGATCATGCCCTTGTGCGATCCGGCGGCGAAGCGCAGGGACAGACTCATGCGCACCTCGCCCGTCGGCTCGGGGTACAGCCGGTCTCGAGCCACACTGCCCACCCTCCGGTCGGGAGCCGGGCCGGGTCCGTTGCCCGGACGGCCGCGGCTCGCTCGCTCCGCTCGCTCATTGTCGTACTACTTCCGCAGCTCGATGACGGTCTTGCCGATCCGGATCGGCGCGCCCAGCGGAACAGGCGTCGGGGTGGTGAGACGGGTCCGGTCGAGATACGTGCCGTTGGTGGACCCGAGATCCTCGACGATCCACTGGCCGTCACGGTCGGGGTAGATCCTGGCATGCCTGCTGGACGCGTAGTCGTCGTCCAGCACGATCGTTGAATCGTGGGCCCGTCCCAGGGTGATGGTCTGCCCCTGGAGCGCCACCGTGGTGCCGGTGAGGGTGCCTTCGGAGACGACCAGCTTGGTCGGTGCCCCCCGGCGCTGGCGGCCGGGCTGCTGGCGTTGCTGCGGCGGTGCCGCGGCAGATTGGCGTGCCTGTTGCGGACGTGCGTCGCTCGCACTGCGGCGTGAGCCGCGTTGCGTGACGCGCGTTCCGAACAGGTCGCTGCGGATGACCTGGACGGCCACGATCACGAACAGCCACAGAACAGCCAGGAAACCTAGCCGCATGACCGTCAGGGTCAGCTCTGACATTGCCCCCGCTTCACCCTTCGGCTTGCCGGTAAACGATGGTGGTGCTACCCACGACGATCCGCGAGCCGTCGCGGAGCGTAGCGCGGGTTGTGTGCTGCCCGTCCACCACGATGCCGTTGGTAGACCCGAGATCCTGGATCGTCGAGGGCGTTCCGGTCCGGATCTCACAGTGCCGACGGGATACGCCGGGGTCGTCGATCCGCACGTCGGCGTCGGTGCTGCGTCCCAGCACCAGCGTCGGGCGGGAGATCTGATGGCGGGTGCCGTTGATCTCGATCCAGCGTCGCACCTGCGGGCTCGGCATGGCGCCGGGCGCGGCCGACGGTCGCCGGTCGGTGGTGGGTGCTCCGGGACGGCCGCCGCCCGGCGGCGGGGCCGCGGGCATGGGCGGGACGGAGCTGGGCGGGTAGCCGTAGCCGCCGGTGGGCTGGGGGGCGGCCGGCCGCCCCTGGCCCGGGTGGCCGGACTGTCCCAGGTGGCCCTGAGGAGCCTGCTGGCCCTGCTGTGACGAACTCGACGCAAGCGTGCGGCTCCGTACGCGGTAGAGCCCGGTGTCGAGGTCGTCGGCCTTCTCCAGATGGACCTTGATGGGTCCCATGAAGGTGTAGCGCTGCTGCTTGGCGTAGTCCCGGACCAGACCGGAGAGCTCGTCGCCGAGTTGGCCGGAGTACGGGCTGAGGCGCTCGTAGTCCGGGGCGCTGAGCTCGACGATGAAGTCGTTGGGAACGACGGTTCGCTCGCGGTTCCAGATCGTTGCGTTGTTGTCGCACTCGCGCTGGAGGGCACCCGCGATCTCGACCGGCTGGACCTCGGACTTGAACACCTTGGCGAAGGTGCCGTTGACCAGACCTTCGAGACGCTGCTCGAAACGCTTCATGACTCCCATGGGGCACCTCCTCCGGTGTTCTCGTCGCTGTACTGCTTACTGATCGTATCCACGCGTCGGGAAATCGGCTGGTTCCCCTTGTCTGCCCTGTGGATGAGTGTCACCCCTCACACGGATCGTAGAGGTGGTGTCCTGACAGTGTCCCGCACCTGGGGTGCACTGAGGAGGAGTGGGGGGAGGTCGTCGCGCGTTCCCGCTGTCCGTCATTCGTTCTGCATCCGTCTGCGAAACAACGGATGTGAATCCACCCTGTCCAGCGTGCTAATCTTCCGGATGTCGCCAGGCGCTCGCACCAACAGGTGAGAGAGTCTGAAAACACCACTCATGCGCGAGTGGCGGAACGGCAGACGCGCTGGCTTCAGGTGCCAGTGTCCTTAGGGACGTGGGGGTTCAAATCCCCCCTCGCGCACAAGAAAGAAGCCCCACAGGCCAACGGCCTGTGGGGCTTCTTCGTTCCCCGGCGGATACGGCGCGTTGTGGATTCGGCGCGTTGTTTCACGTGAAACGCCCGATTCGGGGTGGCCCGGGTGTGTGTTCCGATATGTATGAGAGTGACGAAGGGTCGGGGCCCGCGGAGGTCGACCACTCCGCGGGCCCCGACCCTTCGTCATTGCATGGCTCAGGCCGCGAGGCGGGCGGCGAGGGCCTTGGCCTTCTCTGCGGCATCGGTGAACGCCTTGGCGCGGGAAGCCTCGGCGAGGGGGATGAGCTCGGCCATCGCCGGCTGGGAGTGGGCCAGCGTCAGCTCCGGAACGATGAAGTCGACCTCTGCGCCGAACATGCTCGTCAGCAGCTTCTCCAGGTAGTTCTGGACGAACTCGGAGTCCGCACGCGGCGTGCCGGGGGCGTACGAACCGCCGCGGCTGGCGACGACGGTGACCGGGGTGCCGGCCACCGGGCTGTCGGGGCCCGCGTTGTGGCCGACGATGATCACCTGGTCGAGCCAGGCCTTGAGGGTGGACGGAATGCTGAAGTTGTACATCGGCGCGCCGATCAGGACGGCGTCTGCCGCTGCCAGTTCGGCGGCGAGTTCGCTGCGCAGCGGGTCCCCGGCGCCGGCGGCGGCCGCGGCGGCGTCCAGGTGGGGCAGCGGGTTCGCGGCCAGGTCGCGGTAGACGACCTGGCCGTCGGGGTGCTGTTCGAGCCACGTCTGGACGAAGGTGGCGGTGACCTCGCGCGACGCGGATCCCTGGGGGAAGACGGCGGAGTCGAGGTGCAGGAGCGTGGCCATGGGGGTCTCCACGGATATCTAGGGATGGCGCCCGGCCTGACAGGAGGGCGTCTTTTTCGTTCGTACCTAGTAATAGCATAGGCCCTTACTATTCGTAAGTCCCGCACGGCGACGCAGTACTCTGGGTGTATGGCGGAGCACAGCGAACAGGCGTGTCGGCGGGTCGACGTGGGCATCACGCGCGTTTTCGAGCTGTTCGGGAAGCGCTGGACAGGCCCGATCGTCTCCGTACTCATGCAGCATCCGGTGCACTTCGCCGATCTGCGGCGGGCGATTCCGGGCATCAGCGAGCGCATGCTCTCGGACCGGCTGTCCGAGCTCGGTGCTGCCGGGCTGGTGGTCCGCGAGGTCGACGAGGGGCCACCGCTGCGGGTCTCTTACCGCCTGACGCAGGCGGGCGCCGCGATGGAGCCCGCGCTCAAGGAGCTGGCGCTCTGGTCGAAGACGTACCTCGCGGACGACGGCGGCTGCTAGCGGCTCCGGCTCCTGCGGCTGCAGCCTCTGTGGCCGGAGCTGTGGCTACGGCTGCTGGGGTGCGTCCTGGGCGGTCGTCCCGCCCGACGAGTTGTAGCGCAGCAGATACTCCGCGAACCGGGTCAGATCGTCCGCCGTCCACTCCGCTAGGCGCTCCTGAAAGGCTGCGTGGCGGGTGGCCTGCGTCGAGGCGAGGGCCCGGGTTCCGGCCTCGGTGGGATGCAGCACCTGGATGCGATGGTCCGCGGGGTCCGGGTGGCGCTCGACCAGGCCGAGCTTCTCCAGGGCGCTGATCTGTCGGCTGACCGTCGACTTGTCCAGCATGTAGTGCGCCGCCAGGTCTGTTGCGCGGCAGCCGTGCTGGTCGTCGATGTGTGCCAGCAGCGTGTACGAGACCAGGGGCAGCTCGGGATGGAGACGGGCTGCGGCAGCGCGCGCCCTGCGTGCGAACGCGGTCAGTTCTCGCTGAATGACATCCAGTGACTCTTTGCGTTCCCGGGGGGTGCCTGTCACGGAGCTCACCTTTCTAAAATTTCAGTTGTATAGTACAACGGATAGAGGAGTTGTAAAAGCCAACCATTGGAGTTCCGATGTCCACAGGCCAGAGTGCCGCCGCCGGCTCCACCGCAGGCGCCCTGCGTCATGTGCTGAGCCATCTCGTCACTCCACTGCTGATGTGCATCGGTATGGGGCTCGCCTACCTGGGGGCGTTCCACGCTCCGGAACCGCACGACCTGCGGGTGGACGTGGTGGGGTCGGGGCCGAGGGCCCAGGTGCTCGCACAGACGCTGCAGGACAAGGGCGACGGAGCGCTGAGCGTGCGTACCGTGGCCGATCGGGCCTCCGCGGTGAACGACCTGAAGACACAGCAGAGTTACGGCGCCTACCTGCCGGGGAAGCACCCCGAGCTGCTGGTGGCCACCGCCTCCTCGGACACCAGCGCCACGGTGGTCGAGAAGGTCTTCACGAAGGTGGCGGCCGCACAGGGGGACCCGCTGAAGGTGACGGACACGGCGCCGACCGCGGACGGCGATCCGACCGGCCAGGGAATCTTCTTCCTGCTCGTCGCGGTGAGCATCGGATCGTACGCGTCGGTCGCGGTGATCGGTGGCGCGGGCGCGGCGCTGGCGCTGCGGATCAGGGCGGCGCTGGTCGTCGGCGCGTCGCTCGTGGTGAGCGCGATCGGTGCGGCGTTCGCGGGGCCGCTGTTCGGACTGGTGGATCACGGGCTCGGCGGCGTCTGGGCGATGGCGTGGCTCTACTCGGCGGGCATCCTGATGGTCGGGGTCGGGCTGCACACGTTCCTGAAGCGATGGACGACGCTCGGCTTGATGGTGCTGTTCGTGATGCTCAACTTCACCAGCTCCGGCGGCATCTTCCGGCCCGAACTGCAGCCCGGCTTCTTCGGTTCGCTGCACGCCTTCTGGAACGGTGCAGGCTTTGTCGAGGGTGTGCGCAGTCATGTGTACTTCGGCGGGTACGCACTCGGCGGACATGTGCTGGTTCTCACGCTGTGGTTCGTGGCGGGGCTGGCCGTGATGGGCGTGGCCGGGCTGGCCGAAGCGAAGCGGCGGAGCGTCGCCGCGCATGCTCAGGGCGCGGCCGGGTCCCGGCACCGGGCCGGGGCGGAGAGCCGGTCGGTGGCGGCGAGCCGTTCCAGGGTGGAGAGCCTGTCCGAGGCCGAACGTCGGTCCGAGGCCGAGACAGGCGAGGAGCTGGAGCAAGAGCTCGAGGAGACCGTCGCCGTCTGACCAGGACAGAGCGTTGTCCACAGGTGTCTGCCTCGGTTTTCCACAGGGGCAGACGCCTGTCGGCGGACGGCGGTACCGTCGTCCGCAGTTGATGTTGGACAAGGACGCCGGTCGAGGGCGGGGGAGGCTGCGTGCCATGGATCAGTTCGAGGCGACGGTGCCGGTACAGCGGGCCGTGACGGATGGTCCGCGCATTCCGGTCGTGCCCGGGTTCGCACGGCGCGCGGCCGTGGCGGAGCAGAGTGTGCCGCAGTCGCCCCGAGCGTCGGGCAAGGCGTTGCGTGACCGGGCGCCCAGGGCCTCGCACGACTCCCTTGTCCTTCCGGCCGGCCGGCCGGACGCGGTGCAGGCGGTCGAGGAGTCGAACCGGGGCCGCGTTCCCGGCCTCGCGTCGATCCGGGTGGGGCGGATGGCTGCCACGCCGTTCGCGTTCCTGCGGGGCTCGGCCGGGCTGATGGCCCACGACCTGATGGGCACACCCGTGACGGGGGTGGGCGCTCAGCTCTGCGGCGATGCGCATGCGGCCAACTTCGGGCTGTACGGCGATGCTCGGGGCAGCCTGGTCATCGATCTGAACGACTTCGACGAGACCGTGTTCGGCCCGTGGGAGTGGGACCTGAAGCGGCTCGCCACGTCGCTGGTGCTCGCGGGGCGCGAGGCCGGGGCGGACGAGGACACCTGCCGCCAGGGTGCGTACGACACAGTGGGCGCGTACCGGCGGACGATGCGGCTGCTGGCCAGACTGCCCGCTCTCGATGCCTGGAATGCCATCGCCGATGAGGAGCTCGTCTCGCACACGGATGCGCGGGATCTGCTCGGCACACTGGAACGGGTCTCGCAGAAAGCCCGTAACAACACCAGCGCCCGCTTCGCAGCAAAGTCCACGGAGGAGTCCGAGGACGGCGGACGCCGCTTCGTCGACGCACCGCCGGTGCTGCGACGGGTGCCGGATGCGGAGGCCGCCGCGGTGGCGGCGGGGCTCGGCGACTATGTGAGCACGATCTCGGAGGACCGGGTGCCGCTCCTCGCCCGGTACGCGATCCACGATGTGGCGTTCCGGGTGGTCGGCACGGGGAGCGTCGGCACCCGGTCGTACGTCGTGCTGCTGCTCGACCACCGGGGCGAGCCGCTGGTGCTGCAGGTGAAGGAGGCGCGGCCGTCCGCGCTGGCGCCGTATCTGCCGGCCGTCGGGTTCGACGTGCCGGAGGTGGCGCACGAGGGACGTCGGGTGGTCCTCGGGCAGAAGCGGATGCAGGTCGTCAGCGACATTCTGCTGGGGTGGGCGACCGTGGACGGTCGGCAGTTCCAGGTGCGGCAGTTCCGGAACCGCAAGGGCAGTGTGGACCCGGTGGCCCTGACGGCCGACCAGGTCGACGACTACGGGCGGATGACGGGTGCGCTGCTGGCGCGGGCCCATGCACACAGCGCCGACCCGCGGCTGATCGCGGGGTACTGCGGGAAGAACGACGAGCTGGACGAGGCGATGGCGGACTTCGCGGTGACGTACGCGGACCGTACGGAAGCGGACCATGCGGAGTTGGTGCGGGCCGTCGGTTCGGGGCGAATAGCGGCCGAGCTCGGGGTATGAGGGGCGGTTCCGCCGACCGCGCGTCCTCGGGGCGTGGGGCTGGGCCATACGCTGGACGGGTGACCCACGAAGCCGCCGGGGTGCCGACCACCCGGAACGACGATGACCGGCAGGACAACGACCGGCAGCACGAGCAGCACGAGCAGCCTGGCCGCAGGGCCGACGAGGGTGCGGGCGCCGGCGCGGATACCGATGCGGATGCCGGCAGTGCTGCTGATGGGGCGCGCCCCGAGGCGCGGCTGGCGAAGGCTGTGCGGGTGGCGGAGCAGGCGCTGATCGAGTTCGAGATCGCCGTGGAGACCTTCCGGGTCGAGGTCGAGAACTTCTCCCGGCTGCACCACCAGAAGCTCGGCCCGATGTACGCCCGCCTCGACGAGCTCGATGCGCAGATCGCGGAGGCCCGGGCCGCCAGGACCGGTGACCCGGAGGACCTGCGCAAGGCGCAGGAGGCGCGGGCGCTCGTGATGCCGATGCCGGGTGTCGAGGAGCTCTTCCACGACTGGATCGACTCCGACGGGTTGTCCCCCGAGGCGTCGGCCATGCTGACCGAGCAGCCGGTCCGGCCGCCCAAGCGGGTTCGGCCGACCGAGGAGGCGCGCAAGCTCTATCGCGAGCTGGCACGCAAGGCCCACCCGGATCTGGCCCAGGACGAGACGGAGCGGGCGCGCCGGGACGAGTTCATCACGCGCGTCAATGCCGCTTACGGGCGCGGGGACGAAGTGCTGCTGAAGGAGCTGGCGCAGGAGTGGGCTGCCGGACCGGCCACGCAGCGGGCGGAGCTCAGCGAGAGTGAGGAGCTCTACGCCCGGCTGGACTGGCTGACCCAGCGCAAGGAGCTGCTGACGGTCCTTGCGCAGGAGCTGGAGGAGAGCGCGATCGGGGCCATGCTCCGGATGGCGCCCGACGACCCCGACCGGCTGCTCGACGAGATCGCCGAGCAGCTGCTGGGCGAGGTCTCGCAGCGCGAGGCGGAGCTTGCGGGGCTGGTGCAGTAGCGTTTCCGGTGACTCTGGAGCGTGACTCCGGAGCGTACGCACGAGAGAAGGCATGACCATGAATTTCGCTCCGCTGCCCTCGGTGGATGTCGCGGCGGTGCCGTCGGACGGTCTGGTGCTGGACGTCCGGGAGAACGACGAATGGGCCGCCGGGCATGTCGAAGGTGCCCTGCACATTCCGATGAGTGACTTCGTCGGACGCTTCGGTGAGCTGACCGAAGCCGCCGAGGACGGTCGGCGCGTGCATGTGATGTGCCGGGTGGGTGGCCGGTCCGCCCAGGTCACCCAATACCTGGTGCAGCAGGGCATCGACGCCGTGAACATCGACGGCGGAATGCTCGCCTGGGACGGTGCCGGACGTCCGATGGTCACCGACAACGGCACCCCGGCCTTCGTTCTCTGACCCGGCCGGGGTCCCATCTGGTCCGCCCCGGATGGTCCGGGGCCGGGCCCGTGGTTCTCAGCCGAGGGGATGAGCGGCCAGCAGGTCGCCCAGTGCTTCCTCATGCGCCGCCGCCGGGCCGAGCGAGAGCTCGATCTGCTTTGCCCAGGCGTGGAAGCGGTGCAGCGGGTAGTCGGTGTCCGCACCGAAGCCGCCATGCAGATGCTGTGCCGTCTGCACGATCCGGCGGACGCCGTCCGAGGCCCAGATCTTCGCCACGGCGATATCACCCGCGACGGGCAGCGCGCCGGCTGTACCCGTGGAGATCCGCCAGGCCGCCTGCCAGAGTGTGACTTCCATGGCCCGCAGATCGATGTACCGGTCGGCCGCCTGGACAGCGACGGACTGGAACGTCGCGATGGGGACTCCGAACTGCTCGCGTTTTCCCGTGTATTCGCTCGTCATGGACAGCACTGTCTCGCCAAGTCCCAGTGCGAGGGCGCAGGTTCCGGTGATGAGCAGGGCGCGTAGCCACTCCCAGGCTCCCGGGGTGCCGATCAGTGCGCGGTCCTCGATCCGTACCCCGTCGAGCCGTACCTCGGCGAGCAACTCGCCGCTGGTGGAGACCTGTTCGACCAGTGTGACGCCTTCGGCGGTGCGGCATACCAGGGCAAGTACGGTGTGGCCGTCGGCTGTGTGGGCGGGCACGGCGATCCAGTCCGCGGAGTGGGCCCACGGCACGCCTGACTGCACCCCGTCGAGTACCCAGGCCGAACTGTCGCTGCCGTGGCCGGCGTCGCTGCTGTCGTTACTGCTGGACCGGTCGTTCTTCCCGTTGCTGTCCCGGAGGGCGGTGACGGCGAGTTCGGCCGGGTCGTGGCCGGTGCGGCCGTTGGCCCCGACGGTGAGGACCAGCTCGCCCCGGCCGACGCGGGGCAGCAGTTCGGCGGCCAGACCGGGATCACCGTCGCGTTGGAGGGACATCGCGACCGCGCAGGTCTCCAGCAGCGGTACTCGGGCGAGCACCTTGGCCGACTCCCGCAGGACCAGGCAGAGCGCGACCGGATCGAGCCCGGCCCCGCCGTGCTCCGGCGCCAGCGTCAGGCCCAGCAGGTCACCCGCGGCCAGCTGGGCCCAGAGGGGGCGGTCGACGTCCTCGGCCACCGCTCCCGGGGTGAGAGCGGGGCTGGGCACGCCGTCGGGCTCGACGCCCGAGAAGACCGCCCTCGCTGCCTCGACGGCTGCCTGCTGCTCCTCGGTGAAGGTGAAGTCCACTGCCCTGGCCTCCTGCGAACCGCTGCGCTCGTACTCGGACCTGACGGGTCGTCAAGATAGAACAGGTTCTACAAGAAGGGAACAGCAGAGAGGAGGAGGGCAGACGGAGAGGGCAGCGGACTGAGGATCCGCTGGTGTCAGCGGTCGAAGTCGAGCTCCACCTCCGGTGTGACCGGATGCGACTGGCAGGCCAGCACATAACCAGCCCCCGTCTCTTCCGGTTCCAGCGCGAAGTTGCGGTCCATCCGGACCTCGCCGGAGACCAGGAAGGCTCTGCACGTCCCGCACACCCCGCCCTTGCAGGCGTACGGCGCGTCGGCACGGCTGCGCAACACCGTCTCCAGCAGTGATTCGCCGTCCCGGACCGGCCAGCTGCCTGAGCGGCCGTCCAGCCGCGCGGTCAGTCTGCTGTGCGCGGGCGCCTCGACGCGGGTGCGGGTGGTCGTGGCCGGCCCGTCGTCGACGTGGAAGATCTCCTGGTGGATACGGGTCCGGTCGACGCCGAGGCCGTGCAGTGCGCCTTCCGCCGCCAGGACCAGACCGAACGGCCCGCACAGGTACCAGCCGTCCACCTCTCCCACCGAGAGCAGCGCGGGAAGCAGCCCGGTCAGTCGCTCCCGGTCGAGCCGGCCGGACGGCAGACCGGCCTGCTGCTCCTCGCGGGAGAGCACTGTCACCAGCTGGAACCGGTCCGGGTAGCGGTCCTTGAGGTCGGCGACCTCGTCCAGGAACATCGTCGAGGCCGCGGTCCGGTCGCTCCGGATCAGACAGAACCGGGCCGCGGGCTCCCTCGCCAGCAGTGTCGACGCGATCGACAGCACGGGGGTGATGCCGCTGCCGCCGACGATCGCCGCGTAATGCCCGGCGCGCGGCGTGAGCACGAAGCGTCCCATCGGAGGCATCGCATCGACCTGGTCGCCGACGGCGAGCTCCTTGAGGGCGTATGTGGAGAACGCACCGCCGTCGACCAGCCGGATGCCCACCCGCAGAGCCGGATCGGCCGGCGCCTCGGTGGCCGGGGCGCAGATCGAGTACGAACGCCGGATCTCCTCGCCGTCGACCGTGTAACGCACGTTGAGATGCTGGCCGGGCTCGTGGCGGAAGGTCTCGCGCAACTCGGTCGGCACCGTGAAGGTGACGGCCACCGAGTCGTCGGTCAGCCGCTCGATCGCGCGGACCCGGAGCGGATGGAACATCTACAACTCCTTGAAGTGGTCGAACGGTTCGCGGCAGCTCACGCAGCGGCGCAGCGCCTTGCAGGCTGTGGAGGAGAACCGGCTCAGCAGCTCCGTGTCCGTGGAGCCGCAGTGCGGGCAGCGCACGGACAGGGCGAGCGGCACCGGACCGCCGGACGGGCCGGCGGCGTCGTGCGGGCGCGGCGGCGCTATACCGAACTCGGCGAGCTTGCGCCGTCCTTCCGCGCTGATGTCGTCCGTCGACCAGGCCGGTGCGAGGACGGTGACCACGGAGACCTCCGGTATCCCGTGGTCGTGCAGCACCTGCTCGATATCGGCGGACATGGCCTCGATCGCCGGGCAGCCGGTGTACGTCGGGGTGAGGCGGACCGTGACCTTGCCGGGGCCGAGCACGTCCACCCCGCGGAGCACTCCCAGCTCCTCCAGGGTCAGGACGGGCAGCTCGGGGTCGGGCACGGACCCGGCGAGCATGCGCACCTCCTCCTCCAGCAGCGTCCCGGTCACCATGACGCTCCCGGGTGGCTGCGGTGCAGGTGCTGCATCTCGGCGAGCATCCGGCCGAAGGGTTCCGTGTGGATGCCCTGCCGTCCCGCCCCGGCCGTCCAGGCCCCGGACTGCGGGCCGGCCGGTACGGTCAGCGTTGCCTGCTCCAGCACGCCGGTGACGGTCGCCAGCCAGCTGTTCTGCAGCGACTGCCAGTCGATCTCCACGCCCTCGACCGGCTGGAACAGCTCACCGGTGAACCGCCACAGGGCGTCCACCCCGTGCTGCATCCGCTGGTGGCTCTCCGCCGTCCCGTCGCCGAGCCGGAGCGTCCAGTGCTCGGCGTGGTCCTGGTGGTAGGCGACCTCCTTGACGGCCTTCGCCGCCAGCCCGGCGAACTCTCCCTCCCCGGCTGCCAACTGCTCGTACAGCCCCCGCTGATAGACGGAGAAGTAGAGCTGACGGGCGATGGTGTGGGCGAAGTCGCCGTTGGGCTGCTCGACCAGCTGGACGTTGCGGAACGCCCGCTCCTCGCGCAGAAACGCCAGCTCGTCCTCGTCCCCGGCGAGCGAGAGCAGCACCCGGGCCTGCCCCAACAGATCGAGGGCGATGTTGGCGAGGGCCACATCCTCCTCCAGGACGGGCGCATGGCCCGCCCACTCCCCCAGCCGGTGCGCCAGCACCAGCGCGTCGTCGCCGAGGGCGAGGGCCGCGGTCACAGGTGCTTCACCCCTTCCGGGATCTCGTAGAACGTCGGGTGCCGGTAGGGCTTGTCACCGGCCGGTTCGAAGAACGAGTCCTTCTCGTCCGGCGAGGAGGCCGTGATCTCCGTGGACGGCACCACCCAGATGGAGACGCCCTCGGAACGGCGCGTGTACAGATCGCGGGCGTTGCGCAGAGCCATCTCGGCGTCCGGCGCGTGCAGGCTGCCCGCATGGGTGTGGGAGAGGCCGCGCCGCGACCGCACGAACACCTCCCACAGCGGCCAGTCCGTCGAGCTGCTCATGCCGTCGCCTCCGCGGTCGGTGTCGGTGTGGTGTGCTTTTCTGCGTGGTGCTTCACGGCGTACGCAGCCGCCGCGTCCCGTACCCAGGCGCCCTCTTCGTGTGCCCGGCGCCGCTGGGTGAGGCGCTGTTCGTTGCACGGGCCGTTGCCCTTCAGAACCTCCTGGAACTCTGTCCAGTCGATCGGCCCGAAGTCGTGGTGTCCACGCTCCTCGTTCCACCGGAGGTCCGGGTCCGGGAGGGTGAGCCCCAGCGCCTCGGCCTGCGGGACACAGATGTCGACGAACCGCTGCCGCAGCTCGTCGTTCGAGTGCCGCTTGATCTTCCAGGTCATCGACTGCTCCGAGTGCGCCGACGCGTCGTCCGGCGGGCCGAACATCATCAGGGACGGCCACCACCAGCGGTTCACCGCGTCCTGGGCCATCTCGCGCTGCGCCGGGGTGCCGCGGCCGAGGGTGAGCAGCAGCTCGTACCCCTGGCGCTGGTGGAAGGACTCCTCCTTGCAGATGCGGACCATGGCCCGGGCGTACGGACCGTACGAGCAGCGGCACAGCGGCACCTGGTTGGTGATTGCGGCGCCGTCCACCAGCCAGCCGATCGCGCCGACATCCGCCCAGGTCAGCGTGGGGTAATTGAAGATCGACGAATACCTCTGGCGGCCCGCGTGGAGTTTGTCGAGCAGCTCTTCGCGGCTCGTCCCGAGGGTCTCCGCCGCGCTGTAGAGATACAGCCCGTGTCCTGCCTCGTCCTGCACCTTGGCCATCAGGATCGCCTTGCGGCGCAGCGAGGGGGCGCGGCTGATCCAGTTGGCCTCGGGCTGCATGCCGATGATTTCGGAGTGGGCATGCTGGGCCATTTGCCTGACCAGCGAGGCCCGGTAGGCGTCCGGCATCCAGTCGCGCGGCTCGATGCGCTCGTCGGCTGCCACCGCGGCGTCGAACGCGGCCAGCTGGGCACCGTCGGCCCCGTCGGGGCCGCCTGCTGCCGCCTGCACCGTCCCTTGCGCCTTCGCCTGCGTTGTCTGGTCCGCAGTCACTGCCGCCATACCGGGCTCCCTACCGACCGATCGTTCGGTTCAATGACTTCAATGGTGAGTCGGCGGCCCGTAGGGTGTCAACCCTGTGGATAACTGACCGGGGATCGACGGGGATCGGGGCGGGATGGATTCGTACGACGACAGGCGTGTCGGAGGCGGGAACGGAAGCGTCGGGCCGGAGGCGGAGCGGCGCGAGGACGCGCCGTTCGACACCGGCCGGGACGTCGGTTCCGCCGCAGCGCCCGCGCCTCTCCGTTCCGGTGTCTCCGGTCTGTCTCTTCCGTACCAGATCGGTGCCGTGGTCGCGCTGTCGATCATCGGGCTGATCGCCTGCACGCATCTGGCCATGGTGTTTCTGCACGTCGCCCCCTCCAACACCCTGACCAAGCAGCACGGCAAAGTGGTCGACGACTGGGTCTATCCCGAGTTCGAACAGAACTGGAAGCTCTTCGCGCCCAATCCGCTGCAGCAGAACGTCGGCGTGCACGTCCGGGCCGAGATAGCCGGCGCCGACGGACGCCGCACGACTCCCTGGATGAGCCTCTCCGGCGAGGACGGCAAGGCGATACGCAGCAATCTCCTCCCGAGCCACGTCGATCAGAACGAGCTCCGCCGTGGCTGGGACTTCTATCTCAACTCCCACGACACCGAGAACCGTCCGAACGGCCTGCGTGGCGAACTCGCCGAGCGCTATATCCGCCGCATCGTGATGCTCCGCCTGAGTGAGCACGACTACGGCGGCACAGTCGAGCGCATCCAGGTCCGCTCCGAAGTGCGCTCCGTCCCGGCGCCGCCGTGGAGTACGGAGAAGATCAGCACCAGGCCGAACTATCGGGTGCTGCCGTGGTGGACCGTCACCCCCGCCGACCTTCCCGAGAGCGCCAAGGAGGCGGACAAGTGAGCACGCCTTCCCCCGACCGCACGCTCGCCCGCGGTGTCCAGCGCATCACGTCCTCGGCCCTCGGGCCGTACCAGAGCGCTGTCATCCGGATCGGTTTCTCCGTCACTTATCTGCTGTTCCTGCTGCGTGAGCTGCCGCACCGCCACGAGATGTACGGCCCCGACTCCCCGTGGAGCTGGGGTATGGCGAAGCAGCTCATATCGGGCAACGAAGCCTTCTCCGCGCTCCTGTGGTCGGACAGCACCCTCTGGTTCGAGCTCGTCTATGCGGTCGCCCTGCTGTCCGCCGCGCTGCTGATGGTCGGCTGGCACACCCGCGCGATGTCCGTCCTGTTCATGGTCGGTGTGCTCTCGCTGCAGAACCGCAGCATTTTCCTGGGCGACGGTGGCGACAACGTCATCCATCTGATGGCGATCTATCTGGTGCTGACGCGCTGCGGGCAGGTCTGGTCGCTGGACGCGCGGCGAGCGGCGCGGAGAGCGGCCCCTGAAGGGGCCGGCGCCGGTCGGCCGGTGCGGAATGTGGCCGGGGCGGTCCTCTGGGTGGGGCTCGGCCTGGTTCTCGTGGCGGGCTCGGTGGCCGACGGCTTCGGCGGCACCTGGTGGCTGCCGGCCCTGTTCTGGGTGCTGTGGATCGGCCACGGGCTCTGGTGGGCCGTGAACCGCTACGCACCGCGGAGCGAGCCGCGCATTCTGCTCGATGTGATCGCCAACCTCGTCCACAACGCCACGCTCGTCGTGATCATGGCCGAGGTCTGTCTGATCTACGCGACAGCGGGCTGGTACAAGATCCAGGGGTCGCGGTGGCAGGACGGCACGGCGCTGTACTACCCGCTCAAGCTCGACTACTTCACGCCCTGGCCCGAGCTGTCCGGCATCCTCGCGTCCAGCGGTGTGATGGTCATGATCCTGACGTACGGCACGGTCATCGTGCAGGTTGCCTTCCCCTTCACCCTCTTCAACCGGCGCGTCAAGAACGTCCTGCTCGTCGCCATGATGTGCGAGCACGCCGGCATCGCCCTGCTGCTGGGTCTGCCCTTCTTCTCGATGGCGATGATCGCCGCAGACTCCGTCTTCCTGCCGACGGTCTTCCTGGTCTGGCTGGGCGGCCGGGTGACGCTCGGGCGGCAGCGGCTGTTCTCGGGCGCGGCCCGGGTGCCCGGGCAGCGGCGCAGCGGCGAGGAGGAGGCCCCGCAGCACAGCGGAAGCGGTGGCCATACGCTCGTCGGGTGAGCAGCGATACCGGCAGCACCGGCCCTACCAGCAGTAGCAGCAGTCCCAGCAGCGCGGATCCGTCGAACGCAGCCCTTGCCGTGGGTGAGCCGTCCGTGGAGCCGATGCAGTACGACGACGGGTTCGGGGCGGAGATCGGTGTCGGGCCGCATGCGCTGCCCTGGCCCGTGGGCGAGCGGTACGACCCGGAGCTGCTCGCCCACGGCGACCGGCGCAATGTCGGCGACGAGTACCGCTACTGGACGCGGGAGGCGATCGTCGCCGATCTGGATCTGCGTCGGCACGACTTCCATGTGGCGGTGGAGAACTGGGGCCACGACTTCAACATCGGGTCGGTGGTGCGCACCGCGAACGCCTTCCTCGCCAAGGAGATCCACATCGTCGGCCGGCGGCGCTGGAACCGGCGCGGTGCGATGGTCACCGACCGGTACCAGCATGTGCGGCACCATCCCGACACGGCGGATCTGACCGCCTGGGCGGCGGCCGAGGGGCTGCCGATCATCGGGATCGACAATCTGCCGGGGGCGGTGCCGCTGGAGCGGACCGAGCTGCCGCGCCGATGTGTGCTGCTCTTCGGGCAGGAAGGGCCGGGGCTGACGGAAGAGGCCCGCAAGCACGCGGCGATGGTCTGCTCGATCGCGCAGTTCGGCTCGACGCGGTCGATCAACGCGGGGGCTGCGGCGGCCATCGCCATGCACGCGTGGGTGCAGCGGTACGCCGACATTCCGGAGCCCGGGGTCTGAGGCGGCGGGGGCACCGGAGCCAGGGGGTTCTGCCTGCCCCCTGGCTCCTGCTCCTGCGCCCCCAGCGCCGGAAAGACTGAACGCGGCCCCTTGCTAGGCCTGGCGGCGGACCTCCACCATGCGGAAGCGGTTCGAAACGAACGCCCCGTCGCACAGGGCGGCGTTCGCCGCAGGGTTGCCGCCCGAGCCGTGGAAGTCGGAGAAGGCCGCCGTCTGGTTGACGTACACCCCGCCCGTCAGGTTCAGCGAGAGCTGGGCCGACTCCTCCAGGCAGACGTCCTCCACCGCGCGCTCCACGTCCGGCGAGGTCGTGTACGCGCCGACCGTCATCGCGCCCTTGTCGCGGATCGTGCGGCGCAGCAGGTCCACCGCGTCCGCCGTCGAGTCGACCGCGACCGCGAAAGCTACCGGTCCGAAGCACTCCGCGAGACAGGCCGCCTCGTCGTCCGGCTTGGTGCCGTCGAGCTTGACGACGAGCGGGGTGCGGACCACCGCGTCCGGGAACTCCGGGTTGGCCACCTCACGCGATGCCAGGGCGACTTCTCCCAGTCCGGCCGCCGCCTCCAGCCGGGCCTTCACCTCAGGGTTGACCAGCGCACCGAGCAGTGCGTTGGCCCGGGCGTCGTCGCCGAGCAGGCCGGTGACCGACGCGGCGATGTCACCGACCACCTCGTCGTACGTCTTGTCGCCGGCGTCCGTCGTGATGCCGTCGCGGGGGATCAGCAGGTTCTGCGGGGTGGTGCACATCTGGCCGCTGTACAGGGAGAGGGAGAAGGCCAGATTGGCCAGCATGCCCCGGTAGTCGTCGGTGGAGTCGACGACGATCGTGTTGACCCCGGCCTTCTCCGTGTAGACCTGGGCCTGGCGGGCGTTGGCCTCCAGCCAGTCGCCGAAGGCGGTGGATCCGGTGTAGTCGATGATCCTGATCTCGGGTCGGACCGCCAGGGTCTTGGCGATGCCCTCGCCCGGCCGCTCGGCGGCCAGACAGACCAGGTTGGGGTCGAAGCCCGCCTCACTCAGCACGTCGCGGGCCACCTGCACCGTGAGCGCGAGGGGAAGCACGGCGCGCGGATGCGGCTTCACCAGGACGGGGTTACCGGTGGCGAGGGAGGCGAAGAGGCCCGGATAGCCGTTCCACGTGGGGAAGGTGTTGCAGCCGATCAGCAGCGCGATGCCGCGGCCCGCCGCGATGAACGACTTGTGCAGCTGGAGCGGGTCGCGCTTGCCCTGGGGCTTGGACCAGTCCGCGGTCCGCGGGGTGCGGGTCTGCTCCTCGTACGCGTACGTCACCGCTTCCAGGCCACGGTCCTGGGCGTGCGGGCCGCCCGCCTGGAACGCCATCATGAAGGCCTGCCCGCTCGTGTGCATCACGGCGTGGCCGAACTCATGGGTGCGGGCGCTGATCCGCGACAGGATCTCCAGACAGACCAGGGCCCTGGTCTCGGGCCCTGCCTCGCGCCAGGCGGCCATCCCTGCACGCATCGCCGGAAGCAGCACGTCCAGATCGGCATGCGGATATTCGACGCCGAGCTCCGGACCGTAGGGAGAGATCTCCCCGCCCGTCCAGCCGTCGGTGCCCGGCTGGCCGAGGTCGAGCCGGGTGTGCAGCACGGCGTCGAACGCGGCCTTGCCCTCGGCAGCGCTCAGGCTGCCGGGGGCGCCGCCGTCGCCGTACGCCTTCGGATGCTCGGGATGCGGGGACCAGTAGGCGCGCGTACGGACCGCGTCGAGGGCCTGGTCGAGCGTGGGGCGGTGCTTCTCGGACAGCAGTTGCGGGGAGAGCTCGGCGGCCATGACGGACCAACTCCTCATCGAGCTGGGCAGGGACGGGCGGACAGAGTTAGAGTAACCGAACGATCGGTCGGGACAAGGGGGCCCACGGAACCTGTGGACAACTCGTAGGGGAGGATCGCGGACATGACCACGGCCAAGCGGGACACGTACACCCCGGAGACTCTCCTCACCGTCGCCGTCCGTGTCTTCAACGAGCGCGGTTACGACGGCACGTCGATGGAGCACCTGTCCAAGGCAGCGGGCATCTCCAAGTCGTCCATCTACCACCACGTCGCGGGCAAGGAAGAGCTCCTGCGACGTGCGGTCAGCCGGGCGCTGGACGGGCTCTTCGGGATTCTCGACGAATCGGGGGCGAGTCGGGGACGCGCGATCGAGCGGGTCGAATACGTCACCCGCCGTACCGTCGAGGTGCTGATAGCCGAACTGCCCTATGTCACGCTGCTGCTGCGCGTGCGGGGCAATACGACGGCCGAGCGCTGGGCCATGGAGCGAAGGCGCGAATTCGACCAGCGCGTGGCCGAGCTGCTGAAGGCGGCGGTCGCGGACGGTGATCTCCGCTCCGACGTGGACATACGGCTGGCGACGAGGCTGCTCTTCGGGATGGTCAACTCCCTGGTGGAGTGGTACCGGCCGCAGCCGGGCGGCGGCGGCGAGGGGGAGCAGCTGGCGGACACGGTCGTTCAGCTGGCATTCGAGGGGATGCGTTCCAGCCGCTGAACCGCACACGGCCGGACGGGGAGGACCACCACCCTGCTCAACGGCTGCCCTCCTGCGAATGCCTGCCTTCCTGAGCTGCAGTGATGCTTGCCGCCGTGCCGCCGTGCCGCCGTGCCGCCGTGCCGCCGACCGGTGGCGGCACGGGCGCGGCTGCGCGTGATCCGCGCTAGCTGAGTTCGGTGGGGCGGTCCGGCCCCGGGCCCAGGTCGGTCTCCTCGAACACCAGGAGGGTGCGGGTGGAGAGCACCTCCGGGATGGCCTGGATCCTGGTCAGGACCAGTTCGCGCAGCGACCGGTTGTCCGGGGTGTGCACCAGCAGCAGTACGTCGAAGTCGCCGCTGACCAGCGCGATGTGCGTCGCGCCCGGCAGTGCCTGGAGCTGCTCGCGCACCGTCCGCCAGGAGTTCTGGACGATCTTGAGCGTGATGTATGCGGAGGCTCCCTGCCCCGCCCGCTCATGGTTCACGCGCGCGCTGAAGCCGCGGATCACTCCGTCGTCGATGAGCCGGTTGATCCGGGCGTAGGCGTTGGCGCGCGACACATGGACGCGGTCGGCCACCGACCGTATCGAGGCACGGCCGTCCGTCTGGAGCAGCCGGAGGATGTCGCGGTCGATGGCGTCGAGCGGGCGCGCGGGCGGAACCTGGCCGGGGTCCTCGGCCCCGTCGGCCATTTGTTCAGCTGCCATGTCCCCGTGCCTCCCTGCCTTGGACGACCTGTCCCTATCCCAGGCTGTGGAGAACCGTTTGTCCACAGGCTGACGGTGCCTGTAGCCAAAATGCGCTCGCGACCGAACAATCGGTAGGTGAGGCACACCACATCCGCGCCTCGGACAGTGCTCGACATTTCGACGTATTCAGCCACCCCTCGATATCGGGCGACCCCTCGATATCGCCAGACGCTGCTCGATATCCCTCGATGCCAGGAGGTGCTTGTCATGACGGTCCAAGAGCTGCCCGGCGCGGCCGCCTACCGGCCCACGCCGCCCCCGGCCTGGAAGCCGCTCACCGACCCCGCGCCGCTGCTCCCGGACCCCGAGCCGTACCGCGTGCTCGGTACGGACGCCGTGGCCGACGCAGACCCCGAGCTGCTGCTGCGGCTCTACGCCGAGCTGGTGCGCGGTCGGCGGTACAACGCCCAGGCCACCGCCCTCACCAAACAGGGCCGGCTCGCCGTATACCCGTCCAGCACCGGACAGGAGGCCTGCGAGATAGCTGCGGCGCTGGTGCTTGAGGAGCGCGACTGGCTCTTCCCCAGCTACCGCGACACGCTCGCGGCGGTGGCGCGCGGCCTCGACCCGGTCGAGGCACTGACCCTGCTGCGTGGTGACCGGCACACCGGTTACGACCCGCGCGAGCACCGCATCGCCCCGCTCTGCACCCCGCTCGCCACCCAGCTGCCGCACGCCGTCGGCCTGGCCCACGCGGCGCGACTCAAGGGGGACGACGTGGTGGCGCTCGCCATGGTCGGCGACGGCGGGACCAGCGAGGGCGACTTCCACGAGGCACTGAACTTCGCGGCCGTCTGGCGGGCCCCGGTGGTCTTCCTGGTGCAGAACAACGGATTTGCGATCTCCGTACCCCTGGCCAAGCAGACGGCGGCGCCGTCGCTGGCGCACAAGGCGGTGGGGTACGGCATGCCGGGCCGGCTGGTCGACGGCAATGACGCGGCCGCCGTGCACCAGGTGCTCGGCGAAGCGGTGGCGCGGGCCCGGGCGGGTGGCGGCCCGACCCTGGTCGAGGCCGTGACGTACCGGATGGACGCGCATACGAACGCCGACGACGCCACGCGCTACCGCGGTGAGAGCGAGGTGGAGGCGTGGCGGGCGCACGACCCCATCCAGCTTCTGGAGCGGGAACTGACGGCCCGCGGGCTGCTCGGCGAGGACGGGATCGAAGAGGCGCGCGCCGCTGCGGAGCGGATGGCGGCCGGGCTGCGTGAGCGGATGAACGCCGATGCGGTGCTCGACCCGATGGACCTCTTCGCCCATGTCTATGCGGAACAGACCGCGCAGCTGCGGGAGCAGGCGGCCCGGCTGCGGGTGGAGCTGGACGCCGAGCAAGGCCAGGACGGTACGAGCGGTGCGGGGGACGGCCGATGACCACGGCGGCGATGGCCGGCGAGCAGACGGACAGGGCCAAGCCGGCCACCATGGCGCAGGCTCTCGGGCGTGCGCTGCGTGACTCGATGGCCGAGGACCCGACGGTGCACGTCCTCGGTGAGGACGTCGGCACGCTCGGCGGGGTCTTCCGGATCACCGACGGGCTGGCGAAGGAGTTCGGCGAGGACCGCTGTACGGACACGCCGCTGGCCGAGGCGGGCATCCTCGGTGCGGCGGTCGGCATGGCGATGTACGGGCTGCGGCCTGTGGTGGAGATGCAGTTCGACGCATTCGCCTATCCGGCGTTCGAGCAGCTCATCAGCCATGTCGCCAAGATGCGGAACCGGACCGGGGGGGCCATGCCGCTGCCGATCACGGTGCGGGTGCCGTACGGCGGCGGGATCGGCGGGGTCGAGCACCACAGCGACTCCTCGGAGGCCTACTACATGGCGACGCCGGGCCTGCACGTCGTCACGCCGGCCACGGTCGACGACGCGTACGGGTTGCTGCGGGCCTCGATAGCCTCCGACGATCCGGTGGTCTTCCTGGAGCCGAAGCGGCTGTACTGGTCGAAGTCGGCATGGTCGCCGGAGGCGCCGGTGGAGGTCGAGCCGATCGGGCGGGCCGTTGTCCGCCGTCCCGGGCGCAGCGCGACGCTGATCACGTACGGGCCGTCCCTGCCGGTCTGCCTGGAAGCCGCCGAGGCGGCCGTCGAGGAGGGCTGGGATCTCGAAGTGGTCGATCTGCGTTCGCTGGTGCCGTTCGACGACGAGACGGTCGCCGCTTCGGTGCGGCGTACCGGTCGCGCGGTCGTCGTTCATGAGTCGTCCGGGTTCGGCGGCCCCGGTGGGGAGATCGCAGCTCGCATCACCGAGCGATGCTTCCACCACCTGGAGGCGCCGGTGCTGCGGGTCGCCGGGTTCGACATCCCGTATCCGCCGCCGATGCTGGAGCGGCACCATCTGCCGGGCGTGGACCGGGTGCTCGACGCGGTCGCGCGGCTGCAGTGGGAGGCGGAGAGCTGATGCCACAGGTGCTCGAATTCAAGCTGCCCGATCTCGGCGAGGGACTGACCGAGGCGGAGATCGTCCGCTGGCTGGTGGAGGTCGGCGACGTGGTCGCCATCGACCAGCCGGTCGTCGAGGTCGAGACGGCCAAGGCGATGGTGGAGGTGCCGTGTCCCTACGGGGGCGTGGTGACCGCACGCTTCGGCGAGGAGGGTACGGAACTTCCGGTCGGTTCACCGTTGTTGACGGTGGCTGTGGGATCCGCGGAGGGCGACCTTCCCGGGGATCTCTCCGGCAAGGGCGCCGACGGGGCCGAGTCGTCCGGCAATGTGCTGGTGGGGTACGGGACGGGGGCGCCGGCGGCGAGACGCCGGCGGGTGCGGCCCGAGGCGATTTCGGCTGCCGCAGGGCAGGTGGCGGAGTCGGCCCCGGTGTCTGTGATGGCTCCTGCTCCGGCCCCGGTTCCGGTCCCTGCGCCGGTTCCCGATGAGGCGTCGGGGCCCGTGGCGGTTGTCTCTCCGTTGGTACGGAGGCTGGCGCGGCAGCACGATCTCGATCTGCGGCAGTTGACGGGGTCGGGACGCGACGGGCTGATTCTGCGGGCCGATGTCGAATCCGCGATCAGGGCCGCGGCGAACGGGACGGCGGTGGCGCCGTCGGTGCCGGTCCCGGTGTCGCCCCTTGCCTCGGGGCCGGCGCCGGTGTCGGCCTCGGTTGCCGGGGAGCGGATTCCGTTGCGCGGTGTACGGGGCGCGGTCGCCGACAAGCTGGCGCGCAGTCGGCGTGAGATTCCCGATGCCACGTGCTGGGTCGACGCGGATGCCACCGAGCTGATGGCTGCCAGAGCCGCGATGAACGGCGCCGGTGGTCCGACCGCGGGGCCCAAGGTGTCGGTGCTCGCCCTGCTGGCCCGTATCTGTACGGCGGCCCTGGCCCGGTTCCCCGAGCTCAACTCCACGGTGGACCTGGAGGCCCGGGAAATCGTGCGGCTGCCCGCCGTCCATCTCGGCTTCGCGGCCCAGACGGAGCGAGGGCTGGTCGTCCCTGTCGTACGGGATGCGCAGTCCCGTAACGCGGAGTCGATCGGCGCCGAGATCGGTCGGCTGACCGAGGCGGCCCGGACGGGCAAGCTGACGCCGGCGGAGCTGACCGGCGGCACGTTCACGCTGAACAACTACGGGGTGTTCGGGGTCGACGGGTCGACGCCGATCATCAACCACCCCGAGGCGGCGATGCTGGGTGTCGGCCGGATCGTGCCCAAGCCGTGGGTGCACCGGGGCGAGCTGGCCGTGCGCCAGGTCGTCCAGCTCTCGCTGACCTTCGACCACCGGGTCTGCGACGGCGGCACGGCGGGCGGCTTCCTGCGATACGTGGCCGACTGCGTGGAACAACCGGCGCTGCTGCTGCGCACGTTGTAGGAGGAAGACGAGGAGGGAGAGGGCGGGGAGGTTCGACAGGGGCGTATGGCACGCATACTCGAGGCATGACCGCGTATGACGCCATCGTTCTTGCCGGAGGGGCCGCCAAGCGCCTCGGGGGTGCCGACAAGCCGGCCGTTCGGGTCGGTGGCCGGGCACTGCTCGACCGGGTGCTCGCGGCCTGCACCGATGCCGCCACCACTGTCGTGGTGGGCGGTCGGCGGCCCACCCCGCGCGCTGTGACCTGGACACGCGAAGAGCCGCAGGGCGGGGGCCCGTTGGCGGCACTCGGCGCCGGGGTACGGCATACGAGCGCGGAGCGCGTGCTCGTACTCTCCGCCGACCTCCCGTTCCTGGGGGAGAGCACGGTCGAGGCGCTGCTGGCCGCCGCCGGGCACGGGGGCCGCGACGGGGCCCTGTGCGTCGATCAGGACGGCCGGGACCAGCCCTTGGTCGCGGTCTACCGCGCCGAACCGCTCCGCCGCGAGCTGGCTCTGCTCGCCACCGAGCACGGTGGTCTGGCCGGACTGCCGCTGCGGTTGCTGACACACGAACTGGACCTCGCCCGCGTCGAGGCGGGTCCGCTCGCCTCGTTCGACTGCGACACCTGGGAAGACATTGCCACAGCCCGGGCCCGTATCAGAGAGCATGGGACCGTGCTGGACGAATGGATCACCGCAGTCAAGAACGAACTGGGCATCGAACTCGACGTCGACACCGGCGTCCTGCTCGATCTCGCCCGCGATGCCGCCCACGGTGTCGCCCGGCCCGCCGCGCCCCTGACGACGTTTCTGGTCGGGTACGCGGCGGCGAAGGCGGGTGACGGCGGGGGCGGACCCGAGGCGGTGGCAGAGGCTGCTCGCAAGGCGACCGCGCTCGCCCTCCGCTGGGCGGACGAGGCCGAGACGCCATGACGGCGTACCAGCGCAGGGCCGAAGGCGGCCCGGCGGCGGAGCGGGCACCGGGGCCTGTGCCGGATCCGGGGAGCAGGCCTCCGACGGCTGAGCATGCCGCCGCGGGCACTCCGCCGGAAGACGCTGTGGCCTGGGCGGTCGGGTTGACCAGCGCCGAGAGGGAAGCCGGTGCCGTCGAGCAGACCCGCTCGACGGAGGCGGGCCGGGTGGCCGGGGTGGCTCACGGCGATGAGCAAGCCCCGGTAGCGGAGGTGACCCGTGCTGCCGATGTGCCCCGGGCGGCCGACGTGACCCGTACTGCCGATGTGCCCCCGGCGGCCGACGCAGCCCATGCCGCCGAGCAGGCCCGCGCCGCCGACGCAGCCCATGCCGCCGAGGAGGACCGTGCCGTCGATCAGGCTCTTGCGCTGGTTGCGGGGCAGTCCTCGCGTGAGCCTCGATTCGTGGCTCAGTCGCAGCCCCAGGTCAGGGCCTCGGTGCAGAGCCCCCGACAGAGCGCTGGTGAGACTTCCGGTCAGAGCACCGAACACGGACCCGGCCCCAGCCTCAGCGCCGGTAGTTCCGGGGTCAGTCCTCGCCAGAGTTCTGACTGCAGTCCCGGGCACAGCGATGACCGGAGCCCCGGTCACAGCCTCGACCGGAAGCCCGGCAACGGTACCGGTCACGATTCCGGCCGGAGTTCCGGTCTGGCCCCCGCTCGGGACCGGCGCGGACAGGCGACCGCCTGGCGTGAGGCCCGTGCTCTCGCCGCGCGGGCCGGGCGCGGTGCCGCCCCCCGTACCCAGCGGCTCTCCCTCGACCGGGCTCTCGGACACGTGCTGGCTGAACCCCTGGCCGCGCTCACCGATCTGCCGTCGTTCGACACGTCCGCCATGGACGGCTGGGTCGTCGCCGGACCTGGCCCCTGGGCTCTCGGCAGGAGCGAGAGCGGGAACGGAGAGCTGGGCATCCTCGCCGGGCACAGCGCCCCGGCCCCGCTCCCCGACGGTGAGGGCGTACGGATCGCCACAGGCGCCCGCATCCCGGCGAATGCCACTGCCGTGATCCGGAGCGAACACGCCCATGTGGACGAGGCCAAGGGGCTGTTGTACGCACAACGGCAGGTGGTCCCCGGGCAGGACATCCGTCCGCGCGGCCAGGAGTGCCGTTCCGGTGATCAACTGCTGCCCGCCGGGATCCTGGTGACGCCGGCTGTCCTCGGGCTGTCCGCCGCTGCCGGATACGACGAGTTGGTGACGGTCCCCCGCCCGCGCGTCGACGTCCTCGTCCTAGGGGACGAGCTGCTCACCGCGGGTCTGCCGCACGACGGGCTGATCCGGGACGCTCTGGGCCCCATGATCGGACCCTGGCTGCGGGCCCTGGGCGCCGAGGTCTCCGCCCCGCGCCGTCTCGGCGACGACGCGGAGGCGCTTCAGCACGCCCTCACCACCTCCGAGGCGGACCTTGTCATCACCACCGGGGGCACTGCGGCGGGTCCGGTCGATCATGTCCACCCGGTCCTGGCCAAGATCGGTGCCGGGCTGCTGGTCGACGGCGTCGCCGTACGCCCCGGCCACCCGATGCTGCTGGCCCGGCTGCCTTCCGGTGGCCCGTATCTCGTCGGGCTGCCCGGCAACCCGCTCGCCGCCGTCTCCGGTCTCCTCACGCTCGCCGAGCCTCTCCTGCGTGGGCTGGGCGGCCGCGCACCGGAGGAGCCGTACCGGGTCGTCGTACGCGACGAGGTGCACGGCCACCCGCACGACACCCGCTTGGTCCCCGTCGTCCATCGGGTCGGATCGGCTCAGCGTGCCGGCAGCCCGGCCGGTAACGAGGCGGGTGCCGGCGTCGAGCACGTAGTGCCTCTGCACTACAACGGCCCGGCCATGCTCCGCGGGATCGCCGCCGCCGACGGGCTGGCCGTCGTACCACCGGGCGGGGTACGGTCCGGCACCCAGGTGGAGATCCTCGATCTGCCGTGGGCCTCGGCGACGCCGTGGACGGAAGGGTGTTTCACGTGAAACTTCCCGGCCACGACGCGATGGCCCGGCGGGTCGACGAGCACCTCGTGCCCACCCGGATCCTGCTTCCGCGCCGAGTCGTCGACCGGCCTCTCCGGCAGGTCGCCAAGCGGCTGTTGATGGCGATACTGGTCCTGGCCGCCACGGTGCTGATCGTCTGGCTCGACCGTTCCGGCTACCACGACGACGCCGATGGCTCGGTGGATCTGCTGGACGCCGTCTACTACTCGACGGTCACCCTCTCCACCACGGGGTACGGCGACATCACCCCGTACAGCGACAGCGCACGGCTGACCAATGTGCTGCTCGTGACACCGCTGCGCGTGCTCTTCCTGATCATTCTGGTCGGCACCACCCTGGAGGTCCTGACGGAGCGGACCCGGGAGGACTTCCGGCTGAACCGTTGGAGAACCAACTTGCGTGACCACACAGTTGTCGTCGGTTTCGGCACCAAGGGCCGGTCGGCGATCCAGACGCTCTGTGCCACCGGTCTGAAGAAGGAACAGATCGTGATCGTCGACCCTGCGACCAAGGTGATCGAGTCCGCCAACGCCGAGGGGTTCGTGGGTGTCGTCGGGGATGCGACGCGCAGCGATGTGCTGTTGAGGGCCGAGATCCAGAAGGCGCGGCAGATCATCATCGCCACCCAGCGCGACGACACGGCGGTGCTGGTCACGCTGACCGCGCGGCAGCTCAATCGCGGCGCGAAGATCGTTGCTGCGGTCCGCGAGGAGGAGAACGCTCCGCTGCTGCGGCAGTCCGGCGCCGACGCCGTGATCACCAGCGCCAGTGCGGCAGGCCGGCTGCTCGGCCTCTCCGTCCTCAGTCCCAGTGCGGGCACGGTGATGGAGGATCTCATCCAGCAGGGCACCGGCCTCGATCTTGTCGAACGGCCGGTGATAAAGGCCGAGGTCGGCAAGAGCGTCCGGGAGACCGACGATCTGGTCGTGAGCGTGCTGCGCGGCCATCGGCTGATCGGTTACGACGATCCGGCGGCCAGTCCGCTGCAGTTGACGGACCGCCTGATCACGATCGTGCGTGTCTCGGGCAGCGCCCCGCCACTGAATACGCCGCGCCCGCAAGGGGCGTGACAGTCTGGTGACTCGCCCGCGGTGAGTCGCGCGTGGTTCGGACGGAAGGCGGGCAACGTGTCGTCCGCCTCGGACGGCAGGCGACCCCGACGTGTCGTAACCCCGCCGCCGACCCGTTGCGCCGCCGCCACGGAGTAGCCTCGCCGCCATGCATGCGATCACAATCCCCGCACCCGGTGGCCCCGAGGCGCTCGTATGGGCCGAGGTCCCCGATCCCGTACCCGGCGAGGGCGAGGTCCTCGTCGAGGTCGTGTCCAGCGCGGTCAACCGCGCCGATGTTCTGCAGCGGCAGGGCTTCTACAACCCACCGCCCGGCGCGTCCCCGTACCCCGGTCTGGAATGCGCCGGCCGGATCGCGGAGGTCGGCCCCGGTGTCACCGGCTGGTCGGTCGGCGACGCGGTGTGTGCGCTGCTCGCGGGCGGCGGTTACGCGGAGAAGGTCGCCGTACCTGCCGGGCAGTTGCTGCCCGTGCCGGACGGCATCGATCCGGTGATGGCCGCGGCGCTGCCCGAGGTGACGGCCACGGTCTGGTCGAACGTGTTCATGGTGGCCCATCTGCGCCCCGGCGAGACGCTGTTGGTGCACGGAGGCTCCAGCGGTATCGGCACGATGGCGATCCAGCTCGCCAAGGCCGTGGGCGCACGGGTCGCGGTGACCGCGGGCGGTCCCGAGAAGCTGGCGCGGTGCGCGGAGCTCGGAGCCGACATTCTGATCGACTACCGGGAGCAGGACTTCGTCGAGGAACTGAGCAAGGCGACGGACGGGGCGGGCGCGGACGTCATCCTCGACATCGTCGGTGCGAAGTACCTGGACCGGAATGTGAAGGCGCTCGCGGTCAACGGCAGGCTCGCCATCATCGGCCTGCAGGGTGGCGTCAAGGGCGATCTCAATCTGGGCGCTCTGCTGAACAAGCGCGCCGCGATCACCGCAACGTCCCTGCGCGGCCGTCCGCTCGCCGAGAAGGCTGCCATCGTCGCCGCCGTGCGCGAGCATGTGTGGCCGCTGATCGGCAGTGGCGTGGTCCAGCCGATCGTGGACCGTACGCTGCCGATGTCGGACGCCGCGGAGGCCCACCGGGTGCTGGAGTCCAGCACCCACATCGGCAAGGTGCTCCTGCGCACGCCGGCGGCCTGAACGCAGCCGGAGACACAGCGGGCCCGGCACACGCTCCTGTGTGCCGGGCCCGCTGTTCGTATGTACGTGGATGAGATTGAGGTGCAGAAAAACCGGCGTACGGCCCTTACAGGTACGGGCCCGATCGGATCGCTCCGTGCGGGTCCGAGCCGTCGTCGTCCTCGTGACCGCTGCCCGGCGGAAGCGCGCGGCGCATCTGTTCCAACTGCGCGCGGGCCGCCATCTGCTGGGCGAACAGTGCGGTCTGGATGCCGTGGAAGAGACCCTCCAGCCAGCCCACCAACTGGGCCTGTGCAATCCGGAGTTCGGCTTCGGAGGGGACCGACTCCTCCGTGAACGGCAGGGAGAGTCGTTCGAGCTCCTCCACCAGCTCCGGCGCGAGGCCGTCCTCCAGCTCCTTGACGGAGCTTGCGTGGATCTCCTTGAGCCGGACCCGGCTCGCCTCGTCGAGAGGAGCCGCCCTGACCTCTTCCAGGAGCTGCTTGATCATGCTGCCGATGCGCATGACCTTCGCGGGCTGTTCGACCATTTCTGTCACCGGGACCTCACGCGATTCGTCGTCAGTGCCACCGCCGCCGCCGATCGCCATGCCGTCCTGTCCCACTACGAGGACTTGGGGGTGCTCGTGCGACCGTTCATTCCTCGGCATCTCCATGCCGCCATTGTCTCGCACACGTGCTGTTCAACAGGGTGGTGCCCCCGATTACGGTTGATCCACCATTCTCGGGGGCAACGAAACCGCCCGGTCAGCCCCGCAATCAGCCTTCGACCGCGGTGTCCGGCCGCGCGTCACCCGGCCCGGCGCGCCACGGTCTGCCGTGAGCGGGTGAACGCCGCCGCACCCAGCCCGGCCAGCAACGGCACCACCACGGCCAGCAACCCGATGGTCGTCCACGGCAGCACGATCGGGGTGTAGGCGGATTCCATCGGCTGCGCCCGCATGTTCTTCACGGCCTCACGCAGATCGATGAGCCGGAGCGCCACCGCGGGCACCAGACCGGCTGCCGTGCCGAGCAGGACGCCGGTGAGCGCGACGACCAGGCACTGGAAACCGGAGAGGGTGCGCCGTACGCGTGGGGGTGCGCCCACCGCGCTGAGCGTGGTGAGGTCCGCCTCCGCGTCGGCCTTGGCGAGACCGGTCGCGATCGCGGCCGCGCCCAGGGTCACCACACCGGCGAACAGGGAGAGGAACAGCAGGATCGTGTCCTGCCGCCCGGACGGACCCGTCTCCGACTGGAGATAGATCCCGCCGCCGGCCACTTCGACCGCCGCCGAGACCCGTTGGTCCTCGCTGTCCGTCGGCTCATGGGCGACCGCGTAGACACTGCCGTTCATCTCGGTGTGCAGACCGAGCCGTTCCGCTGTCTGCAGGGGCAGGATCATGCGGACCCCGGGTGTGGTGGCGTACTGCTCGGGTGCCTGATACACCTTCAGCCGGTCGGTGCGGGTTTCGGCCTTGCCCGGGTGCAGCTTGCGGTTCTTCTTGTCGCGGTCGCTGTACCTGTGGACGGCCTTGAGGGTGACCTCGCCGTTCTTCGCGTACGCCGGGTTGAGCAGCACGGGTGTGCCGGCCTCCAGGGCGTTGGCGGCCGCGGGGTCCTGGAGCTTCACATAGGTGGAGAGGAACTTGGCGTCGCCCAGGACGACGCCGTCCGCCATGCCGATGAACGGGCTCGCGTACATGAGCTCGTCCAGGCAGGCGGGGGACCGCATCAGCCTTTTGTGCTCTTCGGCGGAGAGGCTCGCGGCGAGTTTCTTGGCGCCCTTGCCGACGAGCGGGCAGGAGTGGCCCTTGCCGGCGGGCTTGATCAGCTCGACCGAGCCGCAGCCGTCCTCCTCCTCGTAGTAGACGTTGCAGTCGCTGCCCGCCCAGACCCGGCCGACGTCGGCGTGTCCGCCGGTGACGGCGAGGTTGCGTTCGACGGCGGCGCGGGCGAGCGGGAGCCGGTCGGCCGCCTTGCCGTCGAAGGCGACGAGCGCGACCGTGCCCGGGGTGAGGTTCGCGGTGTATTCGAACTCCGACTCGGCCTGGCCGCTGGACATGTAGGTGGCGATGGCCACCGAACCCGCGACGGCTGCCATCACGGCCGCGACCGCGGGGGCCGTACGCCCCCGGTTGCGGGCCGCGTCGCGCAACGCCATCCGCGGGGAAAGCGGCAGCCTGCGGCCGAGCCGTCCGAGGAAGCCGACGATCACCGGGATGCAGCCGAGCAGGCCGAGTTCGGCGACGACCGACCCGCCGGCGACCAGTGTCGAGTTGCCGCTGGTGCCGCCGTAGACCGCGACCGCGATGCCGATCAGCAGGATGATGGAGCCCAGCACCGGCAGTACCCGGGAGCTGCGGCGGATGCCGCGGCGGCCGCTGAGCGACTCCAGCACGGATTGCCGGCTCGCCACGATCGCGGGTACGAGCGCTGCCAGCAGACCGGTGACCAGGCCGATCACGGCAATGATCAGCAGCTCCGACGGGTGGACGGCCAGCGATCCGAAGCGGTTTCCGGCCCAGCCCTCGATCACCGGGCGGAACACCGCCGTGAGCGCGAATCCGGCCGCGACACCGGCCACGGCACCGACGCCGCCGAGCACCAGCCCACCGGAGAGCACCACGGCCCGGACATGGCGCCGGTCGCCACCGCACGTACCGACGAGGCCGAGTTGGCGGCGGGAGCGGCGGGCGCCGACCGCGAAGGCCGGTCCGGCGAGCAGCACGAGCTCCAGGACGGCCATGGCGACCACGGTGATCAGCGCCGCGCTGAGCTCCTCGGAGCCGCCGTACGAGCTGCCGCTCATGGACCGGGCCATCGGGACCTCGGAGTCCGGCGGCGGGTCCAGGACCACCTGCCGGGACACGACGAGGACGCCACGCGCGTTGGCGGCGAGCACGTCGGACCAGCTCACGCCGGCCCCCTCGGCTCCCTTGACCAGCCACTTCTTGGAGTCGGCGTTCGGCGGCAGCACCTTCTTGTCGTGCTCGGCCGTGTTCGCCCACGGGGCGATGACCGCCCCCGGCTCGGCGTACAGCGCCGCGGACTTGAGGTCGTCGGGCTGTTCGACGACACCGGTGATGGTGTACGTGCGCTCGGCGCCGTGCAGAGTGGTGCGCGAACCGACGTGCAGCCCCGACTTGGTCAGGAAGGCCTCGGTGGCAGCCATCTCGCCGTCGCCGTGCGGGAAGGCGCCCCGCACGAGGGCGACCTTGCCGCGGGCCATCGGGGCCGACGTCCGGAACTCGACGACGTCGGCGGTGGTGATGCCGTACTTGGTGGTGACGGTGGCAGGGACGGACTGAAGGCTGATCGCGTGCGCGCCTTCGGGGAGTGCGGCTCTTATGTCGATCGGCGGAACGGGTTCGTCGCCCGGCCTCGCGCTGTCCTCCGAAGCAGGGCTGTACGACTGCCCGTCGGGCATCTGCTGGATCGCACCCGCCCCCATCCCCGGGTCGCTGAACAGCGCGTCCGCGGAGCCCATCGAGGCCGTCAGCTTTTCGACCCGGGTCGGCTCCACGCTGCGGTACGTCACATCGGCGGCCGTCACCCCGAGCACCGGCAGCGCGATCATCGCGACGACCAGTGCACTGCGGCCCTTGGCCCGCATCGCGTCGCGCCGGGCGATCCTGAGGGCGGCACGCCAGCCCGTGAACACGCTCACTTGGCGCCCTCGGCGGCGAGCAGCGAGTCGGCACCGGCGGTCAGTGTCTGGTCGACGATCGAGCCGTCCCGGAGGAACACGACCCGGTCCGCCCAGGCGGCGTAACGCGGCTCATGCGTCACCATCACCCCGGCCGCACCTTGGTCGCACCGGTTGCGCAGCAGGGCGAGGACGGCCTCACCGGTCTCGGAGTCGAGCGCTCCGGTCGGTTCGTCGGCGAGCACCAGGCGCCGGTCCCCCACCAGCGCGCGGGCGATCGCGACCCGCTGCTGCTGACCGCCGGACATCTCGTCGGGGAACCGGTCGGCGATCTGCAGGAGGTTCATCTCCTCCAGCGCGGCCCGCGCCTCCTTGCGCGCCTTGCGGACGGAGACCCCGTCGAGCTCGCGAGGCAGGGCGATGTTCTCGGCGGCGGTCAGCGCCGGGATCAGGTTGTAGTCCTGGAAGACATAGCCGACGCTGCGCCGGCGCAGGGCCGCGACGCCCTTGCGGCCGAGGGTGGAGATGTCCTGACCCTCGATGATCACTTGGCCGCCGGTCGCGGTGTCGAGACCACCGGCCAGGGTGAGCAGGGTGGACTTGCCGGAGCCGGACGGGCCCATCACGGCGACGAGTTCACCGGTGTGCACCGAGAGATTGATGCCGCGCAGGGCGTGCACCTCGGCGATGCCGGTTCCGTGGGTACGTGTGAGGGCGCGGAGTTCGAGCACGGGAGCGTCGACCGGCAGGGGCGCGGCGGACAGCCGGGGTGACGGGGTTGCGGACGGGTCGTGCGAGGACATGGTGAGTAGTTCCCCCTCGGGAATGGTCTGTGGTCGAGTCCGCGTACGTGGGCGGCCTGCGACGCGGCGGAAGGCGGTCGACGCCGCGCATGCGGGCGGGCAGCGCCGCGATCGAGGCCGGCCGGTGCCTCGTACGCGGGTGGTCAGCGCCGGGTACGCGGGCGGGCAGGCGTGCGCGCCTGGGTGTGGTTGGCCGTACGTGCCTCTGGTTCCGGATCCGTGGCGGCGGCCTCGGCGAGACGGACCAGCCGCGACTCGCAGTGGTCCAGCCAGCGGGCCTCGGCCTCGGCCTGGAAGATCAGCTGTTCCAGTACGAGCAGCCAGGCCACCTCGTCGCGGTTGCCCGGGACGTCGGCGAGCGCCTGCGCCTTCAGCCGGGTGTAGTCCTGCATCGCTCTCACGGTGTGGTGGCGCTGGGACTGGATGACGGCCCGGATGTCGACGCCGGGCGCACCGACCGCCATGGCGAGCTTGATCGCCAGCTCGTCGCGGGGCGGGTTGCTGCGGTCGACGGGCGTCTCGAACCAGTTCCGCAGTTCGGTGCGGCCGGCGTCGGTGATCGAGTAGAGGGCGTGGCCCTGATCGTCCTCGCCGTCCTGGACGACCAGGCCGTCGCGTTCCAGCCTGCTGAGCGTGGTGTACACCTGGCCGACGTTCAGGGGCCAGGTGGAGCCGGTGCGCGACTCGAATTCGGTGCGGAGCTGGGAGCCGTAGCGAGGCCCGCGCTCCAGGAGGGCCAGGAGCCCATGGCGGATCGACATACTCAGTATGTATACCGAGTATGCCGATCGGTGCAAGCCCCTGAGTCCTTCAGTTCGTACGGCGCAATCGGAGCCCGAGGAAGCCCAGACCCAGCCCTATCAGGGCGATTCCGGTGCCCAGTGACACCAGCTGCACCTGCCGCGCGGCGGGCTGTTCGAGGCCCTGTGGCGCGAACCGACCCGGCACCGGGGAACCGCTGACCGTGGTTGTCGCCGTGATCGTCGTCGAGGGCAGTGCCGCCGGGGCCGTCGCGGCGGGCAGCTGGTCGGACTGTTCGAAAGAGTCGTCCCGTTTCGCGAGCTCCCGAGGGGAGAACGGCCGACCGGGCCGGAGCCGGCCTTCCCCGGCCTCTCGCCCGGCGAGCGGGGGCTGCGCCTTGAGGCGCGCGCGCCGTCGGGTGGATGACGAGGGTGAGGGCCGGTCGGAAGCGGACGGCGAGAGCGAGGGCGAGGGGGAGAGCGAGGGCGAGGGGGAGGGGAAGGGGGAGTCGGAAACGGAGGGCGAGGGCGACGGTGGGTCGGAATGGGACGGCGAAGCCGAGGCGGAGGGGGTGGCCGGGGCGCTGTCGGACGGGGTCGCAGTCGCCGGAGCAGGAGGTTTCGACGGCGGTTCGGCCGAAGGAGCGATGGGCCGCTCGGCCGGTGGGGCTATGGGCGTATCGGCCGAAGGGGCGGCGGGCGGATCGGCCGGGGGAGCGGCGGCCGGCTCGGCCGGGGAGTCGGCGGACGACCCGGTGGACGGAGAGGAGGGGGGAGTCGTGGGGGTCTCGGGGGCCGCCGGAGCAGCTGCCGAAGGGCTGGTCGGCCTGCGTGCCGACCCCGGCGTCCAGCCGGTTTCGCGCTGATCCGCGCGCGCCTGACCCTGCACCGGCCCTAGCGCCGCCCCCGTCGCTATCACCAGGCAGGCCAGGCACCTCGAAGCCCATGGGGGGAGGAGTCCTGAAGCCATGAGGCCAGCGTCACATGAGCCGATATGTCCGGCATCCGGTGGATCGGGAGGCGAACCGGCCCGGCACACCTCACGCGTGCCGGGCCGTCACTTCCGTACGAACAGCGCTGCCGCCGAGCGGTGGTACCGCTGAACGGGCTACCGCCGAACAGCGCTACCGGCTTGCTCAGGCCGGGTCGCCCGTGGAGATGCGCAGCTCGAAGTGGGCGCCCTTCTCGGGGACGGCGGTACCCGAAGAGGGGAACTGGTCGATGACCTGGTCCTCGGCATAGGTGTTCCCGGCGACCTCGATCGTCTTGATCGTCCAGCCCGCGGCCAGGGCGCATTCCTTCGCGGAGACGATGTCCTTGTACAGGAAGCTCGGCGCGTCGACCTTGTTCGGGTCGTCGCTGTCCTCCATGGCGTCCGTGCAGTCCTCGGTCTTCATCGTCCGGTTCCGCTCCGGATCCTTGTGCTCGCCGGCCACCGCCGAGCTGGTCGGGTCGCCGCCGTTGCCCGAGTCCGAGCCCGGGTCGTCCCTCAGCGACAGCACCGTGATCAGCCCGCCGATCGCGATCAGTGCGACCACGATCGAGCCCACGATCACGGGCATGTTCCGCTTGCTGCCACCACCGCTGCCGGAACCGCCACCACCCACCGGATGCGGGGTGATGTCGTACGGCGCCGGCGTCCGGTACTGATGCTGCTGCATCGGAGCCGGGGTCCCGTACGCCGGGTTCGCCTGCGGGTAGCCGTACGACGGCGATGGGGCAGGGGTCGGTGTCGGCGGCCCGTACGGGCCGGCCTGCTGCTGGTACTGCTGCGGCTGGTACGGCATCTGCACGTTCTGCGGCGCCGGTGCGGACTGGTCGACCGGCGGGAAGACCGCCGAGCCGACGCCCGAGCCACTGTTCGCCGGAGCGCCGCCGCCGACGATCACCGGGGCGCCCGTCCGGCCGCCCGCGTTCAGCACGCGTGTGATCTCGTCCTGCATCGCCGCCGCGCTGGGGAAGCGCTCGTTCGGATTCTTCTTCAGCGCGCGGGCCACCAGCGCGTCCATCGCCGGGGTGATCGACCGGTTGATGGAGGACGGCGCGACCGGCTCCTCCTGGACGTGCGCGTACGCGATGGCGAGCGGGGAGTCCGCGTCGAACGGGATCCGGCCGGTCAGCAGCTGGAACAGCATGATGCCGACCGAGTACAGGTCGGAGCGCGCGTCCACGCCACGGCCGAGGGCCTGTTCGGGAGAGAGGTACTGGGGAGTGCCGACGACCATGCCGGTCTGCGTCATCGATGTGACGCCGGACTGCATGGCGCGGGCGATGCCGAAGTCCATGACCTTCACGACACCGCGCTTGGTCACCATGACGTTGCCGGGCTTGATGTCGCGGTGGACCAGGCCCATTTCGTGGCTGGTGTCCAGCGCGGCCAGCACGTCGCCGGTCACCTTGAGCGCCTTTTCGGCCGGCATCGCACCGTAGTTACGGATGTCCGCCTGGAGTACGGAGCCGAGCGGCTCACCTTCCACGTACTCCATGACGATGTACGGCATCAGCGCGCCGCCGAGCTCGTCCTCGCCGGTGTCGAAGACCGAGACGATGTTGGTGTGCTGCAGCTTGGCAACAGCCTGCGCCTCGCGCCGGAACCGCTCACGGAACGACTGCTCGCGCCCCAGCTCCGTGTGCAGCGTCTTGATCGCCACCTGGCGGTCGAGCGCGGAGTCGTACGCCAGATATACGGACGCCATTCCGCCTTCGCCGAGCAGGTCGCGGAGCTGGTAACGGCCGCCGGCGACCGAACCGCCCGCGTAGCGACCCTGGGCACCGTGTGCGCCGTCCTGGCTCATGACTTGCTCCCCCTCGGCGCGCGTCTCACGCGAAGATCCCTATTACGCGCCAAGTCTGCCCGAGGGGTACGACACGTCAAGCCGGGTGCCCGTTCCGTGACCCTAAGCACAGGAAGCGTCTCGGAAGCGTTACAGGAACCGCATGGAATTTGCGTGAGCGGTGCGGCAGCCGGTTGGATGGCCCGTCCCTCTCGAAACGGGGTGTCCGGCAGAGGCTGTAGCGTGACGTGGCAATGCAGCAAGGCATGCAAGACACCGTGAGAACGCGCGGACGCGCGGACAGATACGACGGCGAGGACTGATGGCACCCGAACCCGAAGCAAACGGCGGCGGAGTTTCGGATGCGGCCGACTCCTGGGGCATCGGCGGTGTGGTCGGTGACGGACGTTACCGGATGACGCACCGGCTCGGCCGGGGCGGCATGGCCGAGGTGTTCGCGGCCGAGGACGTCCGGCTCGGACGTACGGTCGCCGTGAAGCTCCTCCGTTCCGATCTCGCCGAGGACCCGGTCTCCAAGGCCCGGTTCACACGTGAGGCACAGTCGGTCGCGGGCCTCAACCACCACGCGATCGTCGCGGTGTACGACTCCGGCGAGGACGTCGTGGGCGGTCAGACCGTCCCGTACATCGTGATGGAGCTCGTCGAGGGCCGCACCATCCGTGATCTGCTGCTCAATGCCGAGGCCCCGCCGCCGGAGCAGGCGCTGATCATCGTCTCGGGTGTGCTGGAGGCCCTCGCCTACTCGCATCAGCACGGCATCGTGCACCGCGACATCAAGCCGGCGAACGTGATCATCACGCACTCCGGTGCGGTCAAGGTGATGGACTTCGGCATCGCCCGTGCGCTGCACGGCGCGCAGTCGACCATGACCCAGACCGGCATGGTCATGGGCACGCCGCAGTACCTCTCCCCCGAGCAGGCGCTCGGCAAGGCCGTCGACCACCGCTCCGATCTGTACGCCACCGGCTGTCTGCTGTACGAACTCCTCGCGCTGCGGCCCCCGTTCACGGGTGAGACGCCGCTCTCCGTCGTCTACCAGCACGTCCAGGACATCCCGGTCCCGCCGTCCGAGGTCGCGGACGTGGTGCCGCCGGAGCTGGACGGGCTCGTCATGCGTTCGCTCGCGAAGGACCCGGACGACCGGTTCCAGAGCGCCGAGGAGATGCGCGGGCTGGTCCAGTACAGCCTGCAGATGCTTCAGGTGCAGGGCGGTCACACGGGCACCTGGAACACCGGCCCGGTCGCCATGCACGAGGGCGGCCACACCCCTGCCATGGGCATGGCGGGCGGCACGATGGCGATGGGGCACCCGCAGCACGGCGACACCTCGCAGGGCCCGATCCTGCCGCCGATGAACCCGGACGACGGCGGATACGACGGCGGTCACGGGGGCGGCGGCGGCCGCGGCAAGCTCTGGCTGTTCGTCGTCCTCGCGCTGATCGCGATCGGAGCCGGTGTCGCCATCGCGGTCAACGCGGCGAACACCGGCGACAACAACCACAGAAAGACGCCGACCACGACCTCCAGCACCCCGGCGCCGACGAAGAGTTCGGAGGCGCCCAGCGACGAGGACACGAAGGTGGTCCCGCCGCAGGACGAAACCACCGGTGGCGAGCAGCAGCCGAGCTGGGAGCCGTCCACCACGCCGTCCACCACGCCCAGCAAACCGTCCGAGGCCCCGTCCGAGACGGCCTCCCCGCCGGACACCGGCACCACCGGCGGCACGACGACCGACGGCGGCACGAGCACGGACGGCGGCACCGGTACGGACGGTGGCACGACCACCGACGGGGGTACGACCACCGACGGCGGGACCACCACCGACGGTGGCACGACCACCGACGGCGGGACCACCACCGGTGCCGACGGCACCGCCGGAACCGCCGCGGGCGCCACTCCCTGATGCGCCGGGCCCTCACTCCGTGAAGGCCTCGCGCACCGCCTCGTACTCCCGCGTCCACCAGACCGCCAGGGCCGACACCGCAGGAAACTGCGGGTCGGCCCTTCGGTCGTGCAGGCGGTACCGCCAGTGCAGTATCCAGAAGTCGTTGAGCCGCTCCCACCACACCCGGTGCACCGCGGCGGCGAGTTCGGCGGCGCTCGCTCCGGCCGCCCGCCGGTAGGCCCGCGCGTACGCCCGGACCTTCTCCAGTTCCAGCTTCCCGGTCGGCTGTACGAAGAAGATCGCCGCCGCCCGTACCGCCTCCTCGGCGCGCGGCTGCACCCCCAGCCGGTCCCAGTCGATGATCGCCACCGGGTCCGCGTCCCGGTACAGCACGTTCAGCGGGTGGAAGTCGCCGTGCACCCAGCCGGTCGCCGGGATGTCGGGGGTGGGCGGCCGATGGTCGGCGTACTGCTCCAGCAGGGCGCGCCGCTCGACGAGGCGGTGTTCGGCGAGCTCGTCGAAGGCGTCCCGGGGGCGCCGGCCGCGCGCCGCGGCCAGCAGATCGTCGATCAGGGCGAACGTGTCGGCGGCGTTCGGGCCGGCATGTCCGCGCGCCTGGGCCACCCCCCTCTCCATCACCTGCGCGAGCCCGGTGTGTACGGCTCCGAGTAGCGCCCCGAGCCGCTGCGACTGGGCGGTGGTCAGCTGGGCGCCCACCCGGTGCAGTCCGTCGACCCAGGGGTGCAGGGCGTAGCACCGGCCGCCGATCTCCGTGACCGTGTCGCCCTCCGTGTCCTCGACGGGCGGGGCCACGGGCACCCCGAGTGACTGCAGCCGCTGGGTGGCGCGGTGCTGGCGGACGATCGTCGCGCGGTCGCCGGTGGAGTCGTCGAGGTGGTGCTTGAGGAAGTACGAGCCGCGGGTGGTGGAGACGCGGTAGCCGTGGTTGAGGAGGCCCAGGGTGATGGGCTTGCAGGTGAGGGGCTCACCGGCGTTCGGATAGCGGCGCAGCACCTCGCCGACCGGCGGAACAGGCGGGAGGGTTACAGATGAGCGCGGCACTCACCAAATGTTAGATCACGCTGTGTGGTGGCTCGGTTGAGTTGCGTGGAAGTCCAGAGTGTGCATGGTGACGAAGTGCGGGTCGAGGCGGAGATAGACCGGCTCGAAGGGTTCGCCGTTGACCTGCAGCGGCGCCGCACCGAAGAGCGTGCGCTGTTCCTCCGTGGGGTGCACGACCTCGGCGGGTCCGGTGAACTGCACCGACCACAGGGCGCCACTGTCCTCGCCGCCGCCCTCGCCGGTGGCGGCCGCGTCGAAGTTGTCCACCCCGTACGCGACGACGGTGCCGTCGCACGACTCGTGGTGCCCGAGACCGCTGTGCATCCGCAGGACCACACGCCCGTCGATCACGAGATGGCGGGCCACCGCCAGGAACGGGAGAGCCCGACGGGTGGTCGCCAGCCGGCCGTACCGCACCCGGCGGATCAGCTCGATCGCTCGGACTTCCATCACTTGGGCTTCCATCGTTCGGGGTTCCGCAGAGGACATGGGTCCACTTTCGGGTACCTCGACGGGTGCAGAAAGAGGCCGCGGGCCCCGGTGATCGGGGACCAAGGTCCCGAAACCCGCCAAACCCCTCCGCGAAGCCCCGCCCGCGCGGCTCAGCGCCGCTCCGCCTGCAGCCGCGCCACATAGGCGGCGGCCTGCGAGCGCCGCTCCATGCCCAGCTTGGACAGGAGGCTGGAGACATAATTCTTGATCGTCTTCTCGGCGAGATGCAGCCGTTCGCCGATCACCCGGTTCGTCAGGCCCTCGCCGATCAGATCGAGGATGCGGCGTTCCTGGTCGGTCAGGGCGGACAGCTTGTCGTCGCCCCGGGCCTCCTTGCCCTCGCGCAGCCGCTCCAGCACGCGCGCGGTCGCGACAGGGTCGAGCAGCGACTTTCCGGCCGCCACGTCCCGTACCGCGGCCAGCAGCTCATTTCCGCGGATCGCCTTCAGCACGTATCCCGACGCGCCCGCCATGATCGCGTCGAAGAGGGCCTCGTCGTCGGCGTACGAGGTCAGCATCAGGCATTTGATGCTCTCGTCCTTGGAGCGGATCTCCCGGCAGACCTCCACCCCGCTGCCGTCCGGCAGCCGCACGTCGAGCACCGCCACATCGGGCCGGGTGGCGGGGATGCGGAGCAGCGCGTCCGCCGCCGTGCCCGCCTCGCCGACGACTTCGATGTCGTCCTCGACCGCGAGCAATTCGTGCACTCCGCGGCGGACGACCTCATGATCGTCCAGCAGAAATACGGTGATTTTTCCTTCTTCGCCCACAAATGCAGTCTCACACACTCCCCTCTTCCCTGCCGCTGAACGGCGGGATAACGTGCCGTTGTTCCGGTGGCCTGCAAGGCTGTTACCAGTGCTGTGACCAGCGAAAGTTCCCGACTTTTTCGATTTACTTGGAAATCCAAGCAAAATCGCAGGTCAGATAGGGTTTCGCAGTTGTGCGACGCACTGGGTAACGTGCCTTTGACAGGACGCTCGCCGGGGCACCTGTCACGCCTGTTCCCGGCCGAGCGGCACCCACCCCGTGCACGGGTACGGACACAGGCGAGCCGCACTGGTCTCCCGGCAGACCCCGGGGGCCGGACCGACGGAGGAGCACGCACGTGACCGTGGAGAGCACTGCCGCGCGCAAACCGCGACGCAGCAGCAAGCGGACCAGCGCCGCGAAGACGCCACAGAGTTCCGAGCCCGAGCTCGTACAACTGCTGACGCCCGAGGGCGAGCGGGTGGAGCACCCGGACTACACGATCGACCTGACCGCGGACGAGCTGCGCGGTCTGTACCGGGACATGGTCCTGACCCGCCGCTTCGACGCCGAGGCCACCGCGCTGCAGCGTCAGGGCGAGCTGGGCCTGTGGGCCTCGCTGCTCGGCCAGGAGGCCGCCCAGATCGGCTCCGGCCGGGCGCTGCGCGACGACGACTATGTCTTCCCGACCTACCGTGAGCACGGCGTCGCCTGGTGCCGCGGGGTCGACCCGACCAATCTGCTCGGGATGTTCCGCGGTGTGAACCACGGCGGCTGGGACCCGAACACCAACAACTTCCACCTGTACACGATCGTCATCGGCTCGCAGACCCTGCACGCCACCGGCTACGCCATGGGCGTCGCCAAGGACGGCGCGGACTCGGCCGTGATCGCGTACTTCGGTGACGGCGCCTCCAGCCAGGGCGACGTCGCCGAGGCGTTCACCTTCTCCGCGGTCTACAACGCGCCCGTGGTGTTCTTCTGCCAGAACAACCAGTGGGCGATCTCCGAGCCGACCGAGAAGCAGACCCGGGTGCCGCTCTACCAGCGCGCACAGGGCTTCGGCTTCCCGGGCGTCCGGGTCGACGGCAACGACGTACTGGCCTGCCTGGCCGTCACCAAGTCGGCGCTGGAGCGGGCCCGCCGGGGCGAGGGTCCCACCCTCGTCGAGGCGTTCACCTACCGGATGGGCGCGCACACCACCTCCGACGACCCGACGAAGTACCGGGCGGACGAGGAGCGCGCCTCCTGGGAGGCCAAGGACCCGATCCTGCGGCTGCGTACGTACCTGGAGCAGCAGGAACTCGCCGACGCGGCGTTCTTCACCGCGCTGGACGAGGAGAGCGAAGCCCTCGGCAAGCGGGTCCGCGAAGCGGTACGGGCCATGCCCGACCCGGACCGGATGGCGATCTTCGACCACGCCTACGCCGACGGGAACCCGCTCGTCGACGAGGAGCGCGCCCAGTTCGCCGCCTACCAGGCTTCGTTCGCCGAGGAGGGCAACTAGTCATGGCCACCCAGAAGATGTCCCTCGCGAAGGCGCTCAACGAGTCGCTGCGCAAGGCCCTCGACACCGACCCCAAGGTCCTCATCATGGGTGAGGACGTCGGCAAGCTGGGCGGAGTCTTCCGGATCACCGACGGGCTCCAGAAGGACTTCGGCGAGGACCGGGTCATCGACACCCCGCTCGCCGAGTCCGGCATCGTCGGCACGGCGATCGGTCTGGCCCTGCGCGGCTACCGGCCGATCGTGGAGATCCAGTTCGACGGCTTCGTCTTCCCGGCGTACGACCAGATCGTCACGCAGCTCGCGAAGATGCACGCCCGCGCGCTCGGCAAGATCAAGCTGCCGGTCGTCGTCCGGATCCCGTACGGCGGCGGCATCGGCGCCGTCGAGCACCACAGCGAGTCGCCCGAGGCCCTGTTCGCGCATGTCGCGGGGCTGAAGGTGGTCTCGCCGTCCAATGCCTCGGACGCCTACTGGATGATGCAGCAGGCCGTCCAGAGCGACGACCCGATCATCTTCTTCGAGCCGAAGCGGCGCTACTGGGACAAGGGCGACGTCGAGACCGACCTCATCCCCGGACCGCTGCACAAGGCCGCGACGGTACGGGAGGGCTCGGACCTCACCCTCGTCGCGTACGGCCCGATGGTGAAGGTCTGCCTCGAAGCGGCCGCGGCCGCCCAGGAGGAGGGCAAGTCCATCGAGGTCCTGGACCTGCGGTCGATGTCCCCGATCGACTTCGACGCCGTCCAGGCGTCGGTCGAGAAGACCGGCCGGCTGGTCGTGGTCCACGAGGCGCCGGTGTTCTACGGCTCCGGGGCCGAGATCGCCGCCCGCATCACGGAGCGCTGCTTCTACCATCTCGAAGCGCCGGTGCTCCGGGTCGGTGGCTACCACGTCCCGTATCCGCCGGCGCGCCTCGAGGACGAGTACCTGCCGGGCCTGGACCGCGTGCTCGACGCCGTCGACCGCTCGCTGGCGTACTGAGGAGAAGGTTCGTGACGACGATGACCGAAACGTCTGCTCGCTTCCGTGAGTTCAAGATGCCCGATGTGGGCGAGGGACTGACCGAGGCCGAGATCCTCAAGTGGTACGTCCAGCCGGGCGACACCGTCACCGACGGCCAGGTCGTGTGCGAGGTCGAGACCGCCAAGGCGGCCGTGGAGCTGCCGATCCCGTTCGACGGGGTGGTGCACGAGCTGCGCTTCCCCGAGGGCACGACCGTCGACGTCGGCCAGGTGATCATCGCGGTGGACGTGGTGCCGGGCGGCGGCGAAGCGGCGGCGGAGCCGGTGGCTCCGGCCGTGGCCGAACCGGAACCGGAGGCACCGAAGGGCCGCCAGCCCGTGCTGGTGGGCTACGGCGTGGCCGAGTCCTCCACCAAGCGGCGCGCCCGCAAGGGCACCGAGCCGCCGGCTGCCGCGGCTGCCGCGATCCAGGGCGAGCTGAACGGTCACACCACCGTTGCCGCCGACGTCCCCGCCCCCGCCACCACCGTTGTCCCGGAGAGCCGGCCGCTGGCCAAGCCGCCGGTGCGCAAGCTGGCGAAGGACCTGGGCATCGATCTGGCGACGGTCACCCCGACCGGTCCGGGCGGGATCATCACCCGCGAGGACGTGCACGCGGCGGCCGCGCCCGTACCGGCGCCGGCATCCGCACCCCTCGCCCCGACCGCGGCTCCCGAGGCTGTTGCGGTGCCCGTTGCCGCAGCCCCCGTCCCGGGTGCCCGGGAGACCCGTATCCCGGTCAAGGGCGTACGGAAGGCCATCGCGCAGGCGATGGTCGGCAGCGCGTTCACGGCGCCGCATGTCACCGAGTTCGTCACGGTCGACGTCACGCGCACGATGAAGCTCGTGGCGGAGCTCAAGGAAGACAAGGACATGGCGGGGGTCCGGGTCAATCCGCTCCTGATCATTGCCAAGGCGCTTCTGGTCGCGATCAAGCGGAACCCCGAGGTCAACGCCGCCTGGGACGAGGCCAACCAGGAGATCGTGCACAAGCACTATGTGAACCTGGGCATCGCGGCCGCCACCCCGCGCGGTCTGATCGTGCCGAACATCAAGGACGCGCACGACAAGACCCTGCCCCAGCTCGCCGCGGCGCTGGGCGAGCTGGTCACCACGGCGCGCGAGGGCAAGACGTCCCCCGCCGCCATGGCGGGCGGCACGGTGACGATCACCAACGTCGGCGTCTTCGGCGTCGACACGGGTACGCCGATCCTGAACCCGGGCGAGTCCGCGATCCTTGCGGTCGGTGCGATCAAGCTGCAGCCGTGGGTCCACAGGGGCAAGGTGAAGCCCCGTCAGGTCACCACACTGGCGCTGTCGTTCGACCACCGTCTGGTCGACGGCGAGCTCGGTTCCAAGGTCCTGGCGGACGTCGCCGCGATCCTGGAACAGCCCAAGAGGCTCATCACCTGGGCCTGACGGCTGTGTGAGACATGAGAAAGCGGGCCTGCGCGGAGTTTCCTCCGCGCAGGCCCGCTTCTGCTGCCGGGTCAGGTCACTTGGCGGGTGCCAGGATGACCCAGGCCGCGGCGGGTGCCGCCTCGGTTCCGTCTCCGAGCACGGGCGTCACCCGGTAGAAGTGGGTGGTGCCGGCCGGAGCGGTGGCGTCCGTGTACGACACCTCCGTGACGGGTCCGGTGGTCAGCTGCTCGTAGGCGTCAGTGGCCGGGTTCCAGCGTTCGACCAGGTAGCCCGCGGCGTCCGCGACCGTGTTCCAGGACAGGTCCACCGAGGTGCCGGTGGCGCCCTTGAGCGCGGTGAGCGTGAGGGACGCGTTGGCCGGCGTCTCGACGGACGGTGTCAGATCCCGCTCGGTGACGACGGCGATCTCGGCGTCGTGAGTCGCCCGGAAGCTGGAGTTGCCGGAGGTGTCCTCGACGTCGACGAAGTAGCACCGCTCCTCGCCGTCGGGCAGCCGCTCATCCGTGTAGGACGTGGTGCCCGCGCCGAGGTACACGGACGAGACGCCGTAGCAGACCCGCTCGTCATCGCTGTCGATCAGCTCGCCGACGTACACCACGTACCGCTTGAGGTCGGGCTCGGTGTTGGCGTTCCAGTGCAGCTCGATGCCGTACTCGGTCGCCTCGGTGGCGAGCCCGGTGACCGCCGCGGGGGGTGTGGTGTCCTGCGCGAGAGTGGTGACGCCGACGGTCGCGGAAGGCAGCGACTCCTTGCCCGCGTTGTCGTACGCCTTGAAGACGTAGTGGTACGAACGACCCCCGGCCGGTGAGGTGTCGGTGCAGGTGTACTGGAGCCGCCCGTCGCCGAGCGACTTCCAGCTGGTGGTGCAGCGGACCGGGTCGGCCGAGGTGTCCACCGGGAGCGTCTCGGAGCGGTAGACGTGGAAGTCGTACACATTGCCGTCGACGGCGTGATCGGTCGTCCAGGTGAAGGTCACCCTGCTGATCCCCGGTGTCGCGACGATGTCCTTCGGCGCCGCGACCGGACGGTAGGCCGTCACGGTGGAGCTGTACGCGGAGGTGCGCCCGGCGCCATCCACGGCGGCCACCTGGTAGGTCCGCTTCTCGGAACGCTTCACCGTGGTGTCGCTGAAGGACGTGGCGGTGACGGAGCGGACCTTCTGGTCGTCGCTTTTCAGGTTGTAGCGGACCGCACCCGGGGCGGGCTGCCAGGACAGCACGATCGCGGCGTCCGTGCCCTGCGCGGTGAGACCCGCCGGAGCGGTGACGGCGACGGTGGTCACCGGCTGGTCGGTGCTGCCGGTGGAGACGTTTCCGGCCTTGTCGTAGGCGCGGACCTCGTAGTAGTACGTCTTCCCGGCCTCGGGCGGGAGACCCGCGTACGAGGTCGCGGTGGTCGTCTTGACGTGGGTGAAGGTGCTGGAGCCCTTGAGCCGGCGGTAGACCCGGTAGCCCGCGAGGTCCATCTCGTTGTTCTTCGTCCAGGTCACCTTGGCGTTGGCCGTGGCGTTGTCGAGGACCGCCTTCACGCCGACCGGGGCGAGCGGCTTGACCTTGTCGACGGTGGCCGACGTCCGCGGTGTGTAGGCGAACTTGACGTCGGCGGAGCCCGTCCAGTTGACGAAGTCGATGCGCAGGGAGTGTTTGCCCTTGGGGACGGTGACGTTGACCGTCTTCTTCTGCGTGGTGGAGACGTTCTTCCAGATGTCGACCTTGCGCACGCCGTCGACGTAGACCCGGATGCCGTCCAGGGCCGACGCGGTGAAGGTGAACGGGCCGCCGGAGCCGAAGTCCCGGGTCAGGGACCAGCGGACACCGAAGTTGTTCGTCGGTAGACCGGAGGCGGGTGCGCCGGTGCCCCAGTTCTGGTCGATCACCGAGTCGCAGTCGGTCTTCTTCGGCGTTCCGGAGAACGTGGTGTTGGCGAAGAACTGCCGCTTGAAGACGGGCGAGGCGCACGTCGTCGCCGCCGAGGCGGTCGTGGTACTCACAGCCGTGAGCAGACTGCAGGAGGTCGCGGCGACCGACAGCGCGGCGACGGTGCGCAGGCGTCTGTGAGAAATGCTGGTCAAGTCCGTGTTGCCCTTTCAGGCCGGATGGCGGGGAGGGCCCGGGTACGGGAAGGGACCCGCCGCAGTGCGCGGCAGGCCCCTCCTGGTGTCCCGGGTGCGGGATGAAGGACTACTTCTTGAAGGAGTAGTCCATGATCTTCTTCATGTCCGAGGTGCGGGCGGTCGCGCTCGTGGAGGCGAGCACGGTGCCGATGACCGTCTTGCCGTTCCGGGTCGCGGCGAAGACCAGGCAGTACTTGGCCGAAGGACCGGAACCGGTCTTCACGCCGATCGCGCCGCTGTAGCTGCTGAGCATCGTGTTGGTGTTGGACCACGACATGTAGCGGTAGCCGCCGCTCTTCGTGGTGACCTTCTGCTTGGTCGACTTGGTCTTCACGACCGCGCGGAACGTGGAGTTCTTCATCGCACTGCTGGCGATCTTCGTCAGGTCGCGCGGCGTCGAGTAGTTCGAGCCGTTCCCTATGCCGTCGAACGAGTCGAAGTGGGTGTTCTTCAGGCCGAGGGACTTGGCGGAGGCGTTCATCTTGCCGATGAACGACTTCACGCGGGCCGAGCGGGAGGTGCCGGTGCCGAACTTGTCGGCGAGGGCGTACGCGGCGTCGCAGCCGGACGGCAGCATCAGCCCGTACAGAAGCTGGCGGACGGTGACCTTGTCGCCGACGATCAGGTGGGCCGACGAGGCGCCCTTGGAGACGATGTAGTCGCTGTACGCCTTCTGGATCGTGACCTTGGAATCCAGGTTCAGGTTCTTCTGCGCCAGCACCACCTTGGCGGTCATGATCTTGGTGGTGGAACCGGTGGAGCGACGGGTGTCCGCGGCCTTCGTGAAGAGAGTCTTCGCGGTGCCGTTGTTCATCACGTAGCCGCCCTTGGCGACGATCGTGGGTGTGGGCGGCGTGGCGGCCTGCGCCGTGGCAGCGAAGACGCTGCCTGCAAGGACGGCACCCGCGGTCAGGGCCACGGTGACAGTGGCGGATACACGGTTTATGCCCTTAATGCCGATTTTCAACTTGAACGCTCCAAATGCCCCTGGAATGCGGCTACATGAAGGTGCCGCTCGGTGGTGAGACTCATGAGACGGGCGGATGGATGTGCCGATTCCCGAGGTAATTTCCGGGGCTTTACCGTCCAGATCCCGGACGCTGTCCCAGCATGCACGCATGTTGTATCTATGCTGTGTGCATGCCTGCCGCACCCCCTGCCGTGACCCGCCCGCCCGTCAAACAGCCGCCCGCCGCCGAGCGCGTCTACACCCACATCAAGCAGGCGGTGCTCGACCGCCGGTACGAGGGCGGGACGCTGCTCACCGAAGGGGACCTGGCGGAGGCCGTCGGAGTCTCCCGGACCCCGGTGCGCGAGGCACTGCTGCGGCTGGAGGTCGAAGGGCTGATCAAGCTCTACCCGAAGAAGGGGGCCCTGGTGCTCGCCGTCTCCGCGCAGGAGATCGCGGACGTGGTCGAGACCCGGCTGCTGGTCGAGGAGTTCGCCGCCCGCAAGGCCGTGCCTGCCTCGGCGAAGCTGATCTCCCGGCTGGAGGAGCTGCTCGACGAGCAGCGGCAGCACGTGGCGGCCGGCGACCTCGCAGCCGTCTCGGTCGCGGACCGCTGCTTCCACGCCGAGATCGTGCGCAACGCGGGCAACGAGATCCTCTCGCGCCTCTACGACCAGCTGCGCGACCGGCAGTTGCGGATGGGCGTCGCCGTGATGGAGGCGCACCCCGACAGGATCGCCGCCAACATCACCGAGCACGGCGAGCTGCTGGACGCGATCAGGGCCGGTGACGCGGACGGTGCCGCACAGGTCGTACGGCGCCACGTCAGCCGGGTCAAGGTGCTGGTCCGGGGTGAGGACCGGTGAGCTCTGCCGCCGCTCCCACCCTGTCCCTGCCCGGTGATCCGCCCGGCGGCCGGCGTGCCGCCCGGGTCTGGGGCATCGGTGTCGCCGTCTACTTCGTCGCGATCATCTTCCGTACGAGCCTCGGGGTCGCCGGCCTGGACGCCGCCGACCGGTTCGGCGTCAACGCGTCCGCCCTGTCGACGTTCTCCATCCTTCAACTGCTCGTCTACGCGGGCATGCAGATACCTGTCGGCCTGATGGTCGACCGGCTCGGCACCAAGAAGGTCCTCACCATCGGGGCCGTCCTGTTCACCGTCGGGCAGCTCGGCTTCGCGCTCTCCCCGTCGTACGCCACGGCGCTGGCCTCCCGTGCGCTGCTCGGCTGCGGCGACGCGATGACGTTCATCAGCGTGCTGCGGCTCGGCGCCCGCTGGTTCCCGGCCCGGCGCGGGCCGCTGATCGGTCAGATCGCCGCGCTCTTCGGCATGGCGGGCAACCTCGTCTCCACGCTCTTCATCGCCCGCGCCCTCCACGGCTTCGGCTGGACCGCCACGTTCGCGGGCAGCGCGGTCGCCGGGGTCGTGGTGCTGGTGCTGCTGCTCCTCTTCCTGAAGGACCACCCGGAGGGGCACGAACCGCCGCCCGTCGAGCACGCCGGCGGGGCGTACGTACGCAAGCAGATCGCCGCCGCGTGGCGGGAACCCGGCACCCGGCTCGGGATGTGGGTGCACTTCACCACGCAGTTCCCGGCCATGGTGTTCCTGCTGCTGTGGGGGATGCCGTTCCTGGTGGAGGCGCAGGGACTGAGCCGGTCCACCGCCGGTGAGCTGCTCACCCTGGTGGTGCTCTCCAACATGGCCGTCGGCCTCGTCTACGGGCAGGTCATCGCCCGCCACCATGCCGCGCGCGCCCCGCTGGCCCTCGGCACGGTCGCGGTGACCGCCGTCCTGTGGGCGTCGGCCATCCTGTACCCGGGCGACCATGCGCCGATGTGGCTGCTGGTCACGCTCTGCGTGGTGCTCGGCGCCTGCGGTCCCGCCTCGATGATCGGCTTCGACTTCGCGCGCCCGGCCAACCCGCCGGAGCGGCAGGGCACCGCTTCGGGGATCGTCAACATGGGCGGCTTCACCGCCTCGATGACCACCCTGTTCGCCGTCGGTGTGCTGCTCGACGCGACGGGCGACAACTACAGCATCGCCTTCGCCTCCGTCTTCGTGCTGGAGGTGTTCGGGGTCGTCCAGATTCTGCGTCTGCACGCCCGCGCCACGCTGCGGGAGCGGAACCACCATGTGATCAGCCGCGTGGAGGCCGTGCACGTGCCCGCGTGACCCCTGCGGCAGCCGGCTCGGCGGCGCGCCCGTCTCTTCACTTCACGAAAGACGGGCGCCGCCGACCGTGCTGTTACGGCGTCACGGCGAAGTTCTGCAGGATCGCCGTCGCCAGGTCCTGGTCGCCCTCGACCTTGATGCGGTCCGCGACCGCCGCCGGGCGAACCCGACCGCAGGCGAGCCGGACGTAGGTCTCCCAGTCCATCGACAGCGTCACCGCGGGCCCCAGCGAAGGTGAACCGTCCACCGAACCACGACCGTCCGCGTCGACCCTGACCGTGCGCAGGAACTCCACCGGCCCGTGCACATCGAGCACGACCGCCGAATTGGGCTGTGCACCCGCGTCCTTGGCGACCACCTTCGGCAGCGCGGCGAGCAGCGTGTCCCGGGCGATGGTGGCTCCGGGGGAGTCCAGGTTGCCGGGCGCACCCAGCGTCGTCCGCAGGTCCTGCTCGTGCACCCAGACGTCGAAGGCCCGCATCCGCAGCGCCAGTTCCAGGGTCTGCTCGGCGCCGAGCGGCGCGCGGGTCATGGTCTCCGGGTCACGGGACTCGTTCCGCAGCTGACGGGAGCGGCGGATGATCGTGTACTCCAGCTCGGAGGTCATCTCGGGTGCGGTGTGGTGGCGCCGCACGTCGACCTGCATCTCCATGTAGCGGGTGAAGTCGTTCTGTACGTGGTAGAGATCGCGCGGCAGCGTGTGGATCGGCCGCGGATCGCCGAGCTGCTCGCACTCCATGCCGATGATGTGCGAGACGATGTCGCGCACCGACCAACCGGGGCACGGTGTACGGCGGTTCCACTCCCCCTCGGCGAGCGGCTTCACCAGCTCGGCTATCGACTCGACGGAGTGGGTCCAGGCATCGGCGTAGGTCTGGAGGCTGGGATGGACGGTCACGGGACCCCTCGTGCGGTTCTGCGGTGCATGGGCTGGACTGCTGGGCGCGGTCGGCGGGCGGCGGCTGCGGGCTGCGTGGGAGGTTCGGTCGCTAAGTTACGCTGCGAGCAGGCACCCCGGCAGTGCTTTCGTGTGACGATCGTAGGCCCGTGTTGACGGCTCGAATGCCAGGACGGTGGTAGTGTGCGCGCCTCCCTCATCCAGATCGCAGTAGACCCGGACGAATCCGTCAATTCCCGCAGGGATCGCGTGGCGTCGTTGGTGTCGGACCAGCGTGGCGCCGATCTGGTGGTCCTCCCCGAACTCTGGCCGGTCGGCGCGTTCGCGTACACCGCCTTCGCCGACGAGGCCGAGCCGCTCCGCGGGCCCACCCACGACCTGATGGCGAAGGCCGCGGCCGACGCCGGAGTCTGGCTGCACGCCGGCTCCTTCGTGGAGCGCGCCGACGACGGCACGCTCTACAACACCTCGCTGGTCTTCACCCCGGAGGGCGAGCGGGCAGCCGCCTACCGAAAGATCCACCGCTTCGGCTTCGACAAGGGCGAGGCGGTGATGATGGGCGCCGGCGAGGACCTCGTGACGGTCGCCCTGCCGCAGACCACGCTCGGCCTCGCCACCTGCTACGACCTTCGCTTCCCCGAACTGTTCCGCGGCCTGGTCGACGCGGGCGCGCAGACGCTCGTCATCCCGGCGGGCTGGCCGGAGCGGCGCCGCGCCCACTGGACGCTGCTGGCCCAGGCACGCGCCGTCGAGAACCAGGCGTACGTCCTGGCCGTCGGCACCGCCGGTACCCACGCCGGGGTCGAGCAGGCCGGGCACAGCATCGCCGTCGACCCGTGGGGCGAGGTGCTCGCCGAGGCGGGCGCGGACGAGGAGGTGCTCACCGTGGAGTTCGACCCGGCTGGGGTCACCGCCACGCGGGAGCAGTTCCCGGCGCTCAAGGACCGACGGCTGGGTCTTGCCCCGCCGTCGAACGGCCGCTGACACATCGGTCGGACCGGACTCGCACCACCGTCTGGCATCCGCTGATGCATCCGTCGGACCGGGCCTCGCCCCAGCGTCGGACAGGGCCCGGTTTCACGTGAAACGTCCGGTGGGACTCCCTGGGGCGTGTGAGACCTCTGCTATGCCTGAGACCCTCCGGAATGCGGACGCACCACGGTGATGTTGACTGTTCACATGGCAACACGTACGCGCGTCAGGGCCCCCGAGCTGGTCGGCAAGGGTGGCTGGCTCAATACCGGTGACCAGCAATACACCCTCGTTGACCTGCGGGGACGCATCGTCATTCTGGATTTTTGGACGTTCTGCTGTGTGAACTGTCTGCATGTCCTCGATGAGCTGCGCGAGCTGGAGGAGAAGCACCGCGACACCGTGGTGATCATCGGCGTGCATTCGCCGAAGTTCGTCCACGAGGCCGAGCACCAGGCCGTCGTCGACGCCGTCGAGCGGTACGAGGTCCACCACCCCGTCCTCGACGACCCCGAGCTCGCCACCTGGAAGCAGTACGCCGTACGCGCCTGGCCGACGCTCGTCGTCATCGACCCCGAGGGCTATGTCGTCGCCCAGCACGCCGGCGAGGGCCATGCGCACGCCATCGAGAAGCTCGTCGAGGAGCTGGAGGCCGAGCACGCCGCGAAGGGCACGCTGCGCCGCGGCGACGGACCGTACGTGGCGCCCGAGCCCGTCGCCACGCATCTGCGCTTCCCCGGCAAGGCCCTGCTGCTGCCGGACGGCGGCTTCCTCGTCTCCGACACCACCCGCCACCGCCTCGTCGAGATCGAACGGGACGGTGAGACGGTCCGCCGTCACTTCGGCACCGGGGACCGTGGGCTCGCGGACGGCGCGCCCGACGAGGTCCGGTTCAGTGAGCCGCAGGGGCTCGCCGTGCTGCCCGACGGCCGGATCGCCGTCGCCGACACCGTCAACCACGCCATCCGCGCCCTCGACCTCACGACGGGGGTGACGACGACCCTTGCGGGCACCGGCCACCAGTGGTGGCGGGGCTCTCCGACGTCCGGTCCGGCGCGGGAGGTCGACCTCTCCTCCCCGTGGGACGTCGCCTGGTTCGCCGACCGGCTGTGGATCGCCATGGCAGGTGTCCACCAGCTGTGGTCGTACGACCCCGAGTCCGGAACCGTGCAGGTCGCCGCGGGCACGACCAACGAAGGACTTGTCGACGGTCCGGCAGACGAGGCCTGGTTCGCCCAGCCGTCCGGACTTGCCGCCTCGGCCGACGGCGAACGGCTCTGGGTCGCCGACTCGGAGACGTCCGCGCTGCGGTACGTGGACCGGGACGGGACCGTGCACACGGCCGTCGGCACCGGCCTCTTCGACTTCGGTCACCGCGACGGCGCCGCCGACCAGGCGCTCTTCCAGCACCCGCTGGGCGTGACCGCGCTGCCCGACGGGTCCGTCGCCGTCAGCGACACGTACAACCACGCCCTGCGCCGTTACGACCCCGCCACCCGCGAGGTCACCACGCTGGCCACGGATCTGCGCGAGCCGAGCGATGCCGTGGTGGTCGACGGCGATCTCGTCGTCGTCGAGTCCGCCCGGCACCGGCTGACCCGGCTGCGGCTGCCCGAGGAGGCCGTACGCGTCGCCGACCAGGCGCACCGCACCCAGCGCGCGGCCACCGAGATCGCGCCCGGCACGCTCCGGCTGGACGTGGTCTTCCAGGCGCCCGCCGGTCAGAAGCTGGACACCCGGTACGGTCCCTCGACCCGGCTGCTGGTCTCGTCGACCCCGCCCGAGCTGCTGGCGGAGGGCGCCGGCCCCGGCACGGATCTCTTCCGCGACCTGGTCCTGGCCGACGGCGTCACCGAAGGCGTCCTGCATGTGTCCGCGATGGCGGCGTCCTGTGACGACGACCCGGCGAACGAGTACCCGGCCTGCCACGTCCACCAGCAGGACTGGGGCGTCCCCGTCCGCGTGAGTGCGCAGGGGACGTCGCGGCTGCCGCTGGTGCTCGCCGGGATGGACGAGCAGGCCTGACGGGCCGACGGGTTCAGAAGTCGTCGGCGCCGTTGCGGAGCTGTCACTCCGCCCCCGGGCAATGAACTGAGATCACTGCCCGGGGGCCCGCCGAACCGACGTGAGCTGTGCCGCAACAGCAAAGAGGCCGGAATTCGGTTCAGATTCCGCGGCGCTCGTCCTCGGACACGACCGTGGTGCTGGGTGGTACGACCATCCGGCGGCGCCGAGCGATGCTCGCGTAGACGAAGACTCCGATGATGCCGACGATCATCATGATCCAGCCGACCAGGTCGACATTGACGCTGTCCATCTGCCAGTCGGTGGCGAAGGTGAGTATCGCTCCGACGGCGATGAGGATGATAAATCCTCCGAGTCCCATGGGTCACGCCTCCTCGGCGGCCCGGAGGCTCCGGGCCGTGTACGGATCGCGTACCCGGCCCGGCAACAACCATGTGCGGAAGGCGGATCAGCCCGCCAGGAACGCCGCCAGCGCGTTCGCCAGCAGATACGGGTCGTCCGCGCCGCACAGCTCACGCGCACTGTGCATCGACAGGATCGCGACGCCGATGTCCACGGTCTGGATGCCGTGCCGGGCCGCGGTGATCGGGCCGATCGTCGTGCCGCAGGGCATCGAGTTGTTGGAGACGAACGTCTGCCACGGCACGCCCGCCTTCTCGCACGCTGCCGCGAACACGGCCCGGCCGCTGCCGTCCGTCGCGTAGCGCATGTTGACGTTGACCTTGAGGATCGGCCCGCCGTTCGCCACCGGGTGGTGTGTCGGGTCGTGGCGCTCGCCGTAGTTGGGGTGGATCGCGTGACCGGTGTCGGAGGAGAGACAGACGGTCCCCGCGAAGGCCCGGGCGCGGTCCTCGTACGTGCCGCCACGGGCGAAGACGGAGCGCTCCAGCACCGTGCCGAGCAGCGGTCCGTCCGCGCCGGTGTCCGACTGCGAACCGTTCTCCTCGTGGTCGAACGCGGCCAGCACCGGGATGTACGGAATCTCGTCGTCCGGTTGTCCGGCGACGGCGGCGAGCGCGGCCGTCGCCGCGTGCACGGAGAGCAGGTTGTCCATCCGCGGCCCGGCCAGCAGTTCGCGGTCCCGGCCCAGGTAGGCCGGCGGCTCCACGGCGTGCGGCATCAGGTCCCAGCCGGTCACGTCCTCGGCGCCGACGCCCGCCTCCTCGGCGACGAACCGGATCAGGTCGCCCTCCTCGACGTCCCCGAGCCCCCAGATCGGCTGCATGTGCTTCTGCCGGTCGAGCTTGAGACCGTCGGTGTTGGCCGACCGGTCCAGATGCACGGCCAGTTGAGGAACGCGCAGCAGCGGCCGGTCGATGTTGACCAGCCGGTGCGTGCCGTCGCGCAGGCTGATCCGGCCCGCGAGGCCGAGGTCCCGGTCCAGCCAGGTGTTGAGCAGGGTGCCGCCGTACACCTCGACAGCGATCTGCCGCCAGCCGTACGACCCCGTGTCGGGCAGCGGCTTCACGCGCAGATTCGGCGAGTCGGTGTGCGCCCCGGCGATCCGGAACGGGGTGTGCGCCCCGGCGCCCTCCGGCACGTACCAGGCGATGATCGCCCCGCCGCGCAGCACGTACTTCCCACCGGTGGACGCGTCCCAGGCCGCGGTCTCCTCGACCTGCCGGAAGCCGGCCTTCTCCAGCCGCGCCGCGGCGGTGGCCACGGCGTGGTACGGGGAGGGGCTGGCCATCAGGAAGGCCATCAGGTCGTCGGTGTGGCCGCGGTCGAAGCGGAGGGGAGAACTCATGTTCTTCACTGTAACGACGATGGGCCGGGAAGAATCCGCGTACCGCCACCCCGGCCCGTACCTATCCCGCGGCCGTCACCGCCGACGGCTTCGTGCCGTCCTGCGCCTGTTGCGCGCGTTCCGCGATCACGGTGGCGAAGGGTGCCCCCCGGCGGATACGGATGCCGATCATAAGGACCGGCAAGATCGAGGTTCGAGGCGGGCAGCCTGGGTGTTTACCGGACCTGTCCTCGCCACAGGCGGCGTGACGATACGAAAGCGCCGCCACCCGAAAGCATTCGGGTGGCGGCGCCTCGTTGACCGACGCTGTGGGGCGAAGGCTAGAACGCGGCCTCGTCCAGCTCCATCAGCGAACCGTCGACCGCCTCGGCGAGCGCGCGCTCGGCCGAGACGCCCGGCAGGACGTTGGCGGCGAAGAACTTCGCCGCGGCGATCTTGCCCTGGTAGAAGGCGACATCCTTCGCGGAGGCGGTCGGCAGCTTCTCGGCCGCCACGGCCGCGCCCTTCAGCAGCAGGTAGCCGACGACGACATCGCCGGAGGCCAGGAGCAGGCGGGTGGTGTTCAGGCCGACCTTGTAGATGTTCTTGACGTCCTCGCCGGTCGCGGTGAGGTCGGTGATCATCGTGCCGACGATCGCCTCCAGGTCCACGGCCGCCTTGGCGAGCGAGTCCAGCGCACCGGACAGCTCCTCGTTGCCCTGGGCGCCGGCGAGGAACTTCTTGATCTCCTCGGACAGCGCGTTGAGCGAGGCACCCTGGTCGCGGACGATCTTCCGGAAGAAGAAGTCCTGGCCCTGGATCGCCGTGGTGCCCTCGTAGAGGGTGTCGATCTTGGCATCCCGGATGTACTGCTCGATCGGGTACTCCTGGAGGTACCCGGAGCCGCCGAACGTCTGGAGCGACTGCGCCAGCTGTTCGTACGACTTCTCGGAGCCGTAGCCCTTGACGATCGGGAGCAGCAGGTCGTTGAGGCCGTGCAGCGCCTTCGCGTCCTCGCCGGCGGCCTCCTTCTCCTGGATCGCGTCCTGGACGGAGGCGGTGTACAGCACGAGGGAGCGCATGCCCTCCGCGTACGCCTTCTGCGTCATCAGCGAGCGGCGCACGTCGGGGTGGTGCGTGATGGTGACCTTGGGCGCGGTCTTGTCCATGAAGTTCGCCAGGTCGGTGCCCTGGACCCGCTCCTTGGCGTACTCCAGCGCGTTCAGGTACCCCGTCGAGAGGGTGGCGATGGCCTTCGTGCCGACCATCATCCGGGCGAACTCGATGATGCGGAACATCTGGCGGATGCCGTCGTGCTTGTCGCCGATCAGCCAGCCCTTGGCGGGGTGCTGGTCGCCGAACGTCATCTCGCACGTGTTGGACGCCTTGAGGCCCATCTTGTGCTCGACGTTCGTCGCGTACACGCCGTTGCGCTCGCCCAGTTCACCGGTGGTCCAGTCGAAGTGGAACTTCGGGACCATGAAGAGCGACAGACCCTTCGTGCCCGGACCCGCGCCCTCGGGGCGGGCCAGCACGTAGTGAATGATGTTCTCGGACATGTCGTGCTCGCCCGAGGTGATGAAGCGCTTCACACCCTCGATGTGCCAGGAGCCGTCCTCCTGCTCGACGGCCTTCGTGCGGCCCGCGCCGACGTCCGAACCGGCGTCCGGCTCGGTCAGCACCATCGTCGAGCCCCACTGCTTCTCGACGGCGATCTCGGCGATCTTCTTCTGCGCCTCGTTGCCCTCATCGAAGAGGATGCCGGCGAACGCCGGGCCCGAGGAGTACATCCAGATGGCCGGGTTCGAGCCGAGCAGCAGCTCCGCGTAGGACCAGATCAGGGAGCGCGGGGAGGTCGTGCCGCCGATCTCCTCGGGCAGGCCCAGGCGCCAGTACTCGGAGTCCATGAACGCCTGGTACGACTTCTTGAACGTCTCCGGGACCGGCGCCGTGTTGGTCTCCGGGTCGAAGACCGGCGGGTTGCGGTCGGCGTCGGCGAAGGAATCGGCCAGCTCGTTCTCCGCGAGGCGGGCGACCTCGTCGAGGATGCTCTTCGCCGTCTCGACGTCCATCTCGGCGAACGGGCCGGTGCCGTACAGCTTGTCGCGCCCGAGGACCTCGAAGAGGTTGAACTCGATGTCGCGGAGATTCGACTTGTAGTGCCCCATGGGAAGGCTCCGTAATCAATAGCAGTGGCGCGCAGCGCCCCGGTCAAGGGGTGAGGGCCGGGCGGGCGACGAGCTGGCGGTAGGCATATCAGCTGACCTCCCAGATGATGCTACCCGTGAGTAATAAGACGCAACCCCTCGAGGGGTGGATGTGTCCCATTACTCTTTGGGGTATGTACGGCTACGACCAGAACCAGGGTGCACAGCAGCAGATGGGTGGCGGCTACGGCGAGCAGCCGCTGTATCCCGAACCCTCGCCGCCCTCCCTCGGTGACGCGGTACGGGCCTTCACCACCGGATCCCTGTCCGCCGAGGACTTCCAGCAGATCTTCGCGACCTCGAAGGTCTACTGCCCGCGCGGCGACAACCCCGGCTTCCTCGCCCTGCACAACACCCAGCAGCCGGTGATCCCCATGTTCACCACGCTCAAGGAGCTGCGGCTGTACGCAGGCAAGGAGTCCAAGTACTTCGTGATCACCGGCGCCGAGGTGATCGATCTGCTGCCCACCGGCTACGGCTTCGTCCTCGACATGGAGGGCGAGCACCGCATGGTCTTCGACGCCAAGGCCGTGGAGCAGATGGTCGACTTCGCGATGCGCCGCATGTACGGCTAGACCATCGCCGCAGACGGCTGACCGCCGGCCTTCCGACGCCAGGAGGGGCCCGTACCGCTGAGGTACGGGCCCCTCCTGCTGCATGCGACGCGCCGGGAATGCGGAGCCCCTTGCGAGATGTTCACTGTTCAACTAAATTGAAGCCAGAACAATCCCGGAGGTGGCTCCCATGCCCGCAGTGACCGTCGAAAATCCACTGACCCTGCCCAAGGTCGCCGCCTCGGGCGACGCCACGGCCCGTCCCGTGCTCGCCGTCACCACGGCGCCGAGCGGATTCGAGGGCGAAGGCTTCCCGGTTCGCCGCGCGTTCGCCGGGATCAACTACAAGTACCTCGACCCGTTCATCATGATGGACCAGATGGGCGAGGTGGAGTACGCGCCGGGCGAGCCCAAGGGCACTCCCTGGCACCCCCACCGCGGCTTCGAGACCGTCACGTACATCATCGACGGCACCTTCATCCACCAGGACAGCAACGGCGGCGGCGGCACCATCCGCAACGGTGACACCCAGTGGATGACGGCCGGATCCGGCCTCCTCCACATCGAGGCCCCGCCGGAGTCCCTCGTCATGTCGGGCGGTCTCTTCCACGGCCTCCAGCTCTGGGTGAACCTGCCCAAGGCCGACAAGATGATGGCTCCCCGCTACCAGGACATCCGCGGCGGCCAGGTCCAGCTCCTCGCCTCCCCGGACGGCGGCGCGCTGCTCCGCGTCATCGCCGGTGAGCTCGACGGTCACGAGGGCCCGGGCGTCACCCACACCCCGATCACGATGGTCCACGCCACCGTGCGCCCCGGCGCCGAGGTGACCCTGCCGTGGCGCGAGGACTTCAACGGACTCGCGTACGTGATGGCCGGCCGCGGCACGGTCGGTGAGGAGCGCCGCCCCGTCCACATGGGGCAGACCGCGGTCTTCGGCGCCGGATCCTCGTTGACCGTCCGCGCGGACGAGAAGCAGGACGGCAACACCCCGGACCTGGAGGTCGTGCTGCTCGGCGGCCGTCCGATCCGGGAGCCGATGGCGCACTACGGGCCGTTCGTCATGAACAGCCAGGCCGAACTGAAGCAGGCGTTCGAGGACTTCCAGGCCGGCCGTCTCGGCACCGTGCCCGCGGTCCACGGCATGGGTGAGTGACCCTGCGGCAAGAGCCGCGCTGACGGTCCGTCACCCGTACGGCCGTGCAGGCGGGACATGACCGCCGCACCGTGATCGGGTGGGAGGGTGCATACCCAAAAGCCCCTCCTGCCCGACGCCGCGCGGCGGACAGCGGCGTGGTGCGCCGTAATTCTGCTGGTCACCGGTGTCGCCGCGGTCGCGATCTGGTTGTGCATCGTCTTCAAGACCGCGGTCACACCCGTCCTGCTCGCCCTGCTCGGTACGGCGTTGCTCGGCCCCGTCCACCGCTGGCTGGCCGACCACCGGGTGAACCGATCGGTGGCCGCCGGGCTCACCTGCGCGCTGCTCGTCGCGGTGGGCGGCGGCGCCGGGTACATCGTCGTCACCGCGCTCATCGACACCGGCGGCCAGATCGTCCAGTCGCTGAAGGACGCCGGTCAGTGGGTCATCGACCACTTCGGGTTCGCGCGCGACATCAATGTGGACGACCTGGCCGCCAACGCGCAGAAGCTCGTCGAGAAGTTCGGCGCAAGCGCCGCGGGCGGGCTGCTGACCGGGATCAGCCTGGTCGGCTCACTGATCGCGACCGGCGTCCTCGCCCTGCTGCTGACCTTCTTCTTCCTGCGCGACTCCGACCGGGCCGTGGACCTTGCCCACACCGTCGCCCCGCGCGGCACCGGTGAGCTGGTCGAGGCGATGGGGCGGCGGGCCTTCGAGGCCGTCGAGGGCTTCATGCGCGGCACCACGTTCATCGCGCTGATCGATGCCGTCTGCATCACCGTCGGCCTGCTGATCCTGCGGGTGCCGGGCGCGGTGGGGCTCGGGGCGCTGGTCTTCGTCGGCGCGTACATCCCGTACCTCGGCGCGTTCCTCTCGGGCGCTGTCGCCATCCTGGTCGCGTTGGCGGACCGGGGAGTCGTGATCGCGCTCTGGGCGCTCGGAGTGGTGCTCGCGGTCCAGGTGCTGGAGGGGCACGTGCTTCAGCCGGTGATCCAGAGCCGTACGGTCCAGATGCACCCGGCCATGATCATGATCGCGCTGACCGCGGGGGCGAGCGTGGCGGGCCTGCTGGGGATGCTGCTGGCGGTACCGGCGTGCGCCGCGGCCTTCGGCGTCCTCGGCGAACTCCGCAAGGGCTACAGCCCCGACCCGAACCCACCGCCCCCCTCCACCCCACCCGACCCGGCGACACCGCCGGACACACCACCACCCGGCACATCGAGCCCGCCCGGCGATTGAGGGCGGAGCGGCCACCGGACGCACCCGGGCGCCCCGCCCCTACGACTCGTGCAGCTCGAACCAGATCGACTTGCCCGCCCCGCGCGGATCCACCCCCCACGCGTCGGCCAGCACCTCCATCAGCACCAGGCCCCGCCCGCTGGAAGCCATCTCGCCCGGCTGCCGCTTGTGCGGCAGTTCGTCGCTGCCGTCCGCCACCTCCACCCGCAGCCGCCGTTCGCCCCGCTCCCCGGTGGCCTCGGCGACCATCAGAGCGTCGCCGTCCGTGTGGACCAGGACGTTCGTGGTCATCTCGGAGACCATCAGCACGGCCGCGTCGATCTGTTCCGGGTCCTCCCAGTCGTGCAGCAGTTCGCGCAGCTGCTGCCGGGCGGCCGAGATCCGCTCAGGTTCGGCCTGGGCGATGGTCATCGCGGTGCGGCGCGGCGCCGTCCGCGGCATGGCGCCGGCCTCGCGACGCAGCACGAGCACCGCGACGTCGTCCTCGCGGCGGTCGGCCAGCGGGCCCGTCGTGTAGTGCGATGTCGGACCGTGCACAGCCTGCACCAGTTCGTCGGCGAGCTTCTCGAGGTCACCGCACTGCTGCTCCAGGACCGGTCGGAGCCGGTCCCAGCCGGTGGCCATGTCGTGGCCGCCGGTCTCGATCAGTCCGTCCGTGCACAGCATGATCGTTTCGCCGGTCTCCAGGACGAGCTGGGTCGTCGGATAGTCGGCGTCGGTCTCGACACCGAGCGGCAGCCCGCCGCCGGTCTGCCGGATCACCGCGGTCCCGTCGCTGCTGATCACCACCGGGTCGGGGTGACCGGCCCGGGCGATGTCGAGCGTGCCGGTCTCCGGGTCCACCTCCGCGTACAGACAGGTCGCGAACCGCGGGCCGGTCTCCTCCCCGTCGTCGTACGCGTCGGTGAGCCCGGAGAGGAACCGGGAGGCACGGGAGAGCACCGCGTCCGGGCGGTGCCCCTCGGAGGCGTACGCGCGCAGAGCGATCCGCAACTGGCCCATCAGCCCGGCCGCCCGCACGTCATGGCCCTGGACGTCGCCGATGACGAGGGCGATACGGCCGTTGGGGAGCGGGATCATGTCGTACCAGTCGCCGCCCACCTGGAGCCCGCCACCGGTCGGCACATACCGGGCGGCGACCGTCATGCCGGGGATCTCGGGGCCCAGGGTCGGCATCATCGACCGCTGGAGCCCCTGCGACAGCTCCCGCTCGGTCTCGGCCTCCCCGGCCCGTGCCAGGGCCTGGGCGAGCATCCGGGCGACCGTCGTCAGCACCGAACGTTCGTCCGGCGAGAACGACACCGGGTGCCGGAATCCCGCCATCCAGGCACCCATCGTGCGGCCCGACACGATCAGCGGCAGGAAGGCCCAGGAGCGGCGCCCGAAGCGGCTGGCCAGCGGCCAGGTGGCCGGGAAGCGGCGGTGGTACTCCTCGGGCGAGGGGAGATAGATCGCCCGCCCGGTCCGTACGACCTGGGCGGCCGGGTAGTCGGTCTCCAGTGGCATGTCGTTGAACGGGTTCTCGTCGCCCTTGTTGTGCCCGTGGTGGCCGATGATCGTCAGCCGCTCGCCCGCGACACCGAAGACGGCGAGCCCGTCCGGTGAGAACCCGGGCATGGAGAGCGAGGCGGCGACCCGCAACACCTCCGCCGTGGAACGGGCCTCGGCCAGCGCCCGCCCCGCGTCCAGCAGGAACGCCTCGCGGGACCGGCGCCAGTCCCCGGTGATGGGGGTGTGCGCCCCGGTGGTGCCCGGCTGCGGTTCGGCGACCTCCTGGAGGGTGCCGACCAGTACGTAGCTCTCGCTGGCGGCCGATGCGACCGGCAGCGGTTTGGAGCGGCTGCGTACGGTACGCAGCACCCGGCCGCCCCCGTCCACGATCCGCAGCCGCGCCTCGGCCAGGGTGCCCTCGGCGAGTGCGAGGTTCACCACCCCGTAGATCTCGTTCCAGTCGACCGGGTGGAAACGCGCGCGCACCGCGGCCTCGCGGAAGACGCCGGCCTCGGCCGGGAGCTCGAGCAGCCGGGCCGCCTCCGCGTCGAGCGTGACCGAACCGGCTCCGTGGTCCCAGCGCCACAGGCCGGTCGCCGTCGCGGCCAGGACTTCCTCGGTGCGCATTGCCCCACTTTATGAAGATGTGCTCGGCCGACGCCACCGAGGGCGGCCGTCGGCGGGTGGTCCTGACCTCGCTGGATGATCTTGAAGTAACTATGACAATGAAGTCGTGGGGGTGCGGGCGGTAGCCTGGGGAGGCTGAATCCACCCCAACCGCGAAGACTGGATGAACGACGATGCATCGGTACAGGTCCCACACCTGCGGCGAGCTCCGCGCCTCTGACGTCGGCACCGACGTCCGGCTGAGCGGCTGGCTGCACAATCGTCGAGACCTGGGCGGCATCCTCTTCATCGATCTGCGCGACCACTACGGTCTCGTGCAGCTCGTCGCCCGCCCCGGCACGCCCGGCAACGAAGCCCTGTCGAAGCTCACCAAGGAGACCGTCGTCCGGATCGACGGCAAGGTCTCCGCACGTGGCGCCGACAACGTGAACCCGGACCTCCCGACCGGCGAGATCGAGATCGAGGTCACCGAGGTCGAGGTGCTGGGCGAGGCCGCCCCGCTGCCCTTCACGATCAACACCGACGACGGGGTCAACGAGGAGCGGCGTCTGGAGTACCGCTTCCTCGACCTGCGCCGTGAGCGCATGCACCGCAACATCATGCTGCGCTCCGCCGTCATCGCCTCGATCCGCTCGAAGATGGTGGCTCTCGGCTTCAACGAGATGGCGACCCCGATCCTCACCGCGACCTCTCCCGAGGGCGCCCGTGACTTCGTCGTCCCGTCCCGGCTGAACCCCGGCAAGTTCTACGCGCTGCCGCAGGCCCCGCAGCAGTTCAAGCAGCTGCTGATGATCTCGGGCTTCGACCGCTACTTCCAGATCGCGCCGTGCTTCCGCGACGAGGACGCCCGCGCCGACCGCTCGCCGGGCGAGTTCTACCAGCTCGACGTCGAGATGTCGTTCGTCGAGCAGGAGGACGTCTTCCAGCCGATCGAGAAGCTGATGACCGAGCTCTTCGAGGAGTTCGGCAACGGCCGCCACGTCACGTCGCCTTTCCCGCGGATCCCGTTCCGCGAGTCGATGCTGAAGTACGGCAACGACAAGCCCGACCTGCGCGCCAAGCTGGAGCTCGTCGACATCTCCGACGTCTTCGCCGGCTCGGAGTTCAAGGCGTTCGCCGGCAAGCACGTCCGCGCTCTTCCGGTGCCGGACACCGCGGGCCAGTCCCGTAAGTTCTTCGACGGCCTCGGTGAGTACGCCGTCGAGCAGGGCGCCAAGGGCCTCGCCTGGGTCCGCGTCGGCGAGGACGGCACTCTCGCCGGTCCGATCGCCAAGTTCCTCACCGAGACGGACATCAAGACCCTCACCGAGCGTCTGTCGCTCGTCCCGGGCCATGCCGTCTTCTTCGGTGCCGGCGAGTTCGACGAGGTCTCCAAGATCATGTCGGCCGTCCGGGTCGAGGCCGCCAAGCGCGCCGGCCACTTCGAGGAGGGCGTCTTCCGGTTCTGCTGGGTCGTCGACTTCCCGATGTACGAGAAGGACGAGGAGACCGGCAGGATCGACTTCTCGCACAACCCGTTCTCCATGCCTCAGGGCGGCCTGGAGGACCTGGAGACGAAGGACCCGCTGGACATCCTTGCCTGGCAGTACGACATCGTCTGCAACGGCATCGAGCTGTCCTCCGGCGCCATCCGTAACCACGAGCCCGAGCTGATGATCAAGGCGTTCGAGATCGCCGGTTACGACCGTGAGACCGTCGAGCACGAGTTCGCGGGCATGCTCCGCGCGTTCCGTCTCGGCGCCCCGCCGCACGGTGGCATCGCCCCCGGTGTCGACCGCATCGTGATGCTGCTGGCCGACGAGCCGAACATCCGCGAGACGATCGCCTTCCCGCTCAACGGCAACGCGCAGGACCTGATGATGGGCGCGCCGACCGTGCTGGACGAGGCGCGGCTGCGCGAGCTGAACATCCAGCTCCGCAAGCCCGCCGCGACGGCGAAGGAGAAGGCCGAGGCCAAGGACTCGGTAGCGAGGGACACCGGCGCGAAGTAAGCGTCAGCGGTTCCGCTTCTGTTCCACGTGAAACAGCCCCTGGCCGTCGGGCAGGGGCTGTTCCGCGTCGTGGCTGCCCTCCACAGCAACGCACAGCTGACACACACGCCCCTGCCAGCTCCCCTGCCTAGTCTCACTTCGCATGACAGAGACTCAAGGACCCGCACACAAGAAAGACATGACGCGTCGCCGGATGGTGTTCGCCGGTGGCGCGGCGATCGTGGCCGCCGGGATCGGGGCGGGCGTGGTCGCCGGTGCCTCGGCCGACGAGGTCACGAGCAGTGGCAGTGGGAAGAAGTCCGCCGCCGGGCAAGGTGAGGAGTGCTACCGGCTGACCTCGGAGACCACCGAGGGCCCGTACTACATCGACGCCGACAAGATCCGGAAGGACATCACCGAGGACAAGGAGGGCATCCCGATGACCCTCCGCCTCAAGGTGATCGACTCGGACACCTGCAAGCCCGTGAGCCGGGCGGCCGTCGACATCTGGCACTGTGATGCGCTGGGCATCTACTCCGGTTACGAGTCGATGAGTTCCGGTGGCCCCGGCGGTGGCGGCACTCCGCCGAGCGGGGCTCCGACGGATGCCCCGACCGGCACCCCCACCGACGCCCCGACGGGTACGCCCCCGTCCGGCGGGCCCGGTGGCGGCGGTGGCGGACACTCGGAGCCCACCGACGACGAGCGCTATCTGCGTGGTACCCAGCTCACCGACAAGCACGGCTATGTGGAGTTCAAGACGATCTTCCCGGGCTGGTACCAGGGCCGTTGTGTGCACATCCACACCAAGGTGCACGTCGGCGGGAAGATGACCGACGCCGGGTACGAGGGCGGACGCACCTGTCACACCGGTCAGTTCTTCTTCTCGGAGTCCGCGGTGCTCGACTCGGCGAAGATCGCGCCGTACTCGACCAGCACCACCACGCGTACGACCCTCACCGAGGACACCATCTACGACCAGAGCGGTGTCACGGGCGGGCTGATGAAGCTCTCGTACCGCAAGAACCACATGGCGCGTGGCGTCGTCGGTTCGATCACGATGGGCGTGGACCCGGACGAGACGCACGACGGCACGGACCTCTGAGGCTCCGTTCCCCCGCCGAGGGGACGGGCCCGGAATCGCCACGACAGGGCGCGGTTCCGGGCCCTTTCCCATGCGTGCGCGGTCACATCGGACAGCAGGACACGCCCGGGATGACAGGTCGCACCGGATCGGATGCGGCCGTATGGCCGCTTTGTCTGATTAATCGTCGGTCGGCTCGGCAAAGACTGGCTCGGGGACTTTGGTGCGGGGATCTCTGTCCCCGCTGCCCTCGACGCCGACTGCTAGGAGCCCCCCGTGCCTGTTCTCGAACCCGTGCCCCGTCCCGGCCCTCGCGCGTCCCGACGTCCCCCGTACACGGTCTGTGCGGCACTCCTCCTCCTGCTGCTGACCGGGTGCGCCGCGGCAGGTACGGCACCCGGACCGGGAGGTACAGCACCCGGACCCGCCGCCGTGCGCACCGGCGCCCACGCGCCCACCGGCAACGCCGGCGCCCACGCGCCCACCGGCGCGGCGGGCCCAGGGGCCGCTGCCGCGCGTGGGCCGGCCGCCCCGACCGCGCCCCGCGAGATCCGGATGCTGGGGCAGATGGTCAGGTCCGCGATCCCTGCCGAGTCCCGGCAAGCGCTCGTCGTCACCGGGAACTCCCCCGACTCCAGCGAGGCCACGGCCGTCCTCTACACCCGCGACGACCCCGCGGTGGGCTGGGAGCCGGCCGCCGGCCCGTGGCCCGCCCACAACGCCCTGTACGGCTGGACCGACGAGCACCGGGTGAACGACCTCCGGACCCCCATCGGTGTCTACGGGCTGACGGCCGCGGGCGGTCTGTTCGAAGCGCCGGGCACCGAGCTGCCTTATGTACAGAGTCCGGCCTTCACGGCGAGCGGCGAAGGGTTCGACGGAGAGTCCCTGGAGGGGTCGTTCGACTACGTCATCGCCATCGATTACAACCGTGTCCCCGGCGCGTCCCCGCTGGACCCGACCCGTCCGCTCGGCGAGGAGCGGGGTGGCGGCATCTGGCTCCATGTCGACCACGGCGGGCCGACCCAGGGCTGCATCTCGCTTCCCGAGGACCGGATGGAGGAGCTGCTGCGCATCCTCGACCCGGCAAAGCTTCCGGTGATCGTGATGGGTGACGGCGCGGCGCTGGCCCGCTGACCGGACGTCACGTATGTGGGTTGCCCCCACACACGCATACGGGAGGGGCCCGGACCGTCACCGGTCCGGGCCCCTCATCTGCGTACCGAGCCCTGTGTGGGCCTCCGCGTACCGAGCCGTGGTCCTACGCGGGCTTCTCCTCCAGGCGCGGGAACAGCACCGCACCCTTCGTCACCGTCGCGCCCGCCGGCAGCTTCCCCCAGCCGCCCGCGTCCTGCACGCGCTGGTCGGGCAGCGCGCCCAGGGACTCCTCGGCGCCCAGCGACTCCCACAGCTTCTGCGAGGTCTCCGGCATCACGGCGCTCAGCAGGACCGCGACACCGCGCAGCGCCTCGGCGGCCGTGTACAGGATCGTCGCGAGCCGGGCCTGGCCCTCGGGCGACTCGTCCTTGGCTACCTTCCAGGGCTCCTGCTCCGTGATGTAGCCGTTGACCTGCTTCACGAACTCGAAGATCGCCAGGATGCCGGCCTGGAAGTCCAGCTCATCGCCGATCTTCCGGTCGGCGGTGGCGACGGCCTTCGCGAGACCCTCCTGGACCGCCTTCTCGGCCTCGCCGGGGGCGGTGGCCTCCGGGAGCGCCCCGCCGAAGTACTTGCCGACCATGGCGGCGACGCGCGAGGCGAGGTTGCCGTAGTCGTTGGCGAGCTCGGAGGTGTAGCGGGCGGTGAAGTCCTCCCAGGAGAACGAGCCGTCGTTGCCGTACGCGATCGCCCGCAGGAAGTACCAGCGGTACGCGTCCACGCCGAAGTGCGAGGTCAGGTCCTGCGGCTTGATGCCGGTCAGGTTCGACTTCGACATCTTCTCGCCGCCGACCATCAGCCAGCCATTGGCCACGACCTTGCCGGGCAGCGGCAGGCCCTGCGCCATCAGCATCGCGGGCCAGATGACGGAGTGGAAGCGGAGGATGTCCTTGCCGATCAGGTGCACATCGGCCGGGAACGTCCCGTCGAACTTCTCCTGGTTGGCGCCGTAGCCGACCGCCGTCGCGTAGTTGAGCAGCGCGTCGACCCACACGTAGATGACGTGCTTCTCGTCCCACGGCACCGGGATGCCCCAGTCGAAGGTCGAGCGCGAGATCGACAGGTCCTGCAGGCCCTGCCTGACGAAGTTCACGACCTCGTTGCGGGCCGACTCGGGCTGGATGAAGCCGGGGTTGTTCGCGTAGAACTCCAGCAGCTTCGGGCCGTACTCGCTCAGCTTGAAGAAGTAGTTCTCCTCCTTGAGGATCTCCACCGGCTTCTTGTGGACCGGGCACAGCTTCGTGCCGTCCTCCGCCTCGATGAGGTCGCCGGGGAGCTTGTACTCCTCGCAGCCCACGCAGTACGGGCCTTCGTACCCGCCCTTGTAGATCTCGCCCTTGTCGTACAGGTCCTGCACGAACTCCTGCACACGGTCCGTGTGCCGCTTCTCCGTCGTACGGATGAAGTCGTCGTTCGCGATGTTCAGGTGCTCCCAGAGGGGCTTCCAGGCCTCCTCGACGAGCTTGTCGCACCATTCCTGCGGGGTGACGTTGTTCGCCTCGGCAGTGCGCATGATCTTCTGACCGTGCTCGTCCGTGCCGGTGAGGTACCACACCTTCTCGCCACGCTGGCGGTGCCAGCGGGTGAGCACGTCGCCTGCGACGGTCGTGTAGGCGTGGCCCAGGTGAGGAGCGTCGTTGACGTAGTAAATGGGGGTCGAGACGTAGTACGCCGTCGCCCCCTGCTTCTCGGATCCAGTGGCCGCCATGGTCGAAATCCTAACGGCCCCTGGGTGATCCACTCACACCGATAAACGCCGCCGCCCCTTCCGGTGGCCATGGCCGGTCCGGGGTGGGAGCGGAGATCCTCGAGGAACTCCTCGTCACGGGGGCTGCGCCGGGCGGGAAACGCCCGCCGGAGAGGCGCGGCGGCTCGACACGGTGCGGGGCGTCGCGTCCCGGGACGACCTGGAGCTGGACCTGCCGCCGTACGGGGTCGGGGCCCGGCCTTTCGATCGTACGTTCTGTAGCGGTGGTGCCCGGCGGCACGGTCACGGCGGTGCCTGCCCGAGGGCGGGCTCGCCGTGACCGTACGTCTGCCGGTCGACCTGCCTGGTCAGCCGTTGTCGGCGGCGGTCTCGCGGGCCACGAGCCAGGCGGGGAGCGCGGCGAGGATCTCCTGGTAGAGCGTGGCGTCGGGCACCTCGCTCGGGGCGGGGCCGGCGTGGAAGAACGCGGCGTTCGGGGCGTCCAGCTTCCGGAGGAAGTCGAAGCCCTTCGCGTCCTCGTCGCCGAACGCGACGAACTGGAAGAACAGCGGAAGCCGTGCCGCCTCGGCGAGCGCCTGCTTGGCGGGCTGCTTGGCGTCCGGCGGTCCGTCCGTCTGGAAGATCACCAGGGCGGGGCCGGTGGCCTCCGACTTCTCGTAGTGCGCAACGACCTCCTCGACGGCGCGGTGGTAGCTCGTACGGCCCAGGCGGCCGAGCCCCGCGTGCAGTTCGTCGATCCGGCCCTTGTGGTCGGTGAGGCCGACCGTGCCGGTGCCGTCGATGTCGGTCGAGAAGAAGACGACGGGCACGGTGGCGTTCTCGTCGAGGTGCGCGGCGAGGGCGAGCGTGCGGTCGCCCAGGTGCTGGGCGCTGCCGTCCTTGTAGAACGGCCGCATCGAGCCGGAGCGGTCGAGCACCAGGTACACGGTGGCCCGAAGCCCGCTCAGCCCGTGCGTCTTCAGCCCGGCCTGGGCCGCCTTGTAGGCGTCGACGAGCGCGGGGGCGTCGCCCTCGACCTGAGCGAGGGCGACGGCGGGGGCCTCGGCGACCTCTGCGGGTGCGGATGCCTCGGGGGCGGGCGCCTCGGTGATCTCTGCCGGTGCGGGCTCGGAGTCCGGCTCGGACGGCAAGGCGTCGGCGACCGGCGCGGCGTCGGCTGCCGCGACGACTGGCTCGACGACGACGACCGGCTCGGGCTCGGTGGCGACCTCGGCGGCGGGGGCCGGCTCCAGGACCTGGGCGACCGCAGCCTCGGGCTCGGCGATGACGGGTTCCGCCTCGGCCTTGACCTCGGCCGGCGCGGGCTCGGCCTCGACCTCGGCGGCCGGTGCGGTCTCGGCCTTCGGCTCGGTGGTGGCCGGTTCTGCTTCGACCTCGGTCTCGGCCTTCGGCTCGGTGGTGGCCGGTTCTGCTTCGACCTCGGTCTCGGCCTTCGGCTCGGTGGCGGCCGGTTCTGCTTCGACCTCGGTCTCGGCCTCCGGCTCGGCGGTGGCCGGTTCTGCCTCGACCTCGACCTCGACCTCGACCGGTGCGGGCTCGACCTCGGTCTCGGCGGACGGTGCGGTCTCGGCCTCCGGCTCGGTGGTGGCCGGTTCCGGCTCGACCTCGACCTCGGCCGGCGCGATCTCGGCCTCGACCTCGGCCGTGGCCGGCGCTACCTCCACCTCGGCTTCGGCCGCAGCCGACACCGGCTCCACCTCGGTCGCAGCCGGCTCAGCCTTCGCCGCGGCCTCGGCCACGACGCGCTTCGAGGCCGAGCCCTGGGGCGGGACCGTGTGGGTGGGCTTCGGGCTGGGTGCGGAGGCCTTGTCGAAGGCCTCCGCCACCAGGTCCGTCGCCAGGCCGCTGTCGCCCGAGAGGGTCCGGGGCGACGCGGGGGCGGGTACCGAGACCTTTGCGGCCGACGCGGGTTCGACTGCCGGTGCGGTCTCGGCCACCGGCTCGTCCACCGCGACCGACTCCGACTCCGTGGGCCGGGTGCGCTCCGTCTGGGGCGGGACCGTGGCCGTCGTCGGCTCGTCCTGCTCCGTACGGTCGCGGCCGAACACCTTGCGCAGCAAGCTCCGAATGCCCATGGGCGAGGCCTTTCGCATGAGTTGAGTGCGATGAATGTCCGTACTGCGGGAATTGATCCCTGGCCAGGGCGGATACGTAAGGTTAGCGGCCGGATCCAGCCGTTCGGTGGCGCGGCCCGCCTCCGTGTCAATCGGACGGCGGTGGCCCGGACTTCACCTTGCATTCTTTTGGAGTCTCTCGTACCGCGTGATCGCGCACCTGGCGTCACGTCCCACACGGCGAGCCGGGGTAGTTGCCGACCGTGTCGAACGGAGCCGGGATCTGCGGTCCGCCGGTCCAGGACCGCCGGGTGCTCGTCCGTCCGGCGCAGCATCGGTCACGGCATCGGAGCGGGGGTTCCATCCGCGCACAGCGGTTCACGCGGTGGCGACCTGGCGGCGCCACCGCGTGAACTGGGCCGCCGCGTCCCCGGTGTACGACCACGGCACCCGCACCGCCCGGCCGTCCAGCAGCCGGAACGCGTCCGCGGCCTCCGTCGGCCGCCCCGCGTAACACGCGGCGTGCGCCAGGTAGTTCAGCTCGCCGACCTCCTCCGCCTCCACCGGCCCCGCCTCGCGCATCCCGAGCCACCGGTCCCAGGTGCGGCGTACGTCCGTGACGGCCAGTTCGTGGTTCCAGTGCTGCTGCCCGGTGAGCGGCGCGATGACGGGCCGCCCGTGCGTGGCGTCGGAGACGTACCGGTGCTCCTCGACCCTGGCGATCTGCACCAGCACCGGCAGCGGAGAACCGGGCGGCGCCGCCCCCGCCGCGTCGCGCGCGAAGTCGTACATGGTGCCGTGGGTGCCGTGCCAGCGTGCCGAGTAGTAACGCAGCAGCTGGGTGTGCCCCTCCATGTGGTGCGGATCGCGGCGGAGCAGCTCGTCCCACCACTGTGTGACGCGTCGCCTGGCCCCGTCCTCGTACAGCCGGGCCGCTGTCAGAAGCGATGCCCAGGGCATCGGATCGGGCGGGCAGACGTCGGCGGCCCGCAGACAGCAGTCGACGACCCGGTCCACCCGGTTCTGGTCGAGTCCGGTGCCCCGCCCCGCCGCGACGGCCCGGCCGAACAGCCGGACCACTTCGGTCGCCGCCTTCAGCACCTGCGCGTCGGCGCTCTTCGGCTCGGCGGCCAGCCAGGTCTCCACGGTGGTGCTGCCCGCGACGGCGTGGGCGAGGATCCGGATCCGGTGGGTCCGCAGGGCCCACCGGTTGCCGGTGGCGTGCAGCAGATCGCGTACGCCCTGCCAGCGGCCGATGACGATGTCCTGGCGGGCCGCGGTGAGCGGCCGGTCGCCGAGATCCGGGTCGAAGCGCACCGGTGGGGGTGTACGGCGGCGTACGGCCATCAGTAATCGGTGACGATCGTGGTGGAGTGGGCGTAGTCGGACGGTTCCTCGGTCCGTACGGTCTGCGAGGCGTCGAGCTTCGCCGGCCGGTAGTACGAGCTGCCGCGCTGCCAGTACCAGAGCATCGGGACGGCTCCCACGGCGAGACTGCCGAGGCCGAGTGCGAGCGCCGTCGCGCTGAAGTCGCCGAGCGCCTCGAAGAAGATCCAGAACATGAAGAGCGAACCGGCCAGCGGCCAGAGTCCGCCGAGGACGAGGTCCGCGACCGAGCGGCACAGCAGTTTGCGGTACGCGACGACCGCGGCCAGGCCTGCGAGGCCGTAGTACACGGCGATCTGCAGCCCGATGGCCTCGACGGCCACACCCAGGATGTGGTGGACCGGGCCGAGGGCGAGGGAGGCGAGGATCAGGGCGAGAGCGACGCCTCCGACGGCGGCGACCGCCACCCACGGGGTGTTCCAGCTGCGGTGCACCCGGCCGAACGCGGCGGGCATCGTGCGGTCGCGGCCCATCGCGAACAGCGAGCGCGTGACCTGGATGAGTGTGGTCTGCAGCGTGGCGACGGTCGACAGCATCACGGCCACCACCAGCAGCTTTCCGCCGACGCCGGGCCAGACCCGTTCGCCGAGCACGGTCAGTACGTTGGCGCTGTGCCGCTCGATGTCGTCGGCCGAGAGGATCACGTTCACCGCGATGGTGAACACCTCGACGAGTGAGAAGACGGTGAGCACGCCCACGATCCCGGCCAGGCCCGTGGTGCGGCGGCTGTTGCGGGTCTCCTCGCTGAGGTTGCCGGTGACGTCCCAGCCCCAGTAGTAGAAGGCGGCGATCAGCGCACCGGAGGCGAAGCCGGAGACGCCGTCGAAGTGCCCGAAGCCGAGCCAGGACCAGTCGAAGGCGTGCGCGACGCCGGGTCCGGCTCCCGTGCCCTCGCCCGGGCCGGTCCCGCGGACGAGTGCGACGACCGCGAAGACCAGCAGGATCACCAGCTCGACCCCGGAGATCACCAGCTGGCTGCGGGCGCTGAGCCGGGCTCCGCCGAGCACGACGAGCAGCATCACCAGGAACCAGCCGGCCCCGATGAAGGTGGCGAGCGTCGTGTCGTCGGCGAGCCGGGAGTCGATCACGGTCAGCGTCATCGTCCCGGCGGGCAGCGATCCCGCGACCATGAACAGGGTCGCCGCGACGACCAGTGCCCAGCCGCTGAGGAAGCCGAGGAACGGGTGCAGGGTCCTGCCCACCCAGGAGTAGCCGGCGCCCGCGTTGACGTCGATCCGGCCGAGCTGCCGGTAGGCGAGGGCGATGCCGAGCATCGGTATCGCGCAGTACAGCAGGGCGGCGGGACCACCGAGACCTACCGTGCCGACGAGCACGGCACTGGTTGCGGCCAGCGAGTAGGCGGGGGCGCTGCCCGCCACGGCCATCACGATCGTGTGGAACGTGCCGAGGACGTTGGGCTGGAGCCCACGGCCGGGCCGGTCGGGCATGCTGCGCATCGCTGTTCTCAACTGCTTCCGGAAGTGTGCCGTGCCCCGGCCGGAGTCCCGTACATCCTTCAGCGGCACGACATGTGGCGGCATGTCAGAAACAGATCTTCGAAAATCCGAACGGAAGTGGTCGGTCCGTTCGGGAAGACTGTCCGCATCGTAGTCCCGTGATTACAGCTGAGTGGACCTGGACGCCACGAGGGATACGCGACCTCTGCACGGCGTCTAGAGTCGGATGCATGGTTTCCGGTGAGACACCGCAGGCGGAGGGAAGCGTCCGCGTCGACAGCTGGATCTGGTCGGTACGGCTGACCAAGACCCGCTCGCAGGCCGCTGCCGCCTGCCGCGCCGGACACGTCAGGGTCAACGGCGACCGGGCCAAGCCCGCGCAGACCCTGCATGTGGGGGACGAGGTACGGCTCCGGCACGGCGGCCGGGACCGGATCGTCGTGGTGTCGCGCATCGTGAAGAAGCGGGTCGGCCCTCCGGTGGCCGCGGAGTGTTTCGTCGACAACAGTCCGCCCCCGCCGCCGCGGGAAGCGGTGATCCAGGTGCCGGTCCGCGACCGGGGCACCGGCCGCCCGACCAAACGCGACCGCCGCGAGATGGAGCGCCTGCAGAGCCGTGGCCCCGGGGACCACCCGGCCTGAGCCGGGCACGGGCGCGCAGCCGCGGGCTGCCGCTGCGGGAACGCGACACATGCGCCCTGACCCGTCACGTTCCCACGACCCCCTACGGTTGTGGTGAGGCGATCGCCCGTGCCGCCGCCACCTCCTGGCGCAGCGGCTCCAGCACCCCTTCCTCGTCGCCCGGCAGTTCGGTGCGCACTCCCACCAGCACCTCGGTCGCCCGCAGCCGTTCCGACAGTTCGCGCAGCTGCTGCCGGATGTCGGCCACCTCCGCGGGCGCCGGTTCCGGCGCCCCGTGGTTCACCCGGACCCGGGCCGCCGTCGTCGCGTCCACGATCCGCTCGATCGCGACGACCAGCGGCAACCAGGCGGCGGCCCGGGCGCCGACCGGCGGCGGTTCCGTCAGGGCACGCTGGAACTCGGAACGTATGGAGGACAGATCGCGGTAGATGAGGCGCCTGGCCCGCGCCCGTTCCGCCTGGTCGGGGTGGGGGACCCCGTCGCCGTCGTCCCCCGTGTCGAATGCCGATCCCACATAGTCGGCGAGGTCCGTCACCGCGTCCGCGAGCCGGTGGCCGATCCGGGTGTGCCAGCTCTCCGGCCACAGCAGATAGCCCGCCACCAGCACGATCACGCAGCCGATCAGGCTGTCCACCAGGCGGGGCTGCACCAGAGCGACGCCCCGGTGGTTCAGCAGATCGGACAGCAGCAGGATGACCGGTGTGATGGCCGCGGTCTGGAACGCGTACCCCTTGACCGTGAGCGCCGGGATCAGCGGGGCCAGGAGCACCATCACCGGTACGTCCCACCACCCGATCGGAACCTCGGCGAGGACGGGCGCGGCGATGACGAGACCGGCCGCCGTGCCCACCGCACGCAGGACCGCACGGGAGAAGACCGAGCCGAAGTCCGGCTTGAGCACGAACGTGACGGTCAGCGCCACCCAGTAGGAGCGGTCCACGGAGACCAGTGAGGTCAGTGCCTGGGCCAGGCCGATGCAGAGTGCCAGCCGCAGCCCGTACCGCCAGGACGTCTCGGAGAGCAGCACGGAGCGGGTCGCCCGCCGGATCCTCACCGCCAGCGCGGCGGGGCGTCCGAGCCGGTCGTCGACGATGTAGGCATCGGCGTTGCGCACGACGGCCGCCGCGTGGCGCAGCGCGCTGTCCACTGCCCGGGTGGAGGGTGAGTCGGGTGCGGGTAGCTCCGGTTCGACGCCGCCGGTGCGGCTCTCCTCGACGTCCTCCGCCAGTTCACGTACCGCCGCCGGGATCGCGTCGGGTAGTGGAGACCGCCGCACATGCACCGCGGGCGCCGCCTCGACGAGCGGGATGACCACATTGAGCTGGGCGAGCAGCCGCACCATCGCGCCGCTGCGGCCGTGGCACCGGGCCCGGCGGGCGAGGATCAGGTCGTACGAGGTGTTCAGCGACCGGGTGACTGCCTGCCGTCGCTCCTCGTACGCGTCGGTTCCCGCGGCGGCCAGCAGATCGGCGACCGTGAGGTATGTGTCCGCGACCGAGACCCGCTCCGGCAGTTTGCGCCGCAGCGGCCACGCCAGCAGCGTCAGGGCGAGCACGAACAGGCCGCCGAACATCAGCAGCAGCGGCGCCACCCACCAAGGTTTCGGCAGCGGCAGCCCGGTGGCGACGACCGAGTTCAGCAGGAGCAGCAGCCCGGACAGGGAGGCCACGGCGCCGATCGTCGACATCATGCCGGACACCAGGGCGACGGCGGTCAGCGCACCGACGGCCGCCCAGCCCGTCCCGTACACGAACGAGCCGAGCATGATGCCGAGCGCGCCGAACAGCTGCGGAACAGCGATGTTGAGGATCCGCATCCGGTACGCGTCGGCGGTGTCGCCGAGGACACCGGAGAGCGCACCCATGGAGACGAGCGCGCCGTACGCGGGCCGGTCCAGCGCAAAGCCGACGGCGAGCGGTGCGGCCAGGGCGATGGAGGCGCGGACGACTGCGGCCCACGGGACAGGGGCCGGCTGTGGGCGAAGTCCCGTCAGCAGCCAGGCCGGTGGCGCGTACCGTTTCCGATCCGCCTCGGCATCTGCCAATGCGCTCAGCCTCCGGTGCCGTGCGTCAGTTCTGGTAGCCCTCCACCTCGCCGGCCGGGCGTACCTTCGCTCCGGACGGGTCCTCGCCGAACTCGCTGAGCGCGCGCCGCTGCCGCAACAGGTCCCAGCACTGTTCGAGTTGGGTCTCCACCGTGCGCAGGCGTGACTTCTCGTCCGCGGAGAGCCCAGTCTCCCGGGTGGAGCGGTCGCGCAGGTTTCGCTCCTCGGAGACCAGACCGCCGATGTTGTCGAGGATCTCCCGGTCGTCCATGACGCCTCCTTCGGCCTCGTTCGGACTTGTTCGGACTCCCTGTGCGAGTGGTTCTTCCGGGGCGTGGGTCAGAGCGCGAACAACGTCTTGCCGCGGGCGCCGCCCGTGCGGTTCCGGTCGAGGGCCTGCGGGGCCTTCTCCAGTGGGAGTTCGATGTCGATGAGCACGTTCAGCACACCCTCCGCGGCGCCCGCCGCCAGGACGTCGAGCAGAACGGGTGTCGGTTCGAGCCGGAAGTCGATGGACCCGACGCCCTCGGGAACAGCGGCCCCGCCGGCGACGCCCCGCGTGGTGACGGCGACACCGCCGCTCCGCACCAGCGCCGCCGTGGCCGCGAACGCCTCCGGCGTGGTGGAGACCAGGTCGACGAGCGCGTCGACGCCGCCCGGAGACACCTCCCGTACCGCCGCTTCGAGCGGACGAGCCGTCGTGTCGATGGTGACGGCGGCGCCGAGCGCCCCCATCCGCCACCCCTCGTCGCCCCGCACCGCCGCGAGGACGCGCAGATCCCGGGCGGCCGCGAGCTGGGTCAGACAGCTGCCGACGCCGCCCGCCGCCCCCACGACCAGGAGGCTCTCGTGGCCGCGGAGCACCACCGTCTCCAGGATCTGGGCGGCGGTCATCCCGGCGGTCGGCAGCGCGGCGGCGATCCGCAGGGGAAGGCCGTCCGGGACCAGGGCGATCGCGGAGTCCTGTGGGACGGACACGTATTCGCTGTACGTGCCCGCGCCGACCGGCGTTCCGGTGACCCGTCCGAAGACCGCGTCGCCGACCCGGAAGCGGTTGTCGCCGGTGCCGATCATGTCCACCCGGCCCGCGTAGTCCACGCCGATGACCAGGGGGAAGACATGCGGCGCCTGTCCTTCCAGGGCGCCGTCCGCGGTCTGCCAGTCGGACGGGTTGAGCGCGGCGTACTCGATCCGCACCCGTACGTCGCCTGCTGCGGGAATCGGCTTGGGCACCTCGACCAGGTTCGGCTCGGCCCGGAACGCGCTGACGGCTACGGCTCGCATACGGATGCCTCTCAGTCGCCCAGACAGTGACGCAGTCTCGGGCTCCACTCTTCCCCGGCCCGCGCGCCGCCGCACGTCGAAGCCGGCGTCAGCGGTCGTGCCCGGAGCTGTTCCCGGGGACGGGTCCTTTCGCGGTGAGCGGTGTCAGAGGCCCGGATCCTGTTCCATGTGCGGTCGGCTCGGGCCGTGCGGACCCGCGCCCGGCCCACATCCGCGCGAACACCGCGCACAGCGCCACCGCCAGCCCGGCGGCGAGAACGATCCACACTGCCGTACGGAGCGAACTCGTCAGCGCGTCGTACACCGCCGCCGCCCCGTCGCGATCGCTGCCGGGCACCCCGGCCAGCACCCGGTTCCGGGCGACCGCGATCGCCCCGCGCAGCACCAGCGCACCGAGCGCGAAGCCCAGCCCGACGACCGCAGTGGCGGCCAGTGCGGCCAAGGCGGAGCCCCGTCGTCCGGGCCCGCCGCGCGCCGCCGCCACGAGCACGGCGGCGCCGGCGAACACCAGCGTGCCGACGGCGGGCCAGACACCGCCGGCCCGCAGTGGGCGGAACGTCTGGCGCAACTGGTCGGCGCGGTCGGCGGAGAGCAGGGTGATGTCGGTCCGCCGGACCGGGAATCCGTCGGCGAACGGCACTCCGCTGTCCACCAGGTTCTGTTTGGCCTGCTGCATCACCGGCGCCAGGTCCATGCGCACGGCCTCGCCGCTCTCACCGTTCAGCGCGGCGGTGACGGCCTCGTGGGCGGAGCGGTTGGCGGCCACCCAGGCGGAACGGAAGGCATCCGTGGTGGTGAACGACCGCACCGCCCCGTACAGGAAGTCCCCCGAGGCGCCCTGGAGCAGCCCGGCGTCGATCTGCTTCGTCGCCTCGTCGGTGATCAGAGTGGACATGGTGTCCTGCACGCCGGGGTCGGAGGCGAGCGGCTCCACCGCTGCGACGTACAGGTCCGGGTTGTCGATCTCCAGATCGACCCAGGCGCAAAGCGCGCTCAGCGGGACGAGGACGGCGAGCAGCACCAGCACCACCGCCGACAGAGCCGCTGAGATATTGGTCCGCATCCCCCAAGGGAATCCCGTACGGCGACGCCGCGCCCACGGCAGTGAGCCATTCGAGTTGCCGGGCGGCGCAACCGGGTGTGCCCTTGAGTGAACAGGGGGCCACGGAAGGAGTTCTCGGCCATGGCCACACACGCTTCGATGCCACGCCGCGCCACGCGGGCGCGCACCAAGCGCCCCAGCACACTCAGCTGGGCCATGCCCGTCACGCTGGGCGTGATCCTGGGCTGGTGGGCGACGTCCATCGTGCGCGGCGGCGGTGTGCTCACCGGCACGCAGCTCGCGCTCGGTCTGGTCTCCGGCGCCGTGCTGGCGGCGCTCTGCTACGCCCTCGGCCGGGCGCAGAAGCGACTGCCGGTGGAGGCCAAGGCCATCGCGTACGGCACGCTGTTCGGCGGTTCGGTCGGCTTCCTCTACAGCTTGTCCGACAAGACGACCGTGCTCGCGGCCATCATCCTGGGCCTGGTCACCGGCGCCGGGATGCTGGTGTGCGCGTTCTATGCGTTCTACGTGACAAAGGACTGAGCCCCGCGCTTCTCCGTCATCCTTGACCTTCTCCGCGGGGGAAGCCCCAGCATCGGTGGGGCCGGGCGGACCGCCCGGTACGAGGAGGTCTGTGGTGGAACGCGAGGCGCGTGCGAAGGGCACGGCGGCGCTCGTGACGATCGGGGAGTTCGCCCGGTCGTCACGGCTGTCCGCGAAGGCCCTGCGCCGCTACGACGAGCTGGGACTGCTCCGGCCCGCCCTGGTCGATCCGGTGAACGGCTACCGGTACTACGACGGGACGCAGGTGGGGACGGCCAGGCTGGTGGCCTGGCTGCGCCGGATCGGGATGCCGCTGGCCGGGATCAAGGAGGTGGTCGCGCTCGATGCGGGCGCGGCCGCCGCAGCGATCCGGACGTACTGGGCGCAGGTGGAGGCCGAGACGGCGGCCCGGCGGGACCTGGCGACCTTCCTCGTCGACCATCTGGCAGCGGAGGAAGTCGAAATGTCGCAGGTGGACATGGACCGGGAAACCTTGGGGACGCTCGGAATCCGGTACGCGGCACAGTCCGACCCGGGTGCGGTGCGCGGGACCAACCAGGACGCGGCGTTCGCCGGGGCCCGGCTGCTCGCGGTCGCCGACGGGTTCGGGGAACGCGGCGCGGGGGCGAGCACGGCGGCGATCGATGCGCTGAAGCCGATGGCGCAGGGTGCGGTGCGCGGTGCCGTGCCGGCCGCGGACCTCCTGAACGCCCTGGAGGATGCGGCGGACCTGGCCGCGCGGGCGGTGCGGGACGCGGTCGCGGGGAGCGGTGCGCCTGACGAGTCGGGGACGACGCTGACCGCGATGGTGTGGACCGGGTCGCAGCTGGGCCTGGTGCACATCGGGGACTCGCGGGCGTATCTGCTGCGAGGCGGTGAACTGTTCCGGATCACGCACGACCACAGCCTGGTCCAGTCGATGATCGACGACGGTTCGCTCACCGAGGACGAGGCGGCCTCGCACCCGCAGCGCGCCCTGTTGCTCAAGGCGCTGGTGGGCGGGCCCGGTCAGGACGGTCCGGCGCGAGCCGACGTACAGCTGCAGGAGGCCAGGCCCGGAGACCGCTATCTGCTCTGCTCGGACGGCCTGTCGGCGGTGGTCGACGGTACGGAACTGGCCGGGGCGCTGGGCGCGGCGGACGGCCCCGACACAGCCGTACGGGAACTGGTCGCCCTGGCGCACGCGGCGGGTGGCCCGGACAACGTGGCCTGCGTCGTCGCGGACGTGGTGGCGCTGTAGACGCGGACGGCCCCGCGCGCACCGGCGCAAGCGGGGCCGTCCGTCCCACCGGATCGCTCAGGTCTCTCAGTCGCGGACGACCGTCACCGGGCACGGCGCGTGCTGGGTGACATGGAGGCTGACCGAGCCGAGCAGGGTCGCCTTGAACCCGCTGTACCCGCGCGCCCCGACGACCAGCAGGTTCGCGCCCTTGGCGCGGTCGAGCAGGGCCTGTGCCGGATTGCCGATCACCACGATCTTGCTGACCGCGGCCGCGCCCTCCGCACCGAGGGCCTCCTCCAGCGCCTCGGTGAGCGACACGATCGCCACGGCCTGCGGATCGAAGTCCTCCGGCATGCCCGGCATCATGGACGCCCAGCTGGTCGCGGGGTACTCCCAGCTGTTGACGGCCTCCACCGAGTCGCCGGTCAGCTCGGCCTGGCGTACGGCCCAGTGCAGCGCCTTGATCGACGACTCGGAGCCGTCCACGCCCACCACGATCCTGCCCATCTCTGCCTCCAGCTCGGTTCAGCACGCATCTGCCGATACACCACAGCGCAATTTTGCGGATGACTGTAATCAAACCGGACATGAGCTCGGCTGTCGGTCCGACCGCCGTCATTCGGGCGTCCGGGTGCCCGTGTGCCCCGGTCTTCAGTCCAGCCGCAGATCGGCGAGCTGCTGCTCGAACGGCACCACGTCGTCGTCGAGCCCGAGAGCCCTCGACGCCCCGGAGGCCGCCCGGCCGCCGGAGACCATCCGCGCGAGCTCGCCGCCCGCACGCCGGATCCGGGACGGCAGCCCCTCGGTGTACTCGTCGCCGGACGAGCCCCAGTCCTCCGACGCCGCGTACACGGAGGTCGGTACGACGGTGGCCCGCAGGTACGCGAAGAGCGGCCGCATCGCGTGCTCCAGGACGAGCGAGTGCCGGGCGGTGCCGCCGGTCGCCGCGATCAGGACGGGCTTGCCGGTCAGCGCCGTATGGTCGATCAGGTCGATGAACGACTTGAACAGGCCGCTGTACGAGGCGGTGAAGACGGGGGACACGGCTATCAGGCCGTCCGCCGTCGCCACCGCGTCGATCGCCTCGTCCAGCGCCTGCGGCGGGAAGCCCGTCACCAGGTGGTTCGCGATGTCGACGGCCAGATCGCGCAGCTCGATCACCCGGATCTCGACCGGCCTGTCCTGATCGGTGGCCAGCTGCTCCCGGGCGGCCGCCGCCAGCCGGTCGGCCAGCAGCCGGGTCGACGACGGCTGGCTCAGCCCGGCGGAGACGGCGACGATCTTCAGGGCCTCGGTCTGCATGGGGGTCAGATCTCCTTCGTGCGGGCGGCGACGGCCGGGTGGACCGGTGCGGAGTCCGGCACGCCGGCCGGCCTCAGGTTGGCGAACTCCTTGCGCAGTACCGGGACGACCTCCTCGCCGAGGATGTCGAGCTGCTCCAGGACCGTCTTCAGCGGGAGGCCCGCGTGGTCCATCAGGAACAGCTGGCGCTGGTAGTCGCCCACGGCGTCACGGAACGACAGGGTCCGCTCGATGACCTCCTGCGGGGAGCCGACGGTCAGCGGTGTCTGCTGCGAGAAGTCCTCCAGGGACGGGCCGTGTCCGTAGACCGGCGCGTTGTCGAAGTACGGGCGGAACTCCCGTACCGCGTCCTGCGAGTTCTTCCGCATGAACACCTGGCCGCCGAGGCCCACGATGGCCTGCTCGGCGGTGCCGTGCCCGTAGTGCGCGTACCGCTGGCGGTAGAGGTTCACCATCTTCTTGGTGTGCTCGATGGGCCAGAAGATGTTGTTGTGGAAGAAGCCGTCGCCGTAGTACGCGGCCTGCTCGGCGATCTCCGGGGAGCGGATCGAGCCGTGCCAGACGAACGGCGGGACGCCGTCCAGCGGGCGTGGGGTCGAGGTGAACGACTGCAGCGGCGTGCGGAACTTGCCCGCCCAGTCGACGACGTCCTCGCGCCACAGCTTGTGCAGCAGCGCGTAGTTCTCGACGGCGAGCGGAATGCCCTGGCGGATGTCCTTGCCGAACCACGGGTAGACCGGGCCGGTGTTGCCGCGGCCCATCATCAGGTCGACCCGGCCGTCCGCGAGGTGCTGGAGCGTCGCGTAGTCCTCGGCGATCTTCACCGGGTCGTTGGTGGTGATGAGGGTGGTGGACGTGGACAGGATCAGGTTCTCGGTGCGGGCGGCGATGTAGCCGAGCGTGGTCGTCGGCGAGGACGGGACGAACGGCGGGTTGTGGTGCTCGCCGGTGGCGAAGACGTCCAGGCCCACCTCCTCGGCCTTCAGCGCGATCGCGAGTGTCGCCTTGATCCGCTCGTGCTCGGTCGGTGTCCTACCGGTCGTGGGGTCGGTGGTGACGTCTCCGACGGTGAAGATCCCGAACTGCATGGCGCCCGCCTCCGTAAGTGTCGTAATGGTTGAACTTTAAACCAATTCTCTCATGGGCTGCAACGGGGCACCGGCCCTCTCTATTCCGGCGCCCGGGAGAGGCGCCGGCGGTACGTACCCTGGACGAGGACTTCCCGGTGCGCGCCGGGCACGCGGGACCGGGAGAGGCAGGGCCAGTGAGCGAGAGCGAGAGCTGGAAGGAGCGGGGCGTCGCGCTGCGCGTCTTCGTGTACGTCTTCGCCACGCATCTCTTCGCCGGCTTCGTCTACCTGCTGTTCTACGTGGGCGAGCACGCCCACAAGTGAGCCGGACGGGCACGACGCGAACGGCCGCGAGGGCCTTCGCGACGCCGTACGAATGCCCGGCCCGATCCGGCCGGCCCGCGTTAGACTCGGGCCCATGACCTCCGTACCGTGCCGAAACTGGTGGCGCTCCCCTTAGGAGCGGCCGCCTCATCTGCACGGAACCAGGGCCGTTCGATATGGACGGCCCTTTTTCTCTGCCCTCGTACGGGTACGGATGCCGATCCCGGTGGGCCGTCCTCCACGCAACCAGTACCCGCGAGGAGAGACCCATGACCACCGTCGCCGCACCTGTCACCGCCACCCCCGCTCAGCGTCGCAGTGCCGAGCTGGAGCAGCAGATCCAGCAGAATCCGGGGCGGTTCCGCGTGATGACCGGGGACCGGCCCACCGGGGCGTTGCACCTCGGGCACTACTTCGGGACCCTGCACAATCGCGTCCGGCTCCAGGACCTCGGTGTGGACGTCTTCGTGATCATCGCCGACTACCAGGTGCTCACCGACCGGGACGTCGCCGAGCGGCTCGGCGAGCACATGGAGGGGATGCTGCTGGACTATCTGGCCATCGGTCTCGACCCCGCCCGGACCACGATCTTCAACCACAGCGCCGTGCCCGCGCTGAACCAGCTGATGCTGCCGTTCCTCAGCCTCGTCTCCGTCGCCGAGCTGAGCCGCAATCCCACGGTCAAGGACGAGATCGCGCACTCCCGGCAGTCCGCCGTCAGCGGGCTGATGTTCACGTATCCCGTGCATCAGGCCGCCGACATCCTGTTCTGCAAGGGCAACCTGGTCCCCGTCGGGCAGGACCAGCTGCCGCACCTCGAAGTGACCAGAAGCGTCGCCCGCCGCTTCAACGAGCGGTACGGGCCGGTCTTCCCGGAGCCGGACGCCCTGCTCTCCGCCGCACCGCTGCTGCTCGGCACCGACGGAACGAAGATGAGCAAGAGCCGGGCCAACTCCATCGCGCTCGGCGCCACCGCCGACGAGACGGCGCGGCTGATCCGCGGGGCGAGGACGGACGCCGACCGGCACATCACGTACGCACCGCAGACCCGCCCCGAGGTGTCGGGGCTCGTGCTGCTCGCCGCGCTCTGCCTCGACCGCGACCCGCACGAGGTCGCAGAGGAGATCGGTGACGGCGGCGGCGCCGCGCTCAAGCGGACCGTGACGGACGCCGTCAACGAGCGCCTGGCACCGGTGCGGGCGCGGCGGGCGGAGTACGCGCAGGACATGGCATACGTACGGTCGGTGCTGCGGGACGGCAACGAGCGGGCCGGCGCCGTGGCCGAGGCGACACTGGCGCAGGTACGACAGGTGATGGGAGGAGTGCTGTAGCACCCCGGTCAGCAGGTCGGGGCAGGTCGGGCCGGGGCGTTCACGCGGGCCGCGGGAGGTCGTTTCTAGCATTGCTAGACATGTGAGCGACATTAGGTCTAGCATCGGTTGAAATTCTAGCGCTGCTAGAACAGTGCGAACTCGCCTGCTCCGTCACTGTGTTGGGGGAAGAATGATGAAGCGTCACTTCACTACCGCGCTGACCCTGATCACCGGCGCCGCCGTGCTCTTCTTCGGACTCAACTTCCTGCTGAATCCCGAGGGCGCGCCCGACGGCTTCGGCATCGAGCCCTGGCCGCAGGGGAACGCCGCGGGCTACTTCGCCGTCAAGGGCGTACGTGATCTCGCGGTCGCGGCGACGGTGTTCCTGCTGTTCGCACGAGGGCAGCGCCGGACCCTGGGCTGGGTGGTGCTCATCGACGCGATCCTCCCGCTCGGTGACGCGCTCGCGGTCCTCACCCACGGCGGCTCGCTCACCACGGCGCTCGGCGTGCACGTCTCGGCGGCATCGGTCATCCTGCTGACCGCCGTGATGCTGCTCACCGAGCGCGCCGCCGAGCGCCCCGTGGAGGGCTCCTCGCGCAGGGTGGGTGCGGCCCCGGACCCGTCCAACGCCTGACGCTCTATCGGTTCGTCAAAGAGCTCCGCCTGCGCAGTAGTTCGGCGAGCCCGCGCCGGGTCGCGGCGATCACCACGCGGTCCTCGGCGCGGAGTACGTAACCGGGGTGCAGATCCCAGATCAGCCCCGACGGCCGGTCCGAGGACACGGGACCGGCCGTCGTCAGGTCCGGGTGCCGGTCCTCCGGCGGGGTGGCGTCCAGCGCCAGTACCCGCCAGGCCCCCGCCCGGAACGCCTGCTCGACCGTCCGGCCCTCCAGTTGCCGGTGGCCCGCCACCTTGATCGCCGCGAACAGCATCACCTTCCGCTCGACCGGGATCGCGCCCAGGATCTGCCGCCCCATCATCGCGACGGCGAAGGACGGGGCAGCCAGGTGGGAGACGGACCGGGAGCGGGTCAGGGCCTGCGGGTGGGCGGTGCGCAGGGTGCGGTAGACGGCGGTGGCGAACTCGTCGTCGAAGAGGCGCAGCGCCACCTGCAGGTCCGGTTTGACCGAACGGGCGTAGAGGGTGGCCTCCAGATTGGTGGTGTCGGAGCTGGTCAGGGCGAGCAGGGCGCGGGAGCGCTGGATCTTCGCCGCTTCCAGGACGCCCTCCTGGGTGACGTCCCCGAGGACGACGGGTACCTGCAGCCGCCGGGCGACGGGGATGCCGCGCGCGGCCGGGTCGTCCTCCACGCACACCACAGGAATGTTGAGCTCGCGGAGCCGGACCAGCACCCTGGTACCGATCTTGCCGAGTCCCAGCAGCACCACATGGCCGGAGAGTCCGCGGGGCGGGCGGCGCAGCGACGATGCCGTACGCAGGGAGCCGAAGGCTTCGAGGACTCCCGCCACCAGCAGCGGCAGCAGCATCAGCCCGGCGATGCCGGAGAGCAGCTGGATGACCTGCCGGGCGGTGGAGTCGTCGATCGCCGGGTCGCCCATCGCGAACAGGTCGAGCAACGTCAAGTACACGGCGTGCAGCGGATGTTCGCCCGTCGTGAGCGTGGAGGCCACGGTGAGGCCGAGCACCGCCGAGGCGACGCCCAGCACCGACCGGCGCAGCCGGCGCGAGAAGATCTGGCTCAGGGATGCGCTTCTGCCGCCCATCCGCGGGGGCGGCCCGTCCGGTGCGGCCTCCCGGATGGCCTCGAGGACCACCGTGCCCCGGCCGGTCGCGGCGGCCACCGACTGCTGGTCGGGCAGGAGTTGGGGCCCCTCGGCGCCGCTGCTGTCGGAACCCTCGGCGCCCGCCGGGTCATGGGTGGTGGAGGAGAGCAGGGCGAGCGTGCACAGGCCGGGGTCGGCGACCTCGCCCTGCCGGGGCGGAGTGCGTTCGACGGCCCGCAGGAGCAGGCCCTCCGCCTGGACGACCTTGCTGGAGCCGGTCAGCGCTGTCGCGGCGAGTGCGGGCGCCGCGGTGTCGGCGTCGGACAGGACGGTGGTGGACGTGTCCAGTGCCGTCGGGTCGAGTCCGGGCACGGCGACGGCGGCGGCCTGGTCGAGGAGGGTCTCCAGGTACTGGCCGAGCTTGCGGTTGTAGAGCCGGATGACCAGCCGGACGCGGGGGTTGAGGCGGCGGGCGGTGAGCGCGGCGCGGATGTTGCGTTCGTCGTCGTCGTAGACGAGCGCCAGCGCGGCGGCCGTGTCGACACCCGCCTCCTCGAACGCCTCGTCGGACGGCTCGGCGGCCTCGAGGATGCGGACCGCCTCCACGCCGGCGCCGGTGTCGTTGTCGGAGCCGCCGTTGGCTCCGGTGGCGACGGCGCCGCCGTTGCCCAGGTTGCGGTTCATCGCCGCCGACATCCGGCCGAACAGCGTGGCCGCCCGCCCGCGTTGGGTCAGCGGCAGATCCGGGCGGCGTGGGTCGCGCCCCGGCGGCAGCAGCAGTGTGACCCGCTCCCCGTAGACGTAACGCAGCTCCACCGCCAGCCGCTGGGCGAGTGCGTCGTCGCCGCAGACGACCATGTGGCCGCTGAACGGGGAGCGTTGGGGCTGCTGGGGAAGTGTCGACACGGAACCCAGCATGCCTTGCCCGCCTCCGGTGTTCGACTCAGAGTGTCCGGTCGGTGATCTTCGGCCCGTTGATCGGCTCGCCGGATCGACGGATCGCCGACTCGACCGCCGCTATCCGGTCCGCGAGCAGACCGAGGGCGGCGACCGCCCGGGTCATGGGGTCGCTGTCCGGGCCGCCCAGTGCCTGGGTGCGTACGTACGAGGCGGTGATCGCCGCCCACCGGTCGGCCTGTTCGGAGGTGAGCGTTCCCCGCAGGGCCGCCAGTTTCAGCAGGTTGGACTCGGCGCCGGCGGTGAGGGTCTGGGCTTCCCCCGCGTAGTGGTCCTCGATGACCGCTGCGAGTTCCGCGTCGTTCATCACGGGCACGATCCGTCCGGCGATCTTGTTCATGTTGCGGTACGAGCCCTGCAGCCGGAACGGCGGCTCGGTGCGCGTCGCGTCGGTCTGTGCGGCCGAGGCGATGTATGCGGCGTTCACCGCGAGAACGGTGGAGCGGGCGGTCAGCAGGTGGCGCAGGACCGAGACGATCCGGTCCAGCTCGGCGGGTGTGTACGGGTGGTCGAGACGGTCCGTGCGTGCGATCGCGGAAGGGTCCGCGTCGGAGGCCAGGCGCACGAGCAGCGCGAGATCTTCCTGGGAGCGGCCGGCGAGAGGTGCCAGCACCGGGTTGGCGGTCAGCGCGTTCTCGACGAAGCTGAACGCGAAGACGTCCTCGCGGCCGCTCAGCACCTCGCCCAGGTTCCACACGTCGGCCCGGTTCGCCAGCATGTCCGGGATCCGGAACTGCTCGCCGGACTCGGTGTACGGATTGCCCGTCATGCACACCGCGAACCGCTTGCCCCGCAGGTCGTAGCTGCGCGGCTCGCCGTCCCGTACGCCCTCGACGCGGCGGGTGGCGTCACAGAGGGGGATGAACTTCTGGAGCAGTTCGGGCGAGGTGTGCTGGATGTCGTCGAGGTGGAGGAGCGTGTTGTTGCGCGCTTCCAGTGCAAAGTTGATCTTCTCGATCTCGTGCCGGGCCGTCGCGCTGCGTGCCTGCGCCGGGTCGAGGGAGGTGACCTCGCGGCCGAGCGAGGGGCCGCTGATCTTGACGAGGACCAGGCCGAGCCGGTCGGCCACGTATTCCATGAGGGTCGTCTTGCCGTAGCCGGGTGGCGAGACGAGCAGCAGGAGGCCCTGTGAGTCGGTGCGCCGGTCGGCGTCGGCCGTGCCCAGCTGCTTGGCGAGGCTGTCGCCGATCAGCGGCAGGTAGACCTCGTCGATGAGCTGGTTGCGGACGAACGCGGACATCACCCGCGGCCGGTGGTCGTCGAGCCGCAGCCGGGCCCGTTCGGCGGCGACGAGGGTGGTGCGCTGCCGCTGGTAGGCGCGGAAGCCGGGGACGGCGGTCGTACGGAACTTCGCTGTGCGGGCGAGGAGTTCGTCCAGGCGCACGGTCAGACGGCCCCGGTCGATGCGGGGGTGGACGCCGAGCAGGCCGTCCACGGTCGCGGCGATCGGCGCCTCGCAGTCGTATCGCTCGGTTCCCGGCTCCGGGCAGAGTTCCACGGCGACCGCCTCGGCGAGGTCACCGCCCGAGATGTCCGCGCCGCCCGTGCGGGCGTACGAGGTCAGCCAGCCCTCGACGAGCTGGCGGCGCGCGGGGAGGTCGTCGCGGAGGGCGGACAGGTCCTCGTCGTATGCCGAAGTTCCGGTCGTGCGGCGGAACTTCTCCAGGAAGGTGCGGACGGCGCCGCTCGTCACGAACCCGGCGGGGCCGGAGGTCAGCTCCTCGAAGAGATATGCGGCGGCGGTGTGCGCGTCATCCGCCCACATCCTGGCCGCCCACTCCTCCTGGAGCGCGGTGATCGCGGGCGCCGGGCCGAACGTCTCGCGGGCCCGGGCCAGGGAGACGGCCCGGCGCGTCCAGGAGGTGCGCAGGTTGTCGTCCGCCTCCCATGTCCAGAAGAGCTGGGCCGCCGCGCGCACCGCCGGCGGGACGCGCAGCAGACCTGCCCCGGCGTGCAGTCGCAGCAGGGTGGCCAGGATGGCGGCGGCGTCCTCGTCATGGACGCCGCGCTGATATCCCTCGTCGTACGCGGATGCCGCCGACTCCCGTACCAGCATGGTCAGTTCGTTCGGGGCGCGGGCGGCCAGCGCTTCCGCGCCGTGCTCGTCCAGGAGGCGGGCGGCGAGGTGCTCGCCGCGGTAGACCGACGGGGACTCCGACGGCAGCTGCTGCTGCCAGTACGGGCGGGCCGCGTCGAACGCCGGGTCGGTGACGGGAGCCCGGTAGTCGGTTCCGGTGACGGCGAACGCGAGCCGGTCCCCGGACGGCACGAGCGTCAGGTCGAACGGCTGGGTGTTCACGGCGAACCGGTGCCGACCGAGCCGGATCGTCGCTCCGCCGTCCGCGTACAGCTCGCTGCGGTCGCGCAGCGCCCGCCCCGCCTCCTGGCGGGCCGCCTTCAGCCGTCCTTCGAGTTCCTCGGCCCGCACCGGGTCGCCGAGCCCACGCAGCTCGTCCGCCGTGCGGCGGACCTTGGCGACCATCGGGTCGGACGCGAAGTATGTGTGGACCGCGTCCAGGTCGGGGAGGGCGGACAGGCGCCGGGAGACCGTTTCGAGGACCCGGGCCGCCGACCGGGCCAGCCGTTCCGCGCGGCGTGCGCGGGCGTCCTGCAGTGTCTGCTTGCGGGCCGAGAACGCCTCGTACACCTCTGTCCGCCGCTCGGACAGCTGGGCGAGGAAGTCGTCGAACTCGGCGAACCGGGACTCCAGGTTCTCCAACTGGAGGAGAAGTCTGGACAGTTGTTCGTCGCATGCGTCGGGGGAGTCCGCTGCGGCCAGCGCGCCGGTGACCGCCTGCCCGAGCAGGGCGAACTCGGCGGCGAACTCCGCCCGCCCCTCGTGGTCGAGGAGCTCCCGGCGGCGGGCATCGAGCGTGGCGCGGGCCCGGTTCGCACCGCCGAGGACCTCGGCGATCCGCTCCAGGATCGACGTACGGGCGGCTCCGTCGCCGATCTCCAGCCCGGTAACGACATCCGTGACCGTCGCCAGCCCGTCCGTCATCTCCGTCAGCCGGTCGCCGAGCGCGGCGGCGTCGACCACGGTGGTGAGCGCGACGGCGTCGGCGGTGAGCTGCTCGATGTCCTGGTGGTAGCCGGTGAACGCGTCGTCCCGGCTCAGGAACGCGACCGCGCGCTGGGCGGCCGAGCCGATGTCGGCGGCGGTGGCGGCGGTGAGCGCGGCGATCCGGTCGGTGTCCGCGTATCGCATCTCGGCGAGCGTCGCCAAGCGGCCGTGCGCGCGGCGCAGTTCGGTGAGCTGAGAGACCCAGGCGGCGGCCGAGCGCGGGGCTTCGCCGCGGATACGGCGGACGAGCGCGGTGATCCGGTCCGCCGACTCCGCGAGCGCGTCGGTGGCCTGCTGGGTGAGCTTCTGTACCGTCTCGAACTCGGTGAGGACCTGCTGCGCGGTGTCCCGGAGATCGTTCAACGGGGCGGCGAGAACACCGAGTTCGGGGTCGGCCAGCCAGTGGTTACGGTCGGTGGCGCGGGTGCAGTCGGCGACCAGCTGTCCGTACACGGCGGCGGTCGGCGAGGTCTCGGCGGCACTGTGCGCGAGGGCGAGACAGTCGGAGATGCCGCGGACCAGATCGGCGTTGCCGACCCGGGCGAGCGGACCCGTCCCGGCCGGGCGGGAGGCGGCGTAGGTGTCGGAGACGTACGGGGTCCGCCAGCGCTGCACGGCGTGCACACGGGCGGGCTCGGCCGACGCCGCGTCCTTGAGGAGGACGAGCGTGCCGTCGTCGAGCAGGGCGTGACCGCCGCCGAGCAGCGGGGCGGCGACTTCCTGGCGGATCAGGTTGTAGGGCAGAAGCAGGCCGCGGCCGCCGTCCCGGGAGCGGAAGAGGTAGAGGACGTCCTCGCCGTTGGGGGACCGGACGGCCCCCTCGAAGACCGGGTCGGCGAGCGGCTCGGCGAGGTCGAAGGTCTTCGCGGTGCCGGTGGTGAGATAGGTGCCGCCGGGGAAGATGATCCCCTGGTCCTCGGGAAGCCGGTGGCAGGCCGGACCGATGGCGTCGAGGCGCTGCACGGTGGAGAGCAGGCTGTTGAAGACCAGGTGGCGCCAGGAGTCCTCGTTGTACGGGCGGATGCGCAGCAGGATCAGCGGCCCGACCTCGGCGTACTCGACGTCGGCGTCGGCGAGGGCCTGAAGCGGTTCGGTGACCGGCTCCTCGTAGATGCCGTCGGGTGTGTCGGTGTCGTCGACCGTCTTCACGGTCAGGGTGCCGCCGAGCGTGTCGACGAAGAGGGCGCCGCTGTCCCCGATCGCGATGTGCGGGTGCCGGCCGGGGATGTGCGACTCGCGTCCCGCCGGGGTCCAGGTGAAGTCGTGCGACGGCGGGAAGACGTGGTCACGGTCGCCGCGCGCGTCGAGGAACGGTCCGGGGGAGCCGTCCGGGGCGAGCGCCCAGCGCAGGACACGGATGTCGTCGGCGGTCTCGCCGGTACGGAACACGGCGAGCAGCCGGCCGTCGACACGGCGCAGGCGGAGCAGGCGGGCGTCGCGGAAGTAGCGGTGCAGGGCGGTGAATTCGCGTACGAACGCCTCGTCGGCGAGGAGCGTGTCGCCACTCCCGGCCAGGTCCGGCCCGTACAGCGCGAGTACATCGGCGACGGCGGCCTCGCCGCGCGCGCCCGGCCCGCGCTCGAAGCCGAACAGCAACTGGCCGCCCACGGCGACCAGATCGCGCGGCAGCGACGGCTGCTCCGTCCGGATCTGCTCGGTGGCCAGCAACCGCAGCTCCGTCGAGCCGAACGCCTCGGTGCGGCGGGCGTTGAGGGCTTCGGCCCGTCGGGCGAGTTCGGCGGCGTGTGCGGCGAGGCGGCGCCGCAGCACGTCGTAGGTGCCCGCGTCCACGGTGAGGGCGGGGTCGGTGTCCATGCGTACGGCTCCCTACGGGTGTGGGTTGCGGATTGTGCGGTCTCCGGCCGCATGTTGTCCTCGATCGCCGCAGGTCGAGCCTGTCCGGCGATCGAGGACGGAACCGCGGCCCGGGCGGGCCTGAAGTGCGTGGTGGGCGGGCCCGGGGACGGTCGACCCGGGCCCGCCCGGCGTTCGAGGACGGACCGGCCGCCGGACGGCCCCGCCCCGCTACGCCACCGGGGCCCCATTGCGCGCCGCCGCCCCGTCACGCGGCTCCGCCGACGCCCCGACCCGCACATCCGCCAGCCCGAGCTTCCGCGCCGACTCCAGCAGCTGCCGGACCTGGCCGGCATCCGCTCCCACGCCCGGCGCCGCCATCATCCGCATCAGCAGCGCCGACACCGTCAGGTTCTGCACATCGCCCGTGGATACCGACCCGAGCACCCGGGTCAGGTCCTCCGTGAACGACGACGACCCGTTCAGCCACGGTCCGGCGAGGGCCTTCGCCGTGTCCGAGTTCTCCATGAAGCCGTCCACGCTCCTACCGAGCGAGATCGACGAGACCAACCGGTCGAAGAAGACCGACTCCCCGCCGACGATGTCGATGTCGGCGTTCTCCAGACCGGCGGCCACGATCGTCGCCTGCGCCTCCGCGACCTGCCGCTGCACATCGAGTCCGGCCAGCCGGATCTCCTTCTCGGCGGCGAGCCGCAGCCGGTACTCCTCGTGCCCGCGCGACGAGTCGTCCAGTGCCGCCATGGCCGCCGCCTTCTCCGTGAGCCCGGCCGCCTCGGCCTTCAGCTTCTCGCCGATCATCGCCGCGTCCGCGGTGGCCTGCGCCTGGGTGCCCTCGGCGGTCGCCAGGGCCTTCAGCCGTGCGCCCTCCGCCTCGGCCCTGAGCCGGGCGGACGTGGCCTCCGCCTCGGCGAGACCGGTCTTCTCGATGACGTCTGCCGCCGCCTCCCGCACCTGCACCTCGGCAAGGCCCGGCGCCGCGGACTCCGCCTGGACGCCTTCGGCGAGCCGCAGCTTGGCCCGGGCGTCGAGATCCGCGCTCTTGAGCCCGGCCTCGGCGAGCGTCAGCTGCTCCGCCGCCCGGTGGGTGGCCGCCACCTCGGCCGCCTCCGCCGCCTTGATGTCCTTGACCAGTTTCTCCTGGGCCTCCGCCTCGGCGGCGATGATCACCGACTTGCGGGTGCGTTCCGACTCCTCGACGGCCCGCAGCGTCTTGATCGACTCTTCCTGCTCGGCGACCGTACGGTCCACGGCGATCCGCTCCCGGATCACATCGGCGACCTCGCGGCGCTCCGTCTCGACCTCCTTCGTCGCGGCGATCCGATTCAGCTCGGTCTGCCGTTCGCGCCCGGTGACCTCGATCAGCCGGTCCTTCTCGATGCGCTCGTTCTCGACCGCGATGACCCGCTCACGGTTCTTCTGCGCGACGGCGATCTCCCGCGCCTGGTTCTCGCGCTGGATGCCGAGCTGTTCCTCGGTACGGATGAACGCCGCCTGCGCGCCGAGCCGTTCCTCCTCCTGGACCCGGGCGGTGGCCGACTCCTCGCGGGCCCGCAGCGTCTCGACCTCGCGCCGCTGCTTGATCTCGGCCTCGGCCTGCCGGCGCTCCAGCTCCAGAATGGTCTCGCGGGCGTCGACGTTCTGCCGGGTGATCTCCTTCTGCTCGGTGCGCTGGAACTCGTTGGTGCGTACGTGCTCGATCGCCGTCAGCTCAGTGATCTTGCGGATGCCCTGTGCGTCGAGGATGTTGGCGCTGTCGAGCTGCGCCATCGGTGTCTGTTCCAGGTGGTCGATCGCCGCGTCGTCGAGGTGGTAGCCGTTCAGGTCGGTCCCGATCACCCGGATGATGCGGTCCCGGAACTCTTCGCGCTTGGTGTACAGATCGACGAAGTCCAGCTGCTTGCCGACTGTCTTGAGGGCCTCGGCGAATTTCGCGGCGAAGAAGTCCTGGATGGCGATCTTGTCGCTGGCCCGCTCGGTGCCGATGGCCTGGGCGACCTTGATGACGTCCTCGACGGTCTTGTTGACCCGTACGAAGAAGTTGATGTGGATGTCGGCGCGGATGTTGTCCTGGCAGATGAGGCCCTCGCGGCCGGTGCGCCGGATCTCGATCGTCTTCACCGAGATGTCCATGTACTCGGCCTTGTGCAGCACCGGCAGGACGACGGCGCCGGTGAAGGTCACGTCGACCTTCTTGGTCTTGGAGATGATCAGGGCCTTGCCCTGTTCGACCTTGCGGAAGAGCCGGCTGACGACGAGGAGCAGAGCGATCGCGATGAGCAGGACCACGGCGATGAGCACACCGAAGCCCAGGGAGATGGCATCCATGACAGTCCTTGGCGGCTGGTGAGGAAGGCGAGGTAGGTGAGAGGAGACGCAGCGCCGGAGCGGCGGCGGGCAGCCGTGTGCGCGCCGGATCGCGGCGTACGGCGGCGGCCGGCGGCTCAGCCGGTGCGGCGGGGGCGGGTACGCGGTGGCGTCGGTGGTCCCGGGTCGAGTGTCACGTCGTAGGGCGAGACCCAGAAGAACTCGCCCTCGTCGTCGTACGCGTAGAGAAGCCCCGCACTGCCCGCCGTGAAGACCGCTTCGTCCGTCTGTCGCAACTGCCTGACCTGCACGATCGCTGTGGACCCGTCGGCAGCCGCGACCTCGGCCTGGCCGAAGTCGGAGCTGACGGAGCCGGTACGGATGGTGCAGACCCGGCCGAGGAAGTCCTGGCGGGACGGCGGGGGTTCGGCCGGGAAGCGGCGGCGGTAGTGGGTGACGAGCAGTCGGACCACGGCCCAGGAGATCAGCAGCGCGCCGGCGAGCACGGCGCAGGCGAGTGCGGCGCGCGCGGTGCCGGTGACCGAGCTGCGGTGCAGCAGGACGGTGCCGGTCAGGCCGGCGAACCAGGCGACGACGATCATCACGGACACCGAGACGGCGACCGGCACGCCGCCGATCCCGGCCAGGTCGGGGTCGAGGTCGGCGTCGAAGGAGTGGTGGTCGGCCGCACCGGCCAGGACCAGCAGCCAGAAGCAGATGACGACGACCAGGGCCGCGCCGAAGAGGGCGGTCGGAAAGGAGAGCGCCGCGTCCACGAACTCCTGCATCGGTCCACTCCCCCTGCGTGTGAGCGGGGGGTGCGGTGGATGCGCCGTCCGGAGGTGACCCCGGTGCCGCGACGTCGCCGACAAGCGGCGCCGCAGCAGCCGGGTCTTCCCCCGTATCCCCCGTGCTCCCCCGTGTTTCCCCCGGTGGTGCTGGGCCCGATCGTGACAGCCGACGCCGCTGCTCCGCACTGCCGGAGTCCGGCAATCTTTGTACGTCCTTGATGCCGGGCACCAGCACCTGCCCGGATGCGTTGAGCGAGTGTCAGTGACGCGTCAAGACTGGAGGCAGACCGTGCCGGTGCCGGAGATCCCCGACGAGTATCTGGGGGGCTACGCCCGCATCCTGGGCGAGGTCGCCGCGACCGGCCGCCGGCTGACCCGCGACGAGCTGGAGAGCCGCCGGGCCCTGGGCAGGGAGGCCGCCGAGGCCGGATTCCAGCTGCGCGCCCTGGTCGGTCTCCATCTGGCGGCGACCCGTGCCGCCTGGCCGAGCGCCGACGCCACCGACCCGGCGTCCACCGACTGTGTGCTGGCCGCGGTGGAGCAGTGCGTCGACTCGTTCGCCGAAGGGTTCGAGCGGGCCCAGCGGCTCACCGTACGGCGGGAGGAGGCGGCGCGCCGCGAGTTCATCGACGACCTTCTGTACGGGCGCAGCGACCTGGGCCGGCTCGCCGAGCGGGCCACCCGGTTCGGGATGCGGCTGTCACGTGCCCATGCGGTCGCGGTGGCGACAGGCCCCCAGGCGTACACCGAGACGGACAGCGTGCCGCGGCAGGTGGAGTCGGCGCTGCTGGCTCGCTTCGACGGCCGGGAGATCCTGCTGACGACCAAGGACGGGCGTCTGGTCTGTATAGCCCCGGGCTCCCAGCCTGACGTCCTGCGCTACTTCGCCAAGCAGGCGCATGCGGCGACGGACGGCGGCCGGGTCGCGGTCGGCCGCCCGCACCGGGGCCCGGGCGGTGTCGTCCAGTCGTACGACGAGGCGCTCGTCGCACTCGACCTAGGGGACCGGATGGGCCTGGACGATCCGGTGCTGTACGCCGCCGATCTGCTGGTCTACCCGGTGCTGACCCGGGACCGGCAGGCGATGGCCGATCTGGTGCGCAGCCAGCTGGGCCCGCTCCAGCAGGCCCGCGGCGGCGCCGAACCACTGCTGAAGACGCTCTCCGCGTACTTCGACGCGGGCTGTGTCGCCGCCGAGACGGCCCGGCAGCTGGCGCTGAGCGTGCGGGCGCTCACGTACCGGCTGGAGCGGGTCCATCAGCTGACCGGTTCGGACCCGTCGGACCCGATGCACCGGTACACGCTGCAGACGGCGGTGATCGGCGCCCGGCTGCTGGACTGGCCGGCCAAGGAACTCTGACCGACGGGTCCGCCCCCCTGCCGGATCCCGGTTCAGCCCGCCCCGCTGCCGGATCCCGGCAGGCCCGGACCCGGGCGCTGCTCACCGCATGCGGGGATCCTGACCCGCGCTTAGCGTGAAGTGCGGGGGATTTCGGGGTGCGCACCGAGGGAGACCCAGGACATGGCCCGTCATGCACGTCATGCGCGAGAGCCGTTCGAGGGGGAACGCTCCGTGGATGGCGTGAGAGGGACCGCGACCCCTTCGCCGGCCGGCCCCGTGCCCGGGCGTGAGCGTGGACCGGCGCATCGGTGGTGGGTGCTCGGGGTGATCGGTCTGGCGCAGCTGATGGTGGTCCTGGACGCCACCATCGTGAACATCGCCCTGCCCTCCGCCCAGCAGGACCTCGGCTTCTCCGACGGCAACCGCCAGTGGATCGTGACGGCGTACGCCTTGGCCTTCGGCTCGCTGCTGCTGCTCGGCGGCCGGATAGCCGACCTGGTGGGCCGCAAGATCGTGTTCCTGACCGGCCTGGTCGGCTTCGCGGTGGTGTCGGCGATCGGCGGCGCCGCCCCGGGCTTCGAGGTCCTGGTCGTCGCCCGCGCCCTCCAGGGCCTGTTCGCCGCGCTGCTGGCGCCGGCCGCGCTCTCTCTCCTCACCACGACGTTCAACGTCCCGAACGAGCGGGCGAAGGCCTTCGGGATCTACGGTGCCATCGCGGGCACGGGCGGCGCGGTGGGGCTGCTGCTCGGCGGGGTGCTCACCGAGTACCTGAACTGGCGCTGGTGTCTGTACGTCAACCTGCTGTTCGCCCTGGTCGCCTTTGCCGGCGGCGCCCGGCTGCTGACCGCCGGGGCCCCCGCCCACCGTCCGAAGCTCGATGTACCGGGCACGGTCCTGGTCTCGTCGGGCCTCTTCTGCATCGTGTTCGGCTTCTCGAACGCGGAGTCCCACCAGTGGAGTTCACCGCACACCTGGGGCTTCCTCGCGGCGGGCGGTGTGCTCTTGGCGGCGTTCGCCTGGTGGCTGACGCGGGCCGCGCATCCGTTGCTGCCGTTGCGGGTGGTGCTGAACCGGAACCGAGGGGCGTCGTATCTGGCGATGTTCATCGCCGGCGGCGGCATGTTCGGCGTGTTCCTGTTCCTCACGTACTACCTGCAGAGGACTCTGCTCTACTCGCCGGTCGCCACCGGTCTCGCGTTCATCCCGATGGTCGCCCTGATGATCGCGACGTCGATGACGACGACCAATGTGCTGGTGCCGCGGTTCGGCGCGAAACCGATCGTGCCGCTCGGCATGGGCATCGCCGCGGCCGCCATGGTGTGGATGACGAGCCTGGACCTGACCAGCGGCTACGTCACCCATGTGCTGCCCAACCTGCTCTTCCTCGGTCTGGGCCTCGGTATGGTCTTCGCGACCGTGATGAACCTGGCCACGTACGGGGTGGCGGTCCGTGACGCGGGTGTGGCCTCGGCGATGGTCAGCACCAGCCAGCAGGTGGGCGGTTCCATCGGTACGGCGCTGCTGAACTCGCTCGCCACCGGCGCCGCCACGAGCTACCTCGTCGGACGGCCACCGACCCCCGCGAACATCGCCCAGGCCCAGCTGCACAGCTACTCCACCGCGTACTGGTGGTCGGCGGGCTACTTCGTCCTCGGGCTGCTGGTCACCCTGGTCCTTTACCGCAGGGGCGCGCCCCGCCCGCAGTTGGTCGAGGACGCGGCACCGGTCCGCGCCTGACGGCCGGACGTACCGAACCGGTCGGCGGCCCCGGCGGGCGTGGCTTTGCCGAGGGTGGCAGCGACGCCGGGCGCGGTGCGGTCGGACATGGGCCGGGGACTCGCTCGGGGGAGTCGCGAGTCCCCGGCAGGGCCGGGCGCGGTCCGATGGTCAGTCGGATCGCGGTGTGTTCCCGGCGGTACGGGGGGCTGTTCGGCCGACCTGGAGAGGATGCCCGACGAAGGTGTCTAGAGGTCGAACTCGTGGGGCGGAAGGTCGAGCGCGAAGCACGCCTCCCGCACGACGGCCTGCTCGGACTTGTCGAAGTTGCCGTCCGCGCCGCCGATGACGATGCCGATCTGGATGACGGCGCGGGCCTCGGCCGGCTTCTTCTTCGCCTTGCCGATCTCCTGGAGCACGCTGACCTTGCCGAAGGCGAAGTCCGCGGTGAGCTTGTTGACGTACTCGTTGAAACGCCGCTGCAGGTCGTCCGCCGGGAAGTTCTGCAGCACCTCGTTGGAGGCGATCAGCGAGGCGACGCGCTGGCGCTCGGACGGGTCGATGGAACCGTCGGCGGCGGCGACCAGAGCGCACATGGCCATGCTCGCGTCCCGGAACGCACCGCTCTTCAGGTCGTTCTTCTTCGCCTCGAGCTGCGACTGCATCGTCGTCGCGGATTCCTTGATCCGATCCCACAGTGCCATGACGTCTCCATACGTTGCGTTGCGTTGCCGGAACGAGATCCAACTCTACAGACGTGTAGAAGTTAGCAGGATGATCGCCCGCTGTGTCCGGGAACCGGCCTTCAGTACGATGCTGCGACGCCGTGGACGACGCGGTATCGCACGAAGGGCAGTCACCACGATGGACACGGCCGGGGCCAGCCACCACCCGCACAACGAACTGCCCCACGACAACGTGCCCCCGGCGGGCCCGCCCTCCGACGGCCGGCGCCCGCGCAAGCGCGGGCAGGGCGAGCTGGAGGCTCAGGTCCTCGCCGTTCTGCGCTCGGCGAACGGCCCCGCGACGGCGGGCTGGGTGCAGGAACACCTCGACGGCGGCCTCGCGTACACCACCGTCATCACGATCCTGTCCCGTCTGTACGAGAAGAAGTGCGTGACCCGCGCCCGCCAGGGCCGGTCCTACACCTGGACGTCCGCCTCCGACGAGGCCGGTCTCGCCGCGCTGCGGATGCGCCGGGTCCTGGACGGCGAACGGGACCGCGAAGCCGTACTCGCCCGGTTCGTCTCGGCGTTGTCCCCGGGCGACGAGGAACGCCTGCGCGCGCTGCTGGCGCAGACGACGGAGAAGGACGAGGACTGACCGATGGGCGTCTTCGTCTACCTGCCCCTCGTGCTGCCGCTGACCGCCTTGCCGATCGCGCGCCTGGCCGAACAGCATCTGCACCCGCGCAGCGCCACCCGCCTGCTGGCGGCCGTCGGTACGACGCTCGCCCTGTGCAGCACGGTGTGCCTGGCACTGCTGATGGTGGTGGGAACGGCCCAGCTCCCCGGCAACCCGCTGCCGGACGGCTGGTCGGACCCCGAGGTGCGCGCGGCGGTGCCGTACGAGGAGAAGGCGGGCATCGTCGCGATCGGGGTGCTGGCGGCGGTGGTCGTGGCATGCGGGTCGGCGGTCCACCACCACCTACGCCAACGCGTCCGCGCCGCACGGGCCCTGCGGTCCCTCGCGGAGCAGCCGTCCGCGGTCGCCGTGCTGCCGGACCCGGAGCCGTATGCGTACGCACTCCCCGGTTCCCCCGGCCGGGTGGTCGTGTCGACGGCGATGATGGAGTGCCTGACCGCGCGTGAACGCCGGGCGCTCGTCGCCCATGAGCGGGCCCACCTGACCGCCCGCCACCACCGCTACCTCCTCGCCACCCAGCTCGCCGCGCGGGCCAACCCGTTCCTGCTGCCGCTGCGTACGGCGGTGGCATACAGCACGGAACGATGGGCGGACGAGGCGGCGGCGCAGGCGACCGGCGACCGGCGGGCGGTGGCCGGCGCGGTCGGCAAGGCGGCGCTCTTCGCACACCGGTCACCGGACGCCCTGCCCGCGCTCGCGGCCGTCGGCCCCATCCCGCGCCGGGTCGCCGCACTCCTGGACCCCGTCCCGACGAACGCGCTCTGGCCTCCGCCGTCCGCTCATGTCGCGTTCGCGGGACTGGTGGCCACCGCCGGAACCACGGTGTCGGCGCTGTCGTCGCTGAACGCGACGGTGACGCTGGTGCGGATCCTGCACGCGGCGACCCCGCTCTGACGACGGCTCAGTCGACGGCCGAGGCGCGCTCCACGACCGGAAGCTCCTCGTGAGCGACCGGCACGCCGCCCCCGCCCCCGGGGACACCGCCCCCACGGTGCCGCCGCTTCCGGATCCGGGCCACGACGGGCTGGGTCCAGCGGGCAGTGAGCGGACCGACGATGACCAGGATCAGGACGTACGCGGTGGCGATGGGCCCGATCCGGGGCTCGGTCGCCACGGCCAGACCGGCGATGACGATGGAGAACTCACCGCGCGCCACAAGCGTGCCCCCGGCCCGCCACCGCCCGGGAGACCCGATACCGGCGCGTCGGGCCGCGTACCACCCGGTGCCGATCTTGGTGAAGACGGTGACGACGGCCAGCAGCAGGGCCGGCAGCAGCACGGGCGGGATCTGGGCCGGATCGGTGGAGAGCCCGAAGAACACGAAGAAGACCGCGGCGAACAGATCGCGCAGCGGCGTCAGCAGCTTGCGGGCGCCCTCCGCCACCTCCCCCGAGAGCGCGATCCCGACGAGGAACGCCCCGACCGCCGCGGAGACCTGCAACTGCTGGGCCACCCCGGCGACCAGGACGGTCAGCCCGAGGACGACGAGGAGCAGCATCTCCGGATTGTCGGAGGACACGGCCCGGCTGATGAGCCGGCCGTGCCGCAGCGCCAGATAGAGCACGAACCCGACGGTGCCGAGCGCGACCAGCAGGGCGATGCTGCCGCCGGCCAGGCCGACGCCGGCGAGCATCGCGGTGAGCAGGGGCAGATAGACGGCCATCGACAGGTCCTCGATGACGAGAACCCCGAGTATGACGGGCGTCTCCCGGTTTCCCAGCCGCCCCAGATCGGTGAGCACCTTCGCGATGACACCGGACGAGGAGATCCAGGTGACCCCGGCCAGCGCGACGGCCCCGACAGGCCCCCACCCGAGCAGCAGCGCAGCCACCGCGCCGGGCGTCGCATTGAGTACGAAGTCGACGACCCCGGAAGGATATTGCGTCTTCAGGCTGGTCACCAGCTCGGACGCGCTGTACTCCAGCCCCAGCAGGAGCAGCAGCAGAATGACACCGATCTCGGCGCCGACGGCGGTGAACTCCTCGCTGGCCCCGAGGGGCAGCAGCCCCCCGTCCCCGAACGCCAGGCCGGCCAGCAGATAGAGCGGAATCGGCGAGAGCCCTATCCGCCCGGCGAACCGCCCGATGATCCCGAGCCCCAGAATGACGGAGCCGAGCTCCACCAGCAGTGCGGTCGTGTCGTGCACGGTCAGCCCTCCGCAATGATCTCGGAGAGCGCGTCGACGCCCTCACGCGTACCGACGACGACAAGCGTGTCCCCGATGGCCAGCCGGAAGTCCGGCCCCGGCGACGGGTGCGCACTGTGTGTCCGCAGCACGGCCACGATCGACGCCCCTGTCCGCGTCCGCGCCCGGGTGTCCCCGAGCAGCCGCCCCCCGTAAGGGGAGCGCGACCCGAGCGGTATGTGCTCGGTGACGAGATCGATTCCCTCGGTCCGTACGGCATCGATGGGCGCGGCGTCGATGAGATGCGCGAGCGCGGTGGCCTCCTGTGGAGTCAGCGGCACGGAGAGCTGACACGAATCCGGATCGTCGTGCTCGTAGAAGCCGATGAACCGCCGCCCGTCGTGGTGGACGACGACCGAAATGTGTTGTCCCGACTCGGTGGTGTAGTCGTACTGCACACCGACTCCGGGCAGCGTGGTCCGGTGGGTTCCCATGGCTTCCTCCCGAGGCGCACGACGGCACAGCGACGCACTTGGCGATCTCTTTAACGTCTCATTACCTTAACCGGAGACTTCCGCCGCTTGCGGGGGCACCTGTCACGGACCGTCCGCAGCGCCCTCCCGCAGGCTGTGGCCGGGGCCCGGACACAGCCGTGCCCGGCGGCCTCCTGCTCACCGCCGGGCACGTGGGGTGGGTGACGCCGTCAGCCGGTGGTCCCGGTCCTGCCGTCGTCGCCCGGCTGCTCGGGAGTGGGTGAAGCCGAGCCGACCGTCCGGCCCTTGATGCCGGCGATGTGCTCGGCGAGCGTGTCCAGGGACTGGAAGGTGGCCCCGAGGACCGCGACATGCTTCCACCGCAGCACTCCGTCCGGCCCGATCAGGAACACGGCTCGGCGCACCCCGATCCCGGGCGCCGTGATCCCGTACGCCCGGGCGATCTCCCGCCCGGTGTCCGCGAGCAGCGGCATCCGCAGACCATATGTACGGGCGAACGACTCATGGCTGTCCACACCCTGTGGACTGATTCCCCAGACCTCCGCGTCGAGACCGGTGAAGGTCTCCATGCCGGAGGAGTACGAGCAGAGCTGCTTGGTGCAGACGGTCGTGTTGTCGCCGGGGTAGAAGGCGAGGACGACGGTACGGCCGCGGGCGGCCGAGAGCGTGTAGTCGCTGCGTTCGAACGTGTCTCCGGTGAGCGTTCCGCCCGGCAGTGTGAAGTCCGGTACGGACTGGCCGACTTGTGGTGACGATCCCATGGTGGGTCCCCTTGTGCGCGACGGGTGTACGGCGTTCGGCGATGTCTGGGTACAGCATGCTCGGTACGGTGGTGGCTTCCGCTACCAGGAGGTACGTATGGCGGATCGGCGACCACCGTCGGCGGCGGTGCTCCTTCTGCACGGCGGACGCGAGACGGGTCTGGGGCCGCCCCCGCCCGGGCCGTTGAACCTTCCGGCCCTGCGTATGCGGCCGTTCGCGCGGGGTGTGGTCCGTGGGACCCGGGACGAGCCGGTGGATGTGGCGGTACAGGAGGTCCGGTACGGACACCGCGGGTGGAACGGGTCCCGGGAGGATGCCTTGCACGATGCCGTACGTGCGCTGGACGGCGTGCGGCGCGAGTTCGGCGATGTGCCGGTCGTGCTCATCGGGCACTCGATGGGTGCCCGGGCCGCCCTGCGCGCGGCCGGGCATCCCCTGGTGCGAGGGGTGATCGGCCTTGCACCGTGGTGTCCGCCCGGTGATCCGGTCACCCAACTCGCGGACCGGGACGTCGTTCTGCTGCACAGCAACCGTGATCGTGTGACCAGCCCCCAGGCCTCCCAGTCGCTCGCCACCCGGGCCCGCCGGGCGGGTGCCCGTTCCTGTCTGGTGACGATCCGCGCCAGCGACCATGCGATGCTCCGCCGGGCCCGGGCCTGGCACACGATGACAACCGGCCTGGTGAGGGGTCTGCTGGGGCTGTCCGCGCTCCCTGCGGCGGTCGACGCCGCCCTCCGGCTGCCGCTGGACGCACCGGCCTCGGACGGCACGCTGGACTACGACCGGCTGCGTGCCAGGGGCGACGCCACGGCCGTGCGCCGCTCGTGACGTACCGCGCCGAGGCTCGCGCTGATCCACAGGGCGGGTATGCGACGACGCCGGTGGAGTGCGCTCCGGGGACGGTGCTGTTCATGTGCACCGACGGTCCGGTGGAGCGGCGGGGCGAGGCATCGACGTATCGGAGCGCCGGCTCGCGGAGCTGTCCCTGCCGGCCGGCGGGAGCCTCGATGATCTGCTGGACGAGGTGCTGGAGAAGTCCGGTCAGGGAGCGAAGGACGACATCGCGGTGCCGGCCCCGGAGCAGGACATTCTCGAGGGGTTGTCAGTGGTCGCTGCGAGGATCGGTGTCATGGAGTCCTCGAAGCCGCTGCTGCTCGCCGACATCGAAGCCGCCGTCCGCGCCAGTTGGGGCGCCGACACGGCCACACCCGGCCATCGGCCGCACTGGACGGCCGGCAATCCGGCCCGCGACCAGTGCGGGGTCACCGCCATGGTGCTCAACGACCTGCTGGGCGGCGAGCTGATCCGGGGCGAGGTCCGGGTCCACGGCGAGCGCACGGACTTCCACTGGTGGAACCGACTGGGCATGGGTGTGGAGATCGACCTCACGCGGGAGCAGTTCGGGCCGGAGGAGATCGTCTCGGGTGGCACGGTGATACCCCGGCCGGCGGAGATCGTACGGCTGCGCGAGGAGTACGAACTGCTCCGCGACCGGGTGCTGGAGAGGCTCCGGCGCTAGGGTTCCGCGGTCAGCCGAGCTCCAGGCTGGTGATGCCGAACAGCCCGGTGTGGTCGACGTCCGGCATCGAGCCCGTGTACATACGGGCCGTCTCGAACGACGGTGCGAGACCCAGCTGTTCGGCGAGCGTGACCGCCGCCGGGTTGATGCCGGGTACGTCGACGGCGATCTCGGTGTCCGGTGCGGTGGCGGACAAGGCGCTCATCAGGGCGGCGGCCACTTCGGGCGACGAGGCGTGGAGGGGGCCGATGCGTGACGACGTACGGCAGGGGCGCATCACGGCGAACCCTCGCAACTCCCCGTCGTCATCGAGGGCGGCGAGGGCGGTGCGTCCGGGTGCGGCGATCCACGGGGCGAGAAAGCTGTCGCGCTCGGCGGGGAAGAAGCGCCGGTCGTAGACGGCCAGCCGGTCGAAGGGGAGCGAGCGGGCGTCGGCGAGCGTGATGCCGGGCGGTGCGCCGATGTCCGCGGCCGGCCGGCCGACCCACCGCATGTTCGTCCAGGCAGAGCGGAATCCGGACTTCCGGTAGTTGGCCTGCTGGGCGACGACGCCGTCGAGCCCGACGTTGCGCCCGGCGAGCCGGTCCATTCCGGCGCGCCAGACCTGGATGCCGTAACCCTGGCCGCGAAGTTCCGGGCGGGTGAGGTAGAAGCCCAGGAACCCGAAGCCGGAGCCGTACCGGACGACGGAGACGGAGGACACGGGCGCACCGTCGAGCCGGCCGATGAGGAAGCCGCGCGGGTCGGTGGCGAAGAAGGCGTGGCCGTCGGTCCGGCCCGGGTTCCAGCCCTCGGCGTGGGCCCACTCCCCCAGCATCTCGATGTCGTCGGCGCTCGCTGTGGTGATCTCGAATGTCGGCACGGGTCACCTGTACCCGGTGAGCGATCGGTTCAAGGACCTTGTTCGGCCATGTGGTACTCCGTCACCACCCCGTCCAGAGCAGGTGGTTGACCAACAGGGCGACGACGGCCTGCGCGATCAGCCAGCCACGTCGGGTGTCCGGGGGAAGCAGCGCGGCGGCGGGCAGGAGCCAGAGGACGAACGGCTGCCAGATGCGTTCCGTCTCCGCCTTGCTCATCCCGGACAGGTCCGCGACGAGGAGGGCGAGGAGCGCGGCCAGGGTGAGGAGGATCAGCTGGTGCCGGGCGGAGGTGGTGCCGGTGCGCAGGGCGCGTACGGATCCCGGGGCGCCGGCCGCGGCCCGGCGGAGGCCGGCGACCGTGGCGAGACCGGCGGAGACCGTGGTGGCCGCGAGGTTCGCCCAGACCCAGTAGGAGTACGGACGGATCCCGCCCGCCCCCTGGTAGTACCGCTCGACCAGCAGCCGGTACCCCTCCCACCAGTTGAAGCCCGCCAGGGTGAACGCGACGGGGACGACGAGCGCCCCGAGAAGGAAGAGGGGCACGGGGCGGGCCGTGCGGGCCAGCAGGAGGACGGTGAGGAGCAGGAGCGCGATGAGCGTCAGACCGTACGAGAGGTAGCAGGTCAGGCCGTAGAGCAGGCCGGAACCGAGGGCGGCGGCAGCGGCCGGGCGGGGGCTGTGGGGCCGGCGCGTCGCCGCCAGGGCGAGGAGCGCGACCGACCATGCGGCGACCGCGGCGAAGTAGCCGTCCGCCGAGGCCCCCGTCCAGACCGCCATCGGCGCGAGGACGAGGAACGGCGCGGCGCGCCGCGCCAGGCGTTCGTCGGTCAGGGCGCGCACCGCGATCAGCGCGGCGACCACCGCGGAGCCGCCGAGCACGATGCACCAGACACCGGCCCATCCGCCGCCGCCGAGTCCGATCCGGTCCAGCAGGACGAAAGTGAGCGTGGCGCCCGGCGGATGACCGGCGACATGCGCGGGCCAGTTGTCCGGACGGCCGCTCAGGATGTGGCTGGTGAAGCCGTGCAGGGCCGCCTCGATGTCGCCGAACCGGCCGATGACCTGGAGATATTCGTGCTTCGTGGTGAGCCGTTCGGCGATGCCCCGGCTCCAGCCGTCGATCATCGCCAGTGAGAGGATCCAGGCCAGGGAGGCGGCCCACGCGGTGGCGAGCAGGCCCCGCCACGGCAGCCGGTCGGCGAGGCCCGGCCCGTACGCGACGACGGCCGCAGCGACGACGACGGCGGCCGGGGTGCCGGGGCCGGTGTGCGGATACCAGGACGCCAGCAGGGGCGGCCAGTGGGCGACCAGGGTTCCGTGGGCGTCCTGGATCGCGCGCCCGATCAGCACGGCTGCGGTGACGAGCAGGACACCCGCGGCGGCGGCGATCAGATCGCCGCGGCGGCCGGTGGTGCGCTGCTGCGGGGGGTGGTGGCCGGTGGTGCGTTCCTCGGTCTTCACGCAGGCACGCTATGCAGGGTGGGGCGGCTGCGGGCGGTGCCACCGGGTCGCGTCACCGAACTGTCAGATCAGGCCCGGAGATCTTGGCCCGGTTGGCCGTCGCGGGGAGTGACGTCAGCGTTTCGTCAGGAGTCGTGCGGGCCCGGGCCCGGCAGCCCGGACATAGCTTCGGGGCATGGGCGACACACGTCACGGCAGAGCATCCCGCATCCCGTTCCCCTCGTTCCCGGATGGGTCCCGGGTCCGGGAACGGCTGCCTTCCGCGCCCGGGTTCTGGCGCAGTCCGGTGCGCGGTGTCCGGTTCACGGCGGTGCTCGGTCTCGTCCTCCTCGTCGGGCTGACGCTGGTCTTCGTGACGGGTCTGCTGTCGTACGCCGCGTACAACCCGGATCTCGCCGCGGTCAACGACAAGACGCCGGGCAAGGGGCTGCTGGGGTTCTACCTCTTCGCCTGGCCGACCGGGCCGCACTGGCTGTACCGGCTGGACCAGGGAGTGCATGTCACGGGCGGCATCGTGCTCGTACCGGTTCTGCTGGCGAAGTTGTGGTCGGTGATCCCGAAACTCTTCGCGCTGCCGCCGGCCCGGTCGGTGGGGCATGCGCTGGAACGGGTCTCGTTGCTGCTGCTCGTCGGCGGCGCGCTGTTCGAGTTCGTCACGGGTCTGCTCAACATCCAGCTGGAGTACGTGTTCCCGGGGTCGTTCTATCCGCTGCACTTCTACGGCGCGTGGGTGTTCTTCACCGGGTTCGTCGCCCACGTCGGGCTGAAGCTCCCACGGGCCGTACGGGTGCTGCGCAACGGGGAACTGCGCGGTGAAGTGGATGAGCTGGCTGCCCCCGCACCGGACGAGCCCACCATCTCCCGGCGTGGCGCGTTCGCCATGGTGGGCGCCGGATCGCTGCTCCTGCTGGTCACCTCGGTGGGCCGGAGTTTCGACGCGCTGCGGAGCACCGCTCTCCTCACCCCGCGCGGGGTCGCCGACCCCGGATCGGGGCCCAACGGGTTCCAGATCAACAAGACGGCCGCGTCCGTCCGGGTCACCCCGGCCGACACGGGGGAACGGTGGCGGCTGACCGTCCAAGGCCCTGCCGGGGAGCTCACGTTCACCCGGGAACAGCTGCTGGCCATGGACCAGTACAGCGCGGCGCTGCCGATCGCCTGCGTGGAGGGCTGGTCGACCTCGGACCAGTGGTGGCGCGGGGTGCGGCTGCGGGACCTGGCGGCGCTCGCGGGGTATCCGGACCGGCCGCCGGGAGTGCTCGTCGAGTCGGTGCAGCGCAGCGGGCCGTTCCGCAAGGCGGCGCTGCGGGACAACCAGGTACGCGACCCGCGCTCGCTGCTGGCGCTGGAGGTCAACGGCGAGACGCTGTCGCCGGATCACGGGTTTCCGGCACGGATCATCGTGCCGGCCGCGCCCGGTGTGCTGAACACCAAATGGGTGACCCGGCTGACGTTCGGAGAGCTGTGATGAGACGGAGCGGCGAGCGCGCCGGAGAGCGGACGAAGCGCACGAAGGCGACCGGGCCGGGGGCGGTCCTCAGGCGTTGGTACGGGGAAGGGCCGCTGCAATTCGTCCTGCTGGCCGCCACGTTCGCGCTCGCGGGCTATGCGGGGGTGCGGCTGCTGGAGGGGGACACGTTCGGCGTGGTGGTGTGGTTCGTCGGGTCGGCGCTGCTGCACGATCTGGTGCTGCTGCCGGTGTACGCGACGGTGGACCGCGTCGTACGCGTGGCGCTCGGGCCGCGCTCCGGCCTGGTCAACTTCGTCCGCGTACCGGCCTTCCTGTCCGGGCTGCTCCTGCTGATGTGGTTCCCGCTGATCACCCGGCAGGCGAAGCACTACGAGCCGGCGAGCGGACTGTCCCCCGACGTCTTCCTCGGGAACTGGCTGCTGATCACGGCCGCGCTGTTCGCGGTGTCGGCGCTCTGGCTCACGGTCCGGACCCTCCGGTCGCGGCGCAGGGCGACGAAGGGGCGGCCGTCCGCCACCCACTGATCGGCCGGGAGCCAGCCGTTCGGCCGCGCGTACCGGAGCAGGGCAGGGGTGCCGATCCGGGCCCACGGGAAATGCCCGGCATCGGCACAGTCCGGTCCGCCGACCCCGTCGGGTGCGCGGCGGCCGTCGTACAACCGGACCTGGACCCGCTCGTCGATGTCCGGCGACACGGTCTCCGCGATGAGCAGACCGCCGGGCGCGAGCAGCTCCGCGGTGCGCAGCAGGAGGCCGTGCGGGTCGCCGCCGATGCCGATGTTGCCGTCGATGAGCAGGACGGTGCCCCAGCGGCCCTCGCCGGGCAGCGGGTCGAAGACGGAACGGCGCAGCGCCGAGCCGCCGATCCGCAGTGTGTGGGCGACGGCCGTCTCGCTGACGTCGATGCCGAGCGCACGGTGGCCGTGGGCGGCCAGTTCCGCGACGAGGCGGCCGGGCCCGCAGCCGATGTCGAGGACCGGCCCTTCGCAGCGGCGCAGCGCGGACCGGTCGGCGGCGTCGGCTCCGCCGCACCAGCGCTCGACGTCCAGGGGGAGCAGCCAGCCGTCCGCGCGGCGGAGGAAGAGCGGCCCGTGGCCGTTGCGCAGCGCGTCGGCGTACGGGTCGGTGCTCCACGCGGCGATGTCCGGATGCGCGATGTCCGGATGCGCGGTGCCGGGGTGCGCGGTGTCCGGGTGCCGGTTGTCCGGGGGCACGGGAGTCAGCACCGAGCGGTTCGGCACCGTCCCGCTCATCGGCTCGCCGCCCCGGTCAGCCGGGCGAGGGTCGAGGCGAACTGTCCGTGCGGTGCGGCAGCTGCGACGTGCGCGGCGTCCGCCGCGGTGTCCACGTCCCGCAGCGGCGGCAGATCACGCACGGTCAGCCCCGCGTCGACGAGCCGGCGCCGCTGGACGGCGCCGGTCTCCGGGGTGGACATGGGCACGCCGCGCACCAGGTCCGGGTCGGGTGCGGCCAGGCCCAGCGCCCAGAAGCCGCCGTCGTCGGCGGGCCCGAACCAGGCGTCGCACCCGTCCCAGGCGTCCGGGGAGAGGGCGGGCGTCAGATCGGCGGTGGTGATCTGAGGAGTGTCCATGCCGATGAGCAGCGCCGGTCCGGCGCAGCCGCCGAACGCCGCCGCAAGCCGCTCGTCGAGCCGGCCGGTGCACTGCGCGACGACTTCGATGCCGGGCGGCAACCAGGGACCGGGCCGTCCGTCGAGCACGAGCACGCGCCGCCGGGCCGGCAGCGAGAGCACCGTGCGCAGCGTGTCACTGAGCGCGGCCTCGGCGAGCTGCGCGGCCTCGGCGGGGGTGAAGGGCGGGGTCAGCCGCGTCTTGACGAGGCCGGGCAGCGGTTCCTTGGCGATCACGAGGAGCGTGGTGCGACCCGGCGCGACGCCGCGGTGGGCGGGCGCCACTCTCATCGGGGCGCCCCCGGGCGTACCGCCCGTGCCGAGGTCCGTTCCGGCGGCTCGCGCAGGACGGCGCGCATGTCGCGTACCGCCTGCCACGTTCCCCGCCAGGTGCCGGTCACCTTGGATCTGCCGGTGCGCGGGAGATACGGGACATCCGTCTCCGCGACCCGCAGCCCGGCGTCCGACGCGCGTACCACCATCTGCAGCGGGTAGCCGCTGCGCCGGTCGGTGAGGTCCAGTGCCAGCAGGTCCGCCCGGCGCCCGGCCCGCATCGGACCGAGGTCGTGCAGGCGCAGGCCCGTCCGGCGGCGCAGCATGCGGGCGAGCGCCAGGTTCCCCGCGCGGGCGTGCAGGGGCCAGGCGCCGCGGCCCTCGGGGCGCCGCCGGCCCAGCAGCAGATCCGTGTCCCCGTCGGCGATCCGGCGTACGAAGCCGGGCAGCAGCCCCGGGTCGAGGGAGCCGTCGCAGTCGCAGAAGCAGACGAACTCCGCCTCGGCGGCGAGCAGACCGGCATGGCATGCGGCGCCGAAGCCGCGGCGCGGCTCGTGCACGACGGTCGCCCCGAGGGAGCGGGCGAGGTCGGCCGACCCGTCGGTGGAGCCGTTGTCGACGACGATGGCACGCCAGCCGTACGGGATGCCGGCCAGCACCCGGGGCAGCGCCGCGGCCTCGTTCAGACAGGGCAGGATCACATCGGCGCGCGGGGACTGAGTGTGGAGGGAGTCGGTCACCTCGCTCACCCTACGGAGCAAAAACCGGCATTTCGGGCTTCAGGTTCTTACGAAAGCCGGACGTCGGCCCTTCGGCGGACGGCCGACCGGCTCTCCCGGCGACCGGGATGCCAAAGTGGCTGTATGGAGAACATCCCGGACGCCCCGGGTTCCGGCGGCACCGACCCCGGTGTCCCGCGTGGCCATGTCCTCGTCGTGGACGACGATCCGACGGTCGCCGAGGTGGTGGTCGGCTATCTGGAGCGGGCGGGTTACGACGTCCGGCGGGCCGGCGACGGTCCGGCGGCGCTGGAGTGCTTCACGGCGCGCCGCCCGGACCTGGTCGTCCTCGATCTGATGCTGCCCGGCATGGACGGCTTCGAGGTCTGCCGCAGGATGCGGGCGCACGGCCGTGTGCCGGTCATCATGCTGACCGCACGCGGCGACGAGGACGACCGCATCCTGGGCCTGGAGACGGGCGCGGACGACTACGTCACCAAGCCGTTCAGCCCGCGCGAGCTCGTGCTGCGCGTCGACGCGGTGCTCCGCCGGGGCCGGGGAACGGCGCCCGACGCGGATGACGCCCGGGCCCCGCTGGAGTGCGCCGGGCTCCGTCTCGATCCCGTCGCCCGCCGCGCGGTGCGGGACGGCCGCGAGCTCGCCCTCACCCTCCGGGAGTTCGACCTCCTGACCTTCTTCCTGCGCCATCCCGGCCGGGTGTTCACCCGGGAGGAACTGATGCGGGAGGTCTGGGGGTGGGACTTCGGGGACCTGTCGACGGTGACGGTCCATGTGCGGCGGCTGCGCGGCAAGGTCGAGACGGATCCGGCCCGTCCGCAGCTGATCCAGACGGTGTGGGGTGTGGGCTACCGCCTGGACCCGGCCCTGGCCCCGACCCGCCCGGACGGAACGAGAACCGCCCCGCCGGGCGCCCCGACCACCGATGCGGACCCCTCATGACCGACCTCCTCCTCATCGCGCTCTTCGCGTTCCTGGGCGCCGCAGCGGCCGGGCTTCTCGGTGCATTGGTCCTGCGCCTCTTCCGGCACCGTTCGCTCGTCGTGTCGCTGGCCGTCGTCGCCGCCGTCGCCGTGACCGCGATGCTCGCCGGGACCCTCGCGGTCGCCTGGGCGATGTTCCTGTCGGCGCACGATCTGACCGTCGTCACGACCGTCGTCGCCATGGCCGCCGTGGTGTCCCTCGCCACCGCGATGCTGCTCGGCCGCTGGGTCGCGGCCCGGAGCCGGGACCTGGCGCTCGCGGCCCGTTCGTTCGGCGACGGCGGTACGTTCGCCGCCCCCGAGGAGCAGGCGACCGCCGAACTCTCCTACCTGGCAAAGGAACTGGCGGCCACCAGCGCCAAGCTCGACAGCTCCCGGGAGCGCGAACGCGCACTGGAGACGTCGCGCCGTGAGCTCGTCGCATGGATCTCGCACGATCTGCGGACCCCGCTCGCCGGGCTGCGGGCCATGTCCGAGGCGCTGGAGGACGGCATGGCCGCCGACTCCGGCCGCTACCTGCGGCAGATACGGACCGAGGTGGAACGCATGAACGACATGGTCGGCGACCTCTTCGAACTCTCCCGGATCCACGCCGGATCGCTCACCCTCACCCCCACCCGCATCTCCGCGTACGACCTGGTCGGCGACGCTCTCGCGGGCGCGGACCCGCTGGCGCGCGAGCACGGGGTACGGCTCGTCGGCGACCGTATCGACGCCGTGCCGGTGGAGGTCGACAGCAAGGAGATGAGCCGGGTCCTGGGCAACCTCCTGATCAACGCGATCCGCCGTACCCCGGCCGACGGCACGGTCGCGGTGGCCGCTCGCCGCGCCGACGGCGGGGTGGTGCTGTCGGTGACGGACGGCTGCGGTGGCATCCCCGAGGAGGACCTGCCGAGGGTCTTCGACACGGGCTGGCGCGGCAGCCACGCCCGTACGCCACCCGCCGGTGCTGGGCTCGGGCTGGCGATCGTCCGCGGCATCGTGGAGGCGCACGACGGCCGGGCGGAGGTCCGCAACGTCACGGGCGGCTGTTGCTTCGAGGTCACCCTCCCGGCGGCCGCTCAGGCGTGAGCGGGCCGTCCTCGACCGCCCGCCGGACCCGTCCTCAGCTCCGCTCCCGCGAACTCCTTCATCCCCTCCGCGAACCCCACCTCCGGCCGCCAGCCCAGCTCCTCCCGCAGCCGGCGCGAGTCCGCCGTCACATGGCGTACGTCCCCGAGCCGGTACCCACCGGTGATCTCCGGTGCCGGGCCCCCGTGCGCGCAGGCCAGTTCCGTGGCCATCTCGCCGATCGTGTGCGGTTCGCCGCTGCCCGTGTTGTACGCGGTGAAGCTGCCGGCCGGCCGTTCCCGCACGGCCTCCAGCGCCACCGCGTTGGCGGCCGCCACGTCGCGTACGTGGACGAAGTCCCGCCGCTGGCGGCCGTCCTCGAAGACCTGCGGTGCCTCGCCCCGGGCCAGCGACGAGCGAAAGAAGGACGCGACACCCGCGTACGGGGTGTCGCGCGGCATCCCCGGCCCGTACACGTTGTGGTAGCGCAGGGCCGTCGCCCGGCCGCCCGTCGCCCGCGCCCACGCGGCGGCGAGATGTTCCTGGGCGAGCTTCGTCGCCGCGTACACGTTGCGCGGGTCGGCCGGCGCGTCCTCGGTGACCAGGCCCGGAGTCAACTCGTTCCCGCAGCGTGGGCAGCGAGGTTCGAACCGGCCCGCCGCCAGATCGTCCACGGCTCGCGGACCGGGCCGGACCTGCCCGTGCCGGGGACAGTCGTACCGCCCCTCGCCGTACACGACCATCGACCCGGCGAGCACCAGATCGCGCACCCCGGCGCCGGCCGTCTCCGCCAGCAGGACCGCCGTCCCCAGGTCGTTGCAGCCGACGTACTCAGGGGCGTCCGCGAAGTCCTTGCCCAGGCCGACCATCGCGGCCTGGTGGCACACCGCGTCGACGCCCCGCAGCGCATCGGCCACGGCGTCCCGGTCCCGTACATCGGCGACGATCATTCCTTCCCGGCCGCTGCGGGCACCCCCACCGTGCGCTGACTCCAGCAGCGCATCGAACACGACCACCTCATGGCCGCGCGCGACCAGCGCCTCGGCGATGTGTCCCCCGATGAACCCGGCTCCGCCGGTGAGCAGTACGCGCATGACGCCACGTTAGATCTCCGGGCGCGCTCCGCTCCGACGCCGTACGGACACGTCACCGGAGCGTAAGGAGCGGGAACACCGGGTCGGGCGCGGTCAGCGCGTCACGATGGGGAAGTCCGGGTCGGTGGAGTCCAGGACCGAGACCAGGGTCCGGAGCGCGCCGATGTCCCCGGTGTACGCGATGGTGTCGAGCCCCTTCCCGGCCAGCAGGTCCAGCAGCTGCGGCCGGGTCAGGGTGAACGTCACGTCGGCGGGGGTGTCTTCGAATCCCGGGGCACCCTCGAAGCCGACGGCGGCCTCCGCCGGATCCATTCTCGTCGGCACGAGGACACCGTTGCGCAGGCTGGTGCGGTACTGCTCGTCCAGATCGGTGAATCGCCAGTCCAGAGTGGCCCGGTGATCCCATGCCTCGGGGCCGTTGATGCGGATGGCGAGCGAGTCGAAGATCTGCTCGACGCTCAGCGCGGCGGGCACGCTTCCGGCGGAGGGGGCGGTCCCGGTGACGCCCTGGCGCAGTTCGAGGGCGCCCATGAGGTAGCAGTTGCGCCAGATCGCGTTCTCGGCACCCTGGGCGAGCTGCTCGAAGGTCCGGGCGAGCAGGTCCTTGGCCCCGGTGTGGTCGGGCTGTGCGAAGACCGCGTGCTTGAGCAGTTGGGCCGCGAAGCGAAGATCGCCGTCGGAGACGTACTCCCCGGCGCGGGCGACCACCGCGTCGACACCACCCATGCAGTCGACGTACCGGCGGGCGGACTCGGTCGGCGGGTGCTCCCACAGCGAGGACGGGTGGCCGTCGTACCAGCCCAGGTAGCGCTGGTAGATCGCCTTCACGTTGTGGCTGACGGAACCGTAGTAGCCGCGGGCGTGCCAGGAGCGGGCGAGGCCGGGCGGCAGTTCGATCACCTCGGCGATCTCGGTGGCGGTGCGGCCCTGGTTGGCCAGGCGCAGGGTCTGGTCGTGCAGAAAGGCGTACAGGTCGCACTGCTCGGACAGGAACGCGGTGAGCCGCTCCGTGCCCCAGGTGGGCCAGTGGTGGGACGCGAAGAGGACGTCGCTCTCGGAGCCGAAGAGCTGGACGGCCTCGTCGAGGCAGCGGGACCAGGTCCGGGCGTCGCGGACCACGGCGCCGCGCAGCGACAGGATGTTGTGCAGGGTGTGGGTGGCGTTCTCGGCCATGCACAGGGCGCGGTGTTCGGGCAGATGGAAGTTCATCTCCGAGGGTGCCTCGGTGCCGGGCGTCAGCTGGAAGTGGAACACCACGCCGTCGACCGTCTCGACCTGTCCGGTGCCGGTGATCTCGATGGTCGCCGGGAGGAGACCGGGGGTTCCGGTGGAGGTGGTGAAGCCGAGGCCCGTCCCGACCAGACCGGTGGGGCCGCGGTCGAGGTTCGTGCCCGAGCAGTAGGCGTCGCGCCGCAGCCCGGCCGTACCGGCGTACACGTTCCCGGTGACCGAGTGCTCCGTGAAGCCCTGCGGGGCGAGGAGCGGTACGCCGTCGACCTGCTCGGCCCGGCCGATGACGCCGTGGACGCCACCGAAGTGGTCGAGGTGCGAATGGGTGAAGAGCACGCCGGTGACCGGGCGGTCGCCGCGCTGCTCGCGGTAGAGCGCGAGGCCGGCCGCGGCGGTCTCGGCGGAGGCGAGCGGGTCGACGACGATCACACCGGTGTCGCCCTCGATGAGGGTCATGTTCGACATGTCGAAGCCGCGGATCTGGTAGATGCCGTCGGTCACCCGGTACAGGCCGGCGCGGGCGCACAGCTGGGACTGCCGCCACAGGCTCGGGTTGACGCTGTCCGGGCAGTCCCCTTCCAGGAAAGCGGTGGCGGTGAAGTCCCACACCATGCGTCCGTCGTCGGTGGTGATGGTCGTGGACGACGGGCCGGCCACGAAGCCCCGGTCGGCGTTCTCGAAGTCGGTGCGGTCCGCGAAGTCCGGCGTGACCGGAGCGGCAGGTGTGCCCGATGCGGCGGCTGTGGTCATGCTGATCTCCTGGGGCCGATGGCGATACCAGCCGCCGAGCTGGGCATCTGGCCGATGGCGTCGCCCACGAATCCCTCCCGGGGCACGTGAAGCGCCGTCCCGGCCCCGTACCGCAGGACGCTTCAGTCCGTAAAAGTCCGTCGGTACACGACTATTTGGGCATGCCTGACGTTACGCAACCGGGGATGCGCCGGGAGAAGCACCGGTGACCGGACGGCCGTCAGACGAGCAGGAACGCGCCCGCCGTCGCCGCGCCCAGCGACGCTCCCGCCACCACCTGTGCGGCGGTGTGATACCCGAGCGCCACCCGTGACCAGCACACGGCGGCCGTCATCGCGTACGCCAGGAGCCACCACGGGGAATGGACGGCGGCGAGCAGCGCGACGACCGCCGAGGCGACCGACGCGTCCACCGAGATCTTCCAGACGGTGTTGACGGCGAGCAGGACGACCGTCATCGCCCACAGCGCCAGCATCGCCACCAGGATCCCGGTCGGCGCGTGCCCGAGGACCATGACGACCGAGCCGGCACCGATCGAGCCCAGGATGACGAAGAAGATCGGTGCACGCTTCGTACGGTCGACGACATGCCGGTCGCCCCAGGTGCCGCGCCCCCGCTCCCACTCGATGTAGCCGGCCGGGACGAGCCCCGCGCACAGGGCGCCGAGCAGGCCCCACAGCAGACCGGTCCAGTGGCCCGCGGCGGCCAGTCCGATGGCGAGCATGCCGACCAGCAGGACGTTGCGGGGCTGGAGCACGTCCGTGACCCTGCGGGCGGCCGGCACCCGGGCGCCGACGGTGGAGTCGAGGGTGGGATCGATGGTGGACGTCACGCCGTCTTCTCCAGGTCGGTGAGGGACACCAGGACGCGCCGGGCCCGGTCGTCGGTGATCGTTCGGTACGCGGCCGCCACCTGCACCAGCCACGCCACTTCGCCGTCCTGGTCGGTGGCGTGCTGCGTGCCGACCGCCCCGGCCGGCCCTGCGGGGGCGCCGGCGTTCCTGGCCGTCAGGGCGGCCTTGATCCAGTAGGCGTCGGCGAGCGGTCCGGACTTCGCGGGGTCCGGCGTATCGGCGGCGGCCGCGGCCTCGGCGGCCGGCAGCAGGTCGTCCGGTACGTAGTGGCGCAGCTTCTCGACCGCGTCCGCGATGTCGGCGGCCCACCGGTCGATCCGCAGATCGGCGGGGGTGTCGAACCGGGTCAGTTCGCGGCGCAGTGACCGCGGCGGCTCGAACGGCTGGTCGGGAAACGCGGTCATGAGCTCGTACCAGAGGGCGTGCAGCCGGCTCTGGGCCCGCCACAGCTTCGCGCGGCGCCCGCCCTTGCTGAGGGCGGGGATGGACGCGCCCACCGCGAAGAACGCGAACAGCACGATCTGCGCGGCCTCGGTGACCTCGTCGAACTCCAGGGCGAAGGCCGGGCTCGGCCGGTCGATGACGCTGACCCACAGGAACAGCGTGCGGCTGACGGTGTAGCCGACCCCGATGAACATCGCGAACGTCATCATGCCGAGCCCCACCCGCAGATGGCGCAGCCGGGCGCCGGCGGTGGCCAGCGCCCACTGGTACGCGCAGACCGCGGACGCGGCACCCAGGTAGAGGTAGAACACGCTCATGTACAGCGTGGCGCCCCACTGGCCTGCGTGGTCGGAGACGAAACGGTCCGACGGTACGGAACGGTCGACGACGGTGAAGAAGAGCACCGTCAGCAGGACCAGCGTGGCGACGGACGCCTTCGCCGCCACCTGCTGGATCGTCCGGGCGAACCGTACGTGCCGCGGGATGTCACCGGCGTCGGGGTACTGGCCGTAGATGGCGACGATGTAGCTGAGGATCGCCAGGATCGCGACGGTCGCGGTGTAGTGCTTGATCAGGACCGAAAGGTCGGTGACCGGGCTGTCGTTGAGTCCGATCCGGACGACCCGGGTCTTGGTCCACAGGGCGGCGGCGAATCCGGCGTAGCAGCCCCACAGGGCCCGGCGACGCTTGTCCTCCTCGTCGCCCCACAGGGCGGCCGGCATGCGCCACACGGCGACGGCCGTCATCAGGCCGGCTATGAGATAGCCGGCGAGGTCGAGCGGGGTCACGGCGAAATTCCTCTGGGTGGGGGGACAGCTGGAGGGGGGCGGCGGGACCGGGTGGTCAGGTCCGGCGGAACAGGACGCGGCGACGGCGGTGCGCGAAGGGGCGGGAGAGCGAGTTGGTGAGGCGGCCCATCATGTCGTCGCTGGTCACGTCCCTGGCCATACGGGGGATGAGCGAGGCGCCGAACTCGGCGACCCGCTCGTCATGGGTGTCGTACTGGGCGCGTGCCTGCACCGTGCCGTCGCCCGCCCGCAGTGCGTCCGCGACACCGGAGTCGAGGACCCGGGAGATCAGGGACGTGTCGAAGACGGGCAGCAGCCGCTGGAGCTGCTCCGCGTCGAGCGAGGTGCCGTGGTCGAACCACTCGTGGCACAGCTCGTGCAGGATGACGTGCTGCGTCTGGTACGCGGTCGGGCGCCGCCGGTAGAGCACGAAACTGGTCCGGCCGGAGGCCAGGCGCAGCCCGCAGGCGGCGTTCACCCGCGCCAGCCGGTCGGGCATTTCGTGCAGCACGATGGTGCGCCCGCGGGCCGCCTCCATGTTCGCCACCAGGCCGGCGACGGAGAACGGAGCGGGAATGGGCAGGTCGGCCAGCCCGGTCTCGCACTCTTTCCGCAGCGCACGCAAGGACATGAGGTCTACTGCTCCGACCGGCCGTCGGTTGCGTCGCCCCGGCGGTCCTTCGCGTCCTCCAGGAGCGAGAGCGCGAACTGCAGGAGCTCCGGCGGAAGACCGTCGTCGTCCAGGCCACGGCCGGCCAGCCCGCTGATCTCCCCGGTGCGCCGCTTCGCGAGGAACCGCAGACCCGCGACGACATCGTCGACGACCTCGGACTCCTCCTTGAAGAAGCGCCAGTCGACGCCGAAGCCCAGCCCTAGGGCCTTGAGGATCTCCTCGGACGGCTGGGTGACCTTCCCGGCGAGGATGTTCGAGAAGTAGCTGTGCGACAGCGAGCCGCCGCGCTCCTTGACCAGGTCCGCGAAGACCCGCCCGGAGATCTTCTGGCCGGGGAAGGTCTCCTCCACCATGTACTCGACCTTCTGCTGCAGTGTCCGCAGCTCCGGCGCGTGTTCTTCGCCGTTGTCCATCGGGGCCCCCACGTCCACGTCCGCCGTACGCGCGTCCGTCCGAGCGGAACATCCTGCTCCGGTGCCAGGAGCGGGCTTGCGCAAACACTCTACGTCACTGTTAACTCGAAAAAACATGGGCAAGGGACCACGAGGGGAGTCCCTTGCCCGTGAAATCTTGGTACGTCCACGCGGGCCCGCAACGAGTCGTAGCCCTTCACGACGGGGGATGCGTGAAGGGCTACGCGTTCATTATGGCCGTCGGCCGGGTCGCCATCAACTGACCGTCCGGTCAGTGTGTCCGACCGGGTGTGCGGACCGGCGTACGGGGACGCGGGCGGACAGGCGTACCGGGACGCGTGCGGGGAGGCGTACGGCGGTCCGTCGCGCTCCGGGGCGCCCCCTGTCCGGCAGGCAGATAATTTCACCTGACAGGCCCGGGAAATCTGTCGCGGCTATGCTAGAGATGATGGCTCGCACCATGAGAGTTTCTTTTTCGGTCAACGAAATCAGAGACACTTCCGATGTCTCTCGCCGCGGGCCCGGAAGAGGTGCAAATGCCCGCAGATACCCCTCCGCAAGCCGCCGACCGACTCGATGACGACGACTACCCCGCCTACACCATGGGGCGTGCCGCGGAGATGATCGGCGCCACGCCGGGCTTCCTCCGGGCGATCGGTGACGCCCGCCTGATCACGCCCCTGCGGTCCGAGGGCGGCCACCGCCGCTACTCCCGGTACCAGTTGCGTATCGCGGCTCGCGCCCGCGAGCTCGTCGACGGCGGCACGCCGATCGAGGCGGCCTGTCGCATCGTCATCCTGGAGGACCAGCTGGAGGAGGCGCTGCGCCTCAACGCGGAGCTGCGCCGGCCCACGGCGGGTTCGGCCGGCGGGGCGGGTGCGGGGTCCTGAGACCGGTCCGCGGGACAGAATATCTGCTGTCGCAAGCGCAGAATTTTATCCAATGCGCGATGAGGGTTTATGACACACCGGACGGAGTGTAATTACTTGCCGCGCCCGGACGGCTCCATCGTGCTAGTGTGGATCTCAGTTGCAGTTGTGGTTCCCAAAACTCCAAGTGCTCTCGCCGACGTAATGTGCCGGTGGGCGCGCTTTTGTATTTCCGGCATTCTTATTCCGGACGGGGTAATCATCGCGGCGACGCGGGTTCCGCACAGTGCGGATCCCCGGGCACTGCCCCAGAAGGAGACAAAACATGGCTACTGGCACCGTTAAGTGGTTCAACGCGGAAAAGGGCTTCGGCTTCATCGAGCAGGACGGTGGCGGCGCTGACGTCTTCGCCCACTACTCGAACATCGCCGCAAGCGGCTTCCGTGAGCTGCAGGAGGGCCAGAAGGTGAACTTCGACGTCACGCAGGGCCAGAAGGGCCCGCAGGCGGAGAACATCACCCCCGCGTGATCCTGCGAATGCTCCGGCGCTGACGCGCTGACACGCACTTGCGCAGCTGGGGCCCGCACCTTGGGGTGCGGGCCCCAGCTCGTTGCTTTTTCCGGGCCCGCCACCGTGCGCCGCCCCCCAGTCCCTGTGACGGACACGGTTTATCCGTGTCGGACACGGCTCATTCTTCGCAGCCGGGCTTCGTCAACGCATTTCATCGGCCCGTTCTTGCGATTCCTGCGCCGCTCCGCCGCAGCGAATTCCTCGATACGCGCCATATCGAGGAAGGGTTCTGCATGAACCGCACAGCTCGCACGAACGACCGTTACTCCCGCAGCGGCGGCTTCCGCTCCCAGGCCGGCAGCGGCCAGGGCGGCCAGAGCCGCTACGGCGCCCCGGGCCGCTCCGGCGCCGGTTCGCGTTCCGGTTCCGGTGGTTACGGCCGTCGGCCCGCCGCCAAGCAGGGCGAGTTCGCCCTGCCGAAGACCATCACCCCCGCGCTGCCCGCCGCCGAGGCGTTCGCCGATCTGGACCTGCCCGCGCCCCTGCTGGCGGCGCTCGCCACCGAGGGCGTGACCACGCCGTTCCCGATCCAGGCGGCCACGCTGCCCAACTCGCTCGCCGGGCGCGACGTCCTCGGCCGTGGCCGCACCGGCTCGGGCAAGACGCTCGCCTTCGGCCTGGCCCTGCTGGCCCGTACCGCAGGCCGGCGCGCCGAGCCCCGCTCCCCGCTGGCCCTGGTTCTCGTCCCCACCCGGGAGCTGGCCCAGCAGGTCACCGACGCGCTCACCCCGTACGCCAAGTCGCTGAGGCTGCGCCTGGCGACCGTCGTGGGCGGGATGTCGATCGGCCGGCAGGCCGGCGCGCTGCGCGGCGGCGCCGAAGTCGTCGTCGCCACGCCCGGCCGGCTCAAGGACCTCATCGAGCGCGGCGACGCCCGCCTGGACCAGGTCACCATCACCGTCCTCGACGAGGCCGACCAGATGGCCGACATGGGCTTCATGCCGCAGGTCACCGAGCTGCTCGACCAGGTGGCGCCCGAGGGCCAGCGGATGCTGTTCTCGGCCACCCTGGACCGTAACGTCGACCTGCTGGTCCGCCGCTATCTGCACGACCCGGTGGTCCACTCCGTCGACCCGGCGGCCGGTGCGGTCACGACGATGGAGCACCACGTGCTGTACGTCCACGGCGCCGACAAGTACGCCACCACGACGGAGATCGCGGCGCGCGACGGCCGGGTGATCATGTTCCTGGACACCAAGCACGCCGTGGACAAGCTCACCGACCACCTCCTCAACAGCGGCGTACGGGCTGCCGCGCTGCACGGCGGCAAGTCGCAGCCGCAGCGCACCCGCACCCTGACGCGGTTCAAGACCGGGCACGTCACGGTGCTGGTCGCCACGAACGTCGCGGCCCGCGGCATCCACGTCGACAATCTCGACCTCGTCGTCAACGTCGACCCGCCGAGCGACCACAAGGACTACCTGCACCGCGGCGGCCGCACCGCCCGCGCCGGCGAGTCCGGCAGCGTCGTCACGCTGGTGCTGCCCAATCAGCGCCGTGAGATGACCCGCCTGATGGCCGACGCGGGGATCACCCCGAAGATCGCCCAGGTCCGCTCCGGCGAGGCCGAACTGAACCGGATCACCGGGGCGCAGGCCCCGTCGGGTGTACCGGTCACCATCACGGCACCGGTGACGGAGCGCGCCAGGAGCGGCGCGTCGTCGCGTGGCCGCCGCAGCCGCCCGTCACAGGCGCGCCGCGCGTCGGCCGGCACGTCCACGTCGCAGTCGTCCTCCTCGGCCCGCGGGGGGAGCGGCAGTTCGCCGCGCAGGTCCTCGGGCAACCGCGCGGCCTGAGCCGGACTCGGCCCACTGATCCCGTTCCTTCTCTTCAACCCCGTTGAGGCACTATGCGCTGCGTCATCGCCCGCTTCCCCTTCGACCTGTTCAAGAGCGAGGTCATGGAATCGATGAAGGGCATCAAGCCGGAGCCCGTCACAGGTGATTCGGTGGTCATCGGCCGCCGGGTCTATCCCGTCAAGCAGGTCGGCGAGGTGATCACCCGCCAGGACCGCCGCGACTTCACCTCCGGCGAGGTGACCCGCGCGCTGACCCGTCTCGGCTTCACCTGCCGTACCGCGGACGTGCCCGTCCCGGCGACCGCGCCGACACCGCTCGAGGCGGCGTCGGCGATGCTCGGATCGGCGACGGCCGTCTGACGCCTGGCGGGTGAGAGGCACGAGGGCCGGGGGGCCGGGACGCACGTCCCGGCCCCCCGGCCCCTTCGCGCCTGCGTCCCGAACGGACCTACGCCCACAGCCCATCGGCGACCGCGACCCCCGCGAACACCGCGCCCAGCCCCGCCACCACGCTCGCCACGACATTGGCCGCCGCGTAGAACTTCGCCCCGTCCTCCGCCAGTCGCAGCGTCTCGTAGCTGAACGTCGAGTACGTCGTCAGCGCCCCGCAGAGCCCCGTACCCACGAAGAGCTGCACCTGTGACGACGCCGCGCCGGCCGCCACCGCTCCGGTGAGCAGGCCGAGCACCAGGGAGCCGGCCACGTTGACCGTGAACGTCCCCCACGGGAAGACCGTGTCGTGCCGGGACTGGACCGCCCGGTCGGTCAGATAGCGCAGTGGTGCGCCGATCGCCGCGCCGGCGATCACCAGCAGCCAGTTCACCGGCTCTCCTTCCGGCCGGGGTAGTGGATGACCTCGCAGTCGTCCAGGACCACCACGCCTTCCCCGATCACCTCGTCGACGAGCGGAAGGAACGCGCGGATCCGCTCCTCCGTGTCCACGATCACGACGGCCACCGGCAGGTCCTCGCTCAGCGACAGCAGCCGCTGGGTGTGGATCATCGACGAGGCGCCGAACCCCTCGATGCCCCGGAACACACTCGCGCCCGCCAGCCCCGCCCGGTGTGCCCGGTGCACGATCTCCGCGTAGAGGGGTCGGTGGTGCCAGCCGTCGGACTCCCCGATGAGGACGGTCAGGCGCAGACCCCGTTCGGTCGCCCTGGCCTCCCCGGTCACCCTGCTCTCCTCGGTCTCGTGCGTCTCCTCGGCCTTCCTCGTCATGGCTGCCTCCACGCCAGCACGCGGCGCGTCAGCCACACCGCACTCCACACCGCGGCCAGCGCCGCCAGCAGGGTCAGCCCGAGATACGCGATACCTGTACCGGCCCGGCCGGCGTCCACGAGCCGCTCGATGTCCACGGCGTACGTGGAGAACGTGGTGAACCCGCCCAGCACCCCCGTACCGAAGAAGGGCCGCACCAGCCGGTGCACCGACCGGATATCGCTGATGATCGCCATGAACACGCCGATCACCGCACACCCGATGACATTCACCAGCAGCGTCGTCCAGGGGAAGCCGCCCGGCGGAGTCGTCCAGATCAGCGAAGCCCCGTAACGGCCGCACGCCCCGAGCACACCACCGAGGGCGACGACGGCGACGACGGGCCACTGCCCGCCGGACGACCGCCGTCCGGACCACCGCCGCCCTGACCGCTCGGCCCGTTGCTCGGGTACGGACATGGCGGCCTCGGCGTCGTCGGGTTCATCCGCCGCGGATCCCCAGGACCCTGTGGGTACGGGGGACATGTGGGGCTGCTGGGCTCCCATGGGCATACGTCTCCTACCTGCCGGGTGCCCGTACGCGGGCACACTCCATCGCAAGTAGGGACCGTTGGCGGCACTGCTGCCGCGGTTCGGGTACGGCGGGCCCCACCGCCGCGCAGCAACCGTCAGTCACCATCACAGTCCCTGCTCGCACCAGCGTATCGTCCGCGTGTGCGCCCCGCCCGGCGCAGAGGCGCCGGATGACCGGCGCGTGGCCGGGCGCGGCCGGGTCAGCACCTGCCCGGCCGCGCGTACAGCGTGACCTGGCCACCCTTGGCCTGCACGCGGCGGCAGACGACGAATTCCTGCCGCAGGATGTCCCGCTTGACCGCCTCCTCGGGAAACGCGTCCTCCGGCTGCCCCGGCGGATCGGTGAGCGCCACGATCCGGTCGAACGCGCGCAGCCGGACCCGGATCCGGTCGGCGGGGAACTCGGTGCCTTCAAGCGTGTTGTCGGCCTTCGGGCCCCGCTGCAGGGCCAGATCGGCCAGGCCCCGGAAATCGTCCGGGTAGGAGAGGGCCCATTCCCTCCGTCGTGCCGGCATGAAGAGCACACCGGCGTCGTCCGACGCCATGGTCCGCACCTGGGCGGCGATCGCGGTGACGTCGTCCTTGCGGCTGTCCGGGGTGCGCATCTGGAGTGTCACCGGGAGGAGAGCGACGACCACACCGGCCGCCGCGGTGCCGAACACCACGGCCCGTGACCGGGACGCCGTCGGCCGGGCGGTCCGTCCCGCGGTGTCCCACAGCCGGTCCACGGCCACACCGATGAGCAGGGCCAGGGCGAGCTGGGAGTAGAGGACGTAGCGGTCCAGGTACATCGGGTCGTAGAGGGAGGCGAGGAGGAGCGTGGCCGTGGGCGCGATCAGCAGCGGGAGGGCCAGCCTGACCAGACGGAGCACGCCCGCCCGAGCCCTCGTACCCGAGGCCGGTTCCGCCGGCCTCGTCGCGTACCCGGCGCAGAGCACGCCGACGAGGGTGACGGCCGCGACGACGAGCCATTCGCCCGGATGCGGCCACCCGATCCAGGAGACCTGCCCCGACTGGCCCGCGGACCGCAGGGCGAGCGGGGCGACCGCGACCACGGACAGCCCTGCGGCGACCGCCCAGGACCGCATCAGCGCACGGGGCAGCCGCGAGAGGTACAGCGTCAGGCCGTGGGCGGGCAGGGCGAGGACCGCGAATTCGTGGAGCCATCCGGCGGCGACGACGGTGAGTGCGTACGCGGTCCAGCGCCGGTGGGAGGAATTGTCGACGGCGCCGACGAGCAGATAGGTGGAGAGGGCGATGAGCGCGCACACCATGGCGTAGGAGCGGCCCTCCTGCGCGTACATCTGGACCATGGGCAGGAGAGCGAAGGTGAGACCGCCGATGAGTCCGGCACGGGGGCCCACGAGGCGGTTTCCGGTCGCCGCCACCAGAAAGGCGGAGACGGAAGTCGCGAGCACCGACGGGAGCCTGAGTGTCACGAGGCTGTCGCCCCCCACGGCGAACAGCGCGTGCATGAGGAAGTAGTAGAGGCCGTGCACCGCATCGGCATTGCCGAGCAGATGCCAGATCTCGGAGAGGCTTCTATGGGCGACCTGGTACGTCACCGACTCGTCGCGCCACATGGAGTTTTCGCGACGGATCCCCCAAAGGCCCATCAGCAGTGCCAGCAGCGCGGGCAATAGGCCGGCCCGGTATCGGGACAGTGGTGCGGAGCCCCGTTCCGGACCTGGTTCGTGACGCCTCTCGGGACGGCGCGTCGCGTGCAAAGCGGCCGGAGTCTGCGGAAGGTTGATGGCGCACTCCGATTCGGCGGCGAAAGGGTGCAACGGACCCGGGTCTGCGCGCCCGTCAGCGTACCCAACACCCGTGAAGTCCGGGAAGAGTCAGCGATGTTCCCGCACGCGGGTGCGGAAACGCGACGGCCTTTTTCATCGATTCGGACCCTTGGAACAACGGCGTGCTCGCGTATCGACTTCTGCCGGACCCGTATCTCCTCGGCGGGCGGCAGGGAGCTTGCGGACGGGCGGCCGGTGCGATGCGCATAACTGTCCGGATGACTCGCAGAGGCGCCGTTCCCGACTGCTAGGCTCGCGCGGATCAAGAGCGTGAATCACCAGCAAATGCCTGAGAGCGCAAGGGAATGGTCGTGGAGAAGACTTCCCCGAAGGTCGTGGTGGTCGTCCCCACCTACAACGAGCGGACGAACCTGCCCATCCTCGTCGATCTGCTCACGGATCTGCACGTACCGAACCTGCATATTCTTGTGGTGGACGACAATTCGCCCGACGGCACGGGCGAAGTCGCGGACCGGCTCGCGACCGAGACCTCGGGCATGGTCGGCGTTCTGCACCGGACGGAGAAGAACGGGCTCGGCCGCGCGTATGTCGCCGGTATGACACGCGCGCTCGAAGAAGAAGCGGACGTCGTCATTCAGATGGATGCCGACCTCTCCCACCCGGCCTCGGTGGTCCCGCTCATGGTCGAGAAACTCTTCGCCGACGATGCCGCCGTCGTGATCGGCTCCCGTTATGTGGAGGGCGGTTCTCTCGCGACCGAGTGGCCTTGGCACCGCAAGGCGCTCTCCGCCTGGGCGAATTTCTACGTCAACGCGATTCTGCGGCTGCACGTGAAGGATGCCACGGCCGGTTTCAAGGCATGGCGGGCGGACGCCCTGAAGGCGATCGATCTGCCGTCCATCCGCAGCAACGGATATTCCTTCCAGGTGGAGATGAACTATCGGACGGTCAGGCGCGGACTGGGAATCGTCGAGGTGCCGATCAGATTCGAAGAGCGGGTCAACGGCGAATCGAAGCTCGGGCTGCGCGTACAGATCGAGTCGGCGATCGCACCGTGGAAGCTGCTGTTCGGCAGGAGGAACGGCTGACTTCGGATCGCTCTCCGGGCGGCCGCACGTGGTGGATCGTCCCGCTGCCCTGGCTACCGGTGGGCGCCGGGCCTTCCCGCCCCGCGGCCCGGTCCGGCACTCGGGTGACCGCCCCCGAAACCTCGGGGGCTACCCCCACCGGAGCCGTGACGCCTGCCGGATGGGAAAGGGGATTCCGCTCAACAAGCCTTGTCCCATGACCACTTACGGCAATCGGGCCCTGCTTCTCGTGCTCTCCGCGACCGCCGTCGCCACGTCCCTGACAGCGGCCACCGCCCCGACGGCCCAGGCCGCACCGGCGAAGTCCGGCACTTCTGTCCCCGCCCTCACCTGGCGGCCCTGCGACCGGCCCGGCGGACCCGCCGGGCAGGAGTGCGCCGACCTGCCCGTACCGCTCGACTACGCCGACCCGGCCGGTCCGCAGCTCACCCTCGCCGTCTCCCGTCTGCGCAGTGACCGTCCCGAGGCGAGGCGCGGCACGTTGATCGTGATCCCCGGCGGCCCGGGCAGCGCCGGGGTGCAGCGGCTGACGCAGAAGGGGGCGGCACTGCAGAGGGAAATGGCGGGGGCGTACGACCTGGTCGGCCTCGATCCGCGCGGGACCGGCGGCAGTACGCGGGCGAACTGCGGGCTCGACGAGGGCGACCGGTACATGACGAGCCTGCGCTCCTGGCCGGAGCCGGGCGGTGACATCACGGAGAACGTCGCCCGGTCCCGGCGTACCGCCGAGGCCTGCGCACGCAACGGGGGCGCCGTGCTCCGCAGCTTCACCACGGCGAACGAGGTGCGCGACATCGACCGCTTCCGGCAGGCGCTGGGCGAGGAGAAACTGTCGGCGTGGGGGGTCTCGTACGGTACGTACGTGGGTGCCGTGTACGCGCAGAAGTACCCGCAGCACACGGACCGTTGGGTGCTGGACAGCAGCGGGGACCCCGACCCGGCCCGGGTCGCGCGCGGCTGGCTGGCCAACATGTCGCAGGCGGCGGACGACCGCTTCCGGGACTTCGCGGCCTGGGCGTCGGATCCGGCGCAGGAGGCCAAGGGGCTGCGACTTGCCCGACGGGCCGAGGACGTACGGCCGTTGTTCCTCTCCGTGGCGGCGGAGCTGGACCGAGAGCCGAAGGCGACGACCACGGCGGGCGTCGCGCTGACCGGCAACCGGCTGCGGCAGGCGCTGCAGAGCGCTCTCTACAGCGACGCCTCGTTCGAGCAGACGGCCCGGCTCGTCCTGGCGGCCCAGGACCCGGCCGCCACACCGGTTCTCCCGGCCGATCTCGCGAACCCGCTGCCGGACCAGGACGCCGCGGTCATGGTGGCTGTCATCTGCAACGACGTGCGCTGGCCGGCATCCGTCTCCTCGTACCGGAGGGCGGTGGCCGCGGACCGGGAGCGTCACCCGCTGACGGCCGGGATGCCGGCCAACATCACGCCCTGTGCGTTCTGGAAGGACGCACCCGCCGAGAAGCCGACCAAGATCACCTCGGAGGGCCCGTCCGACATCCTGATGATCCAGAACCTCCGGGACCCCGCGACCCCGTACTTCGGCGCGCTGAAGATGCGTGAGGCCCTGGGCGACCGTGCGCGGCTAGTCACGGTCGACCACGGGGGGCACGGCGTCTACCTGGGCAACGGCAACGCGTGCGGCACGGGCAAGGTCACCGAGTTCCTCACGACGGGGGCGCGCCCGGCGGAGGACGCGTACTGCGCGGACTGAATGGACCGAGCAGCCGCCCGCGCAGCCGGCGGGACCCTACTTCGCCACGAACTGGGTGAGGATCGCCTGCACCTCGTAGATGTCGACACCCTTGGTGAAGGTCTTCTGGATCGGCAACGAGGTGCCCGAGACCCAGATCTTGAGCTCCGCGTCGAGGTCGAACGTGCCGGCGGTCTCCACGGCGAAATGCGTGATGCTCCGGTACGGCACGGAGTGGTACTCCACCTTCTTGCCGGTGATCCCCTGCTTGTCGACGAGGAGGAGACGCCGGTCGGTGAAGAGGATGGTGTCGCGTATCAGCAGGTACGCGGCGTGCACCTGCTCGCCCTGGCCCAGCAGCCGCGCGAAGTCCTGCTGCGCCGTCGCCGTATCGATGGTGTGCGCGTTCCCGAACAGTGCCATGTCGGCCCCCCATGTACTTGAAGTTGCATGTTTTTCGCACTGTATACGGGTCTGTACGGCGGCACGCGTGAACCGGTGCAGCGGGTCCGGGCGGCTCCACCCGGCCCCGCATGGATCAGCGTGGCGCTACGCCTTCAACAGGGAGATGACTTCCTCGTCGGAGGTCTGGGAGAAGTCCCGGTACCACTCGCCGACGGCCGAGAACAGAACCGGAGTGGAGAGGCAGACGACCTCGTCCACCTGCGTACGCAGCCAGGCCACCGTGTCCGCGGGAGCCACCGGGACGGCCAGTACCACGCGGGCCGCGCCCTGTGCCCGTACGACCTGGCAGGCCGCCGAGGCCGTGGCACCGGTCGCGACCCCGTCGTCGATCACGATCGCGGTACGGCCGTCGAGCGCCAGCCGGGGCCGGTCGTCACGGAACTGTTCGGCCTGCCGTACGAGCGCCGCCTGCTCGGCGCGCTCGACGGTGGCGATGTCCGTGGGACTCAGTCCTCCGCGGCGGACGACGTCGTCGTTGATCACCCGCACACCGCCCTCCCCGATGGCACCGAAGGCCAGCTCACGGTGGTACGGGACACCGAGCTTGCGGACCACGATCACGTCGAGCGGGGCGTCGAGCGCCGTGGCGACCGCCGCGGCCACGGGAACCCCGCCGCGCGGCAGACCCAGCACCACGGGTTTCTCCCCCGCCAGATGCCTGAGCGCTTCGGCGAGGCGCTGCCCCGCATCCGCGCGATCGGTGAACAACACAGTGGCTCACCCCCGACCCAGGGGAGACAGTGACCACGTACGTGCCTACTTCGAAGCAACCCCATGTGCGGCGGTCCCGCAAGTCGGCGACATTCGACGGTATGGAACGAAACGGAGTGTCCGGAGCGGCCCTGATCGACATCGACGGCGTGCTCACCGTGGACTGGCAGCCGTTGCCCGGCGCTGTGGCGGCCATGGAGCGGCTGCGTGCCGCCGGACTCCCGCTCGCCCTGGTCACCAACACCACGTCCCGCACCCGCGCCCGCATCGCCGCGAAACTGGCCGGGGCGGGCTTCCCCATCGGTGAGGACGACATCCTCACCGCACCGTCGGTCACTGCCGCGTATCTGCGCGAGCACCACCCCGGCGCCCGGTGCGCGCTGCTCAACAGCGGCGACGTCCGCGAAGACCTGGCGGGCGTGACACTCGTCGACGTGGCGGAGGGTGCCCCGGGGGACGTGGACGTGGTCGTCGTGGGAGGCGCGGGCGACGCGTTCAGCTACGCGGCCCTCAATGCTGCCTTCCGCCACCTCCAGCGCGGCGCCAGGCTGATCGCGATGCACCGGAACCTCTACTGGCGCACGTCGGAAGGGTTCGACCTCGACACCGGGGCCTTCCTCCCGGGGCTGGAACGGGCCGCCCGGGTCGAGGCGGAAGTCACCGGCAAGCCCGCCGAGGCGTTCTACGCCACCGCGCTGGCCCACCTCGGCGTCGTCGCGTCCGAGACGCTGATGGTGGGCGACGACATCGAGACCGACGTACTGGCGGCGCAGCGCTTCGGTATCACCGGCGTACTGGTCAGGACCGGCAAATACCTGCCCGAGACACACAGGTCCGCCACCGGCACCCCGGATCACGTCCTGGACTCCTTCGCGGACCTGCCCGCGCTGCTGGGGCAGTGAGCTGCCTGCGGGCGGCGCCGGAGGGGTGAGCCGATACCCCCTCGCGACCATACGGGCGCATCCGGCCGCCCCGTCCCGCGACCGTCCGGGGGACCCGCTCGCCGCGCCGAATCGTTCCACCCCTCACGGCCCATAGCCTCGAAGCACCCTTTTCGGTCCCTGTGAGCACCGCGAACCACACACCACGTGGAGTCCGCATGTCATCAGCCATCACGCCAGGCCGGAGCAGCAGCCGGAACAGTCAGCGTGTCCTCACCGTCCTCGGCCTCCTGCTCGCCGGCAGTGTGGCCGCGTTCGGCCTTGCCTGGGTGACGCCGTCGAAGGAGCTGGCCGGCCTCGACCCGCGCATCGCGTCGATCATGCACAAGCCCTACTACCCGCATGCCCAGTGGGGGATGTTCCAGCAGAACCCGGCGACCGGCGAGATCGTGCAGACGCGCTCCGCCGACCAGTTCTTCATCCCCGGGTCGGTGGCCAAACTGTTCAGCGTCAGCGGCACCTGGCACACCCTCGGCAGCGATCACCGCTTCGTCACACCGGTGCACGCCGTCGGAAAGCGCCAGGGCGCGACCCTCACCGGGGACCTGGCCCTCGTCGCCCAGGGCGATCTGACCCTCGGTGGCCGTACGCGTGCGGACGGCACCGTCGCCTTCACCGCCATCGACCACACCTACGCCGACGACGTTCCCGGAGCGACCCTCACCCCGCAGGACCCGCTGGCCGGCATCGACCGATTGGCCCAGCAGGTGCGCGACTCGGGTATCACCAAGGTGGTCGGCGACGTGATCGTGGACGCGCGGCTGTTCCGTTCCGACCCGGAGCTCGATCCGACCCCGACGCCGCTGATCATCAATGACAACGTGATCGATCTGCTCACCACCGCCGGCGACGGTCCGGGCGCGCCGGCCCGGCTCGACTGGCGTCCGCGGGTGGCGCCGTACGCCGTGTCGTCCACCGTCCGTACCGTCGAGGCCGGCAAGCCCACCGACATCACGGTCAAACCCTCCGCCGACGGCACCCGCATCAAGCTCTCCGGCACCATCGCCGCCGATTCCGACCCGGTCCTGCGGGTGTCGGACATCCGTGATCCGAACACCTTCGGCCGTACTGCCCTGATCGAGGCACTGAAGCGGGCCGGGGTCGAGGTCACCGCCAAACCCGTGGGGCCCAACCCGGCCGGCCGGCTGCCCCGGTCGTACGGGGGCGCGCCGGAGGTGGCCCGGTTCACTTCTCCGTCCTACGACGAATACGCCCGGCTCATCCTCAAGGTGAGCCACAACCTCGGGGCGAATCTCGGGATCTGCCTCATGGCTGTCAGCACGGGCAGTTCCCGGTGCGCCGACGGCTTCCCCGTGTTCGCGAAGTTCCTGGACGTCGCCAAGGTGGACCGTAAGACGGTTCAGCTCTCCGACGGCCGCGGCGGCGACCCGAGCGACCGCACCACGCCCCGCGCCGTCGCCCAGATCCTCACGTACTGGCAGGGCACCTCCGACGCGACCCGCTTCCGGGAGGCGCTGCCCACGCTGGGCGTCGACGGGTCACTCGCGTTCTCCTGCCGGAGCTGCCCCGCCCGCGGCCTGGTCTCGGCCAAGACGGGCACCGTCGCGGGTGGCGACCTCGTCAACGACCGGCTGGGCGTGGGCGCGGAGACCATCGCCGGGTATCTGGAGACCGGCAAGGGACATTACGACGTGTTCTTCGCCGGGGTGAACGGTGCGTCGGCGCCCGACATCAAGGGCGTGCTGGCGATCGGGAACGACATGGCCGACATCGCCGCGTATCTCCAGGAGGGCCCGAGCGGCGCCTCCTGACGCCGCCCGGGGAACCCTGATGCCGGGGCCCGTCCGGTCTGCGCCATGACTCGCGCCGGCGGTCGCCCATGCGCATGGAACCGCACCGACGGCGAAGGCCCCGACCGGCGAACCGGTCGGGGCCTTCACCCGAGGGAGGATGCGCACCGTCCCCGCAGTGTCCCTATCGGGCCGTGCCGAAGTCCTGGGTCCAGTAGCTGTTGGGCTGCGCGAGGCCGATGCCGATCTCCTTGAACGAGCAGTCGAGGATGTTGCGCTTGTGGCCCGGGCTGGACATCCAGGCCGCCATGACCTTCTCGGGCGTGGAGTAGCCGTAGGCGACGTTCTCGCCGTAGGAGCTCCAGCTGTAACCGGCACGCGTGATCCGGTCGCCGGGCGACGAACCGTCGGAGCCCGTGTGGGACATGTTCCGGTGGGATGCCATGTCCTTGCTGTGGTCCTGAGCGGCCTTGGTCAGCTTCGCGTTGGTGGTCAGCGGGGAGCATCCGGCCTTGCTGCGCTCGTTGTTGACGAGCGTCAGCACGCGGGCCGTGTCCCCGGATGCCGGTGCGGTCGTAGCAGGTGCGGCGGGAGGCGCGGTGGTCTGCGGTGCGCCGGGAGTCGCAGTGGGGCTCTTCGACGCTCCCGCAGTCGGCGCATGACCCCAGGACGAGCCCGTCCACCGCTGGTGGGAGCTCACGTTCTCCCAGTGGCCGGAGGGGCGACCGCCCGCATCACCCTGAGTACCCAGGCAGGCCATGGCGGCGGACGGCACACCCACGGCTCCCACGGCGATGACAGCGATGGCTATCGGCCGGTAGTACGACTTCCTGCGGTGCTTCCTCATGCGTGACCTCGCTCGGTGATCGCGGAGCGCCCCCAGGGGGTCCGGCTCTGCCCGGTTCCTGCACCAGGGCCGTGGAGACGCCTTGCGGCCGACATTCTTGGAACTGGTGTCGGGGTGCGGCAACAGGCCGCAGTACTACCTCGGCCCGTAGCCGTGGACGGCTCTTGAAACGGGCGCGCAGGCGTGCTGGTCCGGCTCCCGGGGTGGCGAAGAAGCCCGTTGGTCCGTCAGAAGCCGTTGTTCGCCGCACGAACGGGCGAAAGTGTCGAGCAGGTCGAATACCACTCGATCTCGCGCGGAGTATTTATGCATCAAGACGGATAAAACGCACTATGCCGTCGAGCCTCGATCTACTATTCGACGACCTGAGTGCCAAAAGTCTGTGTGGCTGATGTCACGGAACGACGGGTGCACCGGCCTCGTCGTGCCGCCGGTGGGACAGGCGCTGCTTCCGGTCCTCCGCTTCCCTCAGGACGTGGACCGTGCCGGCGGGGGCGGAGGCGTACGGCTCACCGTCCGGCCCAACGCGGCCGCTGCCCGTGCGAACTTCGCGGCGTCCACGACGGCCACGCCGCCCAGGTCGTTGTTGAAGTACACATACACATCGTTCTTGTCGGGCCAGGCGTCGACGATGCGACGGGCCCACGACTTCAACGCCTGGCGGCCGTAGCGCGGCGGCGGCTCTGCGATGCCGCCGTGAAACCGTACGTAGCCCCACGACGCCGTACGCCACAGCGGCGTCACCGGGTGGGACCCCCGATCGGCCCAGCACAGTGCGCTGCCATGCCGTTCCAGCACTGTCCGGAGCTTTCGCTCCGCCTCCCACCACGAGGTGTGCCGGAGTTCGACGGCCACCCGAACCGTGTCGGGAAAGCAGGCCAGGCAGGCGTCCAGAGCCTCGATGTCCTCCCGGAAGTGCGACGGAAGTTGCAGCAGCACGGGTCCCAGGCGGTCGCCGAGACCCTGGGCGTGATCCATCAGCCGATGCACCGGCTCCTCGGGGTCGCGCAGCCGCTTCAGGTGGGTCAGGTAGCGGCTGGCCTTGACCGCCATGACGAACCCCTCCGGGGTCCGCTCCCGCCAGGAGGCGAAGATCTCCGCGGTGGGAAGCCGGTAGAAGGCGTTGTTGTTCTCCACCGTGCCGAATTGCCGGGCGTACTCCTCCAGCCACAGCCGCTGTGGTTGCCCGGGTGGATAGAGCACGCCGCGCCAGTCCTTGTACTGCCACCCTGACGTTCCGACGAGCATGGGCATGGTCCGATGCCTGCCCGTGGGGCCGAAGGCCGTAACGCCGGCGGTAACGCCTCACCCGGCGGGAGACCCAGGTGCAGCCCTGTCCACCGGCGGCCGACGAGAACCGGGCAGCGACGAGGGCATCCGTCGGCTCGCAGCGCCACAATGGAGGTGCGGGACGCGCCTGCCGTCACGGAGAGCGGGACCCTCTGATGCCGTACGTAGCTGTCACTGCATTGAGCCACACCGGGCTGATCCGCGATCACAATGAGGACAGCCTCGTTGTCGGGCCGTGGACGCTGTGCGGCACCGTGACCGAGAACCCGCAGACACTGCTGTTCCCTCTCGGCGCACCGCTCGTCGTCGCGGTCGCCGACGGTATCGGCGGGCAGCCGGCCGGCGAGGTGGCCAGTGCGCTGGTCGTCCGCCAACTCGCCGCGATCGGCCCTTCGCTGGACAGCGAGGAGGCCGTCCGTGACGCTCTGAAGGCCTGCAATCATGCGGTGTACGCAGCCGCCGTCGGCCATCCGGAGCTGGCCGCCATGGGTACCACGGTCGCGGGTGCCGTCGTGCTGGCGGAGTCGTTGCTCGCCTTCAACGTCGGCGACAGCAGGGTGCTCGACGCGACTCAGGACGGGCTTCGCCGGGTGAGCGTCGACGACAGTCCGCCGTTGGCGCCCGGCCGGCGCACCACGTCGCTCATCACGCAGTCGCTCGGTGGTGCCTCCCGGTTCAGCGCCGTCACGCCCCACGTGACGACGTTGCCACTGTCCGCAGGCGATCGTTACCTGGTCTGCACCGACGGGCTGACCGACCCGGTGATGGAGGACGAACTCGACAGCCTGCTGCGGGTGCACAACGACGGCAGGGCCGCTTTCGAGCTGTGGAAGGCCGCCATCGAGGCGGGCGGCCCCGACAACATCACGCTGGCGGTGGTACGTATCGGCGAGTAGCGGCCGGCGGAAGCGGGCGCTCTTGATCCTCGACGCCGCAGGTCAGTACCTGTCCGGCTACAGCGCGTCCGGGCCCCGCTCGCCCGTGCGGACCCGTACCACCGTGTCCACCGGCACCGCCCACACCTTGCCGTCGCCGATCTTGCCGGTCCGGGCGGCGCGGACCACCGCGTCGATGACCAGGTCCACGTCCGCGTCCTCGACGACGACCTCGATGCGGGCCTTGGGCACCAGGTCGACCCGGTACTCGGCGCCCCGGTACACCTCGGTGTGGCCGCGCTGACGCCCGTATCCGCTGGCCTCCGTAACGGTCAGTCCGTGCACGCCGAGCTCCCGCAGTGCGGTCTTCACCTCGTCAAGGCGGTACGGCTTGACGATCGCGGTGATGAGCTTCATGTGGCAGGGCTCCTGTCCTTGGAATGAGGTGTCGCGAGGGCCAGGGCCTGCGGGGCGGCGTGACCCAGGACGCCGTGATCGTAGGCGCTCTCCGCGTGCACCGTCTGGTCCAGGCCCGTGAGCTCCTCCTCCGTGGAGGCCCGCACCCCCATCAGCTTGTCGATCGCCTTACCGATCCCGTAGGTCACCAGGAACGTGTACGCGGCCACGGCGAGCACGGCGACGGCCTGCCGGGCGAGCTGGCCCGGGCCGCCCCCGTAGAGGAGACCCTCCTTGCCGCCGGTCATCGTGGCCGTCGCGAACAGGCCGATGAGCAACGTGCCGACGACACCTCCGACGAAGTGCACGCCGACCACGTCCAGCGAGTCGTCGTAGTCGAACCGGAACTTCCATGCGACCGCGTACGAGCAGACGACGCCGGCCGCGAGTCCGACCACGGCGCCGCCCAGGATGCTGACCGTGCCGCATGCGGGCGTGATCGCCACCAGTCCGGCGACCGCGCCCGACGCCGCGCCGAAGGTGGTCGGGTGGCCGTCGCGCTTCTGTTCGACGAAGAGCCAGCCGAGCAGGCCGGTGGATCCGGCGACGAGGGTGTTGAGGAGCGAGGCCGCTGCAAGACCGTTGGCGCCGAGGGCCGAGCCGCCGTTGAAGCCCAGCCAGCCGAACCAGAGCAGGCCGGCGCCGAGCATCACCATCGGCAGGTTGTGCGGGCGCATGGCGTCCTTCTTGAAGCCGATGCGCGGGCCCACCACCAGGGCGAGTGCCAGGCCGGACGCTCCGCACGTGATCTCCACCACGAGGCCCCCGGCGAAGTCCAGGGAACCCAGGGAGTGCGCGATCCAGCCGCCGGGTCCCCACACCCAGTGTGCGACGGGAACGTATACGAGCAGGGTCCACACCGGCACGAGGACCAGCCAGGCCGCGAACCTCATGCGGTCCGCGATCGCACCACTGATCAGTGCCGCCGTGATGATCGCGAAGGTGAGCTGGAACGTGGTGAACAGCAGGGTGGGGACGCTGCCGGTGAGGGTGCCGGGACCGATGCCCGCCAGGCCCACGTGGTCGAGGTTGCCGATGAGGCCGGCGAAGACGTCGTCGCCGAAGGCCAGCGAATAGCCCGCGACCAGCCAGACGACGGTGACCAGGGCGATGGAGACGAAGCTCATCATCAGCATGTTGAGGACGCTCTTCGAGCGGACCATGCCGCCGTAGAACAGGGCCAGCCCGGGAGTCATCAGCAGGACGAGCGCGGTGGCGGCGAGCAGCCAGGCGGTGTCGCCTGTGTCGAGGCCTGCCGCGGCCAGGGTCACGGGGGTCAAGAGGGAGTCCCTCCTCGGGGCGGCGTGGGGGTCCGGCGACAGAGAGGGTGGCCGGGTTGCGTTTCGTAACGAACACCCGTGCGTTTCCGGCACATTTCATTGCGCGGAGGTGACCGAGTTCTCACCGCGGCCGCGGTGGGGCGGGGTGCTGCGACAACCGCCGCAGCACCGTGGCCCAGCATGATCCAAACGAGAGGCCCTAGATGCGGGCGAACCTGTCGCTCTGGTCGGAGAACTCCTGGGCCATGGTGCTGCTGACCGTGGGCTTGGTCGCGCCGATCGTCTCCAGGTAGTCGTCCGTGGTGGGGCGGGCCCGGGTTCCGGTGTCGATGGTGCGCTCGAACTGGGCCTGCGAGACGGTACGTGCGGCGTGGGCGATGTCGGCGGGCGTGAATCCCTCACTGGCGGACGCGAGTGCCGCGTTGTCGGCCTCCGCGCCCGCTCGTGCCAGGTAGCTCTCCCACAGCGCGGCCCGGGCCGTGTGGTCGGGAGGGCCGATGGGCAGTACGTAGTCGAAGCGACCGTGCCGCAGGAAGGCCGGGTCCAGCGTGGTCACGTTGTTGGTGGCGCAGACGAGCAGTCGGCCGTCCTGGCTGCGGAACCGGACGATCGCCTTGAGCAGCTCGTTGACGATGCCGACCGCGGTCGCGTCCGCACCGCTGCGTTCGGCGGCGATCTCCTCGACCTCGTCGATGAAGACCAGCGCGTGGTCGAGCTGGGCGATCTCGTCGAACCGTCGGTTCAGCCCGGTCGCCAGCCCGTACTCGGCGGCGAGACGTGCGGGGAACAGTTCGACGAAGGGCCATCCCAGGCGGCTGGCGATCGCGTGCGCGAAAGTGCTCTTGCCCGTCCCGGGCGGACCGAACAGCATGACCGCGCGTGGCAGCTCCACCCCGTGCTGGGCGGCCAGTTCGGGATGGGCCAGCGGCAGGACCAGACGCCGCTCGATGAGCTGTTTCTCCCGTTCCATGCCCGCGACCTTCTGCCACAGCCCCCCGGGCGGCAGCTCCGCACCGAGGGCGGCCAGCATGCTGATCGCCTGAGGGGTCACGGGCCCACGCTTCTCGAAGAACACCAGGCCGGAGCGGGTGCCGAAGTCGCAGTTGTGCAGAGCGACGGCACCGGTCTCGCCCTCGGGCAGTACCGCGTGCACCGTCCGGACGCCACCGGCGAAGAGCCGGTGCTCAAGGGTGGTGATCAGGGCACTGCCCAGACCTCGATGCCGCCAGGACGGGGCCATGCAGATACGCAGGATCCACGCCCTGTCGCCTTCCACCCTGCTCACCGCAGCCCCGATCATCACATCGTCCGCCATGGCCACCACGGCCGGATGAAGGGCTTGGAGGGCCGCCACGGTGTCGGAGAGCTGGAAGAGGGGAGGCTCTCCGGTCGTGCCGCTCTCCGTGTCCAGGAGGATCACCGCCTCGAGATCGTCCTGGGAGTAGTCCCTGACAAACCAACCCGTCATGATCAGCTCCGAGTGCTCGGCCGTACTCCCATCATCAGCCGCAGCCTGCGGTGCGACGACCGGGCGCGAGGCGCAGGCCGCGGCCTGCTGCGGGACCGGCCTGTTCGGGGGCCACCCGAGCCCGGCGGGCGCGCAGGAAGCGGCCAGGCTCGCCGCCGTTCTGCCGCACGCATCCCTGGGGTCACGGTGGCGCTGTCCGTCAGGGCGCGGACGGGGAGGGACCGCTTCTTCGTCCGCGCACGTGGACGTCTGTGTGCGAGGGCGACGGAGCTGTCAGCCGATGCACACAGCGATCAGACAGATCTGCGTCGGAGATGTCGGATCACCCGCCGACGTGATCGGCAGCAGGTGCACACCCGATGGGCCTGCGCCGGAGTGGTCGGTGGAAGCGGGCGGAGTCGTCTCGGGGGCCGGGGCCTGAGCCTGGGCCGGGGTCTCGGCGTTGCCCGTGTGCGTCCCGTCGGCCGACTCGGGTGTGGTGTCCGGCGTGGCGCTCGAGGTCGCGGGAGAGGCGGCCGTGGCGGCGGCCTTCGGCTGTCGGCTCGGCGTCGCGGTGTGCGGCAGGGCGACGGTGGCGCTCTGGTGCCGGCTCGTCGTCGCCGGGCGGTGGGGGCTGGGATGCTGCGGAACCTGGGTGTCCGGTTGCTCCGATACCGAGTCGGTGGTCGCTGTCCGGGGGGTGGCCGCGGTCACCGGCTCCGGCGGTGAGGCCGCGTGTGTGTGGCTGTTGGACGACCTGGTGGCCGGTAGCGCGGCAACGGTCAGGCCGCCACCGACAAGGGCAACGGCCGTTGCGGCCACGGCCCGACGCTTGTTCTTCTTCCAGCGCGCCAGCTGCCGACGCCGAGCCGCCCGGCCCTGCCCGGTGGAGGCAGTGCCTTCGGGGCCGCTGGACGCACCGGTGGCCGACGCGTCCGCCGTCGCGCCTCCGGGCGCGCCGCTGCCGATCGGGTCCGCCTCGGCGTGATGAGTGCCGGTGTACGACCCCGGAGCAGGCCATTCCTCCACGCGCCATGCCTGACTCGCCGTTGCGGCGGAGGCGGCCGTGCCGTGGGAGCGATCGGCGGGCGGGGCTATGTCGGGAGCGTATGCGCCGCACCCCGGACACACGAGCGCCCCATTGAGAATTCGGCGGCACGCGGAGCAGTAGTCCATCTGCGATCTTTTCTGTGATGGCTGCGCCGCCAGGGACGCCGGCGACCTGTCTCGAGTTCGCACGCGGGATCGAGCGGGCAGTAACGCTACTGGCACGCGCCGAAGGTGATGCGCAGCCCTTGTGACGCTGCTGCAAAGATCTGCTGGCGGTGATGCGTCCTGCTCCCGGACATGTCGTCACGAATACCGGGATGAGCGGCTGGACTTCACCGGCCCCGGGCCACCGGACCGGGACATTTGCGTGGAGCGGGTGAAGGGAATCGAACTCGCCCTCCGGACTCGGGAATTGCCCCGCCGGCGATCAGCGGCTGGAGGAGACGTGGGTGCCGCTCTCGCTCTCCGGGTGTGCGCACACTCGCGTCCGCAGGTCGTCGGCTCCGAGCGCTGACGGGCTCAGCCGGAGCTCTCGTCCGTGTCTGCCGCGGCGCGGCGGTCTTCGGCGTTCAGCCGATGGCCCCACTGCCGAAGCTCGCCGGACGGTCCCGGTGAATAGAATCGGCTCTCATGTCGAAGCCTGACGAATTGCTCGTTGACGTCGCCGCCTTGGTGGAGACCGGGCAAAGCAATCAGATGTCCCTGACCGTGGTCACCGGTGGCACTGTCATCACCGGTCGGCTGGCTCCCGAAGCCGTCTGGCGACAGCGGGTGTCGGAGGTCCTGACGGATTCGGCCCACCTGGGCGAGTTCGCCGGCACCTTCACCGCCTCCACCCGGAAGGACGGGCCGCCCACGCATCTGCACTTCCACGTCGCACGGATTCTGCAGGGGGCTGTGGGGATCCCGGAGACAGGCGGGATGTACCGGGTCTCGATCGAGGACGTCAGCGCCTGGACCGTGGGCGACTTCAGCTATCACTGAGCCCCGCCAGGACGGGAATCGCACGACACGCGAGGAGGCCCGGTCGGCGCGCGCCGACCGGGCCTCCTCGCTGTTCAGACGTCGGCTTGCGCCTGCCCGTCGGTCAGACGGACAAAGGCGTGCCGAGCATCGCGGAAGCCTGCTGGAACGGGCTGAGGACGCGGGCGGGTGCGGCCTTGGGCAGGGTGCGGCAGGTGAATCCGAGGTGGGCCATGGCCCGGACGACCTCACCGGCACTGAAATCACGGCGGTCCTGGCGGGTGATGACCTCACCCACTTGCTTGGCGGGGTACTGACGGCGACCGATGGTCACGGAGTCGCCGGTGATCGGCTCGGGCTTGACGGCCTTCATCGATTCCAGCACGCCGCTCTTGGTCAGCTCGAACGGGAAGCGGGCGATGACACAGCGCATGATGCCTCACAGGGAGTGGAGGGGGAACGGTCCGGGCGGGGTGCTGCGGTTCGGCAGGAGACCACCGTGCTGTTCCTGGGGTGGTGCTCGCCGGGCGGGGATGCATTTGACCCACCGTCAAAAGGTGTCTTCTGCGAGGACCAGCGTCCTGATCGCGAGGTTTCTACGGGACAGCCCTTAGGTTGCCGCGTCGAAGGCGGAGTGCCGTTGGGCGGTACGGCGCGGCGCCTGCGAGGGGCGGCCGCGCCGAGGGCGTGAGGCACCGCTGCGCTCGGGGCGCTCGGTCACCGGTGCCGTGATGACGACCGGGACTCCCGAGGGAGCCTGCGCGCCGGTGATGCGGCCGACGAGCCGAAGCGCCTGCCCCGGTCGCCGCCACCGGAGCCATCGGCGCAGCCGCCACCCGTACGGGTGCGGGAGAAGCGGTTGTTCGTGCGTGTGAGGTTCATGCGGAACCTTCCTCGATGCGGCGCGTATCAAGGAATTCCCGCAGCAGATGAGCAGCACGGTGAATCGCGAGAACGGGCCGAAGTGAAAAGCGAAGTTGATCAGAGTGGCAGCAGAAACAGCGTCAGTCGCCGAAATGCGTGCAGAGTCTCGGGCGTCAGGATCGAATTTCCGGAGTGGAATCTCATACGGAATATTCGTCTGGTGGAGCCGGATGGGGCGCCCCATGCGATGAGGCGGCGATTCCGCGATGCTTGCCGCTGGTGGTGCCGGGGGCTGCGGGGGAGGGCTGCACCCTCAAATGAAACGAACCGGGTCCCGCACCCCAAGGTGCGGGACCCGGCTCGTACTACGCGTCAGCGTCAGGCGGGAACGATGTTCTCGGCCGTCGGGCCCTTCTGGCCCTGCGCGATGTCGAAGTTCACCTTCTGGCCTTCCTGCAGCTCGCGGAAGCCCTGGGCGGCGATGTTCGAGTAGTGGGCGAACACGTCAGCGCCGCCACCGTCCTGCTCGATGAAGCCGAAGCCCTTTTCTGCGTTGAACCACTTCACGGTGCCAGATGCCATGTCGAATCTCCTTCGGGGCAGTGCCCGGAGTCCGCACTGTGCGGACTCCGCGTCGCGCGATGATTGCCCCGCCCGGAAAATGACCGGAAATACAAAAGCGCTCTCAACGGCAGAAGGGCCGGTGGAGGCACTTGAAGTTTTTGGGAACCACAACTGCAACTGACATCGACAGTAGCACGGTGGGATCGGCTCTGCGTGGTGAATGATTTCGCTCGGCCTGTTGTATGAGATACCCTCATTGCGCCTTGTTCTGATTTCTCACTTCGCGAACACACATATTGGTTCACCGTGAACGGAGTGTTTCAGCCGCAGCGACCTCAGCCGACCTTGGCCGGCCGCCTCGCGATTCGACGCCGCGCGCGCCGAGGTCGAACTCGCGGAAGAATCGCGAGGCCATGGCCATCGGATGCACTGCGGCGCACATGTCGTGCATGACGTCCTCGTCGAACAGCGCCTTGCTGCGCAGCCTGCCGCCGATGTCGTCGGCGCGCTCGTACAGTTCCACCCTCAGGCCTGCGCGTGCCGGCGTGACGGCGGCCGCGAGTCCGTTGGGGCCGGTGCCGACGACCGCGGCGTCGATGCCGGTCATGCGCGTTCGCCTTCGTTCTGTCCCGCCGTGTTCCCGGCGGCGAGCAGGCCGAGTCCGATCTTGTCGGTGCGGTCGGGCGATCCGCCGAGCCGGTGCACCAGCACCCAGTTCCCCGTCCGGGGGATCACCCCGGTGAAGGCCGAGGCATCGCGGGTCGCCCCGTTGTGCCACAACAGTGGCCCCGCCGACTGCCAGGACGGTGCCGGTTCGCCCAGCGCGCGCTCGAGCAGCAGTCCGGTGACCACGGTGGCGAGCGCGCGAGGCGTGGCCCACAGCCCCCCTGCGGACAGCATCGGCCCGTCCAATGTCCACCGGTCGCGTTCTCTGCCGAACAGGCTCCGCGCACCAAGCAGTCGATCGGCGGGCGGATGCGCGGTCACCTCGTCCACCCCCAGCGGCGTGAGCACGTGCTCACGGACCAATTCCTCGTACGGACGCCCGGCCGCGGACACGAGGGCCGCACCGAGCACGGCGTAGCCGAGGTTGGAGTACTCGGCCTCCTGACCCGGTTGCCTCACGGTGACCTCCCCGATTCGGCCCAGGAGGGCCCGCAGCGCGTCCTCGTCGAAGGCCGCGTAGGGATCGGGGCCGGTCAGGCCCGGTGGCAGCCGTGGCAGGCCCGAGGTGTGGTCTGCCAGGTTCCGTAGCGTGATGCCCGATCCGGGCTGCATCGGGAGCCATTGCTCCACCGCGTCGTCGAGGCCGAGCAGGCCCGCCCGGACCATCCGTACCAGTACGGTGCCGGTGAGAACCTTGGTCAGGGACCCGATCTCGACGAAGGCGGCCGGATCGTGCCCGTGCCTGGCCAGCGGCGGAGCCGAGTTCCTGAGCACGCAGACCGGAACGGGCCGCAGCGACAGGCCCGCCATCAGGACTGCGCCCATTGCTGGAGAAGAGTCTCGCGTTCGGTGGGGCGCGGAGTCTTCCCCGTACCGTGCGCACGCCCCCATGCGCTGAGAACCGCGGGACTGAGGGTCCCGGCGACGAAGCGGTGCAGTACCTGATGGGACAGTTCGATCTCACGAGGGGTGTACGCGCCGGCGGCGGCCGAGTGCACGAGCAACTCGGCCACACCGTCGGATGCTTGGACACGTACGGTCATCTCGGCCGGGCCCTCCGGTCCGCCCAGCCCCATGGCCCCGAGCACCACGTCCAGCGTCATCGACAGCTGCCGGCCGGGAGTCGCTCTCACCGGCGCACCGACGACGGTCACCGAGCTGAGTTCGGCCCACTTCCAGGTGCCGGACCCGGGTCCGACCGCATCGAGGCCCGCGGCGGCCAACCGGACACCGGGGGCCGACTCACCAGGTGGTGCACCGACGTGGACCGCATCCTCGGAGACCCAGAACAGCCCGACCATTGCCACAGTTGACTCCACCGTTCGCGTATTGCCATGGGTTCGATCTGAAATGCGCTCGCAGACAACCGGCCTGACGATCGACCAGTATTTTCCATCGCTCCCCGGGCGGTCGTATCGCAGGCGTCCTTTTCCGGCCGCCGCAGCCGTTCACGCAGGGACCGCTCGATGGATGGACGCGACGGCGGCCCATGGGCGCAGCCGTGGTACCAGGATGCCGAGCGGGAAGCCGCACCACCGAGTGCGATACCGGCAGCGGGGATTGCCTTCTTCATGTTCTCCCCTGTTCTCTCTTTACGGTCCGGATCACTGCCACCCGTTCACCGGATCGTGCGCCGGGTGAACGAACTGCCGGCGAACGAGGGAATTTCGGCCGAGAAGGACGGCTCGGCGCAGTGGATGACGCGTTGCGAAGTGCGCCTGGCATCGGCGGTCATTGATTCCCCCGAATTCACCGGACCGTGCTTGCGGGGAAAACGATGCCAGCGGCACGGCGTCCGAAACAGAGGCTTCGGTGTCAACATGCTGCACGACGCAGGACAGCTTCATGCCAGGGCCCGCGGAGTCGGACCTCGAGCGGCAGCGCGAGGTGGTGACGGCCGGCCCCGACCGGCTCGTACGGGCTCGACGTGAAGCAGCGGAGGACCAGAAATCCGCGAGGGTCGCATGCTCGGTGGGTGAAGTGGCGGAGAACGTGGCGTGACGTATCCGCGAGAGTCTCCCGAAGGTCGACTCTCGCGTGTCCGAATCGCCGCTGCCTATCCGGATTGGGTGGGTTTTCAGGGACGTACCGTGAGGTGCCTGTGGCCCGTGGGGCCAGGGTTCCGTCGGTTCCACTTGTCAGGATGGCGTAGATGTGATGCAGGGCAGGTATCAGCAACCGCTTCCCCCGGCCGTCGATTCGCTCGAAGGTGGCGGCGTCGCGGTCGCCGAGCCACCGCCGCGGAGGCGCCCGGCGCGGAAGGTTGTCATGGCCGGGCGGGCACGACCCCGGCTGTACGTCATCGACGGCATACGCCTGGTCGCCGCCCTCATGGTGGCCCTGCACCACTACGCGGGTACCTCCCGCGTCAACCAGCCGGGCAACGCGTTCTGGGGCCGGCCGGTGTCCGAGATCATGCCCACGGTGTTCCGCTTCGCGTCCTTCGGCTGGATCGGCGTGGAAATCTTCTTCGTGATCAGCGGCTTCGTGATCTGCATGTCGTGCTGGGGCCGCACTCCGAAGGACTTCTTCGTCTCCCGGGTGATTCGCCTCTACCCGGCGTACTGGGTCGCCGTCGCCCTCACCGTGGCCGTCCTGGTCGCCCTGCCGGGCGTGTGGGGGCGGCCGCAGGGGCGGGACATCCTGCTCAACTTCACGATGTTGCAGTCGGGCTCCGGCGTGCCGAACGTCGACGGCGTCTACTGGACCCTCTGGTCGGAGCTGCGGTTCTACCTGCTCTTCATGGTCATGGTCGCCATGGGGCTGACCTACCGCAGGGTCGTCGTGTTCTGCTGCGTGTGGGGCGCGGCCGCCATGCTCGCCCCCGTGTCCAAGTTCCCGCTGCTGGTGCTGGCGGCCGACCCGAGCGGTGCCTGGTACTTCATCGCGGGTCTGGCCCTCTACCTCATGCACCGCTTCGGCCAGGACCTGCTGCTATGGGGCATCCTCGCCATGGCGTTGCTCATGGGCCAGCGGGAGCTGGGGCTGCGGGTCGCGCACGAAGGGGTCTCCAGCTGGCGCGGATCCGTGCTGATCTTCACGGTGTTCCTGCTCGTCATGGTCGCCGTCGCGCTCGGCTTCACCGATCACATCCGCTGGAGGTGGCTGGTCACCGCGGGCTGCCTGACCTACCCGCTCTACCTGATGCACTACGCCATCGGCACGACACTGATCAGCCGCCTGCACGACGCCATGGACGCCCGGCTGCTGGTCGCCCTCGTCATCGCCGGCTTCCTGGTCCTGAGCTGGCTGGTCCATCGCCTCGTGGAACGGCCGACGGCGCGGCTGCTGAAGCGGGGACTGGAGTCCTCCTTCACCCGGCTGCGCTCCTTCGGGCGCGCGGCCTGACCCGTCGCAGCGGCGAGCCAAGGCGGCTTCCTCGTCCAGTCGGGCGCGTAGGAAGCCCACCGACTCATTGCTCATGAGGGCATGAGGGCATGAGGACATGATCGACGACCGCCCCGAAATCCGGCACCCGCGCGTTTCCGAAGAACGGCTGGAAGGAGTCGATCCCCTCGGATCGCGCGCCGGGGTCCCGTCAGTGACCGGAGGCCGGGCGTGGACCGCGCGACAACCACTGGGCCCGCAATACGGCCTTCCGCGGCGGTTATCGGATGGGCTTCCCGAGTTCGGCCTATCTGCGTCCCGTAGAAGCGGATAGGCCACGAACCACTCGGTAGGATTGAGGTATGGCTGCGGAGAATCCCGAGGCCGCGAAACAACTGTCCGTGGTCGCGGAGAACGTAGGGTCACACCTCACGGAGATCAGCCGCGACATAGTGGAGTACGTCCTTGCCGAGATCCCGGAACTCAGGGGCGACGCAACCGTCGTCAAAATCCTGCAGGCGAGCGTAGGGGAAAATGTCGCTACGTTGCTGCACATTTTCGAGAACGACATACCTCTGGAAAAGATCGAGGGGCCTGCAGCCGCTCTTGAGTACGCCAGGAGGCTGGCTCAGAGAGGTGTCCCCCTCAGCGCGATGGCCAGGGCCTACAGGATCGGCCACTGGCGTTTTCTGCACTGGTTTCTGGGCGAACTCAAGCGTCAGGGCACCGACGAGGATCTCGCCACCGCGACCAACCGGCGCATGCTGCGGGTGAGCTTCGGTTACATCGACCGTGTAACCCAGCATGTCATCGTGATCTACCAACAGGAACGTGATCACTGGCTGCTCAGCCAGACCGCCGCGCGCGCCGCGCGCGTGCGAGACATCCTCACCGAGAAGGACGTCGACCTCAACTGGGCCGAACCAGCACTTGGTTACCGGTTCCAGCAGCATCACATCGGGCTGGTGGCCTGGTTGCCCACACCGACGGGTGGGGGTGATGGCCTTGCTCGACTCCACCGGATCACCGACGAGATCGCCCATGAGCTGGGCTGCTCCGCCAGGCCGCTGTTCGTCCCCCGAGACGCAATTGCGTCCTGGGCCTGGCTGCCGCTCGGCTCGCAGGGCGACGTCTCCTGGAAACAGGTGTCGAATGCTGTCGAGCACAGCGATCCTTCTGTGCGCATGTGTGCCGGAGGCGTGGGTTACGGGCTCGACGGATTCCGCTCCACGCACCGGCAGGCATTGTCCACGCAGGAACTCGCGGAAGCGGCCAGCCCGGCCCCGCAGTTCACCGATTTCCCCACGGTCGCTCCCATAGCCTTGATGGCCACGAACATCGACAACATGCGTGTTTGGGTGTGGGGCGTCCTGGGTCTGTTGGCCGTCGATGACGAGCACAGCGCACGGCTTCGGGAGACCGTGCAGATATTCCTGGGCACCGGCTGCAGCTACACCGCCACCGCCGGCGCTCAAATCCTCCACAAGAACACCGTGCAGTACCGCATTCGGAAAGCCGAGGAAATCCTGGGACACCCGGTCCAGAAAGGCCACACCGATCTGGAAGTCGCACTGCTCGCCGTCAAGTACCTCGGTTCGACCCTCCTTCGCACCGGCCCCGAATGAAACGGCAGACCGTACGAGGCGCGTCATCGGCCGTGTTGCCTCGCGCCCACGAGGGATTACGGCACAGCCCTTACCCTCCGACACGGTTCGGGCCGTCGGTGACCGATGCGCAGTGCCGTTGCTCGTGCCGGCCGAACGGCTCGGCGTGCTACGGGAGTTCCGGCCGATGATGTCTGTCTGCCCGGGCCCGGCGGGTGGCCGCCGACGCGGACGGGGCGGCGTACGCCGACGCGGTGTCGGAGTACGCCGCCCTGGGGAGTGACGAGTTGCGGGAGGCGGCCCGCGCTGCCACGGCGGTTACTTCGGGTCGCTGTTGAACTTCGAAGCCGACCAGAAGTAGCCGAGCACCGCGAGACCCAGGCACCAGGCGACCGCGAGCCACCCGTTGTGGCCGATCTCGCTGCCGAGCAGCAGCCCGCGCAGGGTTTCGATGGCCGGGGTGAAGGGCTGGTACTCGGCGATCGGCTGGAACCAGCCCGGCATCGCGTCGACCGGGACGAAGGCGCTGGAGATGAGCGGGAGGAGGATCAGCGGCATCGCGTTGTTGCTGGCCGCCTCGGCGTTCGGGCTGACCATGCCCATCCCGACGGCGATCCAGGTGAGCGCCAGGGCGAAGACCACGAGCAGCCCGAATGCCGCGAGCCACTCCAGGGCGGTGGCGTCGGCGGAGCGGAAGCCGATGGCCACGGCGACGGCGCCGACGAGGACCACGCTGGCGACCGACTGCAGCACGCTGCCGATGACGTGACCGATGAGCACGGAGCCGCGGTGGATGGCCATGGTGCGGAAACGGGCGATGATGCCCTCGGTCATGTCGTTGGAGACGGACACCGCGGTGCCGACGACGGTGGAGCCGATGGTCATGAGCAGGATGCCGGGGACGATGTAGGCGATGTAGGCGGAGCGGCCCGCGCCGCCGCTCATCGCGTCGCCGAAGATGTAGACGAAGAGCAGCAGCAGCATGACCGGGGTGAGCAGCAGGTTCAGAGTGAGGGACGGGTAGCGGCGCGCGTGCAGGAGGTTGCGGCGCAGCATCGTGGACGAGTCGCGTACGGCGAGGGACAGGGAGCTCATCGGACAGCCTCCTTGGGCTGGCTGGGCAGGCTGGGCACGCTGGTGCCGGTCAGGGCGAAGAACACGTCGTCGAGGTCGGGGGTGTGCACGGTCAGCTCGTCCGCCTCGATACCGGCCGCGTCCAGCCAGTCGAGGATGGAGCGCAGTTCGCGCTGGCTGCCGCCGCTGGGGATCTGCAGCGCGAGCGCCTCGTCGTCCCCGGTGGCCTCGCGCAGCGCGGCGGCGGCGGACTGGTACGCGGTCGGGTCGGTGAACCGGAGTCGCACGTGGCCGCCGGGGACGATCCGCTTGAGCTCCTCGGCGGTGCCCTCGGCGGCGATCCTGCCGTTGTTGAGGACCGCGATGCGATCGGCGAGTTCGTCGGCCTCCTCCAGGTACTGGGTGGTGAGGAAGACGGTGACGCCGCCCGTGACGAGTTCGCGGATGATCTGCCACATGTTGTGGCGGGAGCGGGGGTCGAGGCCGGTGGTCGGCTCGTCGAGGAAGATGATCCGCGGGTTGCCGACCAGCGTCATGGCGATGTCAAGGCGGCGCTTCATGCCGCCGGAGTAGGTGGAGGTGGGCTTCTTCGCGGCCTCCACCAGGTCGAAGCGCTCGAGGAGTTCGGCGGTGATCCGGCGCCCCTCGCTCTTGGACAGGTGGTGCAGGTCCGCCATGAGGAGCATGTTCTCCTCGCCGGTGATCAGCCCGTCGACGGCGGAGAACTGTCCGGTGACGCCGATCGCGGCGCGGACCGCCTGGGGGTCGGCGGTGAGGTCGTGGCCGCCGACGTGGATCTCGCCGGAGCCGGCGTCGGCGCTGATCAGAGTGGAGAGGATCTTGACGGCGGTGGTCTTGCCGGCGCCGTTCGGGCCGAGCAGGGAGAAGATCGTTCCTTCGGGGACGGTCAGGTCGATGCCGTCGAGCACGACCTTGTCGCCGTAGGACTTGCGCAGCCCGTTCGCCGCGATGGCCGGGTTGGTCATGGGGGTTGCTCCTCTTTACAGGCTGCGGGCGACGATGTCGCCGTGGGCGGTGGTCGCGTGGACAGTCAAGCCGGGGGTGCCGTCGGTGTTCTTGAGCGTGTTGTTGATCCGGCCGTAGGTGGTGCCGGCGTCCAGGGAGGCGGAGACTCCGCGGGCGGCACCGACGGTGATGTCGCCCATCTGGGTGCTCAGCGTGAGCGTGCCGCGTACGGCCTCGGTGACGTTCACGTCGCCCCTCTGGGTGCTGATCTCGCCGGGACCGTTCAGGCGGCCGACCGTGATGTCGGCGTCGAGGCCGGTGAGGCGGGCGCTGTCGGCCTCGTCGAGCTTGACCGAGCCCTGCGCGCCCTCGAAGGCGACGTCACCGAGCCGTCCCACGCCGCGGAGTTCGGCGCCGGCCGCCTTCGCCTCGACGCGGGAGCCGGCGGGCAGTTGGACGGTCACCTCGACGGACCCGGAGAGGCCGAGGATCCGGTTCTTCGCCTCCGGGGCCGCGATGCGCAGGACCCCGTCGCCGTATTCGACCGTGATCTGCTCCGCCGCCTTCACGTCGCGGCCCTTCGAGGCGTCCGCGGGCAGGACCTCGACGGTGGTGTCGGCCCGATCGGCGGCGATGAACCAGATACGTCCCGCGGGGATGTCCAGGACGGTCGAGACGGGGGCGGGGGTGTCGAACTTCTGCATTGTGCTCTCCTTCGGTTCGGTGTTTCCGATGATGGAAAAGCTACGTTGCGTTCAAGATTCCTTCAATAGGCCTGTTGCGCATAATCGCCATCAGTGCAGGTGAAGGCGTGGAATTCGTTGCAACGATTCACGGAGCTAACGCAACGATAGTTGCTCATTCGTTGCAATGGATTAACAGTGAACGCTATGCGGAGGCATCCGGGGCACGAAGGAGACCGTGATGCCGGGAGCAGGCTCAGCAGGAACGCCGCCAGGAGCGACGACACGCGCCCTCAGCGGCCTCTCGGCCCAGGGTGACGTGGAAGGATCTCGGCGGGCCGGACGGGCCGACCGGACCGGATCGAGAACACGGTGCGTGGGAGAAGAGATGTCCCTTCCGGACCCAGGGCGGGAGGCCGAGGCCGCGGCGGCCCTGGGCTTCGACCTCAGCGAATGCGTCGAGGAGCCCATTCATCTGCTGGGCAGGATCCAGTCCCACGGCACCCTGCTCGCGGTGGAGGCCGATACCGGCACCGTGGACACCGCAGCCCTGAACACCGGTCGCTTGCTGGGGATCGCGGCCCAGGAGTTGGTCGGGAGACCCATCACGCGGGTGCTGTCCCCCGAGGACTGGGCCGAGGCTCTTGGGGTCAGCGCTCAGCACGAGGCGGCAAGCCTGGTTCTCCCTGTCTCCATCGACGTGGCAGGCGCCCCTCGGATGTTCGACGTGACCGCACACCGGCAAGGGCCCTTTCTGATCATGGAGTGCGAGCCGCGAGCCGTCGCGTTGCCGCACTTCTCGCGCTACTACCAGGGGGTTCGGCGAGCCCTGACACGGCTTCGGTCGGCGACCACGGCAGCCGAGTGCTGCCAGGCGGCCACCCGTGAGATCCGGGCGCTGACCGGCTTCGACCGTGTGGTCGCCTACCGCTTCGAGGGCGAGGACGGACCAGGAGAGGTGGTCGCGGAGGAACTCACCGACGGCCACGAACCCTGGTTGGGGCTCTGGTTCCCCGCCAGCGACATCCCGCCCCAGGCGAGGCGGCTCTACCGCGACAACTGGATCCGGGTGATCGCTGACGTGGACGACGTCAGTGTGGGCTTGCACCCCCCGGGACGGCCTGGCTCAGGCCTGCCACTGGACCTGTCGAATTCCGTACTTCGCACCGTGTCCGGCTTTCATCTGGAGTACCTGCGGAACATCGGTGTGAAGTCGTCGATGTCGGTGAGTGTCCTCCGGGAGGGCGAGCTCTGGGGGCTGATCGCCTGTCATGGCGACGCCCCCGCCACCATTCCCCCGGAACTGCGGGCGGTATGTGAGTTCTTCGGTGTCGCTTTCTCCCTGCAACTCGCGGTCATCGAGGAACGAGAGCAGGCGGAGGCGCTCACCGCGTCCCGTGAGCGGCTTGACCAGATCATCTCCCGGGTCACGTCCGATCTGGAGGGCTCACTTCTGGCAGGCGACGACGCCCTCAGAGCACTGTTGGACGCCGATGCTGCGGTGCTCTGCCGGGGCGGACGCAGCACCTCCAGCGGGATGCGTGTCGCACCCGCTCTGCTGGAGATCCTCCAGGCACGCGCGGCAGGGCTGTCACCGGGCACGGTCTGGAGTACGGACCGCCTGTCCGAGGAACCGGACCGACCCGGCGGCGACATGACGGAAAGCGGTCCGGCGGGGATCCTGATGGTGACGCTGAGCCGCTCGGGCGACTTCCTCGCCTGGTTCCGCAGAGACCGTCCCACCGCCCGCCAATGGGCCACCGACCCTTCCGAACCCGTCCAGGTCGGCCCGCGAGGCGAGCGGCTCACCCCTCGCGGGTCAGGTGCCGTCTTCCGCGCGGTGGTACGTGGACGGAGCCTGCCCTGGACGCCGACCGACCGCGCCACCGCGCAGGAGCTCTGGCGCACGCTGACCGGTCTCGTACTCCGGCACGAGGCCGAACTGACAGCGCTCACCGAACAGCTACGCGTCACCAACTCCGACCTCGACTCGTTCGCCCATGCAGCAGCCCACGACCTCAAGGAACCACTGCGGGGCATCTTCAACGCCGCGACCTTCGTCATCGAGGACGCCGCAGCGGACCTCGACGCGACGACTGTCCGACGGATGCTCACCATGCGGCGACTGGCCGGCCGGATGGATGACCTGCTCGACTCGCTGCTGCACTTCGCCCGGCTGGGCCGAGGCGGGTTGCACCGCATCCGTGTCCCACTGGACCGGGTGCTGGACTCCGCGCTCGAGGTGGCCGGGGAACGTCTGGCCGAGGCCCACGTGCGGGTCGTCAGAGGAGATCTACCCGAGGTGTACGCCGATGAGCACCGGCTCTACGAGGTCCTGGTCAATCTCTTGGTGAACGCTGCCAAGTACGCCGCCGATCAAGGAGACCGCACGGTCGAGATCCTGGTCGACACACTCCGCACGCCGGCGGGCGGGACCCCCCAGCAGACCGTCGTGGTCCGCGACAACGGCATCGGCATTCCGGCCGACCATCAGGGCGAGGTTTTCGAGCTGTTCCGCCGACTGCACGGGCAGGACGAGCGCGGTGGAGGCACCGGCGTGGGTCTCGCGATCGTCAAACGGATCGTCGAACGGCACGGCGGCGAGCTGTGGCTCGAAAGCCAACCAGGCTGCGGGACCAGCTTCTACTTCACTCTGGGTCACGAAGGCGGCGACTGAGCGGCAGGGCCCTCGTCCCCGCCCTTCGCTCTTCTTTGCCAGTAGTCCACAGCGCCCTTCAGGACGGTGCGGAAGAGCTCGAAGTTGACCGGCTTGTAGATGTAACTGTCGGCCCCCGCCGCGTAGGTCGCGTCGACCTCGTCCGGCGCGGTGTAGGCCGTGAAGACAACCACGGCCACGCTGTTCAGTTCAGGCATGGAGCGGATCGATCGGAGCACCGCGGTTCCACTGAGACCGGGCATGTGCAGATCCAGGAGGACGAGCCCCGGTCGTCGGGTGGCTTCCAGCAACCGCTCGGCGACTCCCGCCCCCCTGTCGGTGAATTCCAGCGTCAGACCCGGATGAGTGCGGCCGAGCGCCCGCTGAATGGCCTCGGCGTCCTCCGCCGAATCCTCGACCACCCAGACGAAATCGTGATCGATCCTCGGATCCTCGGCCGACCCGCTCACGCGACCATCTCCGCCTGTGCGACGAGCACGGCGATGTCGTCCGCACCCGCCGCCCGGAATTCCACAACAGCTGCTGCCAGCCGTTCGGCGAACCCTTGAGCGTCACCGGCCCCCTGCTGCGCCACCGCGTCCTGCAGGCAGGATTCGAAGAACGTCCCGTCAGCCGCTCTCGCCTCGGTCACCCCGTCGGTGAACAGCACCAGCGCGTCCCCCGGCGCCACATGCGCCGACCCGGATCCGTACTCGATTTCTTCCAGCACACCCAGCAGATCCCCGTGGGCCGCGAGCTCCTCCACAGCGCCATCCTCACGCCGCACCAGAGGCGCCGGATGTCCAGCACTCCAATAACGCAGGCGAAATCCCTTCCCCTCCGACACCAGCACGGCTACGAGCGCTGTCACGAAGCGGGACGTGCCCTCCCTGACCAGAGCCTGGTTCAGCCGTCCCAGCGCGTGCTCGGGCGTACTGCCGTTCTCGAGCAGGGTGCGCAAGGTGTGGCGGGCCAGACCGGTGAGTGCCGCAGCCTCCGCCCCGCGACCGCAGACGTCACCGACAAGGAGCGTCACACCGCCCCGCGCCCCCGGGACGGCGTCGTAGAAGTCACCGCCCACATCGAGCGATTCATCGCCCACTTCGTATGCCGAACTCAGAGTGAGACCCGGAATCCGCGGCAGCTCTCTCGGTAGCAGATGCCGCTGGAGGGAGACCACGTGCTGGCGCCGCTGTTCGTAGAGGGTGCTGGTATCGATGGCCAACGCGGCCCGGTCGGCAAGATCGGCAAGGAACAGAGAGGCCACCTCCGCGAGGTCCACCCGGTGGTAGAGGAACGTCAGAGTGCCCAGAGCCCGCCCCCGAGCTTTGAGCGGATTCACACTGACCGCACGCACAGCACGCCCCGCCCCGGACGAGGTGGGCCCGAAGGGTCCCCCTGCCAGCTCGTCACCATGCAACACCAGCGCCTGCCCGCGGTTGACGACCTGCTGCAACACATCCGTGAGCCACAGGTCCTCGGCCGCGACCACACCGAGCCACTGCTGCTCGCCCGCGTCCATGTGTGAGCAGGCCACGGGAGCCAGTCCGCCGGAACGACGCAGATGCAGGACGCACCCCTCGGCGACAGCGGGCACAGCCGTCCGAGCCACCCGTCGCACGGTCCTCTCCACATCAAGGCTCGAATCCATCTGCAACGACGCCTCCGCCAGGAAGGCGTCACTCACGTGACGCAGCTCGTCCTCGCGCCGCGCCGTGATGCGCCTGTCGGAGACCATGGTGACCTCGGCCACCTGCTTCAACCGGGCCCGTAGCGTCACATCGACCGCGTCCCTGTCTGCGGTCCCGACCATCAACGACGCCCAGCCGCCCTGCCCCAGTGGCACGGCACACAACGCCACGCTCCGCGCGCCCGCTGCCGCCAGAACCTGGACATGGGGCATGGCGCCGTCGAGCTCCGACACATCGTGAACCGTGACAGTCGGATCGCCGCACGGAGCCCCGGCGGCGGTGGATTCGCCAAAATCCTGTTCGAATTCCACGAAAGATGGCGTCGGCTCCGCCAGGGTGACACTCCGCAGATAGTGCAGCAGCCCACCGCTCCAGCGGGTGCCCACGACGGCCAGCACACCGGGCATACGGAGCAGCATGTCGTAGAGGGAATCCGCCAGGTCCGTCACGTCCTGCGCCCTGTCGGCGAGACTCCAGAGCTCATGCAGACGGCCGGACCACCATCCCTCATCCGCCTGGCAGGAGGCTTTGCCCTCGTGCTGCTCCACCGCTGATCCGCCGTTCCGTACTACGACTGTCGGCTCCGGCCCGTCAGGGAAACGCTATGTCACGCCGCGGCCGAGCGCCTCCAGGCGCGGTCTCCGCGGCGGCGCTGCGCACGAGCCGCACGGGGCCGATCGCCAGGGGCCCGCACGCGCAGACGCCGCCCGCCCGGTGCTGGGAAGGTGCTGTAGACGCCGCGCCGACAACGACCTCGACACCGAATCGGTCCGGGTGCGGCGGGCTGCCCCGGCACTGAATACGGGCCGCCGGGTGAGCGGCGACCCCAAGTCCCGCGCAGGCAAACGGCAGATCATGGATCTTGTACGTGCTCTACGGCCGGGATCCAGTGGGAGTACCTGCCGAAGGAACTGGGCTTGGGTGCGGGCATGACGTGCCGGCGCCGACTGCGTGAGTGGAACGAGGCCGAGGTCTGGCAACACCTGCACGAGATCCTGCTTGCCGCGCTGAACGCCGCATCCAGGCCGGACCGGTCGCGCTGAGTGGTCGACTCCTCCCACGTCAAGGTCTTCGACAGGGCCAAGAGGGCCCGGCCGACCCCGCGGCAGCAGTCGCGGGGCCGGCCTTGGCCGGGGCGGCTCAGCCCAGGTAGAAGTCCCTGCGGGCGGCCACGAACGCCTCGATCGACTGCGGGGGGATGCCCGTCACGCGCTCGACGCCGTCGGCCGTGCGGTCGTAACGGTTGTCCCGGTGCAGCTGGGCCATGGTGGCGACGTGCTGTTCGAGGTGCGGCGGCATCCCCATCTTCGGGAGCTGGGCCGCCCACGTCTCCGGGGGCACGTCCACGTAGGTCACCGGTCGTCCCAGCGCCAGAGTGAATTCCGCGGCCAGCTCCGTCATGTCGACCGAGCGCGGCCCGGTCAGCTCGTAGACCTGCCCGATGTGCGGAGCCGGGTCGCGGAGCACGGTGGCGAGGACCCGGGCGACGTCGGCCACGGCGATCGGCGAAGTGCGTCCGGTGCCGAACGGCAGCGCGATCGTGCCGTTCTCCTGAATCGACCGCGCCGCCATCATGGTGAACAGCGGAGTGTCCAGGAACGCCGTCGGCCGGATGTGCACCACGGGCAGGCCGGACCAGTCGAACACCTGCTTTGCCAGCCAGTGCAGCCGCTGCTGGTGCGACTCCTCGGTGCTGGTGGCGGTCATCTGCGACACCGTCATCTGCGACAGGTCGACCAGAGCCTCCAGCTTCCCGTACTCCCTCGCAACGGAGGCCACCACGGTCGCCGCGAGCAGGTGGTCCGGCGACACACGCATCGCGAAGTACATCCGTGCCACGCCCTGCAGCGCGGCCGCCACCGTCTCGGGCCGGGTCAGGTCACCGATGACGACCTCTGCGCCGAGCGCCCGCAGCTCAGCCGCACGCTCGTCCTCGCGACGGACCATGAAACGCACCGGCACATCCTGAGCGCGCAACTGCTCGAAGACCGTACGGCCCACGCCGCCGGCACCGGGGATGAGAACAAGGTTGCTGCTAACCATCAGTCGATCTCCTTCGGAGTAATGGAATATCTGAGTCGAGGTGTGATCCGAGCGTCAGCGGAGCTGTCGGCAAGGCGTGGCCCCGGCGAAGTCACCGCAGATCCACTCCGGGCTCGCGGGTCGCGGTTTCCGCAGAGCGAGCGGCAGGTCGGCATACGGGGCCCTGCCACGCGCCTCCCGGGCAGCGGGCCCTCAGCCCCGGGCGGCGACGTGCCGGGACCGCGGGCCCATCAGAAGCGCCGGCCTGGTGCACGTCGACGCGGTCGCCGAGCGTCTGCCGGACCTCGGTGGCGAGCTGCTGCCCGGTCACGGCCAGCGGCACTCCGTGCCGGCTGGGGGTTGCGCTGGAGGCCCACATAAAAGGCGACGAAATGGCACGGGTGGCGTGGACGATGCGGGCGTGGAGGACTCGGTGGGGGCGGGTGGCGATGCCACAGGGGTCTCCAGTGCTGTCGGGGGCGGAGGCCGTCGGCCTCAGACGGTGGGAGGCAGCGCAAGGCCCTGCTTGATCTGACGGGTGATTTCATCGGCGCCAAATAGATGTCATAAGCAATCTAAACGGGGGCTAGGATAGATTGCAAGCAACATCTATCTGGGGAGAGTGATTCCATGGGCCGCGTGTCCCAGGCGCAAGCACAGGAGAACCGGCAGCGGGTCGTAGCCACCGCCTCCCGGATGTTCCGCGAGAAAGGCACAGCGGTCAGCGTCGCCGACCTGATGAAGGCCGCCGGGCTCACCCATGGCGGGTTCCACAAGCAGTTCGCCTCCAAGGAGGACCTGGTCGACGAGGCCATCGCCCACGCTTTCGCCGAGCAGGCGGAACACTCGGCGGTGACGCTCGAGGAGCACGAGGCCGCCCGCCGGACACTGATCGAGCAGTACCTCTCGGTCTGGCACCGCGATCACCCCGGCGACGGCTGCCCCGTCTCCGGATTCGCCTCTGACCTGGGGCGCGAGCCCGGCCAGGCCACCCACGCCCACCACGTCTACATCAACGGGGTACGCAACCGCGCCGCTCGGCTGGCCACCGGCGACGACGACGGCATGGCCCAGCTCTGCACCATGGTCGGTGCCCTCGCCCTTGCCCGCGCCACCCGGGGCAACCCGCTCTCCGAAGAACTGCTGCTGGCCGCGCGCACGGCTCTCACCGAGAGTGGCACCGGGCAGTCAGAACCGCAGCAGGGCACGGACTGACCGGGGGCCGGCCGACGGCGTCGGCCGCCGTCCGGGCCCGGCTGGAGGGCCGGCCCGGCCCGCAGGTCGGCTCCGGGCCGGGCAGGGCCGCCAGTTCCCGGCCCGAGGCCGGACCGGGCGCGACCACCGGCGTCCGACGGAGGGTTGGGACACGTGTGACGCCCCCTGGGCTGCGTCCGGGGGGCGGAGGTGCTGCGCGACGCCTGGGCCGGTCCGGACACTCTTTCCAGCTCTGCACGGACCCGTTCGCCGTGATTCACGGTCGTTCGTGAGCCGGGCTCCACTGGTGGCTGTAGGACGGCTGAACGGCCGTGAACGGCTGCGGATGAGACTGTGGATGAGACCGCTGCTCGCTCGGCCGGCGGTCATGGATCTGCACCGCCGGCCTGTTGCTCCGCTGTTCCCCGCGAGCCGCCGCCCTGGCCGGCGCGGTTGCTGCACGGGGTGGTCGCCGCGGTCGCGGTACTCCGCTGCTGTACCAGGCAGGGCTTCGAGCAGCAGGAACTCCCGTACTGCCCGCAGTGCGGCGGCCACCCGCCCACAGCCACCGAGGCGAGAGGATGACGGCATGCTCACCCCCCAAGGGATCGCGTTTGCCACCCCGGCCGACCTCGGCGATCTGGAGAACTACCGCCGCTTCTGCCTGGCCGCCGGCCTCGATCCCGTACCCGACGGCTACGGCCTCCTCCTCGTCACCGACGAGGTGGGCGACAAGAAGACGCTCGTCACCGGCGACGTCGAATACGTGCGGGCGATCGTCGGGGCCACACCCGAAACGCTCAGTGGACTGGAACTCCCCCAGGACAAGTTCCTCGTCCGAGACGGTTGGCCCGACAGCTGGGCCTGACCCTGTGGCTACACCGGCCCCACAGCCGCTGGTGTCCAGCCGTGCCCGCAACACCTTCGAGCCCACCACCGTTTTCTGATCTCACCGCCCATGCCTGGCGGCGGCCTGGACCGCGGACAACGGCGGACCCCGCCGTACCGCCGGATGGCCTACGTGGGGTTTGAGGCAGGGGAATGCGGGCTGGTTGAGTGGATGAGTCGTCCGGTCCACGGAACCGAACCCTCACCCCGGCCGCGGCCGGACGGCGACTCCGCCCCCCGCACTCGGGAGGGGGGCGGACTCAAGCAGCCCTCGATGTTCACCATCGCGTGCCCCATGGGCCGCCTGCTCAAGCTGCTGCCTGCTCCAGCCGCTGACCCATCAGAGTTGAGATCCAGGTCACATTGACGATCGACCCACCCCCTTCCATAATGCAGTTATGCATAATAGGGTTATGGAGTCCGGTGGCTCCGGTGAAGAGCTCGTCGTCGCCTTTGAGCAGCTGGTGCGGTATGTGCGTCAGGTCAGCACGGCCGGGGGTCTGAGCCCGGCGGCCTCGTCCGTGTTGAGCCGCCTCGGCCGCGAGGGACCCCAGCGGGTGACCGAGCTGGCACGCGCAGAGGGCGTCTCCCAGCCCGGAATGACACAGCTGGTCACGCGTATGGAACGCGACGGGCTGGTGCGCCGCATCGCGAGCACCGACGATCGGCGAGGCGTGCTGGTCGAGTCGACCGACGCCGGAGCCGACGTGGTCGGACAGCGGCATGCCGAGCGTGCAGAGGCTCTGCGCGAGCTGATGGACCGGCTTGATCCGCAGGAGCAGTCCGCGGTGCTGATCGCCCTCCCCGCGCTCGCCCGATCGGTCCAGGCCCAGGCGTCCAAGTGACCGCCGGCATCGATGAGAGACAACCTTCTTCCAAGGGAAAATAGGCAATGAGTGCATCGCATGGGACAACGGCGAGCCTGTTCAAGCAGCCACGTGCTGTTTGGGCCGTGGCGTTCGCCTGCGTCATCTCGTTCATGGGCATCGGCCTGGTCGACCCGATCCTGCCCTCGCTCTCGAAGAACCTGCATGCCACACCGAGTCAGGTGTCGTTGCTGTTCACCAGCTACCTGGTCGTGACCGCGGTCGCGATGCTCGTGGTGGGGTGGATCTCCAGCCGGATCGGCGCCAAGCGCACGCTGGTCATAGGCCTGGTGCTGATCGTCGTGTTCTCCGCGCTCGCCGGCGCCTCCGGCTCGATAGACGGCATCGTCGGCTTCCGCGCCGGCTGGGGCGTGGGCAACGCCCTGTTCATCGCCACCAGCCTGGCGGTCATCGTCGCCTCGGCCAGCGGCGGCTTCGGTGGAGCGATCATCCTGTACGAAGCCGCACTCGGTCTCGGCATCGCGGTCGGTCCACTGCTCGGCGGTGAACTGGGCACCATCAGCTGGCGCGGGCCGTTCTTCGGCGTCGCCGCACTCATGGCCGTCTGCCTGATCGCCACGATCGCGTTCGTCCCCGCGCTGCCCAAGCCCGAGCACCGCACATCGCTGGCCGCCCCGCTCAAGGCATTGCGGCACCGCGGCCTGCTCACCATGGGCATCATGGCGCTGCTGTACAACTGGGGATTCTTCACCATGCTCGGCTACGCGCCGTACCCCATGGAGCTCGACGCCGAGCAGCTCGGCCTGGTCTTCACCGCCTGGGGCCTGCTGGTCGCCGCCTTCAGCGTGTTCGTCGCGCCCCGCCTGCAGGCCCGATTCGGCACCGCCCCGGTGCTCTACGGAAACCTGATCGCGCTCGGCATCGTCATGACGGTCATCGCCGTCGGCGTCGACACCCCCGTCGCCGTGATTGTCGCGGTCATCGTCAGCGGCGCGTTCATCGGCATCAACAACACCCTCACCACCCAGGCCGTCATGCTCGTCTCACCGGTCGAGCGATCGGTCGCCTCCTCGTCCTACGGCTTCGTCCGGTTCATCGGAGGCGGCCTGGCCCCGTTCGTCGCCGGCAAGCTCGCCGACGCCACCAACCTCAGCGTCCCGTTCTACGTCGGCGGTGCCGCCTTCATCCTCGCGGTCTTCGTCCTTGCCTCAGGCCACAAGCTGGTCAGCGCCGCGGAGAAGAACGAGGCCCACGGCGAGACGGTGCGCCCGACCCTCGAGCGCGTCGGGGCCACTCCGGCGCCCGGGTACCGCCCGGTCATCGTGGCGGTCGGCGCCGCCAAGGACGCGGCCCTGATCGTCGACGCGGCCGCCGCCATCGCCCGCGACACCGACAGCCCTCTGGAGGTCGTCCACGTCCGTGAGATCGCCGTCATCGAGGAACAGGCCGTCGACACCGAGGACGGCGACCAGGCACGCGCCGCAGTCCTCGCCCACCTCAACCACCTCGCAGCACACGGCATCACCGCCACCGGACAGGTACTCACCAGCATCGGCGACCACGCCACGGCCGGCAGGGTCCTCGCCCAGCACGCCGCCGACGTCGAAGCACACGCGATCGCGGTCGGCCGATCCCCGCGCGGACCGGTGGCACAGTTCGCCGACGGCAGCTTCACCGCCGCGATGACCCACGCCGCGGCCTGCAACGTCGTGCTGGTCGAACCCGGTCGGACACCACACCGGTTGACGGCGGCGTCACTGGAGGAGCTGCGTACCAAGAGCGCGTAGCGGAGACGGGCACGGCGCCGGCAAGGCAGGAGACAAAGTGAGTGCGACGAACGAGATCGCGTACACGATGGCGGCCTTGGGTCTGATCACCGTCCTCGCCATCGGCGTGAACGTCCGCCTGGGGCGTCATACCGGGACACGACCGGGTCGGTCGGGCAGGCGCAGCGGGAGCGCTCTGGGCTGGCGGTGGGTCCTGCGCTGTGAGCGCCGCCGAGCCCGCGAGCGTGAGCTTCGGCTGCTGTCCTGCGCCCAGGAACAGATCGTCACCGCCTGGCTGGCGGGCGAGAACCCGAGGCGCTCCCCTGAGGTGCGGGACATCCTGCACACGCTGGGGAACGCCGCCTTGGACGCCGACTTGATCGGCGCATGGGACAAGTTGACGCGTCCCTACGTCTTCGAAATCCAGGGTGGCCGGTATCGGTTCGGCCTGCCGCAAAGCTGAGACAGGGCGTACCGCGCGCGGAACCGCGGTACGCCTTCGGGCACTTCCCGTCCGCCATCCGCCGTCCGCCGTCCGCCGTCCGCCGAGAGGAGGCTGTCGTGCTGATCGCCGTGTCCCTTGTCTGCGCGGGTGATTCAGGGCGCCCCTGCTCAGTACGGCCTCGGTCGGGCCGGCCGAGCGCGTGTCGTTCAGCAGCCGGCAGACGGTGGGTCAGAGCCCGGCTGACGGAGCGGACGAGAGCTTGCGCGGACCGGCTGGCCGGCATCCCGCACCCCGCGGAACCGCAACGCACTTGCAGTGAGTCGAAGGAGGAAACCATCGATGCCCACATCCATCGCCGCTCCCCCTGTCAGCACTCCGAGCGGGATGCCGACGGTAGGCGACAGCACCGGCCGGCACCGAGAACGGCGCACCGACGAAGACAAGCCGCCCGATGCCCAATGCATGGCCGGCTTCGAATGTGCCCTGGAACTCCGCCATCGCATGTATTCAGGCGCGTTGCGCATGACCCGTAATCCGGACGACGCCGAAGACCTGGTACAGGAGACCTACGCCAAGGCGTACGCGCACTTCGACCAGTTCCAGCAGGGCACCAACCTCAGAGCCTGGCTCGATCGCATCCTGACCAACACCTTCCTCAGCAACAACCGCAAGGCACAGCGCGAGCCGGCACGCAGCCGCACCGACGAGATCGAGGACTGGCAGCAGGCGCACGCCGAGTCCCACATGCCGCGGGGACTGCGCTCGGCCGAGGCCGAGGTGCTGGACCGCCTGGGCAACCCACACGTCCGGGCAGCCCTGCGCGCCCTTCCCCCCGAGCAACGGGTGACCATCTACCTCTGTGACGTCGAGGGCTTCACCTATCAAGAGACCGCCGACTTCACGGGCGTGACCACGGGCACCGTCGGCTCCCGCATCCACCGGGCCCGGCACCACCTGCGGCAACTGCTACAGGACTACGCAGGCGAGCACGGACTCGTTCAGAAGCACCCCACGCGTCGGCCTGGCCAGGCCGCCTGAGCACCGGCGGGGCCCCCGAGTCGATGCCTGTACGCCGCTCCGGGGAACACGAGCTGAGGACCCTCACCCGATGCGGCGGAACTGATGTCAAAGGCCCCGGACCATGAACGGTCCGGGGCCTCTTGCTGGTGCCCCGGCTGGATTCGAACCTGCGACACCCGCTTTACGAGCGAGGCGGGGCGAGTTGGGGTCTGATCTGCGGGATACCGACTTCGGCGGCTGCTGTCTCCGGCCTCCGCCAGCAGCCGCAGTTCCCCGTGAGTCCCCGCCCGATCCGGCGCGGTTGTGGCATGGGGAACTCCTGATCCGTAGATATGGAGGGATCGGTCAACCATGGCCATAGAGGTTGCCGTGAGGTTTCTCAGAGGGACTGCCGGATGGTCCTATCGAGCAGTGGTGGGCATCTTGATCTGGCGGGGTGTGCTGTGCCATCCAACGTTGAGCTTCGTGCCAACGAACTTTGATCGACCGCGCGTAGGGTGCGCGCACAAGGTGTACGTCGACTACGAGAGGTCACGCACGGGGATCTCGGGCGCAAAGTGGGCGACGGCAGCGACTAGTCGGTCCTTGTCCAAGCGCCACCCGGTCACCGCCCGTGAGGCCAGTGCGACGTCCGCCGGCACCGGAACGAGGTACTTGAGGGCAGCACGGGCCTTTGGGCCATCTCCCGGGAGGGCCGGAGCGCCTTTCCGCCGGGTGACCCCGACATAGGGCAGGGAAGCGCTGCCCGCGGCCTGGCGCCAGAGCACGAAACCTGTGATGTCATCCCAGGGCACATGGCTGGTGGTGGCCTTGTACCGGGCGGGGCTCCCTCCAAGAAGCACCCCTGTCTCGTCCACCCGGAACGCGACCTTGCGGCTCAGTGCCACGTACGACATGAACAGCCCGCCCCCGCCGAAGAGCGGCAGGCCCAGTATCTGCGCGAACACCGGCATGCCCGGGAGCAGCAGGACTGCTGTGAAGACGGCGGAAAGCGCTACGACGCCAGCGGTCTTGAGGTCCCAGCCGTAGCGCGCCTGGTAGACGGGTGAGCTGTTGTGAGCCATGGCTGGATCATGACAACGGTCAGCCCTTGAGGGAAGCCCTGGGGCAGTGCTGCCCAAGGGTCGATGACACACGCTCAAGGTTCGCTGACACGGGACACGGGACACGGGACACGGGACACGGGACACGGGACACGGGTCAGCGGGGCACGGGGGCTCGGGACGTAGTGCGCTCGTCTCGGCCAATCGGGGCTGCTCTTGCGGCAGTGGGCGCCATCTGATCCGTAGGCAGGTGTGCACACGGATCACCTGGCCTCCCCAGCCGCCAGGGCCTGTTGGTCAGGATGCACCTGTTCGCCGGCGTGTGCCCATGTGCGCCGACCTTGATGTCCGAGGCCCATGTCAGCCGTGGATGTCAGCGTGGTCCAGCGCTACTGAGGGAGCCGGTCCAGGCGCGCTCGCGCAGCAGGCGAAGGCCGTTGAGGCCGACGGGATTTCCTCGGCGGGAAGTACTTCCGCCACGTACTGCCACGCGCTGATCTGCAACCGTTCCATACGGCCATGGTGGAGGCGACAGGACTCCACGGCCACGCAATTGCCGACTCGACTGGGCTTCTTCTTGCCCTGGGTCTTGTAGGGGGTCTCGGGGACCTGCGTTCCTGCAGCTCCGGGGCTTCGCCGCGTCCGCCTGAGTCGTCGTCGGTCATTGTCGGCTGCTGCTGAGCGGCCTCGGACGGCCCAGAGACGGCACTGCAGACGGCTGACGCCGCCGCACGGCGACCACGCCCGTCACTGCCGTACAACCATTGGGCATCCGTACAGGTCGAAGATCGCAGTTCAAGCGCCACCGCCTGCTATCGGACAACGGAGAACCATGCGCGTCACACGTACCGTCCTCGCCACTGCCACGGTGCTCGCGGCAGCGGTTTGCGGCCCGCTCCTCGCTGCCCCCTCGGCGGTCGCGGCTTCCGCCAAGCCGGCCGACGACTTCAATGGCGACGGCTACCGCGACTTCGTCATGCTCGGCGGGGCGCATGGCAAGGACGGCAGGGTCACCGTCGTCTACGGCACGTCGACCGGCCCCGGCACGCGGGTCCAGACCATCCACCAGGACTCGCCTGGCATACCCGGCGCGGTGGAGCAGGGTGACGATTGGGGATTCGCCGCCACCAGCGCCGACCTCGACCGCGACGGCTACGCCGACCTGGTCGTCGCCTCACCGGGCGAGGACGTCGGCGACATCCAGGGCCGCGGGGGGCTGACCGTCGTCTGGGGCGGTGCCAAGGGCCTCGGTTCCGGCACCGTCTTCCACTCGCCCGTCGCGCCGGAGTACCCGGGCCAGGGCGACCGGTTCGGGCTGGACGTCGTGGCCGGCGACTTCGACGGCGACGGTGACCAGGACCTCACCGCTCTCAGCGGCAGCCGGGCTGGTGTCGTCCTGCTCGAGGGCCCCTTCACCCGCACCGGCGGACGCGGCGGCTGGCAGTCCCTCGGCGGCGGCTACGGCTATCTGGACGCCTCCCAGCTGGTGGCAGGCCGGGTCACCGCCGATGCCGCCACTGACCTGTACATTCTTGGCCGAGATCTCCAAGACGGCTACGACGACGTGGACCTGCGGGCCTACTTCCACCGCGGAGGCAGCGATTTCACCCGGCGCACGGGCGAGATGCGCGTGCCCGACGACGGCGGCCACCAGATCGGCGGCGGCCCCATAACCACCATCGGCGACTTCGACAAGGACGGCTACGGCGACCTCGCCATCGGCCGCGGCTACGAGCGGCCGGACGGGGAACGGGGCTACGTCACAGTCCAGTACGGCGGCTCCGCCGGGCCGAACACGGCTCGCAAACCGCTGAAGTTCACACAGGACACGGCGGGCGTTCCCGGCTCTTCGGAGAACGAGGACTACTTCGGCGCCGCCGTCGCCGCCGGCGACGTCAACGGCGACGGATACGCGGACCTCGCCATCGGGGCCCCCGGCGAGGACTTGGCGGGCAAGCGCCAGGCCGGCATGGTCACGGTGCTGCTCGGCCGTGCAGGGGGTCTGTCCGGCAGCGGAGCCAAGGCGTACGACCAGAACACCTCCGGTATCGCGGGCGCCGTCGAGAACGACGACTACTTCGGACGGAACCTCAAGCTCACCGACTACACCCGGGACGGCCGCGCCGACCTCATGGTGGACACGAACGACTGGCTGGACAACACCCGGTCGGGCCTTGTCCACATGCTGAAGGGCTCGACGTCCGGGACCATCGGCACCGGCTCGAAGTCGTACACCGTGATCTCGCTCAAACTGTCCTACACCACGCTCGGCGGCCCCTTCACCCACTGACCAGGGGAGTGCATCCCTGCGGACGACGGCCGGTCCCTGCCTGGTCGGCGGGACCGGCCGCTCATGTGACACCGAACTGTTCTCCATAGGCCTCGGAGCGTGATCGGTCCGGGCCCTTTGCGCTGGGGCCCCGGCAGGACTCGAACCTGCGACATCCGCTTCAGGGGCGTGGTGGGGCGATCGTCGGCCTGACCTGTGGATTCCCCGCCTTGGATGGATTGGGCGGCGTGGACCCGTACGCACCGCGATTCCCCTTGGTTCCCCGCCCGTTGTGGCACGAGAGTGGCACGAGCCCCGTGCTGGTGACCCTCTCGACGCGAACCATGGGGCGAGAGACCGGGCTGCCACGGTCAAGTACCGGTGCATCCAGGGCCTGAAGCACCAGGCACTGTTTCTCGGATCTCCGGACGTAGGTGGGGTGTTGGGGTCAGGCTGGGTCTATGGGGCGTGGGGATCTGACGAATGCGGAGTGGGATCGACTGGAGTCGTTCCTGCCTCGTGGTGGTGCGCGTGGGGGTCGGTGGAGTGATCACCGGAGGGTGATCAACGGGGTGCTGTACTGGGTGCGGACGGGTGTGCAGTGGCGGGATCTGCCCGAACGGTTCGGGCCGTGGGAGACGGTCTACAAACGTCATCGTCGCTGGTCAGCGGACGGGACATGGACGATGCTGCTGTCCCGTGTCCAGGCTGCCGAGGACGCTGAGAGGCGGATCGACCGGGACGTGTCGGTGGACTCCACCGCAGTGCGGGCCCATCGGCATGCCCCCGGCGCGAGGAAAGCGCCGCCTGCCGCAGCTCCTCAAAAGGGGGCCGACAGGGGGACGAACCGGGTCGATCCGGTGCTGCGGAGACTGGCCGTCCGGCTGGCGGAGCTGGTCAGCTCGGCGAGTGCCTGGGGCGCTCCCGGGGAGGCTTCGCCACCAAGATCCACCTCGTCGCAGAGGGACGATGCCGGCCCCTCGCCCTCGTCCTGACACCCGGCCACTACGGTGGCGGCCCTCAACTTGAGCGCGTGCTGGAGCAGGTCTCCGTTCCCCGTGCCGGAGTTGGGCGACCTCGCACTCGTCACAGGCCTGCCGGCAGGTCTGACCCGTCCTGGCATGCAAGCGGCCGCCAGCCCGTCGAGGCACTGCGGCGCTGACGTCAATTACCGCCCGGGGCCCGACCGGGCCGCGGGCTCGTCCCTGAACGTTCACACGAGAGGAATCGGTTATGGCAGACCAGCAAGTTCTCGGTTGACGATGGCACCCCAAAACGCACTTGCAGGCGCGCCAACCCAAGTTCCCATCGGGACCGAGCCCTGCTTACGGAAATCGATTTCGACAGGGCATCCCCAATAGCGGGTATGGCTCTGATCACTGGGAAGGAAGCAGGAGACACATGGCCGACGAAATGGTCCAACTCGCCCAGAGATTCATCAACACGACCTACAACAACGGTGCCACTCTCGGCATATCGAAGCTGGACGAGAACGGCCAGACCGGCTGGCCTGTCATGTATGCCCTCACCCGGGCGCTGCAGTACGAGATGGGCATCACCGCGCTCTCGGATTCTTTCGGCCCGACGACTTTGGCCACGATCGGCTCGAAGTACGGCAAGCTCGACGAGACGACAATCCCGTCAGCGAACTTCTGCCGCATCATCCAGTCCGCCCTGTACTGCAAGGGCTACGACGGCGGCGAGATCGACGGTACCTACAATGACCGGGTCAAGAGCGCCATCGCCGAGCTGCACCAGAACATGGGCGTGGACGGCACGTACCCAGGCAGCGCCCTATGGCCGAAGACGGCCAAGGGTCTGTTCAACATGGACGCCTACGTCACCATCAGCGGCGGCTCAGACACCATCCGTTCAATCCAGCAGTGGCTCAACGGGCGGTACGTCCTGCGCAAGGACTTCTACATCATCCCCTGCGACGGACACCACTCCAGAGACGTCGCCAAATCCATGCTCTTCGCCATCCAGTACGAGCTCGGCATGGCGGACGGCGTAGCGAACGGGGTTTTCGGTCCTGGAACGCAGTCCGGGCTGAAGTCGCACACCGTATCGGTCGCAAACAACTCCACAGGCGTGTGGGCTCAACTCTTCACCGCGGCAATGATCCTGAATAAGAACACCGTGCCCTTCGGGAACTTCACCGCCGCGGTGCAGTCCGGCGTGCAGACCTTCCAGGCGTTCAGCCTGCTCCCTGTCACCGGCGCCGGCGACTTTCCGACGTGGGCGTCCCTGCTCGTTTCCTACGGCGACCAGTCCCGCAAGGGCGAAGCCTGCGACGGCGTCACCATGATCACCCCGGAGCGCGCGGCAGCGCTCAAGGCAGCCGGCTACAAGTACGTCGGGCGGTATCTCTACAACCCCTTCCCCGATGGGGATCTGAAGGAGAAGCAGATCCAGCCCGGTGAGCTCGCCACCATCAAGCAAGCCGGGCTGCGCTGCTACCCGATCTACCAGACGTGGAGCCGGTCCGCCGACTACTTCAACACCAACCAAGGCACCAGGGACGCCTTCGAGGCCCTCGACTGGGCCCGGTACCACGGCTTCAAGCCGGGCACCATCATCTACTTCGCGGTCGACTACGACGCGATGGACGGTGAAGTCACCGACTACGTCATCCCGCACTTCCGCGCCATCACGCGGACCATCAGTGAGAACTCCAAGTACAACGTGGGCATCTACGGTGCGCGCAACGTCTGCCAGCGCGTCATCGACGCCGGGTACGCAACCGTGTGCATGGTCTCCGACATGTCCAGCGGCTTCTCCGGGAACCTCGGCTATCCACTGCCCGCCAAGTGGTCCTTCGACCAGATATCCACCATCACGGTGGGCTCGGACAGCGGATCACTCGAGATCGACAACAACATCGCCTCGGGCCGCGACACCGGACAGGCCGATTTCGATGCCGGTGTCTCGTTCGACGGCCTGGACGTCGACCTGGACGAGGACGCCTATCGCGCCTCCATGCTGAACGCCGTCAAGAACTATCTGACATCCATCGGCGTTCCCGAGACCGGCGGGGAGGGCTGGACGGCTGACGATGACTGGGCCACCCTCGGCGGCATCTCGACCACGGAAGCCTTCAACGCAGTGGTGGATGCCGATTGGCTCTTCACTTCGCTGGCCCGAACCCTGCGCGTCCGTAAGGCCCTCATCCAGGCCCCGGTCATGTGGGAACTGCGCAAACTCAATCCTTTGGACTTCGCCGCCGACGCAGCGGTCAAAGCGGGTCTGAAGGACGACTGCAGCACCGGCTGGGGCCAGATCTTCGCCAAGACCGCCATCCAGGCCCGCAACTACTGCATCGGCGAAGGCATTATCAACGGCACGGGGCTCGACTACGAGAACGAGGACGATCTGGAGAACGTCTGGAACAAACTCCACGACGACCAGGAATACAACGTCCGCTCGGTCGCCTACACGTTGCTCTGGAACGGGGAGCTGCTCGGTATCGGCCGACCGAACCTGAACAGCTCCGTCCACGTCACCGAGGCCGTACTCGGCCGGTACAACGGTGAAGGTCCGGATGCCGAGCAGTACGGACAAGAACTCATGGGCTTGTACAACGTCTTGGAGAACTACAACGCGTTGTCTCGTGCCGAGTAGCACGGGTGAACTTAGGAAAGTTGGAGAGATGATCAGGCGGTGGCCGGCAGCTCTGGGTGCAAATCTGCTTCTGGGGATCCCAGGCGTAGTGCCGTTCTGGCTGTTGTGGTACCTCGCATCAAGCTGGCTGACAGGCCCCCCGGCGGAGGAAAACGACGGTATGGCGCTCTGGCTGCCGATCGCTGCCGTCGTCGTCGGCCCGTACATCCTGCTCTGGATGGCTGTGAACCGGGCGGTTGCACGCCGGAGTTCGCTCACACCACCCACCTACTGGCTACTCAGCGTCCTTGCCACTTTGCTGCCGATCACGGCGCTGATCATCAACACACCGTGAGAAGGGATACGAAGACATGCAGCACAACATACGAGACGTTTCCAGACGTACCGTGCTGATGCACGCGGGCGTCGTCGCAGCCGCAACTGCTGTGACCTCTCTGACGCCGAGCGTAGCGACGGCCGCGTCCATCGAGGCCCCGAAGACCGCACCGGCCGACGTACCCACATCCGCCAACGGCTGGCCGTTGGAGAAGGAGGCAAACCATGTCTCCACCGTGTGGACCCGCCCAGTTCCCGGAACCGGCCTCAAGCTCGACATCCGCATCGGCGACGCAGAAGCCATCCTGCTCCACGTCATCCGCCGCTTCCACTACGAGGTCGAACCACTCCACTCCATCGACCTCGCCGGCTGGCGGTCGATCGACAGCCTGAACAAGAGCCTGCCCTCGTCCAACCTCGCCTCTGGCACCGCGGTCCGCATCCGCCCAGGCGCCTCCGCCAAGGGAAGCCTCTTCCCCCTCCAAGAAATCGTGGTGCGCGACATCCTCGCCGACTTCGAAGGGGTCGTCCGCTGGGGAGGGGACGACAATCCGCTGGATGAATCCCTCTTCTACCTCGACCGGGGACCCGACAGCCGCGAAGTACGCGACGTGGCACGCAAGCTGCGCAAGGGGGAGACCACTCCCGGCCAGGGCGCCGGTACGACAGTGGACCCCTTCTCCAAGACACGACGCGAGCGCGCCCAGCGCCTCGTACGACAGCAGAGCAATGACTGAGCATGCCCACCCGCGCGGGTGCGGCAGCCTCGCGAATCCAGGTGTGACGTAGATGGCCGGGGGCTGGGGCCAGCATTTATGTGACTGCTGGCCCCGGCCCCTGGATCACCCCTCGCGCCAACCCCCTCTTCGATGACGGACAGCTCCACGAGCTCGCCCCCGGATACCTCGAGGTTTCCCCCGCGATCCGGGGAAGCCGTCCGTCCCTGTCAAGCGTTCAGCCAGACGACCTCGCCCCTGGCCTTCAAGGCCATGGGTGCGGGCCTGCCGTGAACCCGCCGACGCGGGCGGGCCAAGGAGGAGCCGAGCCTGTTCTTGTTTGGCGATGCTGCAGTCGGCCTCTGGCTACTTCTCCCGACTGGTCGTGGCCGGCGAGTACCTCCAGGGGTCATGGACGCTGGTGTCGTCCTCAACGCCGACGGGGGTGCGTAGCCTCCGCACCCGGGACGGCGACAGGATGAGCGGTGTGGACGACCCGCTTCGCCGGTCGTTGCTCCTTTGGCGCGTGCCGGCACGAGATCCAGCCGGTACAGGCGCCAGACAAGCACCTCGCTGAGGCAATCCGCGCTTTCGAGCTCCCGCTGCGCAGTGACCCTGCGCAGGAGGGCTGTGCTGTTGTGGCCGGCGCGCTGGGCTTGGTCCAGCGCGGCCGCCAAGGCAGGCCATCCAGTCTCGGTCCGGGCCGCTACTGCTGGTCACATCCCTAACCGGACAGTCGGAAGCTGGGACGTCCGTAGCGGTTGCCGGGGGTGGTGCCGCGCTGCTGTTCCGCCCCGGCCAGGCCAGGGTCGGCGGCGTGATTGTGCTCGTCATTGCTGCTGCGTCGGTAGCCCAGTTGATCCGTTGGTATCCGCTGGTAGAGCGAACGCCGTGTCAGCGCGACTCCTTGAGTCCAAATAAAATCCTTTTTACATGTATATGAGTAGTTTCTATAGGCGAGTGACGATGCATCACGAGTCAGCGAGAGCTCGTCGTGAGTACAGCGCCTGTGACCTGACCAGAGCTCACCTCGAGCGCCAGGGAGCCTGGCGACTGAGGTCAACGGTGACGAAGAAAGGACTCATCCATGGCATTGGATGCCATCCCCTCCACCCCGCCTGGCAGGCGGCGAACACGGAGATTCAAAGCAACTGTCGCCATGCTGCCCGCGGCCGCGCTGGTGCTGACGATGACTTTGATCTCGAACCTTGCGAGCGCAGCTGAGGCGTCCGTGGGATTGGGGGCCGCCACGAGTTACGCGGTCCTGGCCGGTACAACGGTCACCAATGTGGTCGTCCCCCCGGTCCCCAACACGGTCGTCAACGGCGACCTGGGACTCAGCCCTGGGAGCTCGGTGACGGGCTTTCCGCCCGGAGTCGTCAACGGAGTGCAGCACGTCGCCGATGCCGCCGCCGTTCAGGCTAAGTCCGACCTGACCATCGCGTACAACGACGCGGCCAGCAGGCCGACCAACACCGTCCTGACCTCCCCGGGTGACATCGGCGGATCCACGCTGTTTCCCGGCGTCTACAGCGCTTCGTCGTCGCTGGGTCTCACCGGGACTGTCACTCTCGACGCCCAGGGTGACCCGAACGCCGTCTTCATCTTCAAGATCGGCTCCACTCTGACCACAGCTTCGTCGAGCAACGTCTCGCTCATCAACGGAGCGCAGGCCTGCAACGTGTTCTGGCAGGTGGGGAGCTCCGCCACCCTCGGCACCAACTCCTTCTTCAAGGGCAACATCCTGGCCCTGACGGCCATCACGGTGACCACCAATGCGGCGATTGAGGGCCGGGCGCTGGCGCGTAATGGTGCGGTCACGTTGGACCACAACGTCATCACGAGGTCGGTCTGCATGACGGGACCGGCTGGGCCTCCCGGACCGACCGGATCGACCGGCCCCACCGGTCCTCCCGGACCGACCGGATCGACCGGCCCCACCGGTCCTCCCGGACCGACCGGATCGACCGGCCCCACCGGTCCTCCCGGACCCTCCGGGCCTCCTGGCCCCTCCGGGCCTCCCGGACCGAAGGGTCACAAGGGAGACAAGGGCCACAAGGGAGACAGGGGTCCGAAGGGTCACAAGGGAGACAAGGGCCACAAGGGAGACAGGGGCCCGAAGGGCCACAAGGGAGACAAGGGATCTAAGGGGGACGGTCACAAGAGTAACGGCAAGAAGGACAACAGCCACAAGGACAACAGCCACAAGGCTTGGTAGCGTCCGCTCGTTCTCATGGCTGTATCGCAACGGCGGCGGCCTCTGAGGAGCAGCGCCATGCGTCTGTGAGGTGACTGCGCCCCTGGACATACCCCCAGGGGCGCACAACCTCCCCGGTCAGACTCCTAGAGCAATGCTCATACCTGTGGCGCAGAGCAGGGCAGCGGCACGGCACTTCGGAATAGGCGGGGAACGAATCCGCTTTAGACCGATTTGCGGTGTATCCTGAAGGCAAGGACGCACACTCTCACGTGTGGCGCCCTGGAAGGGCCGGCTCCGGTGGCGAGACCATCCGGAGCCGCTTCCATGCCCGCATCAACTCGGTGATGCGGGGATGATGCCCACGCTCATGAGGATCTGCTCCGCAGGCGTGCAGTTTCCGTCCTGCACGGCCATGGCCATCGCAGCGCGCGCGGCGGCGGCACCGGCTTGGGGAGGGATCACCAGGAACGAGAAGTGGTCCTGCTCACCACGCGTGACGATCATCGTGCTGTCGTCGACGGCGGACCAGTCGATACGGACGGTCCGGCCACCGATCACGAGGTGGCCCGGAGCATTGTCCCAGGCACTCGCGTCCAGACCGACCCGCGCGATGGGTCCCAGTCGAGCGACCAAGGCATCGATCAGCCGGGGCAGTTGGGACGCGATGTCGCGGGAACGCGGCCACCACGCACCGTCGAAGATCCCCTCACGATTGGAGGTCGTCTCCATCCGCAGCACCGCGACCCCGGGAACGATCGGCTGGCCGCTCGTGTCCGACAGGAGCAGGAGCGGCGCCGCGTCATCGGTACGGCCAGGGACATGCGCGTCCGAAGTCATAGCCAGCCACTCCTCCGGGCGTGCACATCGATGAAGATCTCCACGCCTCACATCCCTTCCCGTGGGCCGGGCGCCCGGGCGACGACTGCTCCGGTACGGCGTCGCGAGGCCGGACGGGCGCTGTGGCCGCCTTCGGAGTCCCAGACCGTCTCCCGGGCGAGGTCCCAGTCGGCCTCGGCCGCAGCCCGGAAGAGCTCGGCCTCCCGCAGCAGCCCACTGGCGGTGAGGCTCCGTGCCGGATCGGCGGCTGCGGTCAGCAGTCGGGCGGCGGTACCCGGGTCCGTCTGCGGTGGGATCACCAGCAGGTCCCAACGGCCGGTGGTGTAGGAGAGGAGCAGCAACTTGTTCGGGTCCTGTTCGGGCTTGAACCAGCCGACGTGGACCACATGGCCCCGGACGGGCACCTTCCGTGGGATCACGGGCCAGACGGTGGGGTTCACCGTCACGCGGGTGATCCGCCCCCACAGCGGGTCGAGCACCGCTGTCAGCGCGGGAAGTTCCGCCGTCAGATCGCGCGACCGCGGCCACCACGCGCCGTCCAGCAGCGCGGGATCGGTGCCGGCCGGGGCCAGCGAGAGGCGCGGCGGCAACGAGGACAAAGAGAAGGTCCGGTCGTCGACCGCGGACGTGTACAGAATGGTCGCAGTCATGACGCGAACCCTGCCCCGGGCCGGTCTGCACCGGCCCGGCGTTGTGAATCGCCAAGAACGACACGGGCTCGGAAGCTCGTGTACGGAATGTTCTGGGTATGTCCAAGGTACTCCGGCGGGGCATCCGGCGGAGTGCGGCAGTCCTGGGGATATGAGCCCCCGACGGATCGAACGGCATGCCGGAACCTTCCGGTCACCACACCCGGAGGCAACACCGCTCGTGTCCTCGTGACCGGCGGTTCGTCACCCCGACCGTGATCATCCCTACCGGCGCCGGGCGCCGCCTCGCTGACAGCAGCCGCCCTGGCGGCACCCTCGCTCATGTCCCCGACCGCGCACGCCGACTCGCCGGAAACCATGGCGGACTCAAGTGGTCAGTGAGTGCATCACCGCTGTTCAGGAGGTCAGCGTAGAGCTCTGCCGGAGTGCGGGAGGCTTCGGGGTTGCCCAGCCTTGTTCATAGCTCCGAGTGAACCGCGGACCGCCGACGACGTGGGCCGACATGCCGCGCTTGGCGTAATGAGCCGATCGGGCGGGCGTATCCGGTCACGTTGTGCGGAGGCGGTGACCGGGGCGGTGGCAGGAAGGAGGTGGCATTCCGGCCATGGGCGAGGAGAGCGTGGATCGGTCGGAGGGCTTTGGCGAGCGGCTGCTCGGTCTGCTGCTGGACAGGGCACGGCTGCTGCCGCCGCAATTGATCGTCCCGCTGGTCGCGGAGGAGGTTGCCAGGATCGGAGGTCGTGACGTCTCCATCCTGCTCCAGGACTACGCGCAGGAGCTGCTGGTGTCGCTGCCGGGCAGGAAACTGCACGTCAGCCAGCCCGAGCCGATCATTGATTCCCCCGCCGGCCGGGCGTTCCTGCGCGGGGGCGTCGTCGAGGTGCCGCAAGCCCCCTCGGGCGTCCGGATGTACCTGCCGCTGCTGGACGGCAGCGACACGGTGGGCGTGATGGCCCTCACTCTGGACGCCGTCGGTGACGACGACCGGCGGCTGCTGAGTCGGCTCTCCGGCCTGGTCGCCGACATGCTGGTCACCAAGGGCGCCTACACCGACCAGTTCTCCCGGGCCCGGCGCCGTGAGCCGATGAGCGTGTCCGCGGAGATCCAGTGGAGCCTGCTGCCGCCGATGTCGATGTCCGTGCCGCAGGTCGAGGTGGCCGGCATCCTGGAGCCCGCCTACCGCATCGCCGGCGACAGCTTCGACTACGCCCTCAACGACAACATCCTGCATGTGGCCGTGATCGACGCGATGGGCCACGGCCTGGACGCTGCCACGATGGCGACCGTGGCCATCGGCGCCTACCGTCATGCCCGGCGCGTCTTCGTCAGTCTGGCCGAGAAGTACGCGTTGATGGACGATGCCATCTCGCGGCAGTTCGGGCCGGACCACTTCGTCACAGCGCAGCTGATGCATGTGAACATCGCCACCGGTGAGATGCAACTGGTCAACGCGGGCCACCCCGCGCCGCTGCTGATCCGCGACGGCCGGGTCGTGCAGCAGCTGGAGAGCGCGACGACGTTGCCCGTCGGCTTCGGCGGTGAGGAGCCCCGGATCAGAGAGCACACGCTTCAGCAAGGCGACCGGGTGCTGTGCTACACCGACGGCATCATCGAGGAACACGTCAACAACGGGGAGCAGTTCGGCGAGGAACGCCTCATCCGCTGCGTGAACCGCCTGGGGGAGGAGCCGTCGCAGGGGCTGCGGGCGGATCTGCGCCGGCTCTCCCACACACTGAAGTGGGAACGGCGCGGGTGCACCAGCGACGACGCCACCCTCTTCATGATCGAGTGGCACGGAGGCGCCGCCGACCACCTCGCGGTCCTCGACTGAGCGCCCGCGCGTCAGGCCCGATCACGTCGTCGGCGACAAGGGCTACAGCTCGAAGGTAATCCGCACCTGGCTGCGACCCCGACCCACCACTCACCCCAGCTTCCGTCCCGTCCGCCTTCGGCCCACGTGGAACCTTGATGGCGAAGAAGAAGCGGCGCTTCGGCCGCATCCGAAGGCTGCCGTCAGGCCGGTACCAGGCTCGCTACCTCGGCCCCGATGGCATCGACCGTCCGGCCCCGCACACTTTCGAGACGACGCGGGATGCTGTTGGCTCGCGGAACAGCAGACCGACGTTCGGCAGGGGGCTGGCAGGCCCCGGATGCCGGGGCAGTCAACTTCAAGGACCACGCGCTGCAATGGGTAAGGAGTGCCGTCTCTCCGCCACGACCGACGAGCTGTGTCGGGCACCACGCTGAAGGACACGATGGTCCGCGCCGGGCAGTCCTCCGAGCGTGCCGCGCTGATCGATCAGCACTCGAACCTGGTGCGCATCTGGTGCGGCCGCCACTGTTCACGGTAGTCCGGATGACGGGACATCCAGGGCGACGGGCTCGCTGAGGCTGTAGGGATACGCCGGCGGGACGTCGACGTCGACAACTCAGGATCCGTGTTCCCCTCGCCGAGCCGGAGCCAACGATCGGGCGACGCGTCCCACGCCGCATCATGAACGAGGCGGAACCCGGACTGCGCTCTTTCCGTCTTCGCCCGTCGGGCGGGCTGCTTTTGGTGAGGGAGAAGGCAGCCCGATCGGAAGGTGGCAAGCGAATCCACCCTGACTTTTAATCAAAATATAGAAAATCGGCTGAAAATTGAGATATATACCATCGCAGGCCTTTTCGCGAATAAGCAGCAGAACAGTGTTCTCCGTGTGGCGTCAACCACGGGTGAGACTCTGGGGCGTTGCGGGTGTCGCGGCCCTCGGATTCCTGATCGCGCTGGAGATCGCCGCACGTCGCTACGGCCTGCCGGGGCCGATCACCAACCAGGCGCGAGAGGTGATATTCGCCCCCAAATCAGGCTTCCTGCTGTACGCCGGTATGGCGTTGATGATGGTGGTGCTCACCTGGCGGCAACGGTTCACCGCAGCTGCTGCCGCGATCGGTATCGACGTCGCCTTCTTGGTGGTCCGGTGGGCGGTCGACGCCAAGATGACCGGCGGCCACCCCTTCGGCAACGGTGCGTTGTGGGTACTTCTGGGCTATGCGGTCATCGCTGTCACTCGCCGTACCGGCCCGGAACGTGTCCTGCTGCTGAAGGGCGTCGGGCTGGGCCTCCTGCTGGTGGCCGGCCGCAAGACCGGCGACACCTGGCTACTCATCACATCAAAGACCCGCCCAGCGGTGCTCGACCAGTACGTGGCAACCGCCGATCACGCGCTGGGCAACCCGTCGTGGCTGGTGGGCCGGATCGTCACGGCCACCGGCCCGATCGGCTTCAATTTTCTCGACATCGTCTACGGTCAGCTCGCGGTGGCCGCGGTCATCGTCGCGCTTTATCAACTGCGTAACGTGGCGGTCGAGCGCCGCTTCCCGGGCCATCATCTGGTGCGCACCTTTCTGGTGATCGGCCTCCTCGGGCCCGCCATCTACATGATCTTCCCGGTGGTCGGACCGATCTTCGCCTACGGCACCGGCGCCCAGCACTGGGCGACGGTCAGCCTGTGGTCGGAAACGCCGCCCAGCGAGCACTGGGCGGTGGCCGACCTGTGGCCGGAAACGCCGCCGCCGATCAATACCCCGCACCACATGCCGTTCGACGAGATCACCCCACGGAACTGCATGCCCAGCCTGCACACGGCGTGGGCTACCGCGATCTTCATTCATTCCCGGACGGGTCCACGGCTTCTGCGATTCGCAGGCACGTTCTGGCTGATAGCTACGCTCTGCGCAACGCTGGGATTTGGCTACCACTACGGCGCGGATCTCATTGCCGGCGTGGTGTTTACGCTCACGATCGAGGCAGCTCTGCGTTCGCTCGACCGCGGCTGGGATCGATCAGGGATCCAGCTGGTCGCTTGCGGCGCAACCGTCTTCGCTGCGCTCTTGGTGTCTTATCGCTATCTACCGTTGGAGATCGCGAAGCACCCGTGGGTGTCCGGACCACTTTTCATGCTGGTGACGACCTCAGTGGTCCACGGCTACGTAAGGACCAACGCACTGTGGAAACCGAGGACCGCACCAGCGCGGCAACCGGAATCGCAACCCGAACCAGTTTGAGCCGAGTTGCACCAGTGTGCGGCCTGAGCGCTACTCGTGTGGCGGCGGACGACGTCCAGGTCGGCCACGGATCGGGCGACGGAGTACGGCCCGCGTCGTTGCGACCGCCCGCATCCCCGTTGGTCCCAGCGGTGCACGGTGGTCCGGTCTGTCAAGAGATCGGCCAAGTCGCCCAAGAAATCCGAGATGCCGGGTCCGCCGTGGCAGAAGACGTGCGGTTTGACGACAGGGAGCACGGGGCCCGTGTCCCTGGTTCGGCAGTGCACGTGTGTCTGCAACGGAGACGCGGTGACATCGGGTCGTCCATCAAGATCCAGGACCGGGATCGGGCACGAGAGGCCTGGATGTGTGACACGCATGGAAAATGCCCACAGGGGAGCGATCCGGCCAGGCCGAGCAGAAGGTGACCTCGGTGACCACGCCGGAGGACGTACCTGCCTCCGTGAGGCTTCGGTGCTCTACCACCAGACGGCGAGTTCAGCACCCCGCTCTGTACCAGTCAGTACGTGTTCACGAAGAGCGCCCTGAGCATTGATGCGCGACCGGAGCCAGGGGCGCTCAACGAACGTCGCGGATAGTCATCGGATCTCACGTGTGCCAGTCAGTAATGGAAGGACCGTGAAGTGGATGAAAAGCTTACAAAGACGGCTACTTCAGGTTTATAGATCGGATGAATGTAGGTGCTGACCGTTGACCCGACCAAATAATTGTGAATAGTTAGCGGCGACATCCCGTGTGTTCCTGTCGAAGGGACCTGCCGTGCCCACTTCATCCCGTCGCAACTTCCTCCGCTTCGCCGGCGCCGCCGGCGGTGGTCTCGCCTTCGCCGGCGGCCTGTACCCGTTCACCGCGCACGCCGACCCGATCCGCCCGTCCGGCGTGGACATGGTTCCGGAAGGCAAAGCCACCACGATCTGGTACCGCACGCCTGCTGTTGAGGCGAACATCATCCAGGAGGCCCTACCGGTCGGCAACGGCCGGCTGGGTGCGCTGATCGGCTGCGACCCGGCGGACGACTTCGTCTACCTCACCGACGGCTCGTTCTGGACCGGCGGCCGCAACGACACTCTCACCGACGACGGACAGTTGCCCTACGGCAAAGACGACTTCGGAAGCTTCGGACTACTCGCCAAACTCCGCATCGCGCTGCCCGGCCACTCGGGCGACGCGATGAGCGACTACCGGCGCCAGCTCGACCTGAGCAACGGCGTGGTGTCCGCGACCTATCGACACCGTGGTACTCGCTACCGTCGCGAGGTTTACATCAGCCATCCGGACGACGTGGTCGTCATGCGGCTCACCGGCGACGGCAAGCACACCGGCACGGTCTCGCTGTCCGGTACGCACGATGAGACGACGTCCGGTGGCAACGGGCAGCTGTCGATCGCCGGGGCGCTGGGCAACGGCCTGCGCTATGCCGCCGCAGTGACCGCGGCCAGCGATACCGGCAAGGTGCGCGTGGACGGCGACAAGATCATTTTTGTCGACTGTCACGAGCTGCTGATCGTGCTGTGCGGCGGCACCGACTACTCTCCCGATGCCACAAAGAACTATCGCGAGCCGGCCACTGATCCCCTCGCCGTCGCCCGCGGCAAGGTGAGCGCTGCGGCAAAGGTGTCCGCCACCCAGCTGCTCAACACGCACGTGGCGGACTACCAGCGGCTCTACAACCGGTTCACGATCGACCTGGGCAAATCGTCCCCGGTGCAGCGCTCGCTGGATTCATGGTCGCGGATCGCGGTGCGGTACACCGACAAATCCACGCCAGACCCGGAACTGGAGGCAACCTACGTCCAGTACGGCCGCTACTTGACCATCACCGGCTCCCGTGACTGGCTCCCGATGAACCTGCAGGGTCTCTGGGTGCACAACAACAACCCGGACTGGTACGCGGACTACCACACCGACATCAACGTCCAGATGAACTACTGGCTGGCCGACCCTGCCGGACTTGGCGAGAACTCCCATGCCCTCGCCAAGTACTGCGTGTCCCAGCTGCCGGTCTGGACCGACGTCACCAAGCGGCTGTACAACAACGAGCGCAACAGGTTTCGCAACAGCACCGGGAAGATAGCCGGCTGGGCGATCGCTTTCTCCACCAATATCTATGGCGGTAGCGGCTGGGTCTGGCACCCGTCGGGCAACGCCTGGCTCTGCAACTCCCTCTGGAGGCACTACGAGTACAGCCAGGACCGCGACTACCTGGAACTGATATACCCGGTGCTCAAGGGCGCGGCCGAGTTCTGGCAGGCACGGCTGATCACCAAAACGGTCACGGATCCGGACGGGACGTCACGCGAGGTGCTGATCGACGATTCTTCCTGGTCGCCGGAGCACGGCCCGGACGGCAAGGGCAACACCTACGCCCAGGAACTGGCGTGGGAGCTCTTCGAAGAGTTCAAGGTGGCCTCCGGAACACTGCACCGGGACGTGGAGCTCGCTGCCGACCTGGCAGCGATGCAGGACAAGCTCTACATGCCTCAGGTCAGCCCGAAGACCGGCTGGCTCGAGGAATGGATGAGCCCGGACAACCTTGGCGAGACCACGCACCGTCACCTGTCCCCGCTCATCGGCTTGTACCCCGGCGACAGGATCAGCGCCGACACCAGCCCCGCCGCACTGCTCGACGGTGTCCGCGCGCTGCTCACCGCCCGTGGCATGGACAGTTACGGCTGGGCGTGCGCGTGGCGGTCGCTGTGCTGGTCCCGTCTTAAGGACGCGGAGAAGGCATACCAGCTCTACCTGACGATCCTCCGACCATCGCTCAACAACGGCAACGGCAGCTCGGCCAACTGGTTCGACATGTACAGCCAGGGCAGCTACACGATCTTCCAGATCGATGCGAACCTGGGCGGCTCCGCGGCCGCCCTGGAGATGATCCTCTACTCCCGACCGGACGTGATCGAACTGCTGCCCGCACTCCCTCACGCCTGGGCCGCCAAGGGCTCGGTAAGCGGTGTGGGAGCCCGAGGCGGCTTCGAGGTGGACCTGTCCTGGCGCAACGGCAAAGCAACCGAGGCCACGGTCCGCAGCGTCGGCGGCACGACGACCGAGCTGCGCGCCGGTGACTTCCGCAAGCGGATCAACCTCAAGCCCGGTAAGTCCGTGACAGTACGGATCTCCTGACATCTGCCGGGCCTGCTCGACGACGTCGGCCTGACTGAAGTCACAGGAAATTTCCCGAAGTTGACGGTGCTACGTTCATGGACATGCCGATGGGATATGTGGCGACGACCGCGCTCTTCGCCTGGTGCACCTTCTTCGCCGTTGTCGCGCCACGCCGGCCCCGGCCACTGGCGACCATGAGCTTCTGGTTCGGCCTGGGCCTCAACGAGGTGCCGTTCGTGGGCATCTATGTCCTGGTGGCCTCCACGGCACTGGCCGCCGCCCAGGGCGATCTGGAGTCACCGGGCGCCAAGGTGACGGCCGCGGTGGCCGCCGTCGCCACCGTCGGCCTTGCTGTCTCCGCCTGGCGGGGCCTGCGCACGGATCAGGCGGTCGGACGGGCTCTTGAGCGGGGCCTCGGGGCCGGCTGGCGGGATCGTGTGCACGTACCGCTGCGCCGCCACCGGCCCTGGGCCCGCATCCTGCTGCTGCCGGGCCTGATGCGGCGGCGTGACGTGCAGCGGATCCCCAACATCAGCTACGGGGACGCCGGGCGCCGGAATCTCCTCGACATCTACCGCCGCCGCGACGCGCCGCAGAACGCGCCGGTCCTGATCTATTTCCACGGCGGCCACTACACCAGCGGAGCGAAGAACCGCGAAGCACGGCCCCTGCTGTACCGGCTCGCCAGCCAGGGGTGGGTGTGCATCAGCGCCAACTACCGGCTGCGGCCCCAGACCACTTTCCCCGGCCACCAGATCGACGCCAAGAAGGTCATTGCCTGGGTCCGCGAGCACGCCCCCGAGTACGGCGCCGATCCGTCGAGGCTGTTCGTGGCGGGCAGCTCCGCCGGATCCAACCTGGCGTCCCTGTGCGCGCTCACTCCGAACGACCCGGTGTTCCAGCCCGGATTCGAGTCGGCCGACACCTCGGTCACCGCTGCGATCTGCCTCTACGGCTACTACGGCCACTTCTTCGGCGAGGAGCCCGATGAAACGCCGTCCCCGTACCAACCGTATGCGTACCTCAACCCCGGTGCGCCACCATTCCTCATCGCCCACGGCACCGGGGACGCGCTGGCGACCGTCGAGGCCGCCCGGAACTTCGTCGCCCAACTGCGCCGCGTCTCGGAGAGCACCGTGGTCTACGCCGAACTGCCCGGCGGACAGCACGCTTTCGACCTGTTCCACTCCCCGCGCTTCGAGGCAGTCGTGGACGGCGTCGAAGCCTTCGCCGCCTGGGTCCTGGCTGCTCCGCAGCGCACTCCCGACTCAGCCTGTTAGGTCGTTTCTGATGGCTCTTGCTGGGTGGTTGGATCAGGGTCGGCGCTGAGCATGTGGGTCGTATGGCGCGGCGACGCGAACTGACGGATGCGCAGTAGCGGGAGACTGAGACCTGTGCATTGTGAAGTTTGCAGGTCGCGGGACTGGTGTGAGGTGCGGGCGGGATACTCGCGCTGATCGTCGGCCGGTGTCCACGGTGAAGATCGTCTGACATGCCGGCCGGGGGCGTTGTCGGGTTCGGCTGCGGTGACCGTGCTGCCGCTCTCACGATCCGTCACCGGGCCGGTACGTCGGGAGGGCGTGGGCGTGCGGGAGCTGGAGCGGATCACGGCTCGTCCGGGTGAAATGGACCCACTCGCCGAGGAGTTGGTCGAGCAGCTGCAAGAGGTCCAGGCCGAGCGGGCGGGCTGCCGGGCTCGGCGCGATCGCCGACCTGGGGTTCGTCGGGCTCGACGACACCGGTTCTGGCGCCGACCAGGCAGTGATCACCGGCTACAAGGCCGCCCGAAACCGACGTCTGACTTACAGTCAGAAACTGGCCAACCGAGCTCTTGCCGCAGTCCGGGCACCGGTGGATCACGGCTTCGCCCACCTGAAGAACTGGCGGGTCCTCGGCAAGGTTCGCACCGACCCGAAGTGGGCGACCGCCCTGGTCAGAGAGCCCTGCTGGTTCTGACGAACCGAGAAGTCTCCCGGTGGCCGATGATCTGAACTGAAGTCACCCGCCCACGACCTGCACGAGCATCCCGAGCCCCGCGCACACCAGCCCCGTGACCCGCAACTTCATGAGGCACAGTGCTCAATTCCGTCCGGCATCGGCTCCAGGAGTGCAGGGCGGCTGTCCAGGTCGGTGTCCGGCAATCTGTAGGGCATCTTGATGCCGGGTGCACCGCCTGGTGAACGATGCTGTGGGAGCGGAGTATGCCAGGGGGACGAAACGGTGGGGGAGACGGACGTGGTGGGCGGGGCAAGAGAAGGTATCCGGCAATCCGCAGGAGGGGCGCGGCGTGTTCGCGCGGTCGGCCTGTTGCTCGTTCTGGTGTCGGGAGTGCTGTTCGCCCTCGTGCCGCTCGCCGAGAGGGACAACCGGGCGTACGCCGCGGCGCCGGACTGCCCGGTCGGCACCCGGTCCGACACATGCCGGGCGGCCGTCGTGGCGACCGTCACGGACAAGAAGACCGATTTCAGCGGGAAGACCCACAAATACTTCCTCACCCTGCGTTACGCGGACCGTCCCGAAGGGGCCGAGCACCGGGTGCGCATGGACGGCTCACTGCAGGTATACGACTCCGTGCGCCGCGGCGACCGTGTGACCGGCATCTACTGGAACGACGAACTCCGTGCGATCCGGTTCGGTTCCCTTACGCAGGAGACCTATCGGTCCCCCGTCCACGACGGGCGGCTGCCCGGGGCCTTCGCCGTGGCGGCGCTGGCCTCCGGGCTAGGACTCCTGTCGTACTGGTGGTGGCTGCGGCATCGACCCACGCCCGAGGGGGCCAACCCGCCCTGGGAGCCCATCGCCGGGCTCGTGGCGGGCTTGGCCCTCGCGCTCGGCGGCTTCCCGATTGTGCTGATGGGTTCCGACGACGGGGACGGGGGGACGAGCCTCAAGCTGATGGCCTGGGCCACCGCCCCGATCCTGCTGTTGTCCGTCCTGTACAGCTGGTGGCCAGTGCGCCGGGGCGCGTCGAAGGTCGCCGGGGCCGCCCCACCGGGCGGCAGTGCCTGAGAGCGGTGGGGCACGGGACGTGCCCCACAGGAGGCCGGGCTGTTCTACCGCGCTCGCGCAGCCACGGTCTTCAAGACCGGTCCGCTTATCGCCACTACGAGCCTTTGACCTGGGCATACAAGTCCAGCAAGATCCGCATGCGCACTGCCTGGCCGCAGATTGGCCGACCGCTCCCGTCAGCGACTCCTTCGTCCCGCCCGACACCACACTCGCGGTAGTCGGTCGAACTGGCTAGAACCACCAAGAAGTCCACATCGTCGGCCTACGGCCGCGCAAACCTTGGCAGCTCGCTGCGCCCGCGCGCGACGGCGTTCGGGAGCTCCCGCCCGCCGCGTGCTTCTGGGCCGACTCGGACTTAGCGTGCCCGACGGGTCCGCACAGTCCCTGCGACTCTCCCGGCTACGCTCGCGCGGGAGCGCCCCGCGGCGCGTGGCTGCGGGGCGCCTTGTGGGGTTCAGTCGACCTGCTCCCCTTCGTGCGTACCGCCCTTGCAGAGGTTGTCCGCCAGATCGGGCATTCCGCCGCCCTGCCTGCACTCAGAAGGGGTGACGACGGATGGGGCACCCTGCGCGGTGGCGGTGGCGGTGGCGGCGGTGGCGGTGGCGGCGCCTGTGAGGCCGAGTCCGGTGAGGGCAGCCGTGGCGATGACGGCGGCGAGGATTCGTCGAATGCGCATTTGGTTCGCCTTTCACGGATTGCCTCGGTTGGGGCACTAATCAGCTTGATCTTCGCCCATGTGGGTGGCACGTCATGTTGGGCCATTCGTGTGACAGTGCTGTCGGTGCGGGGTCGGTGACGCGACCCTTCGGACAGGCCCTAGAACGAAGAGACCACCCCGGCCGGATGGGTGGTCTCTTCGTTGTTCCGGAGGGGGTAGCGTCCGCAACCATCGTCTTGGCCGTGGGCCGCTCTATGCGGTGATCGACTCATGGCCACCGGCGGCCGAACGGCCTGTCGCCACCGTCGACCAGGTCGACGCGCTCGCCGATGCCCTCGGGCCTCGCTGGCGGCTGATGGTCTTCCTCGGTGCCTACGGACCGCTCCGGCCGGAGGAACAAGCCGAGCTGCGTCGGAAGGACGTCGATCTCGACAACCTGGCCGTCCGGGTACGGCGGGCTGCTCCGGAGCTGACCACCGGCAATCGGGCAGAGGGGCCGACCAAGTCCCGAGGCGGGCAAGCGGCTCGTGGTTCTGCCGGCCTTTCTGCGGGCCGACCTCCGTCGGCATCTCGACTGGTACGCCGAGAATGGTCCGGACGGACTGCTGTTCGTGGGGGAGAAGGGTAAGCCGTTTCGCCGGTCCATCTTCGGGCGGAAGTGGCGTGCTGCGCGTACGAAGGTCGGTCTTCCTGACGGCTTCCGTTTCTACGACCTTCGTCACACCGGGCACACGCTCACGACCCGTTCCGGGGCGACGCTGAAGGACACGATGGTGCGCGCGGGGCAGTCGACCGAACGCGCCGCGCTCATCTATCAGCACTCGGACCTGGAGCGGCAGCGCGAGGTGGCGGCCGGCCTCGACCAGCTCGTACGGGCTCGGCGCGAAGCAGTGGATGACCAGGCATCTGGCACGGATATGGCACGGGACGCTTGAACTGGTCCGGACAACAAAGAAGCCCCGGGCTACTGGCCTGGGGCTTTTGTATGGAGCGGGTGACGAGAATCGAACTCGCGCTCTGAGCTTGGGAATCAACGGTTCTTGCGGTGACCGAATGCGCCCTGACCTGCTGATACGCCGCTCTGGAGACGCTCCTGGCACGGCACCCTCGGAGCCCTTGTTCACTGCTGTTGACCGTTCGGCTGGGCACGGATGGGGCACGAGCGGCAAGGGCGCTGTGGACGTCCACCGAGGTTGCATGCCATGGGACATCCCGATGAGGAAGCGTCGAGGCGCATCTTCTCGAAGAGGGCTGAGTCAGAGGGGGATGATCCGGACGTGGCCACCGCAGAGCCTTGTCATGTCGTCGCTGTCGGACGTCAGCAGCGCGACCGGCTTTAGCTGGCGAAGGGCCACTTCGGCCACGGTGGCGTCGATGGCGTACTTGTGGCCGTGCAGTCCGGCTCCCTTGAGGAGTTCTGCAGCGGCCCTTGCCGCTTGCTCCGTGACCGGGTCCACCTTGATCCGCGACAGCGTCCAGTTGAGGCGCGGAATGTTGGTGCGAGAGTGGCTGACCTCCACGATGGTGTTCGCCCCGATGACAAGGTCGGCACCCATCTCGTGGAACACCTGCAGCATCGCGAGGAACTTGCGGTCCTGTGTGATCCAGGCCGAAAGCCCTTCCGAGTCCAGGACAACGGTTTCGATGCGCTCACTCATGCGGCGTCCGCGTCCTTGGAGGTGCCGGCGGCACCGAAGATCTTCGACCGGGCCTCCGCCAGTTCCTCGTCGCTGAAGCTTCCGTGCTCTTCTTCATGGCGTCGTAGGTCGTCGCCCAGCAGCTGGTGCCGAATTTGGCGGGCGACCGCTTCAGCCACGTAGCCGGAAACGTTGTCCGTGAGTTTGCGGAGCTCCGCCACCTGGTCGCTGGGCAGGGTGACGGTGATGCGAGTCGTTGAGGACATGCGGCAAGCATACTGGAGTATGCGCGAAGCGGCTCGCGATTACTGTCCCCGGCTGTCGCCGAGGCCGGGCGGTTTCGAGCGGTCCGGCCGGCTTTCCGGCGACCCCGATACAGAGAGTGCGGTGCAGGCCTGTACAGAGAGTGTGGTGCAGGCGTGTCGCCCGATGCGCACCAAGCCCAGGCAACAAAGAAGCCCCCGGCCGTTGGCCTGGGGCTCTTTCGATGGAGCGGGTGACGAGAATCGAACTCGCGCCCTGAGCTTGGGAATCACTGATCGCTTGCGGGATGTAGCACCTCTGACGCGTAAATACCAACCGGGGTGGGCAAAACCGCAGGTAGTTGACCAGCTGACCTCCGCCTCCTGCGTTGCCGCCCCGCGATGCAGTGTTGATCAAGGGTCACGGGGTGCTCGGCGCGCCCATTTACCTGCCCCACGGCGGGCGGCGAAGCCGCCCTGGATCGCTGACCTGCGAGATGCGACTTCGGCGGCTGCTGGCTGTGGTCTCCGCCAGTAGCCGCAGTTTCCCGTGAGTCCCCGCCCGATCTGGCGCGGTTGTGGCACGGGAAACTTCTGATTCGTAGCTGGATGTGGATCGGTCAACGGCGGCCTTAGCGGTCGCGTCGAAGTCTCCAAGGGACGCTACAGGCCATGGGCCATTGCTGGGGTTGCTGTACTCCGCTGCTGTACCGCAACCGAGCTCCGTCGCCCCCTCTTCACGGGCGGCCGTCTGCCGTTTCCAGCGGGTTCCCTGCCGTCGTCACTCGACGCAGGCGGTCAGACGCAGCCTTTACCGACATATCGCGGCAAAATGCGCGAAAATGGCTGAAGAGGCTGTTTTGGTATGTTCCAGGGAGCCGCAATGGATGCCTCGGACGAACTCCTTCGAGGGGATGACCCGGCAGCTCTTTTGGCGCTGGACGGTGCCATCCGCAGCCTCAACGCTGCGATGGCCACAGCGCTGGGCCAGCCGGCGGAGCAGTGCCTGGGACGTGACTTCGCTGAGCAGTTGCTGGGACGTGACTTCGGTGATCTGTGGCCCGCAAGCCAGCGGATGTCGGCCGAGAGTCTCGTGGTGGCCGCCGCCAGGACGAAGACGGTCGCGATGCGGGTGCTGGACTTCCCCGGACGAGGCGGAGCACCCGTCGCCTGCTTGGTCGAGGCACGGACGGTCGAGGATCCCACTGGTGACGAGCAGCTGGTCTGGGTGCATGCCCTGGATGCGCGAAACGACCTGGCGAGCCTGCTGATCCCGTTCCGGATGGCCACCACGGCCGCCCACCTCGGCCTGTGGATGTATTCACCCCATGAGCACCAGCTGGAGTGGCTCGGTGGCGCACCCGCCCTGGCCGCGCTCTTCCCGGGTCCCACTGCGTCGCTTTCCAGAGTGATCTCGGCAGTGCACTCTGACGACCGGGAAACCTTGCGGCGGCTCCTGCGCTCGACCTCCGCCCAATCCCCCTGGTTGATGTTGCGGTACCTCCCCCAGCACGGCGGCTGGCACCAACTGGCCGCTCAGACCCGTCGGATCCAGTTGGGATATGGCGGCCCCGAGCGGATCTTCGGGGTGATCCGCGACGACACCAAGCAGGAGAGGCGCAAAGAGAAGGCGCAGGCCGCGCTGGCTGCCGAGCGACAGCGCGCCAAAGACATCGCCGAGTTCTCCTCCGCCTTGATCACTGCAGCCACGGAGCAGGAGCTGCAGCAGGTCGTCCTGACCCGGCTCGCCGCCACCTTCGGCGCCAGCGGCGCCCTGCTCGCGCTCGTCGACGAAGGCCGCCTGCGCGTCTCCACCGATGCCGGGATAGCCATGCGGGAGGCCAGCCCCATGCACGGCATGTCGCTGGACCATCCGAGCCCGCTGCCCGAGGCGATCCGCACCGGCAAGCCGCAGTTCATCCCCGACCGAACGGATTACATCCATCGCTGGCCAAACGGGGCCGAATTTCCGCGGCTCGGCCGACTCGGCTCCGACTACGCCGTCTCCATGACCCCCCTCAGCGAGACCGGCAATCAGCCACTCGGGGCGTGGCTGGTGACCCACGGCAGCGGATACCGGCCATCCTTGGACGAGATGACCCTCATGGGTACGCTGGCCGACCTGGCAGGCCAGGCACTGAGGCGCATCAGGTTGCAACAGGCGCGAGTGGAGCTGGCCGCGGCGCTGCAGAAGACCATGCTCCCCACGTTGCCCGAGCACCTCGCGGGCCTGGAGGTCGCCGCCCGCTACCGACCGAGCCGCGACGGGCTGGATATCGGCGGCGACTGGTACGACGCCTTCGTGATGCCCGACGGCACGATCGCCCTGGAGATCGGCGACGCCCAGGGGCACGACGTGGACGCCGCCGCAGCCATGGGACAGGTACGCGCCTCCATGCGCGCGATCGCCGCCCAGGAACCGGATCCGGCAACCGTGCTGACGCGCACCAACGAACTGCTCGTCACGATGGACGCGGCACGATTCTCCAGCTGCACCATGCTGCATATCGACCCAGACGACGGACGGGTCACGGGCGCCAGCGCCGGCCATGTGCCGTTGCTGTGCGCGCGCGACGACGGCAGCCACAGCATCCGCGAGCTGCCGGGCGGGCCGGTCCTGGGAGTCGTGCCCGACACCGAGTACCGCGAGGAGACCTTCACCCTGGACAAGGACAGCGCGCTGGTCATGGTCACCGACGGCGTGGTCGAAGGACCGGGCCTCACACTGGAAGCCGGACTGGAGCGAGCCGGAACACTGGCCGGCGCGGCCCTCCACGACGGACTGAGCGCCGAGGAGACCGCCGACCGCATCCTCGACGCCGCGGTCGCGGTAGACCACCTCGACGACGTGGCCGTGCTGGTCATCCGACGCACATGACGGCGCCCGAGGTGGCCTCGCGCTACCTGCCAGCCGACACGGACGTAGGCGTCGGGGGCGACTGGTTCGACGTAATCGAGCTGTCCGGCGCGCGGGTGGCCCTCGTGGTCGGGGATGTGGTCGGGCACGGCATCAACGCCGCGGCGACCATGGGCCAGCTGCGCACCGCCGTGCGCACGCTCGCGGACCTGGATCTGCCTCCCGACGAACTGCTGGCCCACCTCGATGGCACGGTCCGCCGGCTGACCGAGGACGACGCCGACGCGCCAGAGCATGGCCCCGTGGTTCTGGGCGCTACCTGTTTGTATGCCGTCTACGACCCGGTCACCCGGCGGTGCGCGATGGCACGGGCCGGGCACCCTCCGCCTGTGATCGTCGACCCGCAGGGCCACGTCACCTTCCCCGACCTTCCCGCAGGAGCCCCCCTCGGCATCGGGCTGGTCCCCTTCGACGCCGTGGAACTGGAGCTGTCCGAGGGCAGCGTGCTCGCGTTTTACACCGACGCCTGATCGAGACCCGCGACGACGACATCGACGTCGGCATGCACCGCCTGGGCGCCACCCTGGCAGCGCATGCCGGTCGACCCCTGGAAGACCTCAGCACCCAAGTGACCGAGACGTTGGCGACTCAGGCATCAAGTGATGACGTCACCTTGCTCCTTGTCCGCACGAACGCACTCAGCCCAACCCAGGTCGCCTCCTGGGACCTGCCGAACGAGCCTTTCGCCGTCCGCACCGCCCGGCACGTGGCCGCCCGTCAGCTCAGCGAATGGGGATTGGAGCGACTGGTGACCACCACGGAGCTGATCGTCAGTGAACTGCTCTCCAACGCCATCCACCACAGCACCGGCCCGATCCGTCTACGGCTCATCCAGCACCAAGTCCTGACCTGAGAAGCCGTATCTCAACCGAACGTGATCCGTTGATTTCTACTGGTCAGGCATGGTTTTGCTCGGAGTGAGGGAGGCATGCGGCGTCTTGTATCTGCTTCATGACCGAGGGGTGCGCGGTGGCGTCGGTGCTGGGAATACTGGAGGAGCGGGAGGCGGCTGCCCGGGTGCGGGTGGAGGGCCTGCGGGAGGAGCTGGTCGAGGCCCTGGCCTTGTCCGCCGCCGAGACGACTGCCGTGACCGAGGCGGAGCAGGAAACGGTGCCCTCACCGGTGCCGGGGTCGGTGGTGCCGCCCTGGTGGGACGGGCTGCCGGTGACCCTGCTCGCGCCCGACTACCAGCGGATTCTGGGCGTGTTGGAGGAGCGGCGGTCCGCGGGCAAGGGACCGGTGAAGGCCAAGGAGATCGCGGCGGAGCTGGGCCTTGGGACGACGCCGGCGAAGGTCGAGGGGGTGCGTTCGAAGGCCAGGCGCCTGGCAGACCGCGGGTGGCTCCTCCTTGAGGTATCGGGGATGTTCAGTGCCGGCCGGCGGCCCGTGGCCGTGCCAGACGCCGGCTCATCCGCGTGACCATCGACCACCGGATCACCGCCTCGCTGCTGGCCGGCAACGTCTCGTAGTCCCGGGCCAGACGGCGGGAGTTCATCAACCACGCGAACGTGCGCTCTGCCACCCAGCGTCGGGGGAGGACCACGAACCCTGTCATGTCGTCGGTGCGCTTGACGATCTCCAAGGTCAGGGCCAGTCTGTCCCGGCACCAGTCGACGAGGCCGCCGGTGTAGCCGCCGTCGGCCCAGACGAGGGAGATGTCGCGGTGCAGAAGGCGCAGCCGGGTCAGCAGTCCTGCCGCGGCGTCCCGGTCGCCGATGTTCGCGGCGGTGACCGAGACGACCAGGAGCGGGCCCAGCGTGTCGGTCACGATGTGCCGTTTGCGGCCCGGCACCTTCTTTCCGCCGTCGTAGCCGCGTGAGGCGGACGGCACCGTCGCGGCGGCCCGCACCGAATGGGCGTCGATGATCCCCGCGGTGGGCTCGGCCTCACGGCCTTCGCGTTCACGGACCTTCCCGCGCAGCCGGTCGTGGAACTCGGTGACCAGCCCGTGCTCGCGCCAGCGGCGGAAGAAGGCGTAGACCCGGCCCCAGTCTGGAAAGTCCGCGGGCATCGCCCGCCAGGAGATCCCGCCCGCGACCAGGTAGCGGATCGCGTCCAGCAGTTGGCGGTGGCAGTAGCCCTCGGGGCGTCCACCCCGCCCATTCAGCCAGGCCGGCACCGGCAGCAACGGCCGCACGGCCGCCCACTCCGCGTCCGTCATGTCCGACGGATACCGGCGCACCCGATCGGGATGGTCGGCCGCGTTGCCGTACACATGCGCGAGGCAATCACACGATGGAGCAGCCGAGTTGAACTGGACCGGCTCGGACACGTACAACAAGGACACTAGGGCCTCCCGGCACTGCTCGGTCAGATTCGCATCCCCGAGCTACCGAGAGGCCCTGTCTTCATGCGCGTACAACGGGAAGATCACCCGGGCGGGAAGCCTGTTCGAACCGCACGTTCCATGATCGGTTGAGATAAGGTTTCTCACCGCAACCATCGCCAGACACGGCCAGGCGGTCGGGAGGGCGGCTGGGGTGCGGGCTGGGTGGCGCGGGGTGCTGTCGGGCCGAGGGAACCGTCGGGCGTGAGCGGGACGTCCGGGTGGGACGAGATGACACGGATCCATGCGACACGGACGGCCGATACTTCGTCGTCACGGGCACCGAGGGCGGTCACGAGCCGCTCAAGGGCGGCCCAGCGCGCGGGGAGGCTGGCGCCGTTGAACCAGCGCTCCACGATGGTGTCGGCTCTCGCCTGGTCGTTGGGGTCTAAGGGCCACTCCGACGAGAACACCGCATGGGCCATCCGCGTTTCGGTCCACGTGCCGTCCGCCCGCTGCCGCAGCACCCGCAGTTGAGCGCCGAATTCCAGCGGCCCTGAGACCGACGCCAGGGCTTGTACGAGGGGAGACTGAAGACCGCCGGGGCTGATGGCGACCGTGCTGCCGGGTCCGGCGTCCGGGATGGGCGGACGGTCGGAGGTTTTTGGAGCTCCTGGGCCCCTCTGGAGGCGGCTGAGGTACGTCTGGACCTGCTGTGCCGTCTGTGGGCGCCGGTCGGGGACGCGATCCAGGAGTTCGCTGACGAGCGCAGTCAAAGCGGGCGGAAGACCGGGGCGGATCGTGTCGGGTCGCGGTGCGTCCTCGGCCAGCTTGCGCTGGAGTACCTCCATGAACCCGTCCCCGGTGAACGGTGGTTGGCCGGTCAGCATCGCGAACAGGACTCCGCCGAGCGCGTACAGGTCGGAGCGTTCATCGCCGCGCTCGGCCAGGAACTGTTCCGGTGCGGCGTATTCGGCGGTACCGGCCGGGGTCAACACGGTGGTTCGTGCCAGGGGCAAGGGTGTCTGATTGAATCCGGCGATCCCGAAGTCGACCACCTTGACCTGTCCGTCAGCGGTGAGCATCACGTTGTGGGGCTTGATGTCGTAGTGGACGACTCCGGCGCGATGTGCGGCGACCAGCGCTGCACAGATCCCGTCGGCGATGGCTAGTGCGCGGGCGGGGTCCAGGCGGCCGTCGTGAAGGATGACGTCGCCGAGGCTGGAGCCCTCGACCTTCTCCAGAACGATGTAGTGCACGTTGCCCTGGACACCGCGTTCGTAGAGGGCAGCTACGTTCGGGTGGTTGATCTGCGCAGCGGCAACCGCCTCGCGTTCGAACCGCTTGGGCAGGTCAGAATGGGTTCCCTGGTTGAGGATGAGCAGTTTGAGCGCGACGTTGCGATGCAGGTCGTGGTCCCGCCCGGCCCACACCTCGCCCATGCCACCGCTGCCGAGCCGCTTGACCAGCTCGTACCGGTCGGCGATCCTCCCGCCGCGTTCCATCGCCCTGTTACCCCCGCGTCAACGCTGAAATGGCATCGCCCGAGTATGCGTGACAGGTCAGGAACACCGCTATCTCGTACGAGAGTTGCTCCGGACCAGGGCTGGGGCTGACTTGGCCTCAGAACGTATCTCAACCGAACGTGATCTTTTGATTCTCCCTGGTCAGGCATGGTTTCGGGCGGGGTAAGGGAGAGTTCCGACGTTCTGTTCCGCTTGTTCGGTGAGGGGTGCGCGATGGCGTCGGTGCTGGGGTTGTTGGAGGCACGGGAAGCGGCTGCTCGTGTGCGGGTCGAAGATCTGCGGGAGGTGGCAGGCTCTGCCGCGCACGGCCGCCGTACGAGGTGCTGCCGCATGGTGAGAAGGTCTGGGACCCCGACGTCAGACCTTCCGGATCCGGTCGGCGATCTCCGGTCTCGCCGCGAACCCGGCTGCCTTGTATGTGGCGACGCCGCCGACGTTGGAGCTCGGCGTGCACACGCGCACGCTTGACGAGCCCATCTCCCGCAGGGCGGCCGCCCCGGCGACGGTGATCGCCCGGCCATAGCCGCGGCCGCGGTGGTCCCCGCGCTCCTGGACACACTGCTGCTGTACATCCTGCGCATCTGGTTCAACGAACAGCCCGCCCGGGGCAACACCACCGGCTGGGCCGCCGCGCTCAACGACCCGCCGGTCACCGCAGCCCTCCACGCCATCCACCGGGCCCCGGCGGCACCGTGGACAGTGGCGAAACTCGCCGCGGAAGCGGGGCTTTCCCGCGCACCGTTCGCCAGGCGCTTCGCCACACTGATCGGCCAACCACCCCTCAGCTACCTGACCTGGTGGCGGATGACCACGGACGCGCGCCTGCTGCGGGCATCGGACGCACCATTGAAATCCGTCGCCGCCCAGGTGGGCTACGCCTCCGAGTTCGCCTTCGCCAACGCATTCAAGCGCACGCACGGGACAGCCCCCGGCACGTTCAGACGACGGACCTGAATCCAGTGCAGGCGTCCTGGGCACGCTCAGCTGTACGTGACTGGGCACATCCGGGGCTCTGGCAAGATTTTCGTAGCCGGAGATCATCTTGGAGCAAGGTCCGCTGGTCCGTGTAGTGGCGGCGTAGGTGGGCGATCAGTACGACTCGGTGGCGGAGGAGTGGGACGCTGGCCCGGCCGCCCATGACGCGTTTCTGGAGTTTGACGTCGGTGATGCGGTCTTCGTTGACTCCGGAGTTGTACGGGGTTGTGATTCCCTGGGCGACCGCTTTCTGGTCTTCGCGTAGGGCGGTGGCGATGCTGGCGAAGGGTGCCAGTCCGCTGTTGGTGAGCTGGTCGAGCCACTCGGGCAGCGGTGTGGCGTCGCGCGTATCGAGCATGGCGGCGAACTGTCGGATCAGTTCGTGGGCGCGCTGAAGTTCCGGGCAATGTTCGAGCAGCCGCCGCAGACGCTCAGCGGTCTGCGGGCCGTGCCGGAGTGGGTTGGTGGTGATCCAGCGTGCGGCTTCTCGTGGAGAGGGCGGCCGCTCGCGGGGCTCGTCCAGAGGCAGGCCGCGTCGTAGAGGTGCGAGGGCCATTTTCACGCGCTGGTAGTGGCCCAGGTAGCCCTTGCCGAGGAGTTCCTGGTGGAGGATCTTGGCGCTGTGCTGGCCCTCGTCCCAGCGTTGCTGCAGGTAGTCGAGGTAGGGATCCAGGGTTGATGGGCGGCGTGGAGGGCGGCGCATCACCTCGTGCCAGCTGCAGGCCCGGGCGTATTTGCGGACGGTGCGGCGGTCCAGTCCGAGTTCGCGGGCCGCGGCGCTGTAGGGGCGGCCGGCGTCAGTCAGCGCGTGCACGGCCTCGAAAAGCCGCCGGGCATGCTGACCGGCGGGAGCGTCCTGTCCAGGTTCTGTTGTCGTCGAAGGCGTCTCAGGTCTGGCCTGTTCGGGGGCAGGAAGTGCGGCTGGCAGGCAGCCGCGGTGGGCGGCGGCGACTTCCTGAACGCGCCGGGACAGGCCCTACCACAAGTGGAAGCGGTCGCTGACCTGGACGGCGTCGGGGGCACCGTCGGCGATCCCTTGCCGGTAGGTGAGAGATCCGTCGCGACAGGCGACCTCGACTCCGGGATGCGCGCGCAGCCATCGGCTGAGCTGTTCGGCGTCCCTGCCCTCCCAGAGGGTGAGCGGGAGACGGGTGGTGGCGTCGACCAGGAGGGTGCCGTAGGTGGCGCCGTAGAGCGCGAAGTCGTCCACCCCCAGCACTCTGGGTGTGACCAGCGGCGGCAGTGGCATCCGCATCAGCTGGGCGAGCACGGTGCAGCGCGAGAGTCTGACGTTCATGACGCGCAGCATCCGGGCTCCGCCCCGGCCTGCCAGCACCACGCCGACCGCCTCGACCAGGTGCTGCAGCAGTGGCGTTCGCCGCTGGTAGCGCACGGTCAACCCCGGTACCTGTTCGGCGAAGGTCACCTTCGGGCAGGACGCGTTCTCGCAGTACAGACGGCGCACGGACAGGTCGATCCGGACAGGCCGGCCGCCGAGCGCCGCATCGGCAAGATGCCGGACATAGCGGCTGTGGATCCAGTCGCTCACGACGCCGCACCCGCTGCATCGTGCTGGAACACGGGAGCGCGTACGGGCCTCGATCACCACGACAGGACCGGAAGTATCGACCGAGAACACCAGCAACCCGGCCAAGTGCGGTAACAACTTTGGCAGTTCAACAGAACACACTCAAAGGCTTCCCACCCCGCAAACCGGGCGACTGCCCACATCGGGATGATCTCCGGCTACGAAAATCTTGCCAGAGCCACATCCGGGTGCACTCCGACAGCGGGTAGCCGGTTACTGAGACACGCTCCTAGCGTCTCCACCGATGCCGGGAGGCCGCGGCAGATCGCCGAGGTCCTGCACCGCCGCCGAGGGTTGGAAGCACCGCGTCACCGACCGTCCGGAATTCGTCGACAAGCTCACCATGGCCGTCGACGTCGCGTTGCGGCCGTGGAGTCTGCTGCCGTCCTGGGGTGTTCCCGGGCTTCCGCTGAACTACCCCAGGACCGGGGGCATCATCAGCCGGTTGCCGTGCCAGGGGCACACGCCCGCAACGCACAGCGGCGCCGAGGGCGATGCGAATCACGCGCTCACCCAACAACCACACGACGACGGTTGCCAGGTACAGGTTGGGCCTGGCAGCGCAGCCGCCGGTCCTGCAGGTTAACGGTGGCACCGCGCCGCTTGACGCCGTGCAGCAAGTACTTCCCGGCGCGGGCAAGATGCTTGGTGTATCTGGATCGTTCCATCTGAAACCCGATACGTATCCCCATCAGTTGCACCCGGATTGCGGTCCGGCATATCCAGAAATGGAACCATGGCGAAGATCATTGTCACAGCGAGCCCTTTGCTCGGCCATATCGTGCCCCTCGCGGCGATCGCGACCGACCTGACCGAACGCGGCCACGAGGTGCTTTTCTACACGGGCGTCCAGTTCGAAGACCGGGTTCGCAAGACTGGGGCACGCTTCGTCCCGTACCCCGCGGAGGTCGACCCCGGCAGAGGCGCCTTCGACGCCGGCTTCGTCGAGCGCGAGAAACTCGCCCCCTTCGAACGCATAGCCTTCGACCTCAAGCACTTCGGCGCCGACCCCGCGCCGGTCCACGACAAGCGCCTTCAGGAACTGCTCGCAGAGTTCCCCGCCACCGTGGTGATCAGCGAACTCACGTCCTTCGGGACGCTGCCGACGGCCCTGCGTGCCCCTCGGGGTCAGCGCCCGCTCCTGGTGAACATCGGCATCACGCCGCCCCCCTTCGACAGTGTGGACACCGCGCCTTTCGGGCCGGGGCTGCTCCCGCCCACCACCGACGAAGAACGCGCTCGCTACAACGAGATGCGCGTCCAGATGGGGGCGATCTTCGCCGATGCGCAACAGTACGTGGAGGGCGTCTTCACCTCGATGGGCGTCACGCTCCCCGGCCCCCTCTTCAACGCCATGGCCGCGGTCCCCGACCACCTGCTCCAACTGACCGTTCCCGCCTTCGAGTACCCGCGCAGCGACGCGCCGCACGGCTTCCGCTTCATCGGCCCCTTCCCGGCTGGCCCCGACAGTGAATTCGAACGCCCCGACTGGTGGGCGGACTTGTCCTCCGGCCGGTCGGTCGTCGTCGTCACCCAGGGCACCGTGGAGAACAACGACCTGTCCCAACTCGTCGTCCCCACGCTCAGCGCCCTGGCGGATGCGGACGTGACCGTCGTCGCTGCCACCGCACGCCCCGACGGCCCCGACATGGTGCGGGCGGAGATGGACGGCCAGGTCCCCGCCAACGTCCACCTCGCCGGATTCGTACCCTTCGAGCAGCTGCTGCCGCTCGCCGATGTCCTGGTCACCAACGCCGGTTACGGCGGCGTCCAGACCGCGCTGCGCCACGGCGTACCACTCGTCGTCGCCGGTGAGACCGAGGACAAGCCCGAGGTCGCCGCCCGCGTGGAGTGGTCCGGCACCGGCGTCAACCTGCACAGCGCCCGCCCACAGGTGACCGCTGTCCGCGCCGCCGTCGACGAGGTACTGAACGAACTGCGGTACCGCGAGCGTGCGGGCGAGATCCAGAGAAAGTTCGCCGAGTATCACCCCTTCGACATCATCGCCGAGATCGTCGAGCAGGCCTAGGAGACCGCTGAAGATCTTGCTCTCGCTGTGAGATTTGCACCAGATCGTCGGCAGATGCCAATCGGCATCCCCCTGGGACAAGGAAGGCACGATTTCAAAGCCCTCGGACACTCCCAGACCGCAGCCTGTGCACGACGGCGGCCCTGGGGGGATCCGTAGGTCGGCGGAGTTCGGACGGGAGTTGCCATGGGGCGGGAGATCGAGGCGCGTGCGCTGGTCCGCGAGCGGCACGGGCTCCCTTCCTGCCTTCAACAGCCCGATGCGGGCCCCGCTCTTCGAGGCTCGCCCCACGGTGGCTGCTTCCTGGTGTCGCACGCCGCCTGGCAGGCCGAGCGTGTGGCAGGGCGTCCTCTCGACGTGGCGGGGTTCAAGGCGACTCGCACCCGAACCTCCCCATCGGGGAGACCGGCATGGGCACCGTGCCCCGACAGTCATCCCCAACTGAGCCGCTTCGCTTCGGCGAGGCGCATTCCTTCATTTAGCAGATAGGCCTTTGCATGGACTTCAAAGGGCGCACTGCCCTCGTCACCGGAGCCTCCTCAGGTATAGGAGCCGCCTTCACGCGAGAACTCGCAGCGCGCGGTTGCCAGGTCGTCCTGGTCGCGCGACGCGAGCAGCGCCTCACGGAACTCGCCGCTGAAATAGAGAACCGTTACGCGCGCCCGGCGCACGTCGTCGTCGCCGATCTGAGTCTGCCCACGGCCCCGGCCGCCGTTCACGCCGCCACAGAAAAGCTTGGCCTGCACATCGACATCCTTGTCAATAACGCCGGCTTCGCCACCTACGGCCCATTCGACACAATCGACCCCGACCGCGAACATGCCATGGTGATGGTGAACGCCGCCGCGGTTGTCGATCTCACCCATCACTACCTGCCTGGAATGCTCACAGAAGGCGGCGGCGCCGTCATCAATGTTTCCTCTGTCGCCGCATTTCAGGCTGTGCCGTTTCAAGCGGTCTATGCCGCTTCAAAGGCGTTCGTAGAGGCGTTCAGTGAATCGCTGTGGGCCGAGTACCGCGCCCGCGGCATCCGCATAGTGGCCTGCTGCCCGTCCGCCACCGACACCGAATATTTTCAGGTCCTCGGGAACGACGACGAGGCACGCATGGGGCCCAAGCGGCCACCAGAAGGCGTTGTCCGCGACACCTTGCGGGCGCTGGAGAGAAATCGTCCGCATGTGGTCATCGGATATCCGTGGAAGCTCGTCGCCCTGGTTCCCAGAGTCGTACCCCGGGCGACCATGGCGCGATTCGGTGAGAGGATCATGCGGCCGAATCGACACCCCGGGTCCCAGCGCCGCCAGGACGTCCCGCCGTCGCGGTGACGCGGTGACGCGGTGACGCGGGGCGTCACCGTGTGACTCCACGGGTCGGCGACGAGTAACCGGGGGCCCCAGCCCGCCTTCACCCGGACGCAACGCCTCACGGCGCCGAGACTCCGACGGCCGGGCCCTTTTCACCTCGTCCGCCGACCCCCGTCGCAACAGCGCACTCGCGCCCCTGTGCGTGCCGCGACCTCTGCACATCTTTGACCCCGCTTCAGGTACGGGTCGAAGCGAGAAGCCTGACCCCGCCGTGCCGTCGAACAAGCACCTGTGGGCGGCAGCAGCGCGCAGCAGCGCCACGACCGCCGGGCACGGCGTACTGATCAGTTTGCGATGAGCCTCGCCCAATCCGTGCCTGGTTGGCCCTCTGGTGCGCAACCAACAATCGAGCCGTGACAGGGCAGAAGTGTCCGTCGTATCAACACGACATGGAGTGATGGAAAGTGTCCGAGAAGAAGATCATTGCGGTGGTCGGGGCCACGGGCGCCCAGGGCGGCGGACTGGCGCGCGCCATCCTGGCCGACCAGGACGGGCCGTTCGCGGTCCGCGCGATCACCCGCGACGCGAGGTCGGACAAGGCTCGTGCACTGGCCGACAGCGGCGCCGAGGTGGTCGAGGCCGACCTCGGCGACGAGGCGAGCCTGCGCCGGGCGTTCGACGGCGCGTACGGCGCGTACGTGGTGACGAACTACTGGGAGGGCATGTCCGCCGAGACGGAGCTGGCCCAGGCCGGCAATGCGGCGCGGGCCGCGAAGGGCGCCGGGCTGCGGCATGTCATCTGGTCGACGCTGGAGGACACCCGCGCCCACCTCCCGGTCTCCGACGCGCGGGTGCCCGTACTCGAGGGGTCCTACACCGTTCCGCACTTCGATGCCAAGGCTGAGGCGGACCGGTTCTTCGTCGACCTCGGCGTGCCGACGACGTTGCTGCGCACCACCTTTTACTGGGAGGCGTTCCTGCAGGGCTTCGCCCCCAGCCGCGACGACTCCGGCCACCTGGTGCTGAGCCTGCCGATGGGCGACCGCGCGCTGGCCGGGATCGCCGCCGAAGACATCGGCAGGGTCGCACTGGCGATCTTCGCCCGTGGTGAGGAGTTCATCGGGGAGACGGTCAGTATCGCCGGTGAGCATCTGACCGGCGAGCAGCTGGCCTCTGCGTTCGCTGAGCTGTACGGCGAGCCGGTGGCCTACCAGCCGCTCACCCACGACCAGTTCCGGGCACTGGGCATTCCCGCCGCCGTGGAGATCGGCAACATGTTCCAGTACTACACCGAGGCCGCCGAGGCCTTCACCGGCGCCCGCGACCTGAACCTCGTCCGGAACCTGCACCCGGGTCTGCAGACCTTCCGCGACTGGCTGAGCGCCCACAAGGACGCCCTCACCGTCGGCTGAGACCACCAGAACGACCTCCGCGGTTCCGTAGACGCCGTGACCGACTACGCCGCCGCACCGGTCATCGCGAAGTACACCGGCGTGTTGGCCGCGGCGGAGTGTTCACGGCCGGCAGCTCTCTCGTCGTACGGGACTCGATCCGCCTCGACCTCGGCCACGGCGCGCAGATCCATCCGTAACGCGCCGACGAAGCCACAGCACGCCTCGGGACGACCGGCACGCCGGCGCCCCCGGGGCGTGCCGTGGATCGACCGCCATCAGGTCCAGCCGCCGACGTCCGGATCATCCACGCCCAGTCTGTACCTGGCAACGTTCGCGGCGAAGACGATACTGGGCTACATGGACCGCATTGACCTGGCCGCATTCCTGCGAACCATGCGGGAGCGGCTGCAACCCCACGACGTCGGCCTGCCGGCCGGCACCGCCCGGCGCACACCCGGGCTGCGCCGCGAAGAGGTGGCCCGGCTCGCGCACATCTCCGTCGAGTACTACGCACGTCTGGAACAGGCACGCGGATCCAGCCCCTCCCGACGGGTCCTGAGCGAACTGGCCCGCGCCCTGCGCCTCAGCACGGACGAACGTGTCCACCTCTTCGAACTTGCCGGCGTCGCACCGGAGTCGCCGGATGGACCGCGCTCGGACGTTCCGGCGACGGTGCTGAACCTGCTGGAGCACATGACCGAAATCGCTGCGTTCGTCGTCAATGCCCGCTACGACGTAATCGCATGGAACTCGCTCGCCACCGCGCTCTTCGAGGACTTCTCCGCTGTGCCCCCGGCCCGGCGCAACCTCATCTACCGTCATTTCCTCCACCCCGATCCCGCCGACCGCCACTACGGCATGACCGGTGCCGAGGAGTTCAGCCAGCTGGCGGTCGGCCAGCTACGCGCCGCCGCCGGCCGCTACCCCAACGACCCGCAGATCGGCACCATGGTCGACACGCTGCACAGGCGCAGCGCCGAGTTCGCCGAGCTGTGGGACCACCATCACGTCGAAAGCGGCGCCCACCACCACAAAACCATGCAGCACCCCGTGGTCGGCACGCTGCAGCTCAACTGCGACACCCTCGCCGTTCCCCTGCGCGACCAACGCCTCGTCTGCTTCACCGCCGAACGCGGCAGCTCCTCCCATAACGCGCTCCGACTGCTCTCCGTTGTCGGCACCCAGGACATGAGCGTGACGAAGGACAACGGATGACACCGCGGCGCTTCACACCGCTCGGCAACTCCAGCCTGACCACGCCACGGCTGTTCGATCCTGGTGGTCAATTCCTGGGCTCGGTGAGTGCTCGTCAGGCGACGCGTGGAATGTGATCTTGCGGCAGGCCGGTGACGTCTGTCGGCAGGATGGAGTGTGTGGTGTCGGTGCAGCCGCAGCCCTGGCCGGAGCCGGCACCGGAGATCGCCGCGGCGATCCGGGCGATGTACTCGGGTAAGCGGGAGGTCCCGCTGCCGATGGGGGTCCGTGACCAGCTCGGGGAGCTGTTCGCCGATGCCGAGTTCGCGGCCGGGTTCGGACAGCGGGGCAGGCCGGGCTGGTCCCCGGGACGCCTCGTGCTGGTCACCGTGCTGCAGCAGACCGAGAACCTCACCGACCGGCAGGCCGCCGAGGAAGTGTGGGCCAACCTGGGGAAATACGTCCTCGGACTGGAGCTGGCCGACCCGGGCTTCGACCACACGGTGCTGTCGGAGTTCCGCTCCTGGGCGGTCGCGCACGGCCTGGAGGAGAAGGGCCTTGGACCTGCTGCTGGCCGCACTGGCACGGACTCCACCCACGTCATCACCGCGGTACCCCAGCGCCGACGAGCCCGGACTGAAGACCCACGAGGGCTATGAGCGGGTCTACGTCCTCAACGGCCGCCTGCCTCTCCTGCTCGGCGACCGTGCTCTTGTCCTGGCACCCGGCGAGGTGGCGGTGTTCGACCCCCACGTACCGCGCTGGCTCGGTCCCGCCGACGACCAGCCGGTGGAACTCCTCGTCATCTTCGGACAGCAGGGCGAGCGTGCCCACTTGCATGCCCGCCCCAACTGACCCCGAACGCGAGCGCCGTCGGTCCGCCGCTACGGCTGCGCGGGCCCTTCGGAGCGCAGCAGTGAGTCGAGACCATGACGCCGCTCGCCCAGGACCCGCGCGCAGACCTCGGCCTCACCGGCCACGCCGAAAACGCCCCCGGAGGCGGCTGACCTGCGGCGGGCCACGGCAGCGTCGGTGCCCGCGTCCACCAGATCCGCGTTGATCGCCGCGGCGGCCTGCACACCGGCCGCCTGCGCGGCCGCGAGGCCGCCCATCAAGTCGGTGACGTTGCCCGCCACCCACACCCCGGCCACCTCCGTCAGCCCGCTCGCATCCGACGCCATGTACGCCCCCACCCCCATGGGATGCTCCACCGTGCCCAGCCCGAGGCCGGAGAGCACCTCGCCGCACGCCACCATCCGCGGAGCGACCGTAAGCGCCTCCACCGGCACCTGCTTGCCCGAGGCCAGCCGGACCCCGGCCAGCCGGTCCTCCACCAGGACCAGACCGGTCACCTCGCCGTCGACCACCGCGATGCCGCGCGCGGCCAGGCGCCCCCACTGCTCCTCGGCCAAGTCCTCGCCGGTTTGCAGGAACAACGTCACCTGCGGCGACCACTGCCGGAACGGAATAGAGAGCCGACAATTCTCCCGCATCAGTGATTTTCCTCAACTGGAATGCGTGTGGCCCCTTCAGCGGAAATGGTGCCGAAGTCGAGAACCTTCGGGACGGGCACAGCGGCTGCGGGCCCAGCGCGCGGACGTGCCTTATCGTGCGTCGAAGGAGCGCGCGGAGCGGCCGTGCGGACAGGGATGCATACCGCCTGTTGGAGCTGAACGCCCGGCCCACGGCTGCCACTTCCCAATTCGCCGCCTACGAGTACATGCGTGACCTCGGCCGGCTGACGAGACGCTTCGTCAGCCTCTACCGCGAGCGGCTCCAGGAGGGCGCGAGCGATGAGTAGCTATCTGGTGGGCAGCACTGCGTGATGCGCTGGACGCGATCTCGCTTGTGTCCACGAGCTGCGTAGTGCCCCAGTTCCTCGGCGCGGACGTCAGCACCGAGGTCATGGAGTGGAGCACGGCACACGCCGACATCCAGTGGTCGAATCTGGCCGGTCCCGAACTCTGCATCCTGGATTGGGAGCGGTGGGGGCTGGCTCCGGCCGGGTACGACGAAGCCACTCTCTACATCTCCAGCCTCACCTCCCCTGCCGTCGCCGACCGCGTCTTTCACGAGTTCAAGCCCATGCTGGAGTCGACCGCGGGGCACTTCGCCCAACTGGTCGTGGCCAGCGAGTACCTCAGGGCATGGAGCGCGGAAACAACCTGGAGCTCGAAGCACCCCTGCGAAAGCAGGTTGCCCGTCTGCTCGGCTGATCGATGTCCGTTCGCCTGATGAGGGTCAGGCGAACGGGCTGCCGATCGGCGTCACGTCATAGACGCCGGCGTTGTGCTCAACGCTGGCGAGAGCGCGCACCGTGTGTACTCGCGAGAGTGGCCGGAGGGACGGTGTGCAGGTCCTGTGCCGCCGTGCGCTGGTTTGCTGGTGCAGCGGTGGGCATCTTGGCGGGTACGAGGTCCAGCCGGTACAGGCGCCAGACAAGCACCTCGCTGACAGAGTCTGCGCTGTAGAGCTCCCGCTGCGCCGAGACCTTACGCAGGAGGGCTGTGGTGTCGTGGCCGGCGCGCTGTGCCTGGTCGAGTACGGCCGTCAGGGCGGGCCAACCGGCCTCGACCTGGACGCGGTCGGCCAGCTTGGGCAGTGCAGAGCGGAACGCTTGGGCGTGATGCTGCTGCGTGCGGGCGGTGAGCCTTTCGCCGTAAGCGCGCATGTCGGCCAACGGGTCTGCAGCAGCAGCCCGGTACGCCGTGCGCAGGTGCATGGCGGTTCGGCGTGCGGCTTCGGCTTGTTGGCCGTGATGGTGGGCGGCGTGCCAGTGTCCGGCGGCGATGACGGTGAGGATCAGAAGGTCCAGGACCAGAGCGGTGGTGGCGCCATCTGCGCCGCGTCCGAGGGCAGGGCCGGAGTGGACGATCTGGCGGGCAGCCCGTCGCAGGGCGTACATCTGGGTCTGCTCGCCGCGAATGTGGGAGCGCACTGCGTGCTCGAAGGTCCGTGCGGCGTCTTGGAGTTCCTTATGTGGACGGCCCAGGGTGGTTTGGGTGAGGGCGTCGAGGACTTCGCCCACCCCGACGAGGTGGGCAGCCACGGCCTCGTCGTCGGGGGAGGCGAGCGCGGTGAGTGCCGTATCGACGGCTTCGGCGGCGAAACGGCGGGCGCGGCCTGGGGCGGATTCGCCGAATCGTTCCATGAGGGCCGGGGGCTCGGGGGCGTTCCCGTTGGCCTTGAATCGCTCACGGATCTTGGGCAGGGACAGGTCTGGTGCGAGTTTCGAGCCGGAGTACCAGATGGGTTCCTGGTCGGCGTTGCGATCGCCGACGATCGCGATGGCGTAACCGAGCAGGTCACCGGATGGCGCGACGCGCTTCTTGATGCGTACGCCTTCGGCGGCCAGGCGGTCGAAGAACTCGGTCTCGTCAGCGGCGCCGGCGAGGGCGCGGTGGACGTGCTCTCGCAGCAGTTCACGCGAGGTGGCCTCCTGACCGAGGCGTTCGGCTTTGCGGCGCTCGGCACTGGTGGGGCGTTTGGCGGCGGTGCCGTCGCCCTTCTTCAGTTGTCGCAGGCCGAATTCCCTTTCGATCTCCCGGCATTCCGCCTGGGCGCGAGTGGCGTCCTTGTGGCGGCGTGGCTGGGTGCGGTCGGCGCGTACGAGGGTGGCGACGAGATGGATGTGATCGGGAGCGTGCCGGACGGCGATCCAGCGGCATGCTTGCTCGTCGCCTTCGGGGGCGATGCCAGTGGCGTTGACGATGCGGCGTGCGACGGTGGCCCATTCCTCGTCGCTCAGGATGCGGTCGGTGTCCGCGGTGCGCACCGAACAGTGCCAGACATGCTTGGCCGGCGCCTTGTACTTCAGGGCGTCGACCCACTGGTCCAGATCGGCGGCGAGTTCGGTGAACGTGGCGCTCGGATCGCGGCCGGGATCGGCGATGAAGGGGTCGTAGGCGGCGACGATGTGCGGGTCGATGTGGGCTTCGATGTCGCTGGTTCGGTAGAGGTACTTGAGCAGGCCGATCGTCCGGCCGCCGGGCGGATTGATGTCGGGGACCAAGGAGTTCAGCTCACCAGCTTCCGGGCGGCAGCCTTCACCATGGCTGCCGCCTCGCCGACCTCATTGGTGGCGCGGGCGAGATGGATGACGTCGCCGCCGGAGTTCAGGATCCGCGCCATCTGATTGATGTTGTTGCCGACACGGGCCAGGTCGACGCGGGCAGCTTCGAGCCGGTCGAGGGCCTCGTCCTGGTCGAGTCCGTTCCGGCCGCGGAGTTGTGCGTGGACCGCCTGAGCTATGAACCGGGCTTTGGAGACCCCCTTTGCGTCGGCGGCGGCCTGGATCTCGGCTTCTTCGGCCTCGCTGGCGCGGAAGGTCAGGCGTTTTACGCGCTGGCGGGGCTGGCGGGGGCGTCGACGGCCCTGCCTGGCTGTGAGCTTGTCCCGCTGGTGGCCGCCCTCGGCCACCAGTTCCTGGTCGGGCGCCCCCTGGCGCAGGACCTCCTCCGCCACCCCTGGGGCGGGGGCAAGCGCGCTGGACCGGCCCTTGGACGGTCCAGCGCTACAGCTTGCTCCGTCCGGGGCTGGGGTGAAGGGCATCTGCTCCTGTGTTGAGGCGAGTTCGTGGTCGAGGTCATGCATGGGGAATCCTGCAAGCAGTAGTGGGGTGAGGGCCCGCCCCTCCCGTGCTGATTCGCGGGAGCGGCGGGCTGGGATGACGTGGGCTGCGGGGTTCAGTTGGTGCCCGTGGTGGCCTCGTCGAGTTCGGCCTGCAGCAGGTTCTTGACCTCATCCAGGCGGCTCCGGGAGATGCCGAAACCCTTGTCCCGGATCGCCTTCTCGACGTTGCGGCGCGAGACGCGGCCGGCCCGCCCGAGGGGGGCTGTGCGACCGATGTCGATGGCCTGCTCCAGGGAGACGCTTGGCTGTTGACCTCGTGGCTTACCGGGCTGGTGCGTGGCTTCCGCCACTTGCTTCGTGGTCGGTCCCGCCGCGGCGTTGGCACTGTCCTTGTTTACCTCAGCGGGTTTGTGGCCGTTGTTGGCGCTGTGGCCCTTGCTGTTGTGGCTTTCGGGAGTGGTCGGGCGCCGGGCGACGAGGAGGTAGAGGTGGACGGATCCGGCCAGGGCGAGTGGGGCGATGGCGGAAATGACGCCGACGGTGACGTCGTCGAGGGCAAGTCCGGCGTGGCCGGCTTGCTGGTTGAGGCGGATGGCATGCAGGACGTTGGCCCAGATGCTCGTGGCGGTGGCGATGCCGACCAGCGCCGAGACATAGAGGCGAGCGGGCAGCGGTGCGGTCCGCAGGATGAGCAGGGCGCCGATCCCGATGGCGATGAAGCCGTCGATGACGAGGGGGAAGGCGTAGGTGAGAGCCCGGTGGATGTGGCTGGCGACAGCCATTTGGCGCAGGGCGTCGTAGGAGAGCGCGAAGGCTGCCACGGCCAGCAGCGCCACACCCGTGCGGATTGCGGCGGCCAGTGGCGCCGGGGCAGCGGGTGGGGCGATGACGGTGGTGGGTGAGGGCAAAGGTGGTGCTCCAGGGGTGCGGAGGCGGCTGATGTGGCCGTGGTCGGGGAGACTCGTCGCGACTCGTTGCGTGCCTGGTCAGAGCAGGTACGGGAGCGGCGGTGATGTCGAGTCGACTCGTTGCGGGCCGGTGACCCGTAACCGCGCTGACCTGCGCGGGTACGGGTCGCGACGGGTCGTGTCGGGTCAGGCGCCGGTCGTGGAGTCCGGCTCGGGGCAGTAGCGCGCCCAGGCGTCGGCGAACTGCAGGCGGGTGAACCCCCGGGCTTGGACGTTGCCGGGGAAGCGGCGGTTGGCCGCGCTGATGCCGTAGTGCTTCAGCAGGATCTGCAGCCCGCGCGGGGTCAGGCCCTTGTCGGTGTACCCAGGCCAGGGCGACTCGTCGTCCTGATTCAGGATGTCGAGGAGGCGGCCGGTGCGGATCGCGGAGAGGTTGCCCTCAGCGGCGAAGGCGCGGCGGATGTCGGCCAGGAGGCGGATGCTCAGGCCGCCGTTGTCCTGGTCCTGCTCGACCTCGTGCTTCGTCATCGCCTGGCAGGCGGCGCGCGCGAGGTCGGGCCACTGGCCGCCGGCGAGGTCGGCGACGGCGACCAGCGGCTCCCAGGTGTCGGCGGCCCGGTCCTCGACCGGCATGCTCGGTGTCAGGTCCATCGCCTCGGCGTGGAGCGGGGCCAGCCAGGCCACGAGCCGGTCGCGCAGTGCGTGCAGCTCGGGCGTGTCCCGGACAGTGCGGAACTCCGCGACCTTCTCGCCCGGCCTGCGGCGGCGCATCCGGATGACGACCGACCGGTCCATGATCGTGTCGGGCAGGTCGCCGATGCCCGCGAGGGCGGCCATGGCGAAGGTGGGGAACTTCGAGACCTCGTGGTTGGGGCCCGAGACCCGCAGGGTGGGCCGGTTGCGCTGGTGTCCGGCGTTGAGCAGGCCGCGCATCTCCTCGTTCTTCTCCGCGACCTTCGCCGAGCCGAAGAGGGTGTCGGCCTCGTCGACCAGCAGAGTGGGCGGGGCCTCGGTGATCGACCGGAAGACCGCGGCGGCGGAGGCGTTGACCGTGATGAGCGGGTCGTGGACGGTTTCGGTGATCACGTCCAGGAGCCGCGATTTGCCGCACCGTTTGGCCGGTCCGACGACCGCGAGGCGTGGGGCGTGCTGCCACGCCGTCTGCAGGTGGGTGGCCGCCACCCACAGCGTCACGGCGGTGACGGCTTCCTCGCCCGGCAGCACGACGTACCGCCGGAACTGCGCCCGTAGGTCTGCCAAGACCTGTTCTCCCTCGGAGGCCGGGGCGGGTTCGGGCTCGTCTGCGGGCGGCTGCGCGGACGGCGGCGTGGAGGACACGGGCTCGGCCGGTTGGCCGGGTATGGCAACGGCCGGCCACACGACGGGCGTGGCGGAGAGGGATGGCGTGTTCGGGGTGACTTCGTCCATACTGGGCATCGAGCTCCTCTGCTTGCGGGCCACATGGGACGGCAATCCCGGCCTCGCAGGTTGATCGCTAGGGATGGCGGTTGAGAGGTTTGCGCTTGGCCCCCCGGCTGTGCCGGGGGGCTTTTTCGTGCGCTTGAGCGGCCGTACGACTCCTTGGGTCTGCTGTGGCTGGCACCACCACTTTGCCACATGAATTGCTGATTGCAGAAGTGTTCTGCATCTCGCAGAAGCATGCTACTGTTGATCTCGTTGCAAATGGCAGCGACGTACTACGTACGGAAGGAGGTGGGTATGGCTGACGAAGGCTCCCCCCAAGGGGTCCTGCTCAGCGGCGAGGAGAACGTCGCGGTACGGATCAAGCTGGAACGCGAAGCGCGCGGCTGGAGCACCAACTCCCTGTCCGACCGCATGAACGAGGCCGGGTTCGAGATGAACCCGTCCGCGGTCTGGCGCATCGAGAACCGCAAGCGCCGTATCAACGTGGACGAAGCGATCGGGTTCGCCGAGGTCTTCGGCGTCTCGCTGCGCAACATGGTCGGCCCTCCCCGGCTCGCGGCCATGGCCCGCGCCATGGAACTCATCGACGACGTCGTCGACGCGTACCGCCAGACGCAGCGCGCCAACGCCGCCTTCACGCGGGCGCGCGACGCCCTCGACGCCTACCTCGCCGAGCACCCCGACATCCGTGAAGAGGCCGATGTGATGGTCTCCAACGCCATGGCCGAAGCGGCCAGCAGCCACCTGCTGCAGGCTTACGGGGCCCCGCCCGGCGAACATCCCAACACCGACCAGCACGGCTCCGCCCCAGAGGCGTAGCCCAGCTCCGACCCCCTGGGCACGCAAGCCCCCAGGAACGGGTCAGCACAATCGCCATCCCTTTCGACCGACCTCGGCAGACCGGCGTTGCCGCGCCCCTGACTGCCAGGAGAGGACTTCCCTTGCGCCGACCGGCGATATCTCATGCCTCCGCACAGACTGCGCGTGCCGCGAAGGAGGTGACACACACGGCTGACCGCCTCCTAACCGTGGAGGAGGCCGCCCAGCGCCTCGGAACAGGCGTCCGCTTCATCCGGCGTCTCATCCAGGAGCGCCGCATTCGCTACGTGAAGCTCGGCAAGCCCGTCCGCATCCCGGGGAACGCCCTGGCTGCCTACATCGAGGAGCGGACGGTCCTGACTACGAGTGAGGCGCGAGCCCGCTACGGGAAGGCAGCCTGATGGCAGGCCGCAAGCCGCAGCGGCGGCGCGAATTCGGCTCCGTACGCCAGCTCTCCTCCGGCCGGTGGCAGGTGCGCTATTGGGCCCCGGACGGCAGTCGACGGGCCGCTCCGGAGACGTTCGCGGCCAAGACCGAAGCGCAGACCTGGCTCACCCTCACCCAGGCCGACATTGAGCGCAAGCACTGGGTGGACCCCGACGCCGGTGCGGTCAACTTCGAGACGTACGCGGTGAAGTGGATCGAGGAGCGCGGACTCTCCGCCACTACGGAGGAGCTGTACCGCAGGCTCCTGCGGCTACACCTCCTGCCTGCGTTCGGCTCCATGAACCTGGACGGCATCACGCCGCCCGGCGTGCGCACCTGGCGGGCCGAGCGACTGGAGGCGACCGGCACGACGACCGTCGCCAAGTCTTACCGTCTCCTCAAGGCCATCATGGAGACGGCCACCGACGACGAGCTGATCCGCCGCAATCCCTGCCGGATCAGGGGCGCCGGCAGCGAGAAGGCTAAGGAACGCCCGACGGCCACCGTCGAACAGGTCGACGCCCTCGCTGATGCCATGGGGCCGAGGTGGCGGCTGATGGTGTACTTCGGTGCCTACGGCCCGATGCGCCCAGAGGAGCAGGCGGCCCTGCGACGGCCCGACGTCACGCTCGAACCCCTCGCGGTCAAGATCAGTGACGCAGCACCCGAGCTGACCACCGGCCGTCGGGTCGAAGGCGACACGAAGTCGACCGCTGGCAGGCGCACCGTCTTCCTCCCGGCCTTCCTGCACATCGAGGTGAAGCGCCACCTGGACTGGTACGCCGAGAAGGAGGCCAACGGGCTCCTGTTCGTAGGCGAGAAGGGCGCCCCTTTCCGGCGGTCCACATTCGGTCGCAAGTGGCGCAGGGCGCGGGCCAAGGTCGGCCTGCCGAAGGACTTCCGCTTCTACGACCTCCGCCATACCGGCCACACCCTGTCCACCCAGTCGGGTGCCACGCTCAAGGACACGATGGTCCGCGCAGGCCAGTCCTCGGAGAAGGCGGCGCTGATCTATCAGCACTCCGACGACGAGCGGCAGCGTGAGGTGGCTACAGGGATGGACGAGCGGGTGCGTACCCAACGCCGTCGGGCGGCCGAACGCAAAAGGGCCCACGAGGCGTAGCCGCACCACCGGGTTGGGGCAGGCCAGGTGATGGACTGCCCCAACCCGTCAAAGAGACTGTTTTCCCTCGCGCGGTGGTGCTGCCCTGCCACTCTGGCTCGCGTGACTCATGTCGTGACTGTAGACATCCGGATCCCCGCTGGCGCTCAGGAGATGGATGCTCTGCAACGTGCTGGCGCTGTATCCCTACTTGAGCTGGGCTTTGCGTCGATCGACGGCATTGAAGGCCCGGACGACATGGAGGCGGATCTCCTCGACTCCATCGTGGCGGTGTACCCCGGCGGGGCACTGCTCAAGGTCTTCGTTGACGCTCCCTCATTGGAGTTCGCCGAGGACGCTGTCCGATCCGTTGTGGGCGAGCTTCTTGAGCGTTCGGATCTGCTGTCCGAGTGGACCGTCGACCGGTGCGAGGTCGAATTACACCCCGAGTTGGCGAAGGAGAGCCTTGATGCGGCAGACGGTCCTGATGCACCACCTGACGATCCGGCGTCCCGCAGAGCCCGTCACACTCAGCCGGTCGCAGGATCGGATTCCGAGTCCTGGATCGAGGCGGATCAGGCGGCTGAGAGCGCGGCTATGCGCATCACGCTCCGCTCTATGGCGGGCGGACTGAAGTCCTTCGGTCCCGAGATGTTCGGAGTCGCCGGCGAGGAGGACAGGGAAGAAGCCGAGGAGGATGCGTTCGACTTCGGCGTTTCGGCGGAGGACGCCGGACTCGCCGCAGGAGCGCTGGTACACGGCACTCATCTGCTCGTGGACGAACTGTTCCAGGACCTGCAGACCCTCGCTCAGCACCGGACAACCGTCGCCGAGAGCGAGCGCCCGTTCTGGCTCCTGGAAGAGCTGCCCGACCGCTACGCACTGCAGTACAACGCCGCCTTCGCGCGCCGCTTCCTCGTGACCGCGATCGCTTTGACCACCCGCTTTACCAACGGGTCATTCCAGCAGCTCAGCTGTGTGGCAGAGGAACTCTCGCTCAGGTTTCTCCTGGGACAGGCCAAGAGCACGCTCGACATGTACGGCCTTCTGGACTCGGGGACGTCATCAGCGCTCGACTGTTTCGCCGACCAGGTCTACGAGGACATGGACCACGAGTGGCTGTACGACGACGCGACGGACGGCATTGATGAGGACCCGGCACTCGCGCATATGGGCATCGCACCTATGAGCATCAAGAGCTGGTTCACCCCCTTCAACGAAGGCAGGTACGTCCACCCGTACGCCCTCGATGTCCAAGCGAGCTCCGGGGAAGAGGGTGGGTCAAGGGAGTAGACCCTTCTGCACCGTCACTTCGCATAAGTGATGCCCACCCACACTCATTCAGAGTGATGCAGGTCACGTCAAGTGGGTCTCGGAATCCGAGATGCCGAGAGTTGTTGCCGTTTGAGCCGGTCCGCTATCCGCCCCTTCGGCTGTGAGTTTGGGCGACTTGGGGCACGCGAAGGGCACGGCGGGCTGAGGGTGGTCCAGACAACAAGCAAGGCCCAGGTCGCTGACCTGGGCCTTCGTCGTGGAGCGGGTGACGAGAATCGAACTCGCGCTCTGAGCTTGGGAAGCTCATGTTCTACCATTAAACTACACCCGCGCGGAGCGCTGGTTGATCAACGCTCATCGTCGCACACTGTACCCCATGGCAGGCCCCCGGTGCGTGAGCCGGGGGCCTGGGTGTTGTGTCCGAGGTGTGGATGCGGCTGCCGGGGGCGGGAGTTGGGGCGTAGCGTACGTGGTCGGAGTGCCGCCTGGAGCGGCGTCCTGTTCATCCCCTAATGTGGCTTTCTCGTCCAAGGCTTGTTGGGGAAGGGACTTGATGGACTCCATGGAGCGCACCGTCGTCCGCTGTGCCGAAGGGCACATTTTCGCTACCGCTTCGTTCCCGCTGCAGCAGCTCGGGTCCGGTCGGATCGGTCCCGGGAGGCTTATCCGCTGTCCGCGTTGTGCCCGGTTGCGGCATGCCGTTCCTGTGGTGTTCGAGGAGCGGTAGAGGCGTCGGCAGACGGTTGTGCCAGAGCGCGCGGGGCGGTCCGGTTGGGGCGGGCCCGCGCGCTCTGCGTATCCTCGGGACGTGCTTCTCTCAGACAAGGACATCCGGGCCGAGATCGACGCCGGGCGGGTCCGCATTGATCCGTTCGATCCGTCGATGGTGCAGCCCTCGAGCATCGACGTGCGGCTCGACCGCTACTTCCGGGTGTTCGAGAACCACCGCTATCCGCATATCGACCCAGCCGTCGAGCAGGCGGACCTGACCCGTACGGTCGAGCCGGACGGGGACGAGGCGTTCATCCTGCATCCCGGCGAATTCGTGCTCGCCTCGACGTACGAGGTCATCTCGCTGCCCGACGATCTTGCGTCGCGGCTGGAGGGCAAGAGCTCGCTCGGCCGGCTCGGGCTGGTGACGCATTCGACGGCCGGGTTCATCGACCCCGGGTTCTCCGGGCATGTGACCCTGGAGCTGTCGAATCTCGCGACGCTGCCGATCAAGCTGTGGCCGGGAATGAAGATCGGCCAGCTGTGCATGTTCCGGCTGAGTTCTCCGTCGGAGTTCCCGTACGGCTCGGAGCGGTACGGGTCGCGCTACCAAGGGCAGCGTGGGCCGACGGCCTCGCGTTCGTTCATGAACTTCCATCGGACTCAGGTGTGATGCCGGACCATGAATGACGTACGAGAGAACCTGACGTACGAGGCGTTCGGTCATGCCGTGCGGGAGCTCGCGCAGACCGTCGCCGACGACGGGTACGAGCCGGATGTGGTGCTCAGCATCGCCCGGGGCGGGGTTTTCGTCGCGGGCGGGCTGGCGTATGCGCTGGACTGCAAGAACATCCACCTGGTGAATGTGGAGTTCTACACCGGGGTCGGGACGACGCTGGAGATGCCGGTCATGCTGGCGCCCGTTCCGAATGTCATTGATTTCTCGGACAAGAAGGTCCTGATCGCCGATGATGTCGCCGATACGGGCAAGACGCTGAAGCTGGTGCGCGATTTCTGCATCGATCACGTCGCCGAGGTGCGCAGCGCGGTCATCTACGAGAAGTCGCACTCGCTCGTGAAGTGCGAGTACGTGTGGAAGAAGACCGATCGCTGGATCAACTTCCCGTGGAGTGTGGAAAAGCCTGTCGTGCGGCGCAGTGGGCAGGTTCTCGACGCCTGAGGCGGAAGCCGCAGTGGAAAGTGGATGACCCCCGGTGCCGCGGCGCCGGGGGTCATTTCTGTGGTGCGGGTGGTGGGTGCGTCAGATCGTGCCGAGCTTGATGATCGACAGAAGGGCGATCAGCTGGATCGCGGATGCGCCCAGTGCCTTCGGCCACGGCAGGTCGTGCGACTTGCTGACCATCGAGGTGAAGAGTGCGGCCGAGGCCAGCCAGGTCACCCAGCCGAGGACCTGGACCAGGGAGTTCTCGCCGCCCAGGAACAGCGCGAATATCAGGCGCGGTGCGTCCGTGATCGACATGATCAGCATGGAGAGGCCGACCGTCGGCTGCCAGGCGCCGTCGCCGCCGAGCTGGCGGGCGAGGGTGTGGGTGACCGCGCCGAGGACGAGGCCGCCGATGACGAAGCCGACGCCCGTGAGGACGACGTACGGGACGGCGGCGGAGAGCGTCGCGTGGATCGCGTCGTCGCGGGCCTGGTCGAAACCGAAGAGTGCCAGCAGGCCGTAGAGGAACGTGACGATGAGCGCCGGACCCCAGACGGGGTAGTCGCGCATCTGCCAGAACGTCGGGCCGGGGCGCAGCACGATGCCGCTCAGCAGATCCTTCCAGTGCAGGCGGGGGCCTGCGGGCTGGGCGGGGGCCTGGCCGGCGCGGTAGGTGTTGCCGTCGCCGTACGGGTCCTCGTCGATGCTGAACGCTTGCGTGTGACCCGGGTTGTTGGCGTACGGGTCGCCTCGGTGGGGCTGCTGGGGCTGGTTGTACGGGTCGCCGAAGTATTCGGGCTCGCCGTGTGCGCCGCCGTAGCCGCCGTTGCCCTGATGTCCGCCGGGCCGGCCGGCTGTGTACGGGGTGCCGTTGCCTCCCGTCGGCGGCCATGGCTGCTGACCGTACGGCGGCGGTGGTGCCTGCGTGCCGTACGGCTGCTGCCGCGGTTGCTGTTGCCCTTGCTGCGGGGTGCGGTTGTCCCGGCCGCGTCCGATCCTGAATCCAGCCACGTAATCGAACGTACCTGGTCCGGGACAGTGAGGTGCCGGGCCCGGAGGATCGGGCCCGGCTTTGCGGCCGAGCTGTGACATCCCCTAAGGGTGTCCCGGGGCAGCAGTGAGGGGTGTGTACGGGGCGGTCGGGAGTGCGGATCCGTGCCGGAGGGGATCGACGGCCGAGGGCACTCCGAGCGCGCGCGGGGAGAACGCGCTGGGCCTGGCCGGACAGGGCCGGGAACCATCTGAATCCCCGAAGGCGACGAGCCCGCCCGGATGCTGTGCACCACTCGGGACGGGCTCGCCGACGGTCATGCGTCATGTACGAGACGTATTTGATCAACGGGGTTGGGCGAAGTCCTCGCCCAGCGCGGGGAAGCCGGCCGAGGCCAGACCCAGTGAAGTGGCGGTACAGCCAACGGATTTGGTGCCCGTGAGACCGGTCGACGTGCCGGGCAGGTACCAGATCCCGCCCACCTCGTTCTCGCCCGCGACGCCGATGGACAGGTCCGCTTTGGCGTTGCCGTTGAGGTCGGCGAGACGTACTGCCGAGCCGAAGCTGTCGAGGTTCTCAGCCGTGCCCGGGACCGCCGTGCTGTTCTGCGTGAAGGAGACCGCGCGCGTCGTGGTCAGACCGGTCGCCGAGCCTCGAAGGACGGTGACCGCACCGGCCTCGGGCTGGTCACCGACGCCCTCGGCCGGGGCCCCCACGGCAACATCCGCGTAGCCGTCGCCGTTGATGTCGCCCATGGCGACGGAGTCACCGAATCCGTCCCAGGTCTCGGCGGTGCCGGGAATCCCGGAGGACGCCTGGCTGAGCGTGCGTGCGGGGCGCGTGGCGCCCAGGCCGGCCGGGCTGCCATGGAGGACTGTGATCTGGCCGCCCTTGGCGATGCCCGCTTTCGCCTCGTTGCCGTGCTTGTCGCCGCGGCCGAGGACGACGTCTGCATATCCGTCCGCGTCGATGTCGCCGACGGCTCCGGTGAGGCCGTCCGCAGCGATCTCTGTGTTCTGCCACTCGCCCGAGTCCCAGCTCATCACTGCGACCTCGCCCCCGAGGTCGTCGTCGGCCATTCCGCCCAGCATGAGGAGTTCGTCGCTGCCGTTGCCGGTGATGTCACCGACGGCGAGGTTTCGTGTGGTGTCGTTGAAGATGTACTCGGTATCGGCTGCCGTGCCCGAGCGGGTGAACGGGCCTTCCATGTGCCACAGGTCGCCGTTCCCGGCGGCCATGACCTCGATCGAGCCATCGCCGTCGAAGTCGCCGGTCGCGACGGACATTCCGCTGCGGTCCTTGTCGAAGCGCCGGCGGGGAGGGGACAGAGTGGCCCCGCCCGACAGCCCCGATGCGCTGCCCCACAGAACGGTGACGCTGCCTGCGTCCGTGTAGGTGCCGACGTCCTCGTATTCGGCGCCGACGACAAGGTCTGCGTATCCGTCGCGATCGAGATCCGCGGAGGCGAGGCTGGATCCGAAGCTGTCGGACTTCTCGGCGGCGCCAGGCACCGAGGCGGAGTTCTGGCTGATCACCGTGCGGCTGGAGGCGGCCAGGCCGGATGCTGAGCCGTAGGTGACAACGATGGCTCCCGCGCCGACTTCGCCGCTGACAGTGGCGTCAGGAGCTGATGTCGCGAGGTCGCGGTACCCGTCGCCGTTGAAGTCGTCCGCGTACTTCGTGGTACCGGCGGAGGCAGGTGTGGTGGGCAGGGTGAGGGGGGTCAGGCCCGCCGCGACGAGGGCGGCCAGGGCCGTGGTGGTGCGAAGACGCATGGCAGTTGCTTCTCCAGGGAACGGGTGGCGTGTCGGGGTCACGGAGCGAGTACGGACGACCAGGAGGTGTCCGTGGTCGTGGGCAGACCCACGGAGCCGGCCATGATGCTGTAGGACGTGGCGAGGCTCAGGCCCGTGGAAGAGGCCTTGAACACCCAGACACCGCCGGTGCTGCGGGTGGCACCCGGGGCGACTTCGCCCGGTGTGCCGACGGCGAGATCGGGCCTGCCGTCCTTGGTGAAGTCGGCGAGGCGGACCGTCGCGCCGAACCTGTCGGAGCGCTCGGAGGCTCCGGGTACGCCTGCGGAGTTCTGCGTGATGCTGGTGGAGCCCGCGCCGGTGGGACCGGTCGCGCTTCCCGGGATCACGATCACGCTGCCCGCGTCCCGGGTGCCGTTGAGGTCCTCACCGGGGACGCCGACCGCGATGTCGCCGTATCCGTCCTGATTGATGTCGGCGACGCTCACATCGGCGCCGAAGGAATCGTCGCTCTCGGCGGTTCCGGGCACTCCGGGGGTGTCCTGGTGGATCAGGATCGGCGTGGCGGCGGGGTCGATGCCCTGCGCGCCGCCGGGCCAGATGGCGATCTGACCGCCCAGGTGGCCGGTGCCGGGCTGGGGTGTGCCGTCGATGGTCATGTCGCCGGGATCTCCGATGACGAGGTCGCGGTACCCGTCGCCGTTGACGTCACCGATGGTGGCGTTGTCGCCATCGGTGGAGAGCGGCGGCTCGTAGGTCTGGGTGTCGTGGGGGTTGACGAACACACCGCCCGCCGGGTGGTCGCCGAGGCCCACGGAGATCTCCACTTCGTCCGGGTGCCCGTTGTTGTCCAGGTCGCCCAGTAGTGCGTCCTCGGCGGACGGGTTGTCTACAAGCAGTGCGGACGAAGCGGGTTTCCCGGTCCGGCTGACGGGCCCGCTGAGCGTCCGCACGGCACACCAGCCCGGCACGGTCACGACGGCACGAGAGGTGGCGGTGGGGCTGGTGGCGGCGAGCCCGGTCCCGAAGGAGCAGCCGTCACCGCCGAAGGCCGGGGACGGCGTGGACAGCGCGACACCGGTCTTGAGCCCCTGGGAACTGCCCCAGAGGACAGTGACCGAGCCCCGGTTGCGTGCGTCGCCCACATCCTCGTACGGCGAGCCGACGAGCAGGTCCGCGTAGCCGTCCGCGTCCAGGTCGGCCGAGGCCACGGACTCGCCGAACCGGTCGTACGCCTCCGCGGTGCCCACCACGCCCGCGGTGGCCTGGGAGATCAACTGCTTCTTGGCCTTACCGGGACCCGCTGCCGAACCATAGAGGACGACGACGGCACCTGCTTCCGCCTTGCCGGAGACGGTGGCGTCGGGGGCACCCACCACCAGGTCGCGGTAACCGTCGCCGTTGAAGTCGTCGGCGTACTTGGCGGCAGCCGCGAACGCGGGTGCCGGGAAGCTGAGGAGGGCGGTCGTGGTGAGCATCGCTGCCGCCAGGACAGGGGTGCGCTTCCGCATGGTGCTCCAGAGGTGGGTGGCGATAGGGAAGGGGCCCGCACCGAGACGGTGCGGGCCCGACAACGCGAAGCGGCCGGTCAGTTGGCCGCGTTGCCGCCCAGTCCCGGGTACGCGTCGGTGGACACGCCCACCGACGTCGTCGAGAGCGAGCGCGCGCCCGTCGTGGTGATGCGGGTGCCGTTGGACGGGAGGTAGGTCAGCGCGCCGTTGCCGCCGTTCTCGCCGTACGCGCCGATCGTCAGGTCCGCCTTGCCGTCGCCGTTGACGTCGGTGAGCTTGACCTCGTTGCCGAAGTAGTCCTTCGACTCGTCCGAGCCGGGGACGCCGGCCGTGGACTGGGCGAAGAACTGGCCGCCGGACTGGGTGTTGATGCCGGATGCGGAGCCGTACAGGACCGTCACGGAGCCGGTGTCCACGGCGCTGCCCAGGTTTTCGCCCGGGGCGCCGACGACCAGGTCCTGGAAGCCGTCGCCGTTGATGTCGCCGAGGGACAGCTCGCCGCCGAAGTAGTCGCCGCGCTCGGAGCCGCCGGGGACGTTGCCGGTGTCCTGGCTGATGGCCGTGGTGGTGGCGGGGCCGCCCGCGGAGCCGTACGTGATGTTGACCTTGCCGCCGTCGACCGTGCCGGGCAGCACCGGGCCGTCCTTGGGCTTGTCCCACTCCTGGCCGGTCACGATATCGCCGAAGTTGTCCCCGTTGACGTCGCCGATGGCGGTGATGATGCCGGGCTTCAGTGCCTTCGCGGACGAGGCGTTCAGGCCGGATGCGGTGCCGGGAACGTAGTAGTTGGTGTTCCAGCCGTAGTCGGTCGTGGTCTCGTAGCCGTCGACCACGAGGTCGGTGGCGCCGTCGCCGTTCACGTCGCCCGCGGTGAGGTTGAGCGGACCGCTGGTGCCGCCGGACTCGATCGGCGGCTTGACGGTGTACCGGCCGCCCGAGGTGCCCGTCTTGGTGATGCCGCCCTTGTAGACGTAGATCGTGCTCGCCGAGGAACCGATCGCGAGGTCGTCCTTGCCGTCGTTGTCGAAGTCGCCCGCGGCGAGCGTGCGGCCCCAATGGTCGTGCGAGGAGACGGCCGGGTCCTTGATCGTCGTGCCGCCGGTGAGGCCCGAGGAGGAACCCCACAGGATCGCGACGGTGCCGCCGTCGGTGTCGCCGTCCACGTCCTCATAGTGCGCGGAGACGGCCAGGTCGTCGAACCCGTCGGCGTTGAAGTCGCCGTAGGCGCTGACCCAGCCGAAGGCGTCGCCGGTCTCGGCGCTGCCGGGCACGCCGGTCGTGTTCTGGCTGACCGTTTTGCGGGCGGTGGACGTCACGCCGTTCGCGGAGCCGTACAGGGCGACGATCTGGCCGGCGTCCTTCTTGCCGCCTACGGTCGCCCAGCCGGCGGAGAAGGCGACGTCACCGATGTGGTCGCCGTTGAAGTCGGCCATGGGGTGGTGGACGGAGTCGGCGGCGCCGGCCACGCCCGTCGAGAGGGAGAGCAGTCCGCCCGTCAGCGCGGCCGCGGCGGCCGATGCGAGGGCGATACGCAGGTGTTTCTGCATGCGGGTTCTCCTGCAGCATGCGGGGATGCCTGGCGGGCATCCGCAGTCAATGGGGTGCGTTCCGCGAGCGTTTGCCGGGAGTTGTCCCAGGTGTAGCCCTGCAGTTGGCGAACAGGAGACTCGCGGTGGGGCCGGAGGGTTGTATGGGGGCCGCAACTATTTCTGGGGCGGGAGGTGGCGGCGGGAGGGGGAGGCGCGGGGCCTCCCCGGAGGCTCCCGTTTCCGGCCGAGCACCGCCCTGTACGAAACCGTCCCGAAAGCCCCGGCTCCGCTCCCGGGCGGCCCGTCGCTCTCCGCGTCGGCCGACTGCTCGCCGACGGTTGAGGCACACCGGAAGCGTCGCCCCGCAGCACTGTGAAGCGGTGGGGGCGGAGGGGCCGGAAACGACAGGAGGGGCTGACGGGGAGTTCCCCGTCAGCCCCTCCTGCGGCCGAAAGCTACTTCACCGGCTCCGGCTCCGGCGCACTCTCGGACTCCGGCTCGCCCGCCGGGTCCGCCGGGGTCTTCACCGAGTCGAGCAGCAGCTGCGAGACGTCGACCACCTGGACCGACTCCTTCGCCTTGCCGTCGTTCTTCTTGCCGTTGACCGAGTCGGTCAGCATGACGAGGCAGAACGGGCAGGCGGTGGAGACGATGTCCGGGTTGAGGGAGAGGGCTTCGTCGACGCGCTCGTTGTTGATGCGCTTGCCGATCCGCTCCTCCATCCACATCCGGGCACCACCGGCGCCGCAGCAGAAGCCGCGCTCCTTGTGGCGGTGCATCTCCTCGTTCCGCAGACCCGGCACCTTCGCGATGATCTCGCGCGGCGGCGTGTAGATCTTGTTGTGCCGGCCCAGGTAGCACGGGTCGTGGTACGTGATCAGGCCCTCGACCGGGGTCACCGGGATCAGCTTCCCCTCGTCCACCAGGTGCTGGAGCAGCTGCGTGTGGTGGATGACCTCGTACTCGCCACCGAGCTGCGGGTACTCGTTCGCGATGGTGTTGAAGCAGTGCGGGCAGGTCGCGACGATCTTCTTGGACGACTTGGGCTTCTTCGTCGTCTCGTCCTCGTCGTCCTCGCCGAACGCCATGTTCAGCATCGCGACGTTCTCCTGGCCGAGCTGCTGGAACAGCGGCTCGTTGCCCAGGCGGCGGGCCGAGTCTCCCGTGCACTTCTCGTCGCCACCCATGATCGCGAACTTCACGCCCGCGATGTGCAGCAGCTCGGCGAAGGCCTTCGTGGTCTTCTTGGCCCGGTCCTCCAGGGCGCCCGCGCAGCCGACCCAGTAGAGGTAGTCGATCTCCGACAGGTCCTCGACGTCCTTGCCGACGATCGGGACCTCGAAGTCGACCTCCTTGGTCCACTCGACGCGCTGCTTCTTGGCGAGCCCCCAGGGGTTGCCCTTCTTCTCCAGGTTCTTGAGCATCGTGCCCGCCTCGGACGGGAACGCGGACTCGATCATCACCTGGTAACGGCGCATGTCGACGATGTGGTCGATGTGCTCGATGTCGACCGGGCACTGCTCCACGCACGCACCGCAGGTGGTGCAGGACCAGAGCACGTCCGGGTCGATGACGCCGTTCTCCTCGACCGTGCCGATGAGGGGGCGTTCGGCCTCCGCCAGCGCCGCGGCCGGGACGTCCTTCAGCTGTTCCTCGGACGCCTTCTCGTTGCCCTCCATGTCCTTGCCGCCACCGGCGAGCAGGTACGGGGCCTTGGCGTGCGCGTGGTCGCGCAGCGACATGATCAGGAGCTTCGGGGAGAGCGGCTTGCCGGTGTTCCATGCGGGGCACTGCGACTGGCAGCGACCGCACTCCGTGCACGTGGAGAAGTCGAGGATGCCCTTCCAGGAGAACTGCTCGACCTGGGAGACACCGAAGACGTCGTCCTCGCCCGGGTCCTCGAAGTCGATCTCCTTGCCGCCGGAGGTCATCGGCTGCAGCGCGCCGAGCGCGACCGCGCCGTCCGCGTTGCGCTTGAACCAGATGTTCGGGAAGGCGAGGAAGCGGTGCCAGGCAACACCCATGTTGGTGTTGAGCGAGACCGTGATCATCCAGATCAGCGAGGTGCCGATCTTGATCATCGCGGTGAAGTAGATGAGGTTCTGCAGCGCGCCGAGGCCGAGTCCCTTAAAGGCGAGGACCAGGGGGTACGAGACGAAGTACGCGGCTTCGTAGCCCTCCACGTGGTGGATCGCGCCCTCGAGACCGCGCAGGGTCAGGATCGCCAGGCCGATGACGAGGATGACGTACTCGACGAAGTACGCCTGCCAGGCCTTGGAGCCCGCGAACCGGGACTTGCGGCCGGCCCGGGAGGGCAGGTTCAGCAGCCGGATGGCGATCAGCACGAGGATGCCGACCGTCGTCATCAGGCCGATGAACTCGATGTAGAGCTCGAAAGGCAGCCATTCACCGATGATCGGCAGCACCCAGTCGGCCTTGAAGAGCTGTCCGTACGCCTGGAGCAGCGTCGGCGGCAGCGTCAGGAAGCCGATGGCGACGAACCAGTGCGCGAAGCCTACGATCCCCCACCGGTTCATCCGGGTATGGCCGAGGAACTCCTTGACCAGGGTGATCGTGCGCTGCTTCGGGTTGTCGGTGCGGCTGCCTACCGGGACCGGCTGTCCGAGTTTGACGAACCGGTAGATCTGCGCGACGGCTCGGGCGATGAGCGCAACGCCGACCACAGTCAGCACCAGCGACACGATGATCGCGGCGAGTTGCATTTGGGGGCTCCTCGGGCCTGCGAGGGTGGGATCCGGCACTTGTGGGACGTGTCGGAGTACAAGCGATTACTAAGCAGTAACTTAATCAGTCTGTGCTGACACTATCCACTTATTCCGCCGCGCTGTAGCCGCGCAGTCGGTGATCTGTGTCGCTCAGGTGTGCCTTGCCGCGGTGGGTGAGCCTGCGGACCGCGGCGCGCAGCGGAATGTGGGCCGCCGCCGCCAGGATCGTCAGATCGAGTCCCAGCCAGTGGTGCTCGGCGTAGTGCTGGTCGAGCAGGGCCGGTTCGTCCCACGGCATCCCGGAGCGGGAGCGGACCTGGGCCAGGCCGGTCAGGCCGGGTCTCAGTTCCTGCCGCCAGTGTTGCGCGCCGGGCCCGTCCCCGGCGCCGCCGGTCGTTCCGTCGGCGGTCCCGGCCCGCTCGTCGTCCGGGGGGAGCGGTTCCGGTCCGACGAGGGAGAGCTCTCCCCGTACGACATGGGGCAGCCGGGAGAGCAGGTCGAGGCGCAGTCGGCGGGTGCGCAGGGTGCGCAGTACGAAGGGCCGGCCGGCCAGGCCGATCCGCACGGAGCGGGTCAGTACGCCGCCGGGTGGCCGCCGTGCGGCGAGCGCGGCGGCTCCTGCGGCGAGCAGGGGGGCGGCCAGGACGAGCAGGACCGAGCCGAGGGCCAGATCCAGCGCGCGCTTCGCCGTCATCTGCGTCTGCATCGTGCACACCTGCCGGGTTGGACGGGTCGGATGCCGGTTTTGTGCATCTCGCGGCATTTTGTGACAGAACGATCCCATGCGGCGATGATGGAGCGGGGCGTGTGGGCCGTCGGGTCGGTAGGTGTCACCCTCGATCGCCGGTAGTGGTCGCTGGATATGTGCCCGGATATGCACCCCTCGCATCTCGGACAAACCGCAGGTGGCGCGAGGTGTGTGCACGATAGTTGAGTCGACCCCGCTCAGGTCTGTTGACTCTGGGGCGGGTGTCATGCATCCTTGAGTCAGATCCACTCAAGTAGTCAGTTGGAGGAATTGAAATGGCACGTGCGGTCGGCATCGACCTGGGCACGACTAACTCCGTCGTCAGCGTTCTCGAAGGCGGCGAGCCCACCGTCATCACCAACGCCGAAGGCGCCAGGACCACGCCGTCCGTCGTCGCCTTCGCGAAGAACGGCGAGGTGCTGGTCGGCGAGGTCGCCAAGCGTCAGGCGGTGACCAACGTCGACAGGACCATCCGGTCGGTCAAGCGCCACATGGGCACCGACTGGAAGATCGACCTCGACGGCAAGAGCTTCAACCCGCAGCAGATGAGCGCCTTCATCCTGCAGAAGCTGAAGCGCGACGCGGAGTCGTACCTGGGCGAGAAGGTCACCGACGCGGTGATCACGGTCCCGGCGTACTTCAACGACTCCGAGCGTCAGGCGACGAAGGAGGCCGGCGAGATCGCGGGCCTGAACGTCCTGCGTATCGTCAACGAGCCGACCGCCGCCGCACTGGCGTACGGGCTCGACAAGGACGACCAGACGATCCTCGTCTTCGACCTCGGTGGCGGCACCTTCGACGTGTCGCTCCTGGAGATCGGCGACGGCGTCGTCGAGGTGAAGGCCACCAACGGCGACAACCACCTCGGTGGTGACGACTGGGACCAGCGCGTCGTCGACTACCTGGTGAAGCAGTTCGCCAACGGTCACGGTGTGGACCTGTCCAAGGACAAGATGGCTCTCCAGCGTCTCCGCGAGGCCGCGGAGAAGGCGAAGATCGAGCTGTCCTCCTCCACGGAGACCACGATCAACCTGCCCTACATCACGGCATCCGCCGAGGGCCCGCTGCACCTGGACGAGAAGCTCACGCGCGCCCAGTTCCAGCAGCTCACCGCGGACCTCCTGGAGCGCTGCAAGAACCCGTTCCACAACGTCATCAAGGACGCGGGCATCCAGCTCTCCGAGATCGACCACGTCGTTCTCGTCGGTGGCTCGACCCGTATGCCGGCCGTCGCCGAGCTCGTCAAGGAGCTGACCGGTGGCCAGGAGGCCAACAAGGGTGTGAACCCGGACGAGGTCGTCGCCATCGGTGCCTCGCTCCAGGCCGGTGTCCTCAAGGGTGAGGTCAAGGACGTTCTGCTCCTCGACGTCACGCCGCTGTCCCTCGGTATCGAGACCAAGGGCGGCATCATGACGAAGCTCATCGAGCGCAACACCACGATCCCGACCAAGCGGTCCGAGATCTTCACGACGGCCGAGGACAACCAGCCGTCGGTGCAGATCCAGGTCTACCAGGGCGAGCGCGAGATCGCGGCGTACAACAAGAAGCTCGGCATGTTCGAGCTGACCGGTCTGCCGCCGGCCCCGCGTGGTGTCCCGCAGATCGAGGTCGCGTTCGACATCGACGCCAACGGCATCATGCACGTCGCTGCCAAGGACCTCGGCACCGGCAAGGAGCAGAAGATGACCGTCACCGGTGGCTCCTCGCTGCCGAAGGACGAGGTCAACCGGATGCGTGAGGAGGCCGAGCAGTACGCGGAGGAGGACCACCGCCGTCGCGAGGCCGCCGAGTCCCGCAACCAGGGCGAGCAGCTCGTCTACCAGACGGAGAAGTTCCTCAAGGACAACGAGGACAAGGTCCCCGGTGACGTGAAGACGGAGGTGGAGGACGCGCTCACCGAGCTGAAGGAGAAGCTCAAGGGCGAGGACACCGCCGAGATCCGTACCGCCACCGAGAAGGTCGCGGCCGTCTCGCAGAAGCTGGGCCAGGCGATGTACGCGAACGCACAGGCCGAGGGCGGCCCGCAGGCCGAGCCGCAGCCCGGCCAGGCGCACGCCGACGGCGCGGACGACGTCGTCGACGCCGAGATCGTGGACGACGAGCGGGACGCCAAGGGCGGTGCGGTGTGACCGAGGAGACTCCGGGCTTCGAGGAGAAGCCTGACGTCCCCTCCGGCGCCACCCCTGACGGAGCTGAGCCGAAGGACGCCGCCCCCTCTTCGGAGGAGGGGGCGTCCCCGGCCGGGGACTCAGTACAGACAGTCGGCCTCACCGCCCAGCTGGACCAGGTCCGCACCGCGCTCGCCGAGCGCACGGGCGACCTCCAGCGGCTCCAGGCCGAGTACCAGAACTACCGCCGCCGCGTCGAGCGGGACCGGGTCACGGTCAAGGAGATCGCTGTCGCGGGTCTCCTGTCCGAGCTCCTGCCCGTGCTCGACGACGTCGGTCGCGCCAGGGAACACGGCGAGCTCGTGGGCGGGTTCAAGTCGGTGGCCGAATCACTCGAGACGGTCGTCGCCAAGCTGGGCCTGCAGCAGTTCGGCACGGAGGGCGAGCCCTTCGACCCGACGATCCACGAGGCGCTGATGCACTCGTACGCGCCGGACGTCACCGAGACGACCTGCGTGGCGATCCTCCAGCCGGGGTATCGCATCGGCGAGCGCACCATCCGCCCCGCGCGGGTGGCGGTGGCCGAACCCCAGCCGGGGGCGGCCCCTGCGGCGGCGAAGGAAGAGAAGACAGACGACGAGGAGAGCGGTGGCACCGAGGAGGTCTGACATTTCGTCCGACCACCGAGGGGCCCACCGTCTGCCCCGGCGACCGGCCCTCGGGCCGGTCGCCCGGCCGATCGTCCGGAAGGAGGGACGTCGATGAGCACGAAGGACTTCGTCGAGAAGGACTACTACAAGGTTCTCGGCGTCCCCAAGGACGCCACCGACGCAGAGATCAAGAAGGCGTACCGCAAGCTCGCCCGCGAGTTCCACCCCGACGCCAACAAGGGCGACGACAAGGCGGAGGAGCGCTTCAAGGAGATCTCCGAGGCCAATGACATCCTCGGCGACTCCAAGAAGCGCAAGGAGTACGACGAGGCGCGCGCCCTCTTCGGCAACGGCGGCTTCCGGGCCGGTCCCGGCGGTGCGGGAGGCAACTTCAACTTCGACCTGGGCGACCTCTTCGGAGGCACCCAGGGCGGCGGAGCCGGCGGCCCCGGTGGTTTCGGTGGCGGCGGCGGTCTCGGCGATGTCTTCGGCGGCCTGTTCAACCGGGGCGGCGGTGCGGGGACACGTGTGCAGCCGCGCCGCGGCCAGGACATCGAGTCCGAGGTGACGCTCAGCTTCACCGAGGCGGTCGACGGGGCCACGGTCCCGCTGCGGATGTCCAGCCAGGCGCCCTGCAAGGCGTGTTCGGGCACCGGCGACAAGAACGGCACCCCGAGGGTCTGCCCGACCTGTGTCGGCACCGGCCAGGTGTCGCGCGGCAGCGGCGGCGGGTTCTCGCTCACCGATCCCTGCGTGGACTGCAAGGGCCGGGGCCTCATCGCCCAGGACCCGTGCGATGTCTGCAAGGGCAGTGGACGGGCGCGTTCGTCGCGCACCATGCAGGTCAGGATCCCGGCGGGCGTCTCCGACGGCCAGCGGATCCGGCTGCGCGGCAAGGGCGCTCCGGGCGAGCGCGGCGGCCCGGCCGGCGATCTGTACGTCGTCGTCCATGTCGACGCCCACCCGGTCTTCGGCCGCAGGGACGACAACCTCACGGTCACCGTGCCCGTCACCTTCGTGGAGGCGGCGCTCGGCGGCGAGGTGAAGGTCCCCACGCTCGGCGGCCCCCCGGTCACCCTGAAACTGCCGGCCGGTACCCCCAACGGGCGTACGATGCGCGCCCGGGGCAAGGGTGCGGTACGCAAGGACGGCACCCGGGGCGACCTGCTGGTCACCGTCGAGGTGGCCGTGCCGAAGGAACTGGGTCCCGAGGCGCAGGACGCGCTGGAGGCCTACCGGAAGGCGACCGCGGGGGAGGACCCGCGGGCGGAGCTGTTCCAGGCCGCGAAGGGAGCATGATGTGGACGGCCGACGACGTAATCCGTACCAACTGACCGATGACTCACCGGTGTACGTGATCTCGATCGCGGCCCAGCTCGCGGGCCTGCATCCGCAGACACTGCGCCAGTACGACCGCCTCGGTCTGGTCTCCCCGGACCGCACGGCCGGCCGCGGCCGGCGCTACTCGGCCCGCGACATCGAGCTGCTGCGCACCGTGCAGCAACTGTCGCAGGACGAGGGCATCAACCTGGCGGGCATCAAGCGCATCATCGAGCTGGAGAACCAGGTGGCCGCGCTCCAGCAGCGCGTCGCCGAACTCTCCGCGGCAGTGGACGGTGCGGCGGCGGCGATGCAGCAGCGCGAGGCGCAGGTGCATGCGTCGTACCGGCGTGATCTGGTGCCGTATCAGGATGTGCAGCAGACCAGTGCGTTGGTGGTCTGGCGGCCGAAGAGGCCGAAGGAATAGGCGCGGTTACGGCGTACGTACGACGGCCGAGGCCCGTCACCCGGAAACGGGTGGCGGGCCTTCCGCGTCGGTGCGGACGTCACCGTCCGGCTCAGCGATGCCCGACCGGACGATGAGCGCGCCCAGTTGGGTCCGGCTGGAGGCGTCGAGTGCCTGCATGAGTTTGGCGATGTGGGACCGGCAGGTGCGGACGCTGATGCCCAGCTTGCGGGCCACCGCGTCGTCGACGTGGCCTTCGACCAGGAGGCGCGCGATGCTGCGCTGTACGGCGGTGACGGGGGTGCCGGGGGCCGATGTGGGCAGTTGCTGGGTGAGGGGAGTGGCCTGCGCCCACAGGACCTCGTACATCTGGATCAGGAAGCGGATCAGGGCGGGGTGGCGGATCTCCAGGGCGACGTCCCGCGTGGCGTTTGCGGGAATGAAGGCGACCGCGCGGTCGAAGATGAGCAGTCGTTCCACGGTCTGTTCGACGGTGCGTACCTGGAGGCGGTCCGCGGGGACCTGGGCCAGGTACTCCTTGAGTCGGGGAGCGTACCGGGCCGAGTGCTGGTAGATGTGTCGCAGGCTGGCCCCTTGCTCGACCATGGACAGGGCGCGGGGCAGCGCCTCCGGCATTTGATTGAAGGGTCTGGTGCTGCCTGGCTGCATCGTCAGCACCTCCCTCGATGCTCCCGCCGTCGCGTCGCCGACGGCTGCCCTGATCTGTGGCTTTCCCTCGATGACGGTGATGGCGAGGTTGGGGTCCTCACTGACCACCGACGCCAGGGGGGCCAGCGAGTCCGCGAGGGCCGCGGTGCGCCGTATCCGTTCGTGGATCTCGCGGGTGACGGGCTGCAGCAGATGTGCCAGGGCGGCGGACGGTGGCACGGGGCGCATCCACGCGTCGTCCCGGGGGTCGGGGTGGACCAGGGCCATGTCGATGAGGCACGGGGCTGGTGCGAGGTCGGCGCGTGGGATCCGCCCCTTGCGGAGCGCCTCGGCGTAGAGCTGGATCGCGGAGTCACACAGCTCTCGCGCATCATGCGGGTGGACCGGAACTTCCCTGTCTACGGCCATCTGAGGGCCCCCCACTTTTTACAGTGCAACAAGCTGACGGTGGTGGAAGCGTAGTCATTGGGGGAGTGTTGCCGTGTCGGGGGTGATGAACTCCTCGGGAGCACAAGGGTCGTGGGGTCGTGGCTGTGTTCTCCCCCGTTGCGCGGTCACGGCACGCCTTCACGAAGGAAGCAGGTCGGACGCCATGTCGAACACCGACACACACAGTGGTTGCGCAGCGGCGATGTACGTGGCGGGTCAGTGATCCTGCTCAAGGATCCCGGACTGCGCTATGAGGTAGCCGAGTTGCGCACGACTGTTGCTGCCGAGCGCGGAACTGAGCTTGGCGATGTGCGCGCGGCAGGTGCGTACGTTCATGCCGAGACGGCGGGCGATGGCCTCGTCGACATGGCCCTCCACCAGCAGCTTCGCGATCGAATGACGTACGCCGGAGATTCCTTCGGGGGTGGGTTCGTAGGGGACCTCCTCCTGCAGCGGGACCGCGCGTCGCCAGAACTGCTCGAAGACCTTGACGAGGTACTCCACCATGCCCGGGTGTCTTAGCTCCAGCGCCACTTGCCGGTCGTCCGTGGCAGGGATGAATGCGACCGTGTGGTCGAAGATCATCAGCCGTTCGATGAGCTCTTCGAGGGTGCGGATCTCCACCTTGTCCGAGGCCATGCGCGCCGCGTAGCTGAGGGTTCCGTGGCTGTGCCGAACGGTGTGCTGGTAGAGGGAGCGCATGCCTACGCCACGCTGGGTGAGCATGTTCCCGCGTTCCACTGCGATGTTGAGGGCGCCCTCGCTGCGACCGCCACCCGGCTGGATGGTGAGTACTTCCGACCGGCACTCGGCCATGGCGAGTTCGATGGACGCATTGATGCGGTCGATGCCTTCGAGCACCGTGATCGCATGCGTGGTCGGCGGTGTCTGGGCGCTGATAGCCATGAACGGTTCAAAAGCATCAGTCAGCTCTACCGAGAGACGTCTTCGGTCCTGGATCTCCCGCTCTATCGGGTGCAGTCGCTGTGTCAGTGCGGCGGCCGGCGGCACCGGCCGGAGCCAGGTGGCGTCATCGGGATCAGGATGAAGCAGCGCGAATTCCAGGAGGCAGGGAGCGGACCCCACCTCGGTGCGAGCTATCTTGCCCACGCTCAGTGCGCTCGCGTAAAGCCGTGCCCCCTCGTCACACAGAGCGCTGACAGGGTGGGGATGTGTCGCATTTTTGCTTTTTGTGGTCAATTCTCCACCCCCCAGGAACATGAATCAGCAGGAACATGATGCATCGCTTCTGTGGCATTGACGTGCCTGGATGAGCAATCGTCTTGTTCTGCGGGGGAGAGGAAACCTTGGAAGTGAGGACGAAGCCGACTATGGGTAAGAAAATGCTTCGCTCGGTGCTTGCTGCGGCCTTCTCCGCCGGGCTGACGTTCGGAGCGCTGAGCGCCATGGACCTGGCTTGGGACAGTACGCCCAGTGAGACTGCGGGCGTGCAGGTTCAAGCCGTGGCGCCGCCCGACCTGGCTTGGGACACCATCCCGGTGAATCTGGCGGGCGCATGACCATCCCGCCGGACGACCGGGTTTTCCGGCGGGAGATGGCCTCCGCATACCGCTCAGGGTGGCACTTCATCGATCTGCTCACGGCACTCCCCCGCCATGGCGATTCGTTGATGGTCACCCTGCTCGGGGAGCCGATCGTCGTCGTCCTGGAGGACGACGAAGAGGTCCGCGCCTACCGATGCCTTCGTCGCCCCCGCGGGGCGCCGCAGCCCGTTCGTTGTGCCATCCGGTACGGAATGATCTTCGTCAACCTCGATCAGCGTGACCACCAGCTGATCGAACCCGAAACCATCACCGCCACCCCCCGCAGTGCCTGAGCGATCCCCCGTCGTTCCATGTCGCTCAGACACTTCCCCCACACAGCGGCGCCATCGTGACCTGAACACGGTGGCGCCGCTGTGCTGTCCGGGGACGGGCGGCCGGGAGCTGCCGGCGGTCAGGCCGTGCGGACCGGTGCGCCCCTCCCGAGGGCCCGGTCGAGGGTGATCTCGATGACGACCCGGTCCGGGTTGGGTGCCGGGGTGCGCTCGTAGCGCTCCGCGTAGCGGCGTACGGCGTCCTCGACCACGTCCTGTTCCGTGCGGATCGTCGCGCGGCCCTCCAGCGTCGCCCAGCGGCCCCGGTCGACCTGGCAGACCGCCACCCGTGCCCCGTCCGGGCCGGCGGCCAGGACGTGGGCGACCTTTCTGCTGCTCTTGTTGGTGATGATGCGCGCGAGCCCGGCCTCGGGGTCGTACGTCACACCGACCGGCACCACGTGAGGTGTGCCGTCGGGGCGGAGGGTGGTCAGGGTGCACACGTGGTATTCGCGCCAGAAGGCGAGGTACTCGGGGCTGGGGTTGCGTACGTCTACGGCCATGGACAAAGGGTAGGCAGCCGTCGCCCGGTCCTGCGGTGGCGCAGGGGTTGTCCGGCCGGTTGACTCGGACACGAGCGGGTTCCTGTCGGCGGTTGCCGCCGGAGTCCGGTGGTTTTCGTCAGGATCCAGCCTTGAGTGGAATAGACTCAACTTTGTGGACGTTGACTGAGTCAGTTGTCGTGAAAGAAGTGGACGGACCAGCCACCGCAAGGAGGAGAGAGCGCACGTGGACGCCGAGCTGACCAACAAGAGCCGGGACGCCATCAATGCGGCCACCAGCAGGGCCGTGAAGGACGGGCACGCCGATCTGACCCCGGGGCATCTGCTGCTCGCTCTGCTGGAGGGCGAGGACAACGAGAACATCACCGACCTGCTCGCCGCCGTCGACGCCGACCAGGTCGCCGTACGGACCCAGACGGACCGGCTGCTCGCGTCGCTGCCCAGCGTCACCGGGGCGACCGTCGCGCCGCCGCAGCCCAACCGTGAGCTGCTCGCCGTCATCGCGGACGCCGCGCAGCGCGCGAAGGAGCTCGGCGACGACTACCTCTCCACCGAGCATCTGCTGATCGGTATCGCGGCCGAGGGCGGCCGCGCCGGTGAGATCCTCACCCAGCAGGGAGCCAGTGCGAAGAAGCTGCTGGACGCATTCGAGAAGAGCAGGGGAGGGCGCCGGGTGACCACACCCGACCCGGAGGGCCAGTACAAGGCCCTGGAGAAGTTCGGCACCGACTTCACGGCGGCCGCGCGCGAGGGCAAGCTCGACCCCGTCATCGGGCGTGACCACGAGATCCGGCGCGTCGTGCAGGTCCTGTCGCGGCGCACGAAGAACAACCCCGTGCTCATCGGCGAGCCCGGCGTCGGCAAGACGGCCGTCGTCGAAGGGCTCGCTCAGCGCATCGTCAAGGGCGACGTGCCCGAGAGCCTGAGGAACAAGCGGCTCGTCTCGCTGGACCTCGGGGCCATGGTCGCCGGGGCCAAGTACCGCGGTGAGTTCGAGGAGCGGCTGAAGTCCGTCCTCTCCGAGATCAAGGAGAGCGACGGGCAGATCATCACGTTCATCGACGAGCTGCACACCGTCGTGGGCGCCGGGGCGGGCGGGGACTCCGCCATGGACGCCGGCAACATGCTCAAGCCCATGCTGGCCCGTGGTGAGCTGCGGATGGTCGGCGCGACGACGCTCGACGAGTACCGCGAGCGCATCGAGAAGGACGCCGCGCTGGAGCGCCGCTTCCAGCAGGTTCTGGTCGCCGAACCGTCCGTCGAGGACACCATCGCGATCCTGCGCGGGCTCAAGGGACGGTACGAGGCACACCACAAGGTGCAGATCGCGGACTCCGCGCTGGTCGCCGCCGCGACCCTGTCCGACCGCTACATCACCTCCCGCTTCCTTCCCGACAAGGCCATCGACCTGGTCGACGAGGCGGCGTCCCGGCTGCGCATGGAGATCGACTCCTCGCCCGTCGAGATCGACGAACTCCAGCGCGCCGTCGACCGCCTGCGGATGGAGGAGCTGGCACTGAAGAACGAGACCGATGCCGCTTCCGTCCAGCGTCTGGAGAAGCTCCGCCGCGACCTCGCCGACAAGGAGGAGGAGCTGCGCGGCCTCACCGCCCGCTGGGAGAAGGAGAAGCAGAGCCTCAACCGCGTCGGTGAGCTGAAGGAGCGCCTCGACGACCTGCGCGGCCAGGCCGAACGCGCCCAGCGCGACGGCGACTTCGACACCGCCTCCAAGCTGCTGTACGGGGAGATCCCGGGCCTGGAACGGGAGCTCGCGGAGGCCGACGAGGCGGAGCAGGAGGCCGCCAAGGACACCATGGTCAAGGAGGAGGTCGGCCCGGACGACATCGCCGATGTGGTCGGCGCCTGGACCGGCATCCCGGCCGGCCGGCTCCTGGAGGGCGAGACGCAGAAGCTGCTGCGCATGGAGGAGGAGCTGGGCAGGCGGCTGATCGGCCAGGCCGAGGCCGTGCAGGCGGTGTCGGATGCGGTACGCCGCACCAGGGCCGGTATCGCCGACCCGGACCGGCCCACCGGATCGTTCCTCTTCCTCGGTCCGACCGGTGTCGGCAAGACCGAACTGGCGAAGGCGCTCGCCGACTTCCTGTTCGACGACGAGCGGGCCATGGTCCGCATCGACATGAGCGAGTACGGCGAGAAGCACAGCGTCGCCCGGCTGGTCGGTGCCCCGCCCGGCTATGTGGGGTACGAGGAGGGCGGCCAGCTCACGGAGGCGGTCCGCCGCCGTCCGTACAGCGTCATCCTGCTGGACGAGGTGGAAAAGGCCCACCCCGAGGTCTTCGACATCCTGCTCCAGGTGCTCGACGACGGCCGGCTCACCGACGGCCAGGGCCGGACGGTGGACTTCCGAAACACCATCCTGGTCCTGACGTCGAACCTGGGCAGCCAGTTCCTGGTCGATCCGTTGATGAAGCCGGAGGAGAAGAAGGCGCGGGTTCTGGACGTCGTACGCGCCTCGTTCAAGCCGGAGTTCCTCAACCGGCTCGACGACCTGGTGGTCTTCTCCGCCCTCTCCGGCGACGAGCTCGCGCACATCGCCGCGCTCCAGATCGGCCGGCTCGCCAAGCGGCTGGCCGACCGGCGGCTCACCCTCGACGTCACTCCGGCCGCGCTGGCCTGGCTGGCGAAGGAGGGCAACGACCCGGCGTACGGGGCGCGGCCGCTGCGTCGCCTGATCCAGACCGCGATCGGTGACCGGCTCGCGAAGGAGATCCTCGCGGGCGAGGTCAGGGACGGGGACACCGTACGGGTGGACGTGTTCGGGGAGGACGAGGAGGCCGGCCTGATCGTGGGCGCCGTGCGGTGACGGACCCGGCGGGCGTCGCACGCCGAACGGGCTGACGTGTACGAGGGCGGTGTCCCCCGTCCTCGTACACGACTGTCCGGGCCCTCGTGAGTCCGTCCGGGTGTTCCATCCATGACATTCCCCCCTCCGGACCGGCACCCCCGGGGCACCGCGCGGGCCGGATCGTGTCAGCCTGTAGCTGATCGGCCCAGCTGGGGGTTGCCATCCCCCGCCTGCCATGGGGGAGGATGGCGGCAACCGTACGAAGGGATATTCACGGTGAGCATCGACCCGTCCTCGATTCCGAATTTCGGGGGCCAGCCCGAACCGCAGGCGGCAGGACCGGAGGGCCCCGTCGTCCCTGACCAGGACCTCGTCAAGCAGCTCCTCGAGCAGATGGAGCTGAAGTACGTCGTCGACGACGAGGGCGACCTCGCGGCGCCGTGGGAAGAGTTCCGCACGTACTTCATGTTCCGTGGTGAGGACGAGCAGCAGGTCTTCTCGGTGCGTACGTTCTACGACCGTCCCCACGCCATGGACCAGCGCCCGGTCCTCCTCGACGCCATCGACGACTGGAACCGTCGCACGCTGTGGCCGAAGGTCTACACGCACGTCCACGAGGCCGAGGAAGGCGCCGAGGACACCGAGACCTCGGTCCGTCTGATCGGTGAGGCGCAGATGCTCATCGGTACGGGCGTCAGCCTGGAGCACTTCGTCTCGTCGACGGTCAGCTGGGTGCGGGCCTCGATCGAGTTCGACAAGTGGCTGCTGGAGCGTCTCGGCCTGGAGCCGGCCGAGAAGAAGACCGACGGCGACGACGCGGCGCCGAGCGCCTGATCCGGAGCGCCTGCGCACGACAGCCCGGCCAGGGCGACGGTCACCACGACCGCCGCCTCCGGCCGGGCTTCTGTCGCTCCGCACGCCGGACGGAGGCGAGCTCCGGCATGGTGAATTCCTCTGGGGCTACAGGCCCTTGAGCCGTGAAACGGCCTCACGCAGGACGTCCTCGCGTTTGCAGAAGGCGAATCGGACCTTGCTGCGGCCGGCCTCCTGATCGTCGTAGAACACCGCATTGGGGATGGCGACGACCCCGCACCGCTCGGGCAGCGCGCGGCAGAAGGCGAAGCCGTCGGTCCCGCCGCCGAGCGGGCGGATGTCGGTGGTGACGAAGTACGTCCCGGCCGGCCGGTACACCTCGAAACCGGCCTCGGCGAGCCCGCCGCTCAACAGATCCCGTTTGGCCCGCAGATCCGCGCGCAGCCCCTCGAAGTAGCTGTCGGGGAGGGTCAGCGCCTCGGCGACGGCGTACTGGAACGGGCCCGCGGAGACGTACGTCAGGAACTGCTTGGCCGAGCGGACCGCCGTCACCAGCCCGGGGCTCGCGGTCACCCAGCCCACCTTCCACCCGGTGAACGAGAACGTCTTGCCCGCCGAACCGATGGTCACGGTCCGCTCGCGCATTCCGGGGAACCCGGCGATCGGCAGGTGTTCCCCCTCGAAGACCAGGTGCTCGTACACCTCGTCGGTGACGACGAGCAGGTCCCGCTCGCAGGCGAGTTCGGCGATCGCCGTCAGCTCCTCGCGGGTCAGGACGGTGCCGGTGGGGTTGTGCGGGGTGTTGAGGAGGATCAGCCGGGTGCGGGGGGTGACGGCGGCGCGCAGCTCGTCGAGGTCGAGCCGGTACGTACCGCTCTCCGCGTCCGGGTGCAGAGTGACCGGGACGCGGGCGCCGCCCGCCATGGCGATGCAGGCGGCGTACGAGTCGTAGTACGGCTCCAGGGCGATGACCTCGTCGCCGGGTTCCACGAGGGCGAGCAGGGTGGCGGCGATGGCTTCGGTGGCGCCCGCCGTGACGAGAACTTCGGAGTCGGGGTCGTACGTGAGCGCGTACCGCCGCTGCTGATGGGCGGCGATCGCGGTGCGCAGCTCGGGAACCCCGGGGCCCGGCGGGTACTGGTTGCCGTGTCCGGCGCGCAGTGCGCGGACCGCGGCCTCCCGGATCTCTTCTGGGCCGTCGGTGTCGGGGAAGCCCTGACCGAGGTTGATGGAGCCGGTTCGTACGGCCAGCGCCGACATCTCCGCGAAGATCGTCGTGCCGAATTCGGCGAGGCGGCGGTTGAGCAGCGGTCGTCCCTGTGTCATGACCGCCATCCTGTGCCGAAGCTCTGGAGTTGCTCAACTTACCTTCGGGAATTGGCACCTGCGGCGGGACCTACCGGACCGTCGCTGAGCAGGGCGAGAGCGGTCGGTAGCTGTCGTTGTCCGTCGTCGTCGGCCGCCCTCGGACGGCCCACAGACGGCCCGGCCCGCCGGTGGAGTGGGCCCAGCCGTCAGTGTGCTCGCGACCACTGACAACGCCCGCGGCGGCCCAGTAACGTCCATCTGGACCTGCCCCGGGCGGGCGGCGACCACCGGCGGGTGCCGGCGGGTGCCGGCGGGTGCCGAGATTCCCGGAAGGAAACGGCTGACCTCGGGCGCTGGCCGAAGGCCCGGCCGACGCCGGGGCGGCGGAAAGGTTGGTGTGCGGGGCCGACGGAACCGGGTAACGTCTTTGTCATGTTCTTCCAGACGCCGATTTACGAGTGAGAGCGTGATGGGCCCCTGCTGACGCCCTTCGACGTCGCCGCCCGTCCCCCACCGATGAATCCGTAGATCACTTCACATCATTACCGGGAGAACCCGTGACCGTGAGCAAGAACATCAACAACCCCGTGGGCATGGGCGGCGGCCAGCGCAAGAGGCTGTCCCGCGCCGAACGGCAGAACAACGGTCCGCACCGCAACCTCGACCGCCAGGGTGCAGCCGACCGGAAGGCGGAGCTGGTGCGCAAGATGCGCGAGAAGGCAAGCACAGCTGAGGGCGCCGGGCAGGCGGGCGACGACGCCGCACAGGGCTGACGCAGCGCCGCCGCAGGGCGGCACCGCACGGGGCAGGACCCGGACCGTGACGCGCGGTCCGGGCTCTGCTGCCGTATCGGGGCTCTGCTGCCGTACCGGGCGCGGCCGGTCCCGCTCAGCCTCTCGGCCGACCACCCGCGTCTCCCCCGACCACCCGGGGCAGCCGCAGATTCGGCGGCTCGTGCGGCAGTGGGCGACTTGGTCAGCCGAGCAGGATGCCGAACTCCGTCGACAGGTCGGATCCGGCAGAGGTGCCGGGCGCATGAATGATCTTCGAGCCCGTGGTGACAGGACCGGTGGCGTTCGAGGGCAGCGACCACACCGCGCCCCGCCACCCGTTGGCGCTGCAGTCGCCGATCGCCGTATCCGGCCTGCTGTCTCCATTCGTGTCCCGGATGCGCACGCTGTTGCCGAAGTCGGTGCCGTAGGCGTACGGCATGCCTGCGGCGTCCGGCGAGATCCACCACGCGCCGGAGCCGCTCAATCCGGTTGCCGATCCCTTAAGGACGGTCGCCCCGCCTCGGTTGTTCTCCGAACTGACGCCGACCAGGAGATCGGCGTATCCGTCACCCGTCACATCACCGGCGGAGACGTCGGAGCCGAAGTGGTCGTACTGCTCCGGCGTCCCGGGCACTCCGGCCGAGGACTGGCTGATACTCCAGGTGCTGCGCGTAGTGCTTAGTCCGGAGGAGGAGCCGTATGCGACACCGACCCGGCCGGCCGCTGTGACGCCCCCCACGTCGGCCCAGCCTCTCCCCACCGCGACATCGCCGTAACCGTCCTTGTCGAAGTCGCCGACAGTGGCCGATTCGCCGCCGGTCATGGTCTTGCTGGTGGCGCTGAAACCGGTCGATGTGCCGAGGAGAACCTGCGTGGTGTCGGAGTTCACCGTCACCAGATCGACACCCCCCGTCTTGTTGATCTTTCCTGCGATCGCCTTCTCCGCGCCGATGGTGAGCTTCTTGGTGATGATTGCCTTGGGTGCGCCGGTTCGGGTGAACGGCCCCTTGTAGAGGCGCAGGGTGTAGTCCCGCTGCACCACCGCGAGATCCGGATAGCCGTCGCCGGTGAAATCTCCCGCGGCCAGTACGTCGCCGAAGTAGCCGTCGATGGCCGCGGCCTTGTTGGCCACGCCGGCTCCACCGCTCAGCCCTGTTCGGCTGCCCCACAGGATGGTCGTCGCACCCTGGTCCCGAACGGTCCCGACATCCTCGTAGGGGGTGCCGACCACCAGGTCGGCATAGCCGTCTGCGTCCAAGTCGGCACTGGTGAAGGCGTTTCCGAAATTGTCGTCCGCCTCCGCGGCGCCTGGGATGTCGGCGCTGTTCTGGCTGATCACAGCAGGCTCGGAAGGACCGAGGCCCGTCGCCGAGCCGTACACCACGCTGACGAAACCTGCCCGGTCGACGCCGTTCGGCGAGCCGTACGGCGTCCCTATCACGAGGTCGCGGTAGCCGTCGCCGTTGAAGTCGTCGGCGTACCTCGCCCCGACGGCACCCGCCGGGGAGGCCAGCAGCGGAGTGAGGCCGGCGATCAGGACGGGCACGAGAGCCGCGGTCACATGTGTACGCATAACAGCCCTTCGACGGTGAGTGATCCAGCAGGTCCACTACCAGACGGACGAGCAGAACGAATAGTTGTACGGCGACGGTGAAGCCTTTGAGAGGCGTCACGACGTGAGGCGGGTGCGCAGAGGGATCACCCGGCCACCGGGGCCTGTTGGCCAGGATGCACTTGTACGCCGGCGTGTGCCTGTGTGTGCCGACGTTGATGCCAGACGCTGATGTGCAGCTGACCCAGAACACCTCCGGTGTCGTGCGCCGGCTCCTGAGTGGTCGTCATGGCCCCGGATCGTGTCAGAAAACGGTGGTCCGGGGTTCTTGAATGCCCGAGGTTTTTGAAGGGCTTTTTGAAGGCTCCGAGGGGGCTGGGCGACCCATCGGGAGAGATCTTCAGAAGACGAAGGTTTTTTTGACAGCTCCCCGGATCGGCAGCGGGGTGGGGGGCTTTGACGGAAGGTCTCGCGCGCCGGACGGCAGATTCTGGAAGTCCGTGCGAAATCCCTTGCGCAATGGTCAAGAGTCGTTGACCATTGCTCGCATGCCTACCGACGATCTTCCCGAGACGTTTCACGTCACCACTGACGAGCAGCTGCGCGCCGTCTCCAATCTCACGCGCCACCGGATCATGGCCGTGCTCCGCTTCGAGCCGGCGACGATTACGCAGATCGCCGAGCGGGTGGGCCTTGCGAAGGGGAGTTCCAGCTATCACGTGCGGCTGCTGGAGCGGGCCGGCCTGGTGAAGGTGGTACGGACACGGAAGGTGCGGGGGGTCACCGAGCGGTACTACGCGATGGCCGCGCGGGCGATCGCGCTGCCGGATCCGGGCGAAGGAGGGCCGGATGTGCTGATGCGCCATGCGGTGGCGGACCTGGAGGCGTCGCCGGCGGACCGCGAGCGGCACGTGCGGATGGCGCATCTGCGGCTCACCGAGGAGCAGTTCGCGGAGCTGGGGGCGCGGCTGCAGGCACTGGCGGACGAGTACCGGGAGCTGTCCGATCCGTCGCTGCCGGACGCGTCACTCGTCTTCGCACTGTTCCACCCGACACCGCGCGAGCAGGCCGAAGGGGGCGCCAAGTGACCTCAGACGTCCGGAAGTTGCCGACCGGGTTCGGACGGCTGTGGACTGCGCAGACGGTGTCCTCGCTCGGTGACGGGGTGACGCATGCCGCGCTGCCGCTGCTCGCATTGACGTTGACGCGGGATCCGATGGCACTCGCCGTCGTCACGGCCGCCGGGACGCTGCCGTGGCTGCTCTTCGGGGTGCTCGGCGGTGCGCTGGTGGATCGCTGGGACCGTCGGCGCACGATGTGGGTCGCGGACGCGGCGCGTGCGGTCCTGCTCGCGATACCGGCGGCAGCGGCCGCGCTCGACGTGCTGAGCATTCCGCTGCTCGCGGCCGTCGCCTTCCTGCTCGGCCTCGGCGGGCTGTTCTTCGATACGGCCGCCACGGCCTACCTGCCGGATCTGCTCCGCCGCGACCCCGCGCTCCTGGAGCGCGCCAACTCCCGCCTGCGCGGCGCCCAGACCGCCATGTCCGGTTTCGCGGGGCCGCCTGCGGGCAGTGCGCTGCTCGCGCTCGGGCGGGCGGTTCCGCTGCTCGCCGACGCGGTGTCGTTCCTGTTCTCCGCGCTGCTCGTCCGTACGCTGCCCGCCATGCCCCGGCCCGTGCCGGAGGTCCGCGAGTCGCTGCTTCGGCAAGCGCGGGCCGGGGCCTCGTACGTCTTCCGGGACCGGGTGCTGCTCGGGCTGGCGCTCCGCCCGGCGGTCGGGAACGTCGCCTTCCTCGCTGTGGAGACCGTCCTCGCCCTCTTCGCGCACGACCGCCTGGGCATCGACACCTACGGCTTCGGCCTGCTCCTCACAGCGGAGGCCACCGGCGGCCTGTTCGGTGCAGGCATCGCCTCCTACCTTGGCCGACGACTCGGCACCGGCACCGCACTGACCTGCACAGCCGCCGTCGAAGGGCTTGCCATTCTGGGCCTGGCCGCTGCCCCGAACCCGTACGTCGCCGGGCTGGCGCTCGCCGTCTGCGGGGCCGGCATGGGCGCCACGATGGTGCTCGCGCCCTCCCTCCGACAGGCGATCGTCCCCGCCCACCTGATGGGCCGGGTCGCCTCCACCTCCCGCATGCTGGCCATGTGCGCCGCCCCCATCGGGGCCTTCCTCGGCGGCTGGCTGGCCACCACCTACGACATCCGCACCCCGCTCTACGCCGCCGCCGGCCTCCTCCTGGCGATGACGGCCGTCACGGCATCCATGACCAGCAACCGCCGGGTCGAAGCGGCGCTGCGTGCCGCCGCCCCGGCCGGCGGTCCGGATCACCCGGCATCCAAGGGTCCCGCTCAGGAGAATGCACCCGACGTGTTGTGACGCCTGCCGCGAAGGCGTCACGACAAGTCGGGTGCCAGGCCCCCCGCGGGGCGCAACGAGTGGCTGGGGCGGTCGGTGGTGCTGGCAAGACGCGGGACGTGCCGCTGCCCGACTACGTGGCGGAATCCCTGAGAGCGCATATGGCCACCTGATGCCTGACGGCCGCGAGCCCGCCCGCCGCGCCATCGTCTCGGTGTTTCAGCGCATCTTCGGGGAAGATCACGGCCCACAGACGGCCCAGTGAGCCCCGGGCGGCCCCTGACCTGCGCTTACGTGCAGGTCAGGGGCCGTTTCCCCGATAGAACCCTCTGAAGTTGCTCAAGTCTGCTTTGGCTCTGAGGGGCCGGGGGCATCCCCCACTCACGCAAGTAGCGGAAGGAACATGAAGCGGGGGACCTCGCTTCGGGGGACGGAAGGACGTGAGGTCGGTGGGGGCTTTCTTCGGGGTTGTGGCCGGGATCGTTGTGATCGGCTGTGTCGTCGTGATGTTGCGGTCGGCGAACAGCAGCAAGTCGTTGTCCTCCCGGCGCTCCGGGCGCCGCAGCGCGGGTGGCGGCGCGGCCGCCGGTGGCAGCTGGTGGGCGGGAGGTGACTCCGGCGGCGGCGCGTCCTGCGGAGGCAGCAGTCACTCGGGCGGTCACTCCGGTGGTCACTCGTGCGGGGGCGGCTCCTCGTGCGGCGGTGGTTCGTCGTGCGGCGGCGGGGGCGGATGCGGCGGAGGCAGCTGACACGGGGCAGCTGGTCCGCGTCACCGGGTGCCCGGCGGGTGAACTCCCGCCGGGTACCTTTTTGTTGGGTCAGGCAGCGCGTACCCGGTGAACACGTGAACCGTAGGGCCCCCGAGGGGATGGAAACCACGTCAAGTTGGGCAAAAATGCTGTGGATCGTCGCACTTCGTGATTCCCTCGTTGGAGAGAACATCCAGCCCTCGGACCCCAGTTGGACCTGATCGGGCGCTCCCCACCTCCCACGTACATCGCCACGGGGGCGTCCCCTGTCCATGTGTCCACGCGTGTTTTGCGGAGCCGACCCATGCTCACGACCGTCCAGACGCCCTATTCCGACACCCGTGCTGCCGACCTGGCCTGGGCGCTGGGGCGCGAACCGCTCCCCGCCCTGGCCGTGCTCGACCTCCAGCTCGGCGGTGCCCAGCTGCAACTGCGTCTGCTCGGCGCCTCCCATCAGGTGCTTCTCGAGGAGGACGGCGGCAGCTGCTCCGAGACGGTGGCCTGTATCCCCGGCAGCAGCACACCGCTGCCGCTCGGAGTCGCCAAACGGCTCGGGGAGTGGGAGTACGAATTCGCGGCGCGCGTCGAGACGCTCTCCGCGGACTCCTTCGCGGGGCGTGCGCAGGAACTCCTCGCGCTGGTGACCGACCATCCGCACGGGCTCGCCGGGACGTTTCCCGGTAGTCCGCACGCCTTCACCGCCATGCTCGCGCAGCGGACGGAGGGGGAGGTGTGGTGGCGCACCTGGCATGCGTACCCGCAGGAGGGGCAGCTGGTGGTGACCCGCACCCGCGTGGGTGTGCGGACGCCGGCGGTGGCTCACTGAAATTTCCTGAACACCGTTGCGTGCGCGGCACTTGCACCCTTGTGGGTGACAGGTGGCGACGCCGTCGTGACGTAGCGTTCGCATCATGATCGACCAGCAGGTGTCGCTGCGAGGGGGCGCGGCGCGAATCCCCGTGCGGCCGCGCACCGGCCGGCTCCTCGTGCTGGCCGCCGTGTTCATCTGCGCCGCCTGCGGACTGGTGTACGAGCTCGAACTGGTCGCGCTCGCCTCCTACTTGATCGGGGACTCCGTCACCCAGGCCTCCGTGGTGCTGTCCGTGATGGTCTTCGCGATGGGTATCGGCTCGCTGCTCGCGAAACGGTTACGCAGCCACGCAGCAGTGGGCTTCGGGCTGATCGAGGCGGGGCTCGCACTGATCGGCGGCTCCTCCGCGCTCGTGCTGTACGCGTCGTTCGCCTGGATCGGGGAGTCCCGCTTCGCGCTGGTCGGGTTCTCGCTCGCGATAGGCGTCCTCATCGGTGCGGAGATCCCGTTGCTGATGACCCTGATCCAGCGTGTCGACCGGCAGGACGCGGGCGGGACGGTCGCGGATCTGTTCGCCGCCGACTATGTGGGGGCGCTCGTCGGCGGACTGGCGTTCCCCTTCCTGCTGCTGCCGGTCCTCGGGCAGCTCACCGGGGCGCTGCTCACCGGCATGGTCAACGCGGCGGCGGGCGGGGCGCTGGTGCTGTGGGTGTTCCGCCGGGACCTCACCCCGCGCTCGCGGTGGCTGCTGATCGTCGTCAATGTGTCGGTGATCGCCCTGCTGGCCACCGCCACGCTCCTGGACGACGACTTCGAGCGGGCGGCGCGGCGCGCGGTGTACGGGGACGAGGTGCGGGTCGCTGTGCAGACCGATGTGCAGGAGGTGGTCCTCACCGGGACGGGCCGCAGATCCCTGGACCTCTATCTGGACGGGCGGCTGCGGGTCAGCGCACAGGACGAGTACCGGTACCACGAGGCGCTGGTCCACCCGGCGATGGACGGGAGCCACGCGCGGGTGCTGATCCTGGGCGGCGGCGACGGTCTGGCCGCCCGCGAGGTGCTGCGCTACCCGGACGTACGGAGTGTCACGCTCGTCGAGATCGACCCCGGCGTCACCCGACTGGCCCGTACGGACCCCGCGCTCTCCGCGCTGAACGCGCACGCGTACCGCGACCCGCGACTGACGGCCGTGACGGCCGACGCGTTCAACTGGTTGCGGGCGGGGCGCGGCGGATTCGACGTGGTGATCTCCGATCTGCCCGATCCCGGCATCACGGCGAGCACGAAGCTGTACTCCGCGGAGTTCTACGGCCTGGTCGCCGAGGCCCTGGCCCCGGGCGGCCGCCTGGTGGTGCACGGGGGGCCGCCGAATGCCCGGCCGCGGACCTTCTGGACGGTCGAGGCATCCGTGCGGGCGGCGGGCCTGAGCACCCGCCCGTACGGCGTCAGCGGTCGCCGCACCGGCTTCGCGGCGGGCCCGGACCGCACGACGGACCGGGCGAAGGCCCCGCACGGCTGGGGCTTCGTCCTCGCCCGCCTGGGGCCGAGAGCCCCGGCGCTGGGCCTGTCCCCCCGGGCACCGAAGCTCCGCTCCCTGACGGAAGGGGTACTCGCGGGCGCGGCCCGGTACGCGGAGCGGGGGCGGCTGCCGGAGCAGGCGTCGACGCTGGTGCATCCGCGGTACTGGGAGGAGCCGTGAGGGGGCGGGGGAGGTCTTGGGTGCTGAGTGCCGCTTCCGGGTGCGGAAGCGCTGACGGGGCGGCCGCGCCTGAGTAGGCTCGGTTTCCATGGAGCATGAGGTGTTCGTTCCGGTTCCGGTCCTGTCCCTTCGGCGGACGCTGGGCGATCCTGCCCGGGTCGCGCGCTGTGTACCGGGCCTCCAGCAGGACGCCGACGCGTCGGCGGGCCCCCTGTCAGGCCGGCTCAAGGTCCGGATCGGCAGCCACACGATCACATACCGCGGCACGCTGATTTCGGCCGCGCTGCCGGACGGGGCCGGGATCTCCGTCGAGGGCGAGGGCGTCGAGGCGCGGGGCGGCGGCTCGGCGAAGCTCGCCCTGACGATCCGCCTGACGGAGACGGACGGCGGTACGACGATCGGTTTCACGGGCTCGGCGGGCGGCCAGGGCCGCATCGTGGAACTGGACCGCGAGGCGACGCTCGCGGCGGCCCTCCGGCTGCTGGACCGCTTCACGCAGCAGCTGGTGACGGAGACGCTGGCGTCCCACGGACCGGCTGCCGACGGACCGGCGGGCGAGTCCGGCGGACCGGCCGAGGCGGTCGTGGACCTGCCCGTCGACGAAGCCGTGGACCGGGCGATCGAGGAGGCCGCGGAGACGGCGGACGAGACGACGGTGCGGGAGTCCCCCGAAGAGTCGTCCCCCGAGGGCGGGCCCGCCCAGGACGACGACGCCGGGTCGCTCCCCGGTACCGGTTCGGTCTTCGACGCGCCCGTCCCCCCGCCGTCGCTCGACCCCGTCGCGGACATGGAGTTCACCGTCCCCGACGAACCGCCCGCCGAGGCCGCGCACGCCCGCCGGACCATGATCGGGCGCAGTGCCGAGGAGGTCGACCACGCGCCGCCGCGCGGGCGGTACGCCCCCGTGCCGTCGCCCGACCCGACCACTGCGGGCGCCACCCTGCGCTGGGTGGCTCCGGCGGCCGCCCTCGCGCTCGCCTCCGCGGTCGTGGTGGGCCGGGCGCTGCGGCGCCGGAGGTAGCGGCGCCAGTAGTGTCGTGGTGTGAGCAGTAGCGAGAAGAGCGTCCGGCTGTCCGTCGGCGACGCCGAGTTGACCGTGAACCCCGCCAACGGCTGCCGGATCAGCAGCCTCCGGATCGGCGGTACCGAGCTGCTGCGGCAGGGGGAGCGGTACGGCTGCTTCCCGATGGTGCCGTGGTGCGGACGGACCGGGTACGGCCACTTCCTCAACGGTGATGTGCCTCATCAGCTGCCCGTGAACTCCCCGCCGCATGCCATTCACGGCACCGGCCGTGACACGGCCTGGCGCACCGCCAAGGCGGGCGAGTCGCAGGCCGCGTTCTACTACGACCTCGCCGAGCCGTGGCCGTATCCGGGCCGGGTGACCCAGACCTTCGAACTGGCCGAGGACTCACTCACGCTCGCGTTCGGTGTCGAGACGTACGGGGACTCGTTCCCGGCGCAGGCCGGCTGGCACCCGTGGTTCCTGCGGAACCTCGGAACCGGCGGCGACGTACAGATCGCCTTCGACGCCGCCTGGCAGGAGGAGCGGGGCGAGGACCATCTGCCGACCGGCCGCCGGATCCCGGCCATGCCCGGCCCGTGGGACGACTGCTTCGGGATGCCCGACGGGGTCGATGTGACGCTCACCTGGCCGGAGCAACTGGAGTTGAAGGTGAAGAGCCGGGCCGGATGGGTCGTCGTCTACGACGAACAGGCCGAGGCGGTCTGCGTGGAGCCGCAGTCGGGCCCGCCGAACGGACTGAACACCGCGCCCCGGTATGTGACCCCGATCGAGCCGCTGGAGATCGCGACGACCTGGAGCTGGCGCAGGCTCTGAGCCGGACACGCCCTACGGGACAGCCCTTAAGCTCGTAGCCATGACTGACGTACGCGCTGAGCTGCTCCAGCAGATCAAGGACAAGGCCGTGGTGCACGGCAAGGTGACCCTCTCCTCGGGTCTGGAAGCCGACTGGTACATCGACCTGCGTCGCATCACGCTGGACGGTACGGCCGCTCCGATGGTCGGTCAGGTCATGCTCGACGAGACCGCCGAGCTGGACTACGACTGCGTGGGCGGGCTGACGCTGGGCGCCGACCCGGTGGCCACGTCGATGCTGCACGCCTCCGCCGCGCGCGGGAAGACCCTGGACGCGTTCGTCGTCCGCAAGGCGCAGAAGGCACACGGCATGCAGCGCCGCATCGAGGGCACGGACGTGAAGGGCCGCCGTTGTCTGGTGGTCGAGGACACCTCGACCACCGGCGGCTCGCCGCTGACGGCCGTCGAGGCGGTGCGCGAGGCCGGTGGCGAAGTCGTCGCCGTGGCCACGATCGTGGAGCGGGGTGCCGCTCCGGCCATTGCCGAGGCCGGTCTCCCGTACGTCCACGCCTACACGGTGGCGGACCTCGACCTGGCCTGATTGCCGGCCTGAGCTGCGATTTTCTTCGAGGGCGGATGGTTTCACGTGAAACCGTCCGCCCTTGTCGTATGCCTTCAGTTCCCCGGCCGGAACGTTGAGGGAGTACGCCGGGTGGAGCCGAAGCGAGAGTCTGGGAAGATGGGGGCGACGATGACGTCGCCCCCAGGTCAGGGAACCAGCAACGCACACCCGCACATCCCAAGGAGCGGACAGATGCCCATCGCAACCCCCGAGGTCTACGCCGAGATGCTCGACCGGGCGAAGGCAGGCAAGTTCGCCTACCCGGCCATCAATGTGACGTCGACCCAGACCCTGCACGCTGCACTGCGCGGCTTCGCGGAGGCGGAGAGCGACGGCATCGTCCAGATCTCCACCGGTGGGGCGGAGTTCCTGGGCGGCCAGTACAACAAGGACATGGTCACGGGCGCCGTCGCCCTCGCCGAGTTCGCGCACATCGTCGCCGCCAAGTACGACGTCACGGTCGCGCTGCACACCGACCACTGCCCCAAGGACAAGCTGGACGGTTACGTACGTCCGCTGCTCGACATCTCCGCCGAGCGTGTCGCCAAGGGCCTGAACCCGCTGTTCCAGTCCCACATGTGGGACGGTTCGGCCGAGACCCTCGCCGACAACCTGGCCATCGGCCAGGAGCTGCTGGCCAAGGCCGCCGCCGCCAAGATCATCCTCGAGGTCGAGATCACCCCGACCGGTGGCGAGGAGGACGGCGTCACCCACGAGATCAACGACGAGCTGTACACGACCGTCGACGACGCGCTGCGTACCGCCGAGGCGCTCGGCCTGGGCGAGAAGGGCCGCTACCTGCTGGCCGCCTCCTTCGGCAACGTGCACGGCGTCTACAAGCCGGGCAACGTCGTGCTCCGTCCCGAACTCCTCAAGGACCTCCAGGAGGGCGTCGGCGCCAAGTACGGCAAGTCGTCCCCGTTCGACTTCGTCTTCCACGGCGGCTCCGGCTCCACCGAGCAGGAGATCGCCACCGCGCTGGAGAACGGCGTCGTGAAGATGAACCTCGACACCGACACCCAGTACGCCTTCACCCGCCCGATCGTGGACCACGTGTTCCGCAACTACGACGGCGTGCTGAAGGTCGACGGCGAGGTCGGCAACAAGAAGGTCTACGACCCGCGCAGCTGGGGCAAGTCCGCCGAGGGGGGCATGGCCAAGCGCGTCACGGAGGCCTGCGCCAACCTGCGGTCCACCGGCACCAAGCTGAAGTAGTAGGTACGAACGGCGGCCGTGGGCCCGGTGCTCCCTGGGGTGCCGGGCCCACGGCATGTCCGCGAACGAGCACGAGGAGCCCACTGTGCAAGCGAACGCGCGCTATGACTTCGACACCGTCATCGACCGCAGGGGCACCTGGTGTGTCCAGTGGGACGGGGTCGCCGACCGGTTCGGTGTCGACGGGCTGCTCCCGTTCACCATCTCCGACATGGACTTCGAGACGGCCCCCGAGGTCCTGACCGCACTGCGGACCCGCCTCGACCACGGCGTACTCGGCTACACCAGCTGGCAGCAGGACGACTTCCGGTCGGCGATCGCGCACTGGTACGAGACCCGGTACGGCACCGAGCTGGACACCGGCCGGCTGGTCTACGGCCCGTCCGTGCTCAGCCAGTTCTCGCAGCTCCTCCAGATGTGGACGGCCGAGGGCGACGGCGTGGTCGTCCACACCCCCACGTACGACGGCTTCCGCAAGGCGATCACCGGCCTCGGCCGCGAGCTGCGGGGCGTGCCGCTGGGGGACACCGGGGCACTGGAACGGGAACTGGCCCGCCCCGACGCGAAGGTGCTGGTGCTCTGCTCGCCGCACAACCCGACGGGCCGGGTGTGGACGGAGCCCGAGCTGGTCGACATGGCCGCTCTGGCCGCGCAACACGGGGTCGCGGTGATCAGCGACGAGATCCATGCGGACTTCGTGCACGACGGCCACCGGCATGTGCCGTGGACGCGGGTGGCCGGTGACGCCCGCTGGGCGGTGATCTCGTCCGCGTCCAAGTCCTTCAACTTCCCGGCGCTGACCGGCTCGTACGGCATCATCGGCGATCCGGCCGACCGGACGGAGTTCCTGCGCCGCATGGAAACGGCGGAGGGCCTGGCCTCCCCGGCGGTGCTGTCGCTCACCGCGCACATAGCCGCGTACCGGCAGGGCGGGCCGTGGCTGGACGCGGTACGCGTGTACGTGGCCGGGAACCTGGCCCTGGTCGCGGAGCGCCTGAACGCGGCGTTCCCCGAACTGTCCTGGCAGCCCCCGCAGGCCGGCTATCTGGCGTGGATCGATCTGCGCCCCCTGGGTGTGGACGACGAGGCGCTGCAGCGGGTGCTGATCGAGCGCGAGAAGGTCGCGATCATGCCGGGTGCGGTGTACGGAGCCGAGGGGTTCCTGCGGCTGAACGTGGGGTGCCCGCGGAGCAAGGTCGAGGCGGGCGTGGACGCGCTGGTGCGGGCGCTGGAGGCCGTGAGGTAGCGGACGGCTGCCCCGCCCGGCGGCCGGGGGCGAACGCGTTCCCTGGGGGCGCCGTGCGTCAGCCGAGCGGGGAGGCGTGGCCCGGCCGGCATCCGGACGGGACGCTGTTTCCGCTGATGTCGAAGTCCCCGCAGGTGAGAAAGACGTGGTTCAACTGGCCGAGCCCGTAGGCGAGCACGCCGACGACCACGACGACGCCGATGACTGTCCTCCGCTCGCGCGCGGAGAGTTCCGACTCCCCGAAGAGCAGAAGGTGCAGGAGCACCCAGACCAGCAGCGGGGTACCGATGATGCTGAGGATGCCGCCCGCCAGGAACAGCGTCTTGTCCGGCCAGCCGTCGTGGCGGGGCACGACGGCGGCGATGACGAGCCACACGCTGGGCAGGGCCAGGCAGGCCCAGTACATCCAGCCGTGCCGCGGACCGCGTTCGCGCATCAGCAGGGCGGTCAGCATCACGGCGGTCGACACGGCCCAGAGGGTGAGCAGTTGGTAGTAGAAGACGACGTTGTAGGCGCCGAGCGTGAAGGCGGGCTCCCAGATCGCCAGCGCTCCGCCGCCGGCGATCACGGCGGTCCTCGGCACCACCTGGCCGATGGCGGCGCTGCGGCCGCGGCGGGGGCCCGTGTCTGCACCCGCACCCGCACCCGCACCCGCACCCGCGGCCGCACCCGCGTTGGCGGAGCGGGTCTCGTCGTCATCCATGGAATCCATCTCCGGAACCGGGACATTTCCGCACACATTACTCAGCGCTCACGCGCTGCGGGTGCGGGCGGCGAGCGGGGCGGCCGGACCCGGACTGGCCGGAGTGCCCCGTAGCGGCGATGCTGCTCGCATGGGTGAGACACCGGCCGGTGAGATCCGTGCTGCCTCCGCACCCGGGCGCTGGGTCGTCCTGACCACCGTCCTCGGGTCCAGCATGGCCATGCTCGACTCCACCGTCATCAACGTCGCCCTGCCCCGCATCGGCAAGGACCTCGGCACCGACCTGGCCGCCCTTCAGTGGACCGTCAACGCCTACATGCTGACGCTCGCCGGGCTGATCCTTCTCGGTGGGGCGCTCGGGGACCGGTACGGGCGGCGAAGGGTCTTCGTCGTGGGGGTGATCTGGTTCGCCAGTGCCTCGTTGCTGTGCGGCATTGCGCCGAATGCCGCCGTTCTGGTCGGTGCCCGCGCCCTCCAGGGAGTGGGCGGGGCGCTCCTCACTCCCGGGTCGCTGGCGCTGATCCAGGCAAGTTTTCATCCGGACGACCGGGCGCGCGCGGTCGGGCTGTGGTCGGGGTTCGGTGGGGTGGGGGCCGCCATCGGGCCTTTCGTCGGGGGGTACCTCGTCGACGGCCCCGGGTGGCGGTGGGTGTTTCTGATCAATGTGCCGGTGGCCGCCGTCTGCGTGCCGGTCGCGCTGCGTCACGTACCCGAGTCGCGGGACCCCCACGCACACGGGCGCTTCGATGTTCTGGGGGCCGTGCTCGGCGCGCTGGCTCTTGCCCTGGTGACGTATGCGCTGATCGAGGCGCCCGGCCGGGGGGCGTCCGCCGCGGTGATCGGGTCGGCCGTGGGCGGGGTCCTGCTCGCGGTGGCGTTCGTGCAGGTGGAGCGGCGGCGGGCGAACCCCATGCTGCCGCCGTCGGTGTTCGGGTCCCGCCAGTTCACCGCCGTCAATATCGTCACGTTCTGTGTCTACGCGGCGCTCGGTGGCTACTTCTTCCTCTCCGCCATCCAGCTCCAGGTCGTGGCGGGGTACTCCGCCCTGGGCGCCGGGACCGCCCTCCTTCCGACCACTGTGCTGATGTTGCTGTTCTCCGCCTCGTCGGGCGAGCTGGGGCAGCGGATCGGGCCCCGTATCCCGCTCACTGTCGGGCCGCTGTTCGCCGCCGCAGGGATGCTGCTCATGCTGCGGGTGGGACCCGGCGACGCCACCGTCTCCGCGTACCTGCAGCACGTGCTGCCCGCCGTCGCCGTACTCGGCCTCGGCCTGGTCACCCTGGTGGCGCCGCTCACCGCGACCGTCCTCGCCTCCGTCGACACCGCGCGGGCCGGGCTGGCCAGCGGGATCAACAACGCCGCCGCCCGGGCCGCGGGCCTGATGGCCGTGGCCGCGCTGCCGCTGCTGGCCGGGATGGGCCCGGAGGCGTACCGCGACGCCGGTGAGTTCGCGGCGGCCTTCAAGCGGGCCATGCCGATATGTGCCGGCCTGATGGTGCTGGGCTCGGTGATCGCCTGGGCGACCGTACGGACACCGCCCGCGGTCCGGAAGAGCAAGGCGCGTCCCGCATGCACCGTGCACTGCGCTGTCGAGGCGCCTCCCCTGGAGCCCGCTCGGGACGAGAACGGGGGCCCCGGCCGGACCTGACGGGTCCGAGGGCGCCCGGCTACCCCCGGCGCGCATGTGCCAGGCACACTTGAACCCATGTCCATCCACGAGAACCTGCTCGGGGGACCTCCCCCGACCCACCTGCCCGACGACCCCGAGCCGCGCGAGCTCCTCGCGAACGGCACGGCCCCGGCCGATGTCGCCGCGAAGTACCCGACCTCTTCGCTGGCCTGGGCGCAGCTCGCCGACGAGGCGTTCGAGGGCGGCCGTGTCATCGAGTCGTACGCCTACGCCCGCACCGGCTACCACCGTGGCCTCGACGCACTGCGCAGGGCCGGCTGGAAGGGCCACGGGCCCGTACCGTTCGAGCACGAGCCGAACCGCGGCTTCCTGCGTGCCCTGCACGCCCTCGCGCGCGCCGCCCAGTCGATCGGTGAGCAGGAGGAGTACGAGCGCTGCTCGACGTTCCTCCGCGACTCGTCGCCGACCGCCGCCGAGATCCTGGGTTAGGACCTCCGGGACGGTGTTCCCAGGCCCCGCGGACGCACCGCCGTCTGCGGGGCCTGCACGTCTCCCCGGGGTCCGCTTAGGATGCGGGCAGGGGACCGGAGCTCCATCACCTCACGGAAGGGGCGGACCGCTACCCGGAAGCTCGTGTCGAGGAGACAGCAATGTCGACGATCCACCCCGACCCCGAAGCCACCGGTGCGGACACCCCGCACCTGGACTTCGCGGGAACGACTCCGTACGAGGACTACGTCCAGGCGGATGTCCTGACCCACCTCCAGCACCTGCGCTCCGACGATCCGGGCGAGATGGTCTTCCTGGTCACCACCCAGGTCATGGAACTGTGGTTCACGGTCATCGTCCATGAGTGGGAGACCGCGGCGCACGCCCTGCGGGAGGACCGGCTGCCGGTCGCGCGCGATGCGCTGAAGCGGTCGGTACGGGAACTGGAGGCGCTCAACGCGTCCTGGACGCCGCTCGCCCAGCTCACCCCCGCCCAGTTCAACTCCTACCGCGCCGCACTCGGCGAGGGTTCCGGCTTCCAGTCGGCGATGTACCGGCGGATGGAGTTCCTGCTCGGCGACAAGTCCGCGTCCATGCTCGTACCGCACCGGGGCGCGCCCCGCGTCCATGCCGAGCTGGAGAAGGCGCTCGCCGAGCCGAGCCTGTACGACGAGGTGCTCGCCCTGCTCGCCCGGCGCGGCCACGGGGTGCCGCAGTCCGTGCTCGGCCGCGACCTGACGCAGAAGTACGAGCCGTCCCCCGAGGTCGAGGCCGTCTGGACGGAGATCTACTCCGACCCCGAGCGGTACGACGATCTCGTCCGGCTCGGCGAGGCGCTCACCGACGTCGGCGAACTCGTGTGGCGCTGGCGCAACGACCACCTCGTCGCCACCCGGCGCGCGATGGGCTCGAAGACCGGCACCGGCGGCTCCGCCGGGGTCGCGTGGCTGGAGAAGCGGGCCACGAAGAACGTGTTCCCCGAACTGTGGACGGCGCGCAGCCATGTCTGAGACCTTCGCCGCGCGGGCCGCGGCACTCGACACCGCCGACGAACTCGCGGATCTGCGCAAGCTGTTCACTCTCGACGACGGGGTGTACCTCGACGGCAACTCGCTCGGCGCGCTGCCGCGACACGTACCCGCCCGGGTGCAGGAGGTCCTCACCCGTGAGTGGGGCGAGCTGCGCATCCGGTCCTGGGACGAGAGCGGCTGGTGGACCGCGCCCGAGCGGATCGGCGACCGGATCGCCCCGCTCGTCGGGGCCGCCGCCGGACAGATCGTCGTCGGCGATTCGACGAGCGTGAACGTCTTCAAGGCCGTCGTCGCCGCGAGCCGGCTGGCGCCGGAGGGGCGCGACGAGATCCTCGTCGACGCGACGACGTTTCCCACGGACGGGTACATAGCCGAGTCCGCCGCCCGGATGACCGGGCACCGGCTCGTCCCCGTCGCACCGGGGGACGTGCCGGGCGCGGTCGGGCCCCGTACGGCGGTCGTCCTGCTCAACCACGTCGACTTCCGCACCGGCCGGCTGCACGACCTGCCCGGCCTCACCGCCACCGTGCACGCCGCGGGCGGCCTCGCCGTCTGGGACCTGTGCCACAGCGCGGGCGCGCTGCCCGTGGGACTGGACGCGCACGGGGTGGACCTGGCGGTCGGCTGTACGTACAAGTACCTGAACGGCGGGCCCGGTTCGCCCGCGTACCTGTACGTCGCCGAGCGGCATCAGGCGGCCTTCGACTCGCCGCTGCCGGGGTGGACGTCGCACGCCGACCCGTTCGCGATGGATCCCGGGTACGCGCCCGCGCACGGTTCCGTACGTGGCCGGGTCGGAACCCCCGACATCCTGTCCATGCTGGCGCTCGAAGCGGCGCTGGCCGTGTGGGACGGGGTACCGGTCGAGGCGGTACGGGCCAAGTCGCTGGCCCTGACGGACTTCTTCCTGGAGTGCGTCGGGGCGTATGCGCCCGAGGGCGTGGTCGTTCCGGTCACGCCACAGGCGCATGCGGAGCGCGGCAGCCAGGTGTCGTTGCGCTGCGTGGACGCGGGGATCGCCGAGCCGGTGATGCGTGCGCTGATCACGCGGGGTGTGGTCGGGGACCTGCGGCGGCCGGATCTGCTGAGGTTCGGGTTCACGCCGCTGTACGTGGGGTTCGCGGATGTGGAGCGGGCCGCACGGGTGCTGGGTGAGGTGCTGAGCGAGGTGTCGGGCCGGGCGCTCGACGGGGTGCTCGGCGAGGTGTGACGCCTGCCGCGTCCCCACGGTGAACCCCGTGGGGACGCGGCGCCGCGTGCTGATACCGTCCCCGCTGGTCAGGCCAGTTGGGCACCTCTGTCGGATGGTTGGAGCAGCATGTCGGATTCCGCCGCGCGTGATCGGGACGCAGTCGAGACCGAGTCGGCCTTCTCGCATCCGGCCGTCGCCCCCGACGCTTCGGCCGCCTACGGCGACCATCCCGACCAGGTGATCGACTTCTACGCTCCGCGCGACGGGCGGGCCGGGGCACCCGTCGTGGTCGTCCTGCACGGTGGTGCGTGGCGGGGGCCGTACGACCGGCTCCATGTGACGCCGTTCGCGGACTTCCTGGCCCGGCGCGGGTTCGCCGTCGCCAACGTCGAGTACCGGCGGGGCAGCGAGCTCCCGCAGCAGCGGGGTTCCGGCCCGGTCGCGGGCCGCTGGCCGGAGACCTTCGACGATGTCGCCGCGGCGATGGACGCGTTGCCCGGACTGCTGGCCGTCGCGCTTCCGGAGGCCGATGCGCGACGGATCGTCGTCACCGGGCACTCCGCGGGTGGGCAGCTGGCGCTGTGGGCCGCGGCCCGGCACGTACTGCCGCAGGGGTCGCCATGGCGGCTTGCCTCGGCGCCGCCGCTGCGCGGGGTCGTCGCCCTCGCGCCGATCGCCGACTTCGCCACGGCGGTGGAGCTGGATGTCTGCACCGGCGCGGTGGGTCAACTCCTGGGGCGGGAAGCGGACTTCGCCGCGCGGAGTCCGTACGCCGATCCGGCCGCGCTGCTGCCGACCGGGATCGCCACCGCGGTCGTACAGGGACGCACCGATCTGACCGTGCCGCACGCGGTCGCCGAGGCGTTCGTGGACGCGGCGGCCAAGGCGGGCGAGACGGTGGGGCTGACGCTGCTGGAGGAGGTGGGGCACTTCCCGTTGATCGATCCGGCGGCGGACGCTTGTGCGGTGGTGGCGGAGGAGATCGCCCAGCTGGCGTGGTGACAGGGGGCGCCGGGGGCATCCGGCAGTCGCGCTCGTCACCGATCTCACGGGTCCGGTAGTCCTTGCGACGGATGCCGCAGGATCCGTATCACTGCTGACGACGTCGCGGGCCCGGCCACCTACCTTGGGATGGTGACCGAGACCACCAAGACCAGAAGCCCAGAGTTCCGGCTGGCCGCAGGGGCGATAGGCGGCCTGCGGCAGGACCTCTTCCATGACGCGTTCGACTACCGTCCGCTGCCGCCCATGCGGACCGACGGGACGCTGACCCGGCGGCTGTCCGAGCGGATGCGCGCGCGGGCCGCCCGGACGCCGCACGCACTGGTCGGGCTGGCCGCGCTGATCACGGCCCTCATAGGCATCGGCGCGGCGGGCGGCGCCGGGCCCTGGTCCGGGATCGAGATCGTCCTGGCCGGGCTGCTCCCGGCGCTGACCGTCGCGATGACGCTGTTCCGGCCGGTCGGCGCGTTCTGGATGTCGATGGCGCTCACTCCGGTGACCGCCGCGATCGCCGGCGGCGAATGGCCGTGGGTGCCGAGCATGTTCTTCTCGCACCTGGTGGTGCTCGTCGTGGTCGCGGCCCGGACCCGGCCGCGTACCGCCGCCTGGATGTGGCTCCTGACCCTGGTGCTCGGCAGCTTCCTGGAGAACTTCGGCTGGCACTACTCGTCGACCACCGGGCCCATGGCCGTGGCCTCCGCGTTCGCCCTGCTCGTGGTGACCGTCGTGCAGACCCGCCGGGAGGCGGAGCGCGAGGTGACCGTGCAGCGCACCGTCACCGCCGTGGAACGCGACCGGCGCACGCTGCTGGAGGAGCGCACCACCATCGCCCGCGAGCTGCACGACGTGGTCGCCCACCACATGTCGGTCGTCGCGATCCAGGCCGAGGCCGCCCCGTACCGGGTGGAGAACCCGCCGCCCGAGCTGGAGCAGGCCTTCGTCACCATCCGGGAGAACGCCGTCGCCGCCCTCACCGAACTGCGCCGGGTCCTCGGCGTCGTACGGGCCGAGGACTACGAGGCGCCGGACGCCCCGCAGCCCACCCTCGCCGAGCTGGACGGACTGCTCGCCAATGTGGCGGACGCGGGCCTGGTGGCGGAGAAGACCGTCACCGGTGCGGTACGCGAACTGCCCCAGGGCGTCGAGCTGTCGGCGTACCGGATCATCCAGGAAGCCCTCAGCAACACGTTGCGGCACGCGCCCGGCGCCACCGCCAAGGTCGAGATCGGCTATGTGCTCGGCGGACTCGGACTGCGGGTCGTCAACGGACCGCCGACCGGCCCGGTGAAGCCCTCGCCGGGCGCCGGGCACGGCATCACGGGGATGCGGGAGCGGGTCGCCATGCTGAACGGCGAGATGACCGCCGAGACGACCACGGACGGCGGGTACGAGATCGCCGTTTTCATCCCCGTACCGCCGGCCCAGGAACCGACGCAGAGCGAGACCTCATGAACGACATCCGTGTCCTGATCGTCGACGACCAGATGATGGTCCGCGAGGGGTTCTCGGTACTCCTGGGGGCGATGCCGGGCATCGAGGTCGTCGGCGAGGCGGTCGACGGCCGGCAGGCCATCGCCCAGGCCGCCGCGCTGCGGCCCGACGTGGTGCTGATGGACATCCGGATGCCGGAGCTCAACGGCATCGAGGCGACCCGTGAGATCGTCGCGAACGACGCGGCCGCCAAGGTGCTCGTGCTGACCACGTTCGACCTCGACGAGTACGTGTACCAGGCGCTGCGCGCCGGGGCGTCCGGGTTCCTGCTCAAGGACGCCTCCGCCCGGCAGCTCGCCGACGGGGTACGGGTGGTGGCGGCCGGGGAGGCGCTGCTGGCGCCGACCGTCACAAAGCGGCTGATCACCGAGTTCTCCCGGCTCGCGGGGGCCCCGCGGCCGCCCGCGCTCGCCCGGATCGGCGATCTGACGGAGCGCGAGACGGAGGTGCTCGTCCTCATCGCTCAGGGCCTGTCGAACGCGGAGATCGCCTCGCATCTGGTGGTCGCCGAGTCCACCATCAAGACGCATGTGAGCCGCATCCTGGTGAAGCTGGGGCTGCGGGACCGTACGCAGGCGGCGGTGTTCGCGTACGAGGCGAGGCTGGTCACCCCGGCCTGAGCTGCCCCACCGGTGGGCCGGGCGGTTAGCGTCCTTCCATGCACCCGTCTCCGCAGCCCGAGTCCGCCGCTTCGTTCGACCCCTGGTCGCCGGTGTTCGTCGCCGACCCGTACCCCGCCTACGCCGCGCTGCGGGCCACCGGCCGGGTGCACCGGTTCGAGCCCACGGACCAGTGGCTCGTCCCGCACCACGCCGATGTGTCGGCGCTGCTGCGGGACCGGCGCCTGGGCCGCACCTATCTGCACCGCTTCACCCACGAGGAGTTCGGCCGCACGCCCCCGCCCGCCGCGTACGAACCCTTCACCACCCTCAACGGGCAGGGGCTCCTCGACCTGGAGGCCCCCGACCACACCCGGATCCGGCGCCTGGTCTCCAAGGCGTTCACCCCGCGTACGGTGGAGCAACTCGTCCCGACGGTGCGGCGGCTGGCCGCCGAGCTGGTCGACAACTTCGTCGAGGCGGGCGGCGGCGACCTGCTCACCGCGATCGCCGAACCGCTGCCCGTCGCCGTCATCGCCGAGATGCTGGGCATCCCCGCGTCCGACCGCGCTCCGCTGCGGCCCTGGTCGGCGGCGATCTGCGGGATGTTCGAACTGAACCCGTCCGAGGAGACCGCGAGCGCCGCCGTTCGCGCCTCGGAGGAATTCTCCGCCTATCTGCGCGAGCTGATCGCGGAGCGCCGCAGGAACCCCGGTGCGGATCTGATCTCCGCGCTCATCGCCGCGCACGACGAGGGGGAGCGGCTGAGCGAGCAGGAGATGGTCTCCACCTGTGTGCTGCTGCTGAACGCGGGCCACGAGGCGACGGTCAACACCACCGTGAACGGCTGGTGGACGCTGCTGCGTCACCCCGAACAGCTGGCGGCCCTGCGCGCCGACCACGGGCTGCTGCCCACGGCGGTGGAGGAGTTGCTGCGGTACGACACTCCGTTGCAGATGTTCGAGCGCTGGGTCCTCGACGACATCGAGATCGACGGCACGGTCATCCCGCGCGGCGCGGAGGTGGCCCTGCTCTTCGGCTCCGCCAACCGCGACCCGGCCCGCTTCACGGACCCGGAGACGCTGGACCTGTCCCGGCGGGAGAATCCGCACGTCTCGTTCGGCGCCGGCATCCACTTCTGCCTGGGTGCGCCGCTGGCCAGGGTCGAACTCTCGGCTTCCTTCGGCGAGTTGCTGCGCCGGGCGCCCGGGATGCGGCCGGCGGCCGAACCGGAGTGGAACCCGGGGTATGTGATCAGGGGCCTGCGGGAGCTGCGCGTGGAGCTGTGACGGGAAGCCGCCGAGCGCTGCTCGGCACGCCGGGCGGCACACGACGAGCGGTCTCTCTCCAGGACGTCGAAGGCGACACCGAAGGCGGCGGGCGCAAGCAGGGCCACGGCACAGGAGAGGGCCGGGCCCCACGTTTCTCCGGGAGGCAGCGGCCGGCCCCGGAAGAGTTCTGCCTTTCCGGGGGCCGGCCGCTTGGAGCTCCGGCCGTGCATGCGGTTCATCCGGTCCCGGTCCGGCCGGACCGTTGCTCAGGTCAGGAGGTCGCGTCGCCGCAACGCCGCCAGTCCCGCGCCCGTCAGCGCCACCGCCATCACGGTGAGCAGCAGCACCGGAGCCCACTGCATCTCGGTGCCCGGCAGCTTCGGCAGATGGCCGAAGGGTGACAGGTTCATCACTGACTGGGGCAGGTCGAGCGCCGGGCCGATCCACCCGATCAGCAGGCACGCTCCCACCACACCCCATGCCGCCGGAGCCGCTTTGGGAAGCGCTCCGTACAGCAGGACCGCCAGACCGCCGAGGAGCCAGATCGCGGGCACCTGGACCAGCGACGCCCCGAGCACGGCGCCGAACCCGTTGCCGTATCCGACGGCCAGACCGAGCCCGCCGATCAGCATGATGGCGACCGCGCCGCCGAAAGCGATCACCAGGTGCCCGGCTGCCCACCGCAACCGCCCCAGGCGGTTCGCGAGCAGCGGTTCGGCGCGCTGCGAGGTCTCCTCGCTGTGCAGGCGCAGGATCGATGCCACCACATACAGCGCGGCCATCATCCCCAGCATCCCGACCATCGTGGCCAGGAAGGCCTGGGTCATGCCCTCCTGTCCGCCCATCCGCGCGAAGATCTCCTTGGCCTGCTCGTTGTCACCCACCAGGTCGGCCGCACCCTCGGCCATGCCGCCGAAGACGACGCCTGCGACGGCGAAGCCCACGGTCCAGCCGAGCAGTGTGCCGCGCTGCAGCCGCCAGGCCAGGCCACCTGCGGTGGCGAGTCGGCCCTCGGCCGGGCCCGGACGGGCCGGGAGGAAGCCCATGCCGATGTCGCGCCGACCGGCCAGTGTGTAGGCGGCCGCGGCCTGAGCCGCGATTGCCGCCACGAAGAGCAGCAGCACCCACCAGCGCTCGCCGGCGTACGGCCGCATGTTCTCGGCCCAGCCGATCGGCGACAGCCAGGTCAGTACGGACGATCCGTCGTTCACACCGGAGTCCCCGGCCGCCCGCAGCAGGAAGGCGAGGCCGAGCACGCCGCCCGTCATCCCCTTGGCGAGCCGCGCGCTCTCGGTGAGCTGCGCGACGATCGCCGCCATCGTGGCGAAGAGCATTCCGGTCGCGCCGACGGCGAGCCCGAGCGCCAGCGCGCCTGTTCCGCCCTGTGCGGCGAGGCCGCCCGTGACGAACAGCGTGACCAGCGCGTTGGCGACCAGGGCGGTGAGCAGGGCCGATGTCAGCGGGGCGCGCCGCCCCACCATTGCTGAGGAGAGCAGTTCCTGACGGCCTGTCTCCTCCTCCTCGCGGGTGTGCCGGATGACGATGATCAGGCTCATCACGGCGGCCAGTGTGGCGGCGAATACGCCGAACCGCCAGGCCACCAGACCTCCGATCGAGTCACCGAAGACCGGTCCGTACATGGAGCGCAAGGAGCTGTTCGCGCTCATGGACGCGGCGACCTCGGCGCGGGCGGCCGGAGTGTCGTAGAGCTGCTCGATCGACGAGCCGCCGCTGACGACCATCAGGGTGAGCACGAGGACCCACACCGGAAGCATGATGCGGTCCCGGCGCAGAGCGAGCCTGAACAGCGGATTGATTCCTGCGAGTTGGCCGGCGCCGCCGCGTACCGCGAGTTCCGCAGTCATCGCGACATCGCCTCTTCCGCGACCGGGGCCGCATCGTCCTGGTAGTGCCGGAGGAACAGCTCCTCCAGGGTGGGCGGGGTGCTGATCAGCGACCGTACGCCCGAGGTGGTGAGCGAACGCAGCACGGCGTCGAGCTTGTCGGTGTCCACCTGGAGCCGTACCCGCCTGCCCTGGACGTCGAGGTCATGGACGCCGGGCAACTGGGCGAGCCCGTTCGGTTCGGCGGCCAGTTCGGCGGTGACGCTGGTGCGGGTCAGGTGGCGCAGGTCCGCGAGGGATCCGGTCTCGACCGTGACGCCCTTGCGGATGATGCTGACGCGGTCGCAGAGTGTCTCGATCTCGCTCAGGATGTGCGAGGAGAGCAGTACGGTCTGGCCGCGTTCGCGGGCGGCCTCCCGCACGTAATCCGTGAAGACCTCCTCCATCAGCGGGTCGAGCCCGGAGGTCGGCTCGTCAAGGATCAGCAGGTCGACGTCGGATGCGAGTGCGGCGACCAGGGCGACCTTCTGGCGGTTGCCCTTGGAGTACGTCCGCCCCTTCTTGGTGGGGTCCAGCTCGAACCGCTCGATGAGGTCGGCGCGCCGCTGCTTGTCGAGGCCGCCGCCGCGCAGCCGCCCGTACAGGTCGATCACCTCGCCGCCGGAGAGGTTGCGCCACAGGGTGACGTCACCGGGGACGTACGCCACCCGGCGGTGCAGTTCGACCGCGTCCTTCCACGGGTCGCGGCCGAGCAGCTGGGCGGCGCCGGAGTCGGCCCGCAGCAGACCCAGCAGGACCCGGATGGTGGTGGACTTCCCGGAACCGTTGGGACCGAGGAAGCCATGGACCTCACCGGTCTCGACCGCGAGGTCGAGGCCGTCCAGTGCGTGTGTCCGCCCGAACGACTTGTGCAGTCCGGCCACGGTGATTGCCTTCGTCATGTTTCTGAACGTACGCTAGTTTCACAAAGTTGTGAAGTTAAGGAAACGTATAAAGTCGAGGTGTGGTCCGGGGCCGGGGAACCCCGCCGGAATTCAGGGGAGACGATGGGGCGATGAGCAGCGAAACCGGCGCAGGCGGGCGTGCGCACGAACCCGGGCGCGAGCCCGAGCAGGGCCGCGACGAGGAGGCCGTGTCGCGGTTCGTGGAGCGCTTCGCGGCCGAGATGACCGAGGCGGGCATGCAGCGGATGGCGTCCCGCGTCTTCGCCGCACTGCTGGCGGACGACGACGGCTCCATGACCTCGGCGGAGCTCAGCGAACAGCTGCAGATCAGCCCGGCGGCGGTGTCCGGGGCGATCAACTACTTGACCCAGGTCAGCATGGTCGGCCGCGAGCGCGACCCCGGCTCGCGCCGGGACCGCTACCGTCTGCACAACGAGATCTGGTACGCCACCTTCGCCAGTCGCGACCGTGTCCTGACCCGCTGGGAGCACACCCTCAGGGAGGGCGCACGAACCCTGGGCCAGGACACGCCTGCCGGTGCGCGGCTCGCGGAGACGGCGGAGTTCTTCGAGTTCCTGCAGACGGAGCTGGTCGACCTGATGGACCGCTGGCGCGACTACCGCAAGAAGTTCGACCTCCCGTGACGGAACGGCTGGGGACGGAGCGCCGGCCCCTGAGCCCTGTGGGGCGGCTCAGATCAGCGGGTGCGACGTCCGGCCGGACGCCTCGTCGATCTCGTCGTGCGCCTTGGTCAGCAGGTTCATCGCGAGCTCGTTCATCGCTCTTGCTCCTGCGATCTCCTCGCCGACCCTCGGCTGCTGGGAGTCGGAGGGGTGGCGGCTGGCGTACCCGTGCGCACGTACCTCGTTCCCGTCAGGGAGCCGTACGAGGGCGGCGGCGCGGGTGCGGTGGTTGTCTTCCTCGAATTCCAGCTCGATGTGCCATCCGACAGCGGTCTTCATCATGACCATCACCTCCGGGACCTCTTACCAGAGTGCGCCCGTTCCCGTTCCCGCGCCCGCGCACGGTCGGCCCCGCGACGCGTGGAGCTACCCCTCGGCCACCGGGAGCATCAGTCCCCACGCGCCCGCCCGCACCGTCCAGGTCCGCGTCCGGACCGGGCCGGCGACCTGGGTGTCCGCCCGGTAGCGGAAGTCCGCGCCGGAGACCGTGACCGCCTTCGCCTCCGCCGTCAGCGCTTCCCCCTTCGCGGTGTGGACGACCACGTCCGCGAGGCCTCCGCCGCCGCCTTGCGAGGTCACCGTCACCGATTCGACCGGGCTGTCCAGATCGTTCAGCACCACCCCGTCCGTCTCGACCCGCAGCCGGTGGGTGCGAGGTGTGGCGGGTGAGGTGGGCGGGGCAGGGCGGACCAGGGTGCGCACCAGGGAGCGGCAGGTGTCCCAGACCGCCGTGACCCCCGTGTGCGCGGCCGCCGAGCCCGGCGTCGTGGGCAGGGCGGGGATGCGCAGGGCGCCCAGGACGACGCCGTCGCTGTCGTCGACCAGCAGGTCGAGACGGCGTACGGCACCGTCCAGCGCGGCGCGCGCCGCGGCCACCGCACCCATGGGCACGCCGAGCGAATGCGCGAGTTGCAGCATTGCCGCCGCGCCCACCGGAACCAGTGCGAGCGCCTCACCGGTCAGCTCCCTGTCCCGGTGCAGCAGCGTCACGGCGCGCAGCAGTGTTCGGTCGTCGCCGACGACCACCGGACGCCGATTGCCTCGGCGGGACAAGGCCCGCGCGAACTCCTCCGGCCCGTCCGGGAGGCAGATTTTTGCGTGCGAACCCGCGCTCAGCACGTCCTTCGCGATACGGACGGACTCGCCGTCGGTCCGGCGGGCGACCGGGTCGATCACCACCAGCAGCTGGTGCGCACCGTTGCCGGGGGGCTGGGCAGCCGACACCTCGGTCCTTCCTCGGGTAGCATCTTGGTGCAAGAGCCCCTTGCGCTATTGCGCCAGGGGCTTCGTCTATTCCGGGGCACCCGGTTCGACGGTTCAGGCTTCGTCGTACATCGTCGTACGGCGTGTACGACGTTTACGTACGCCCCCTGACCTTGGACATGCCCCGCCCGGAAGGGGTGTACGCCTGTGCCCGCACTTGTGCTGCTCGGTGCTCAGTGGGGTGACGAGGGCAAGGGAAAGGCCACCGACCTCCTCGGTGGATCCGTGGACTATGTGGTGCGTTACCAGGGCGGCAACAATGCCGGCCACACGGTGGTCGTCGGTGACCAGAAGTACGCACTTCATCTCCTCCCCTCCGGAATCCTTTCACCGGGGTGTACCCCGGTCATCGGTAACGGTGTCGTCGTCGACCCGGCCGTCCTGCTCTCCGAGCTGAGTGGGCTGAACGACCGCGGCGTGGACACGTCCAAGCTGTTGATCAGCGGTAACGCTCATTTGATCACCCCGTACAACGTCACGATCGACAAGGTGACGGAACGGTTCCTCGGGAAGCGCAAGATCGGCACGACCGGCCGAGGCATCGGCCCGACGTACGCCGACAAGATCAACCGGGTCGGCATCCGCGTCCAGGACCTCTACGACGAGTCGATCCTGGAGCAGAAGGTCGAAGCTGCGCTGGAGCAGAAGAACCAGCTCCTCGCCAAGGTCTTCAACCGGCGCGCCATCGAGGCCGGGAAGATCGTCGAGGAGATGCTCCAGTACGCGGATCAGATCAAGCCGTACGTCGCCGACACCACGCTGATCCTGAACGACGCCATCGAAGCGGGCAAGGTCGTCCTCTTCGAGGGCGGTCAGGGCACGCTGCTCGACGTCGACCACGGGACGTACCCCTTCGTCACCTCTTCGAACCCGACCGCGGGCGGCGCCTGCACCGGTTCCGGCGTGGGCCCGACGAAGATCAGCCGGGTCATCGGCATCCTCAAGGCGTACACCACGCGCGTCGGCGCCGGCCCGTTCCCGACGGAGCTGCTCGACGAGGACGGCGAGGCGCTGCGCCGGATCGGCGGCGAGCGCGGTGTCACCACCGGCCGTGACCGCCGCTGCGGCTGGTTCGACGCGGTGATCGCGCGGTACGCGACCCGGGTCAACGGTCTCACCGACTTCTTCCTCACCAAGCTGGACGTGCTGACCGGCTGGGAGCAGATCCCGGTGTGCGTCGCGTACGAGATCGACGGCAAGCGGGTCGAGGAACTCCCGTACAGCCAGACGGACTTCCACCACGCGAAGCCGGTCTACGAGATGCTGCCGGGCTGGTCCGAGGACATCACGAAGGCCAAGACCTTCGGCGATCTGCCGAAGAACGCGCAGGCGTACGTGAAGGCGCTGGAGGACATGTCCGGCGCGCCGATCTCCGCGATCGGTGTCGGCCCCGGCCGTACCGAGACCATCGAGATCAACTCGTTCCTGTAGGACGGGACAACGCGGAGGGGGGCCGGGGCGGCTGTTGCCCCGGCCCCCCTCCGCGCTTTCACTCCTCCCCGCAGATCCGCAGCCCCTTCGGCGTCGCGCACGGCAGATGTCCGTGCGTACGGATGACGTCCTGGCCGTTGCCGCGGCTCAGATAGCCCAGGAAGCTGGATGCCAGCGAGTCGGCCGGCGGCTGGCCGTACGTGTAGGCGTACTCGATCTCCCGGTACGGGTAGGTGCTGGAGCCGATCGTGTCGACGGACGGGACGGTGGAGTCGATGGCGAGCTGGTGCGCGCCCTTCAGTGCGGTTCCGGAGCGCAGCTCGCTGTAGCCGATCGCGCCGTCGAGCCGGCCGACGGTGGCCAGGACCTGGTCGGTGGAGTCGAGTTCGCAGCGGATGACGCGGGCCGCGGCGTCGTCCTTGGTGACACAGTCGCGGGACGACTGGGCGGGTTCGTTGTGGCCGAGGACGCGGCGCTGGAAGACCTCGCGGGTGCCGGAGTTGGCATCCCTGCTGACCAGGAGTATGGGCAGGTCGGGTCCGTCGAGCGTCTTCCAGTTGCGGATGTCGCCCCGGTAGATCTTCCGGACGGTGGCCAGGGAGAGGTTCTTGACAGGCACCCGGTCGTTGACGACCAGGCGGAAGAGTGAGACCGCGACCCGGTTCTCGCGCAGCTGCGGGTAGCCGTCCGGTTTGGGGCCGTCGGAGAGGGCGATCAGCGCGGGGGAGCCTGACTCCCCGGCGGTGGCGCCCCGGTCGGCGAGCTCCCGTATCCCCGCGTTGCTGCCGTGCGCGTCGACGGTGACGCTGGAACCCTCGCACTCCTTCTCGTACTTCTGCGCCAGTTCCCGCACGACCGGTTCGAAGGCGGTGGAGCCGGTCACTGTCAGGGTGCCCCGGGCGCAGCCCACCGGGGGCGGGGTGTCGTCGCGGACCAGGATGATCGAGGCCAGGGTGACGACGCAGACGGTCAGTGCCACGGTGATGAGCCGGGCGGCCCGGCCGAACATCGGGGGCTTCTCGTCGGGGCGGGCGGCGGTGTTGGGTGTCACCTCGCCGTCCCGGATGCCGCCGGTGATCCTGATGGGGCTGCCCACGTGCGACCCGGTGAGCAGCACCAGCAGCTTGAAGTGCTCGCCCCGGTTGAGGGGGACGCGCGGCAGCCGGATGAGCCGGCCGCTGTGGCGCATCCCGCCCGCCGGGGTGAAGTGCTCCATCAGATGGTCGGCGCCGGGTGCCTGGGTGACCGCGATGCCGCGTACGGTGCGGCCGGTGAACTCCACGGTCAGCCCGTGCAGTTCACGGCCCGTGTAGTCGTTGTCGGCGATGGACTGCGAGCCGTCGTTCTCGACGCGCAGCAGGACGAGCGTGGCATCGGCCATGTCGGGCGTCTCGCTGAAGAGCCCGAGCCGGACATTGGCCCGGCCCTCGCTGACGTCGCTGCCGATCGGGGTGTCCATCTGGACCCGGTAGCCGATGCGCTTGCGGCGGGGTACGCGGCGCTCGTACCAGAGCACTCCGATGGAGGCCAGGACACCGAGCACTGCGGTGCACACGGCCACGACGTTCTCGGCGCTGAACCACTCCACGGCTTCCTCGCGCTCCCCTCGTCGAACGCGTGCACGCGTGCACCACGGTCCCCGGTTCGGGTCACCGTATGTGTGCGGTAGGGGAGTTGGGGCGGGCAGCCGGATCCTTTCGGCTGACGTTCGCCTGCCGTTCGCGCAGCGGCGGGATTCGCGGTCCGGCCGGTCCGCCGTTCCGCATGCTGGACGGGCCCGAAGGTTTTTCGTTCGGGACCGGCCGCCTGCCTGCCCCTTGATCCGGATGAACTACTTCCGGAATTACTCCTGTTGGGGGCCGCTTCGGCACAGCGCATTCGCCGTGAACGCACTCCGCGGCGCCTCTTCGGAAAGATTTCAAGCGCTGGTCTAGACCTTGACAGGTACAGACCAGCGGCGCTTGAGTGACGGTCACCCCCCATGGCGGTGCACCGATGAACTCGGTGCACCGCGCCGAAGGAGTGATCTCATGATGAGACGCGTCATGGGCATGCTGGCCGCGCTGGGCGCGGTCGTCGCGATGCTCGTCGTTCTCCCCGCCTCCACCGCCTCGGCGGCCGAGTGCGCGGCACCCTGGAACGCCTCGTCCGTCTACACGGGCGGCGGAGCGGCCTCGTACAACGGGCACAACTGGACCGCGAAGTGGTGGACCCAGAACGAGCGGCCGGGCAGTTCCGACGTCTGGGCGGACCAGGGCAGCTGCGGTGGCGGCACGGATCCGGGCACCCCGTCGGGATTCGTCGTCAGCGAGGCGCAGTTCAACCAGATGTTCCCGAGCCGGAACCCCTTCTACACGTACAGCGGACTGACCGCGGCCCTGAGTGCCTACCCGGGCTTCGCAAACACCGGAAGCGACACGGTCAAGCGTCAGGAGGCGGCGGCGTTCCTCGCCAACGTCAGCCATGAGACGGGCGGACTGGTGTACGTGGTCGAGCAGAACACGGCCAACTACCCGCACTACTGCGACACCGGCCAGCCCTACGGCTGCCCGGCCGGACAGTCCGCGTACTACGGCCGTGGCCCGATCCAGCTCAGCTGGAACTTCAACTACAAGGCAGCGGGCGACGCACTCGGCATCGACCTGCTCGGCAACCCGTACCTGGTCGAGCAGAACGCGTCCGTGGCCTGGAAGACGGGTCTTTGGTACTGGAACACCCAGAACGGCCCGGGCACCATGACGGCCCACAACGCGATGGTCAACGGCGCCGGCTTCGGCGAGACGATCCGCTCCATCAACGGCTCGCTGGAGTGCAACGGCGGCAACCCCGCCCAGGTCCAGAGCCGCATCGACCGGTACCAGGCCTTCGTGCAGATCCTCGGCACCACCCCCGGCTCGAACCTGAGCTGCTGATCCGCCGCTGAACCGACCCACCGGTCCACAACCTGTGGATCCCTCCGCCCGGCGGGGGGCGTGTCCGGCCACGGCCCGGACACGCCCCCGCTCCGGTCTTCCGCGAGGCTCGCCGGAGGTTCCGGTTTGCAGGAGTCCGGTCACTGTCTCGCCGGCCTCAGACCAGTGGTTTCACCGACATCAACAGGTGCCGGTGCGTCGGACGAGGCGCGGCGACCTGGTCCGGCCCCGTCGTGCCGCCCTCGGCCGCCCGGCCGGTGATCATGGCGCGTTGGCCCGGACCCATCAGACCGAACTGGACGACCGGTGTGTCGAACGAGGCGAGGGCCTCCATCAGGTACGAGGGGTTGAACGCGACCGTCAGCTCATCGGCACCCTCCAGGACGGCAGGCAGCCGCTGGGACGCGACATCGTCCTCGTACCCCGCCTGAAGCAGCACCGAGTCGCCGGAGAAGGCCAGTTGGAGCGGGCTGTCGCCGTCCGCGACCACCGCGACGCGCTTGACGGCCTCGACCAGGGGCGCCCGGTCCGTCACCGCGGTCGTCGGGTCCGCCATCGCGAACAGCTTGTCGTGCCGGGGGAGCCGGCCGTCCAGGAGCCGGACCGTGGTGCGCATTCCGGCGAGTTCGAAGCCGGCCGATCCGGCATCCAGGGCGACGCTGACCATGCCGGACCGGCCGAAGGAGCGGGCGATCTCCGTCAGGCGCCGGGCCGACACCACCACATCGGCCGAGACATCCGCCGTCGCCGGCTTCCATGCGAGCGTGCGCACCGCGAAGCGGTACCGGTCGGTGGCGGCCAGCGTCATCGTGTCGCCGTCGAGTCCGACCCGGATCCCGGTGAGGGTCGGCAGTGTGTCGTCCCGGCCCGCGGCCACCGCCACATGGGCGACGGCCGCGGCGAACTCCTCCGAGTCCACTGCCCCCAGCACCCCGGGCAGCGGCGGCAGCGCCGGATAGTCGTCCAGCGGCAGCACCGACAGCCCGAACCGGGCGCCGCCGCCGGTCACCGCGAACCGTGAACCCTCCACCGCGCACACCACCGGACTTTCGGGCAGCACCCGGCACACATCGAGCAGCCGTCTCCCCATGACCAGCACCCGCCCGGCCCGTACGGTCTCCGCCTCGACCTCGATGCGGGCGGACGCCTCGTAGTCGAGGCCGGAGATCCGCAGCCACCCGCCGTCCGCCTCCAGCAGCAGCCCGCCGAGCACCGGCACGGGCGAGCGAGTGGGCAGCACGCGGGCCGCCCAGGCCACGGCATCGGTCAGTGCACTGCGATCGATACGGAACTCCATGGCGGGGTGCCCTTCTCCGTCGGTCCAGGTGATGACCCGACGTTAGGCGGTGCCACTGACAATCGGCCCGGGGCCGGTGCGGCCGACGACAGCGACCACCCCCGTGGGTCGCTGCCGCCGTGCCGCCCCGTCGTCCCCCGAGTCCGAGGCGGCCGCGTGTTCCCCCGACGCCCCGGAACACGTTCGGACTCTAGGACTGTGGGTAGACGGCAGGGAGATTCAATTCGCACTGTGTGGGCGTTGCAGGGGTATCAGTTCGCACAGTCAAACCGGTACGCTGCACTCCGCTTTTCTGCGGAGTGCAGAACGAGGAGGGAGCGGGGGACCGGTGCGAGCAGGGGAACGTGCCGACGACGTGCTGCGGATGTACCGCCTGGCCCGCGCCGGCGGCTCACCGGAGCTGCTGCGCTGGGTGTCGGGGCGGGCCGGCGGCTGGGCCGGTCTGCTCGACAGTGACGGCACCGTCCTGCGCGGCGTGGCCCGCACCCCGGACCTCACGAGCGCCTCGGCCCTCGCGCTGGCCACCGAGGGCGTGAAGGAGCTGACGGCTCTCCGCGGCCGCTCCTTCGCTCTCGACAAGGGCCCGGACACCGCCCTGCTGTTCCCCCTGGACGGCACTCCCGACGCCCCCGCACCGATCCTCGCCGTCGTCGTCCGCCGGCCACTGCCGGACGGACTGGCCACGCTTCTCGCCGATGTGGCGATGCCCCTGACCATGTGCTGGGCGGCCGAGACGGTCGAACGCAAGCGCCGCCGCGTCGATCTCGCCGAGTCCCGAGGCCGGGAAGCGGTGCTGCATCTGCTGATGACCGGACAGCTCTCCATCGCCCATCAGGTGGCGGGCGCGCTCAAACCCACGCTGCCGGACCCCGTCCAGGTCTGTGTGGTGCAGTGCTCGGGCGGCCGGCGGGACGACGTGGCGCGGGTGTGCGCGGACATCTCCGGCGGCCGGTCCTGGATCGTGCGCTGCCCGGTGTACGCACGCCACCTGATCCTCATCGTGCCCGCCGGGCCCGACGGCGCCGATCCGCGACTCGGCCTCGACGTCGCCGCCGTGGTGGACGACTGTGTCGTGGGCGTGAGCGAGGACGTGCCGCTGAGCGACACGGCGACCGGATACCGGCAGGCGTTCCACGCCCTGGCCGTGGCGCGCGGAATGCCCGCGCGGCACGCCCGGTTCGGCTCGGCACCGGAACCGGCCGTGGTCGTCGGCGAGGCGGGCGCGCAGTGGGCCGACGCCCTGCTGGCACCGCTGCTCACCCACCTGCCACGACGCAGCCAGGACCCCGGCAGCCAGGAGCTGGCGGCAACCCTCGCCTCCTGGCTGGCGTTCTCGTCGCATGCGACGCAGCACCTGAAGATCCACCGCAACACCCTTGCCGCACGACTGCGGTTGATCGGCGAGCTGCTCGGCCTGGACCTCAACCGGGTCGCCGATCAGGCCGCGCTCGACCTGGCCCTGCGCATCCGGGCCGTACCCGCGCGCGCCGCCCGGTCCACGGAGCCCGTGCCGGCCGGCGCGCTGGACGAGATCCTGCGGCGTCCCGCCGTCGGGCAGTGGGCGGCCGAGCAGCTGCGCCCGCTCGCCGCGACCGGTGCGGCCTCCGAGACCACCTTGCGTACCTGGCTGAAGTGCGAGGCCCAACTCGGGCCGACCGCAGCCGCGTTGGGCATATCCGTACCAGGTATCCGCAAACGCCTCACGCGACTCGAAGGCATACTTCAACGCTCGCTGCTCCAAACCCCCAGTGCACGCTACGACTTGTGGCTGGCGTTCCACGCGCTGGACGTCGCGGACGGCACCGGCACGGCGTGAGGACCGGCGCCGGGCCGGTCCGACGGGGAGTCAGTCGCTCTTCGTGTACGTGAGTTGCTCGCCGGTCTCCGTGTTCTCACGGCGCAGGGTGCCGTCGGGGAGCAGGGTGAGTGTGGTGGCCTTGCCCGGGGTGCAGGACGACATGGGTTCGCCGAGCGTCACCGTGGAGGGGCCGATGTGGATCGGTTCGTCGGGGGAGGGCTCGGAGGTCAGGTCCGCCTGGAAGACGCAGCGGTAGGTGCCGCCGCCGTCGATGGGGCCCTCCGCGGTGAGGGTGAGGACGGCCTGGCCCACCTTGCCCTGCTGGATGACGAGTTCGCGGGTCGAGTGGCCCGTGGCGTTGTCGATGGCGCCGGACCAGGTGCCGAGGTAGGCCTCGGGGACGGTGCCGTCGCCGTTCTTCGACTCCTCGCCGGGGGACGGGTCTGTGGAGGACGGGGAGTCGTCGGGGGCGGGGGAGTCCGACGGGTCGGAGGAGGCGGTGGGGGATGCGGTGGGTGACGCGGCGGGTTTCTTGCCGTCGTCGCTCATGAGCGCGTACACCGAGCCGCCCGCACCGATCGCGACGAGCACCGCGACTGCGACGAGCGCGATGGTCGACCCCGTGCTGCGTCGAGTCGGCGCGGGCTGCGCGCCGGGCGCGACGGTGGGGTGGAGCGGGCCGTACGGGGGTGTGGAGCCGAAGCCGGGGTGCTGCTGCGGGTAGCCGTAGCCCTGGCCGGGGTGCGGTTGGGCGAGCAGGTGCGGGTAGCCGTAGCCGGGGGCGGGCTGCCCGGGCGGCGGAGGTCCGAACCCAGGGACCGGGTGCGGGCCCGGGACCGGCGCGGGAGGCTGGGTGCCGACCACCGTGGGGAGCGCGTGGACCGCGCCGGGCGCCTGGGCCGGCGGAGGCTGCGAATCGCCCACGGGCGGCACCGCGTCCTGCGGCCCCGCGGCCCCCGCCGACTCCTCCGGGTCCTCCGAGTCCAGCAACTCCACCGCGTGGCGGCCCAGTTGGGCGATCAGCGCGCCCGGCAGCCACGGTTCGGCCGTCTCGCCCTCCACCAGCCGCTCCAGGATCGCGTCCGTGGTCGGCCGGTCGGCCGGGTCCTTGCGGAGGCAGTCCCGGACGAGGTCGGCCAGGTCCACCGGGACACCGGTCAGGTCCGGCTCCTCCTGTGCGATCCGGAAGAGGAGGGCGTGGATCTCGTTGTCCGCCCCACTGAACGGAAGCCGGCCCGTCGACGCGTACGCCAGCACCGAGCCGAGGCAGAACACATCGCACGCCGCGGTCACCCGCTCACCCCGCACCTGCTCCGGCGCCATGAAGCCGGGCGATCCGACCATCGAGCCGGTGCGGGTGAGACCCCCGTCGGTGACGGTGTCGAGTGCCCGGGCTATACCGAAGTCGATGACCCGCGGACCGTCGATCGTCAGCAGGATGTTGGACGGCTTCAGGTCCCGGTGGATGAGTCCGGCGGCGTGGATGGACCGGAGCGCGCGAGCCAGCCCGGCCCCCAGGATGCGGACCGAACGCTCGGGCAGCGGACCGTACGCCCCCGGGCCCGGGCCCGCCGGGGCGCCCGCACGACCGGAGACGGTGGCCTGGAGGGACGGCCCGGCGACGTACCCGGTCGCGACCCACGGCACCGCGGCCTCGGTGTCGGCGTCGAGTACGGGGGCCGTCCAGGCCGACCCGACCCGGCGGGCGGCCCGCACTTCCTGACGGAAGCGGTCGCGGAACTCCTGTTGTTCGGCGAGCTCCCGGCGTACCAGCTTGATCGCGACCGTACGGCCCCGGTCGGAGCGGGCCAGATAGACCTGCCCCATGCCGCCCGCGCCCAGCCGCCCCAGCAGGCGGTATGCGCCGATGCGTTGCGGATCCCCGGAGCCGAGCTTGTCCATGGTGTGCAGTCCTTCCCCCTCCGGCGACACGCCGCCGATGCGGCATGAGAATAGCGTCCGGCGGAAGACCGGGCCGGGACACCGCGAGCCGCCGACCCGACACCCTGCCCACCAAACCGCCCCACGCCATACAAGATGGCCATGTCGAGCCGCTCACCGCACGACCTACGCTCGCCGCATGACCCCTCATGCCTCCCATGGATCCCACGCTCCGCAGGTCGACTCCGTGGCCGGTGCGGCCGTGAAGGCCGCCGATCGTGCGCACGTGTTCCACTCCTGGTCCGCCCAGGGCCTGATCGACCCGCTCGCCGTCGCCGGCGCCGAGGGGGCGTACTTCTGGGACTACGACGGCAACCGCTACCTGGACTTCACCAGCGGCCTCGTCTTCACCAACATCGGCTACCAGCACCCCACCGTCGTCGCCGCGATCCAGGAGCAGGCGGGCAAGCTCGCCACCTTCGCCCCCGCGTTCGCCGTCGAGGCCCGCTCCGAGGCCGCACGCCTCATCGCCGAGCGGACCCCCGGCGACCTGGACAAGATCTTCTTCACCAACGGCGGTGCCGAGGCCGTCGAGAACGCCGTCCGGATGGCCCGGCTGCACACCGGCCGTACGAAGGTGCTCTCCGCCTACCGCTCGTACCACGGCGCCACCTCGACGGCCATCAACCTCACCGGCGACCCGCGCCGCTGGCCGTCCGACAACGGTTCGGCGGGCGTCGTCCGGTTCTGGGCCCCGTTCCTGTACCGCTCGCCGTTCTACGCCGAGACCGAGGCCGAGGAGTGCGCCCGCGCTCTCCAGCACCTGGAGGACACCCTCGCCTTCGAGGGCCCCGCCACCATCGCAGCGATCATCCTGGAGACGATCCCCGGCACGGCCGGGATCATGACGCCGCCGCCCGGCTACCTCGCCGGTGTCCGCGAGATCTGCGACCGGTACGGCATCGTCTTCGTCCTCGACGAGGTGATGGCCGGGTTCGGGCGCACCGGCAAGTGGTTCGCCGCCGAGCACTTCGACGTCACGCCCGACCTGATGACCTTCGCCAAGGGCGTCAACTCGGGTTATGTGCCGCTCGGCGGCGTCGCCGTCTCCGCCGAGATCGCCGCCACCTTCGAGACCCGCCCCTACCCGGGCGGACTCACCTACTCCGGTCACCCGCTGGCCTGCGCCGCCGCCGTCGCCACCATCGGTGTGATGGAGGACGAGAAGGTCGTCGAGCACGCGGCCCACATCGGCGAGACGGTCCTCGGTCCCGGCCTGCGCGAGCTCGCCGAGCGTCACCCGTCGGTCGGTGAGGTGCGCGGCCTCGGCGCGTTCTGGGCGCTGGACCTGGTCCGTGACAGGGAGACCCGCGAGCCGCTCGTCCCGTACAACGCGTCGGGCGAGGCCAACGCTCCGATGGCGGCCTTCGGCGCTGCGTGCAAGAAGAACGGCCTGTGGCCCTTCATCAACATGAACCGCACCCACGCCGTTCCGGCCTGCAACGTCACGGAGGCCGAGGCCAAGGAGGGACTGGCGGCACTGGACGTGGCCTTGTCGGTCGCGGACGAGCACACCGTCTGACGCATCCGTCCGCATCCCGCATGGCGCCCCTCCCCCTGCCCGGAACCGGGCACACCGGCCCTGGCTTAAGGTGGCCGCAGCCGAAGAGGGAGGGTCGCCATGGGCGCGAGGGGAGCTGTGACCCGCAGTACGCTGCGGCAGCAGATCGCGGACGCGCTGCGTGACGAGGTGCTCGCCGGGCGTCTGCAGCAGGGGCGGGAGTTCACCGTCAAGCAGATCGCCGAGCAGTACGGGGTGTCCGCGACGCCCGTGCGTGAGGCGCTCTTCGACCTCTCGGCGCAGGGCCTGCTCGAATCCGATCAGCACCGCGGATTCCGGGTGCACGAGTTCACCGTGGCCGACTACCGGGCGATGGTCGAGGCCCGCACCCTGGTCATGGACGGAGTCATCCGCGACATCTTCTCCGGACCCCCGCCCTCGCGCGCGCAGGCGGCGAAGTACCGAGAGTCACTGGTCTCGGTGCGGCGCAGAGCCGATGAGGCGGCACGGGCGGCGCGCGGCGGCGACCTCGACATCCTGATCGGCTACGACCTGCGTTTCTGGCGTGAGCTCGGGGCGCTCGTCGGCAACCCGTACATCACCGACTTCCTGCACCGGCTGCGCGTCCAGTGCTGGGTGTTCGCCGTGCCGTACCTGCGCAGCGACGTGGACGTACGGGAGTGGCTCTGGAACGGCCATCCCGCCCTGGTCGCGGCCATCACGCTGGGCGAGCACGACGCGGTTCGTGCGGTGATCGACGACTACAACGCCGGCGCGCTGATGTGGGCGGACCGGCTCGCGGCCGGCAACCCGGCGCACCCGGGGCACGGCGGGACGCCGGAGGCGCCGTAGGGGCGACCGGCCCCGGCAACAAGGTGTTCCCGAGCCGGTCATGAGGGACCACTGTGCGCAACGTGCCGATCGCATTACGCTGTCCCGACCATCGCACGCACCCTTGCGAGAACCCGTTGGAGAGCGAGACTTCGTGGCCTGTGACCTGTGGCTGGTCCCCCTCGTCGATGTGCTGTGCCACAGCCCCGACAATCCGTTCGCCGAAGAGATAGCCATCTACGACAAGGCGCTGGGCGATGCCGGACTGCCGGCCGTACCCGTCTACGCCTACATGCCGGGCCTGACCGGCGACGTGGCCCCCGTGGCGGGCTTCGACTACGACGCCCTGCACTTCCTGCGCCGCGCCTATCTGCTCCAGCTGAGTGGCCTCGCCGTGACACCCGTCGACGAACTGGGCGGGGACTACGAGCAGCTGCTGGAGATGTTCGAGCCGGCGGCGCAGCAGTCCCATCTGGTCTGGCACTACGACCACGCGGGGGCGTACGTCCCCGTGGACTTCCCCTCCCCGCTCACCAACGACGAGCTGCTGGAGGGTGGCGGCCCGCTGGGCTCGGCACACGGGCTGCTGCGGGAGCTGGAGTTCGTCGCCCCCTCCATCGGCATCGACCCGGCGAACCCGCCGGCCGCCCCCGCGCCGCCCGCCGCACCGACCTCCCTGGAGGAACCGGCGAGCCCGATTCCGTACGACGACAGTCCGTTCGCCCGGGAACGGCACGTCTGGCTGGGCCTGCACGCGGCGGTGACCCGAAGTCTCGCCCAAGGCTCAATGATCATCTTCAGCTGACGCGACGGCCGGGCCCCCGCCCCGGAACCACGAGCCCGCCCGGAGCCACCGATCGCCGGTCACCGATCAGCGCGGTGGCTCCGGGGGCCGCTGCCGCGGCATGTTCGGGCGGGCCATCGACTGGAGCGGGAACCGCCCCGGCGGCGCCCAATGGTCCGTACGCCCCCCGACCCCGCTGCCGGACACCAGTGCCTGCATCCCTATCGGCGCAGGCCCGGCCCGGAACTCGACCATCCAGTCCGCGGTCTCGGACCGCACGAGCTCCGTGACGTCCTCCGAGAACCGTCGCAGCACCCCGAGGCACCGCTCCGCCGCCTCGCTCGCCGTCCCCTCGGTCGGCCCGAGCACCTCCCGTACGCACTCCGACGCCCAGTCGAACTGCAGCACCTGGAGCCGTCGCTGCACGGCCTGGGCCGTGGCGAGGTTCCTTATCCAGCCGGAGGTCAGGCCGAAGAACCGATCGCAGGCCATGCACGCGGCGCCCAGCAACAGCGACAGATAGCCCCAGCCGGCCGCGCCGTCCAGTGCCCCCGTCAGATCGAGGAGCGGCAGCGCGGCGCCCGCGACCACCCCGGCCGCCGTGCCGATCCGCAGCGCCCTTGCGCCGCGCCGCTTCCACACCCGGTCGGCCAGGTACCAGCCGGCGGTGCGCAGCGCGTCGGCCTCGACATAGCGGTACAGCTCGTCGAGGCGTTCCGCGGGTTCACCCCAGTCGCCGAGCGGGAACGGCTGCCCCGTCAGATCCCCGCCCCGCGCACCGGAACCCGGACCCGGGCTCGTCTCCGGGCCCGAATCCGGTGGAACGGCCGAACCCGGCGCACCGGGCTCGTTGCGGGGCGCCCCCTCGGGCTGCATCTCCGGCTGGCTCACCGGGGCACTCCTCTGCACTCTGCGTATCGACGTACCAACGCGTGCTTCGACGCGTGCACTCGACGGCGGGCGGACTTTCGACGTGGCCGACCTGTCCCGCTTACGTAACCCTGCGTGACGGGCGGTGCACGTGTGCGTACTGATACGCATGCCCTTCCTACCGCCGAATGGTGGGCCGTGGGGTCGAAATCGCGGTATCTCTGGGGGGGTAGGGCCTGTGATCAGGTATAGGAGTCTCGCTGTCGTTGACGGGATCTCACCCGAAAGAGTTGCTCGCCAGTGGGTGGGGCGTGGTGCCCGGGGACCACGTAGGCTCGGCATACCGAAACATTTGTCGTCGAAATGCCAGGAGTGACCGTGATTCCCGGTGGTGGTCAGCCCAATATGCAGCAGCTGCTGCAGCAGGCCCAGAAGATGCAGCAGGACCTCGCCGAGGCCCAGGAGGAGCTGTCGAGGACCGAGGTCGAGGGGCAGGCGGGCGGCGGGCTGGTGAAGGCGACCGTGACCGGTTCCGGCGAGCTCCGCAGCCTGGTCATCGACCCCGCGGCCGTCGACCCCGAGGACACCGAGACGCTGGCCGACCTCGTCGTCGCCGCCGTCCAGGCAGCGAACGAGAACGCGCAGCAGCTTCAGCAGCAGAAGCTGGGCCCGCTGGCCCAGGGACTGGGCGGCATGCCCGGTCTGCCCTTCTGATCCGTCAGCACACCAACTACCGTACGTACCACGACGGCGACAGCCGCAGGTCCCACCTCAGGAAGGCGTTCCGTTGTACGAAGGCGTGGTCCAGGACCTCATCGACGAACTGGGCAGGCTGCCCGGCGTCGGTCCCAAGAGCGCGCAGCGGATCGCCTTCCACATCCTGCAGGCCGAGCCCACCGACGTACGCCGTCTCGCCCATGCCCTCCTGGAGGTCAAGGACAAGGTCCGGTTCTGCTCGGTGTGCGGCAATGTCGCGCAGGAGGAGCAGTGCGGGATCTGCCGCGACGCGCGTCGCGACCGGACGGTGATCTGTGTGGTCGAGGAGCCGAAGGATGTCGTGGCGATCGAGCGGACCCGTGAGTTCCGCGGCCGTTACCACGTCCTCGGCGGGGCGATCAGCCCGATCGAGGGCGTCGGTCCGGACGATCTGCGCATCCGTGAGCTGCTGGCGAGGCTCGCCGACGGGTCCGTCACGGAACTGATCCTGGCCACCGACCCCAACCTGGAGGGCGAGGCCACCGCGACGTACCTGGCGCGGATGATCAAGCCGATGGGTCTGCGGGTGACGCGGCTGGCCAGCGGCCTGCCGGTGGGCGGCGACCTCGAGTACGCGGACGAGGTCACCCTGGGCCGCGCGTTCGAGGGGAGGCGGCTGCTCGATGTGTAGCACCCGTACCACCACGTCTCACGACGGTTTTACGTTCAGCGACGCTATGTTCTACTCACCGTTCGTGACCGTGCCGGGAGGTCCCCTCGATGTCTGACGCCACGCTGAACTCCGTCACGCAGGATCCGGACGACTTCGCCGTCCAGATCGCGGACCAGATCAAGTCGTTCATCGTCGCCGTGACAGAGGTGTCCAAGGTCGACGAGCCGGAACAGGCCGTCCCGATCCTGCTTCTCCAGGTGTCCCAGCTGCTGCTGGCGGGGGGTCGGCTCGGCGCGTACGAGGACATCGTCCCGGACGAGCGCTACGAGCCGGACCTGGGCGCCGAACCGGACGCGGACGGCCTGCGCGAGCGCTTCGCGATCCTCCTCGAGCCGATCGACGTCTACTCCGAGGTCTTCGACCCGTACGAGCCCCGCAAGGCCCCGGTCCCGTGCCGCATCTCGGACGGCCTGGCCGACCTGGTCACGGACCTGCGCCACGGCCTGGCCCACTACGAGGCGGGCCGCACGACCGAGGCGCTGTGGTGGTGGCAGTTCTCGTACTTCTCCAACTGGGGCTCCACCGCCTCCGCGACCCTGCGTGCCATCCAGTCCCTGGTCGCCCACATCCGCCTGAACCAGCCCCTCCAGGAGCTGGACGGGCTGGACACGGACCAGGACGCGGGCGAGGACGACCTGGCCGAGGAGGCGGGCCGGGTCATGGCGGAGGAGATCGCGGGACCGCTGGGCCTGCGCCCGGTGAAGTAGCCGTTCGGCCGCACCGATCGGCCGGCCCGGCGTGTGGGGTGGGGCACATACAGGAGTGGATCCCGGTGCGCCGGGCAGCAGCCCGGTACGAGCAGTTCGGGACGGCACGTCGAGATCACGTGGTGAGCGGGACATCTCACGATGTGATATCTGCGGGGCGTTTCCGGACTGCTCGTTAAACTGAGCGGACCGAAGCAATGGAATGAGCGAGGAGCGCACGTGGGCCTTGTCGTGCAGAAGTACGGAGGCTCCTCCGTAGCCGATGCCGAAGGCATCAAGCGTGTCGCCAAGCGAGTCGTCGATGCCAAGAAGAACGGCAACCAGGTGGTTGTCGTGGTGTCGGCGATGGGCGACACGACGGACGAGTTGATCGATCTCGCCGAGCAGGTGTCACCGATGCCTGCCGGGCGTGAGTTCGACATGCTGCTGACCGCGGGAGAGCGGATCTCCATGGCCCTGCTGGCGATGGCGATCAAAAACCTGGGCCACGAGGCCCAGTCGTTCACGGGCAGCCAGGCCGGCGTCATCACCGACTCGGTCCACAACAAAGCGCGCATCATCGATGTCACGCCCGGCCGTATCCGGACCTCGATCGACGAGGGCAACATCGCCATCGTCGCCGGGTTCCAGGGGGTGAGCCAGGAGGGCAAGAACATCACCACCCTCGGCCGCGGCGGGTCCGACACCACCGCCGTCGCACTGGCGGCGGCGCTGGACGCCGAGGTCTGTGAGATCTACACCGATGTGGACGGTGTCTTCACCGCCGACCCGCGGGTCGTGAAGAAGGCCCGGAAGATCGACTGGATCTCCTTCGAGGACATGCTGGAGCTGGCCGCGTCCGGCTCCAAGGTGCTGCTGCACCGGTGCGTGGAGTACGCACGCCGCTACAACATCCCGATCCACGTCCGCTCGTCCTTCTCCGGACTGCGTGGCACCTGGGTCAGCAACGAGCCGCAAGGGGACCAGAAGGTGGAGCACGCGATCATCTCCGGAGTCGCCCATGACGTCTCCGAGGCCAAGGTCACCGTCGTCGGCGTGCCCGACAAGCCGGGCGAGGCCGCCGCGATCTTCCGCACCATCGCGAACGCGGAAGTCAACATCGACATGGTGGTACAGAACGTCTCCGCCGCGTCGACCGGTCTGACCGACATCTCGTTCACGCTGCCGAAGGCAGAGGGCCGCAAGGCCATCGACGCCCTGGAGCGCACCCGCGGCACTATCGGCTTCGAGTCGCTGCGCTACGACGACCAGATCGCGAAGATCTCCCTGGTCGGCGCGGGTATGAAGACCAACCCCGGGGTCACCGCGTCCTTCTTCGAGGCGCTGTCCGACGCCGGTGTGAACATCGAGCTGATCTCGACGTCCGAGATCCGCATCTCGGTGGTCACCCGCGCCGACGACGTCATCGAGGCCGTGCGCGCCGTGCACACGGCCTTCGGCCTCGACAGCGACTCCGACGAGGCCGTCGTGTACGGGGGCACCGGCCGATGACACCTCGCCGCCCTTCGCTCGCGGTCGTCGGAGCGACCGGGGCGATCGGCGGCGTCATGCTCCAGATCCTTTCGCAGCACGCGGACGTCTGGGGCGAAGTGTCGCTGATCGCCTCGCCGCGTTCGGCCGGCCGCAAGCTGGTCGTACGCGGTGAGGAGACCGAAGTCCTCGAACTCACCGAGGACGCGTTCGACGGCGTGGACGTCGCCCTCTTCCTGGTGCCCGACGACGTGTCCGCGCGCTGGGCACCGATCGCCGCGTCCAAGGGCGCGGTCGTCGTCGACGACTCGGCGGCGTTCCGGCTGGACGCGGATGTGCCGCTGGTCGTGCCCGAGATCAACCCCCACGCCGTACGGATGAGGCCCCGGGGCATCGTCGCCAGCCCCAACTGCACCACGGCGTCGCTGATCGTCGCGGTCGGTGCGCTGCACGCCGAGTTCGGGTTGCGGGAGCTCGTGGTCTCCTCGTACCAGGCGGTGAGCGGAGCGGGCCGAGAGGGCGTCGCGGCGCTGCGCGAGCAGCTGTCGATGGTCGCGGGTACGGAACTGGGCACCAAGCCCGGAGACGTACGCCGGGCCGTCGGGGAGACCGAGGACTCGCCGTTCGCCGCTCCGGTGGCCCTCAACGTCGTGCCCTGGGCCGGAACGGAGGCCGGGGACGGCTGGTCGTCCGAGGAACTGGCGATCCGCGACGAGTGCCGCAAGATCCTGGACCTGCCGAACCTGCCGGTGGCGGCGACCTGTGTGTACGTACCCGTCGTCGCGACGCACTCGATGTCCGTGCACGCCCGCTTCGAGAACGAGGTCGAGGTCGACCGGGCGCACGAGATCCTGGCGACCGCACCCGGTGTGGTCCTGTTCGACAGCCCGGCCTCCGGCGACTTCCCCACGCCGTCCGATGTCGTGGGCACCGACCCGACCTGGGTGGGGCGGGTGCGGCGGGCGCTGGACGATCCACGCGCCCTGGAGCTGTTCGTATGCGGCGACAACCTCCGCAAGGGGGCGGCGCTGAACGTGGCGCAGATCGCCGAATCCGTGGCTGCCGAGTTCCCCCGCGCCTGATCCGGCCCGACGGTTCACGATCGAACCTGTTTTGTACTCTCTGTGAAGCCCTTGTGAGCAAGTTGCTGGTCTGAACCTCTTGAGCTGGGGCGTTGCGGTGTCCGACGATGACCTTTCGGCCCGCTGGAACCAGTAGTCGGGCAGCGCGCGTCTATGCCGTCACTTCGCGGGTGGTGGGGCGCGAAAACGGGGCATTTGTGGAAGAGCAGGTACGTATGAGGGCATGTCGCACAGCGTCAAACGCGGTGCCGCACGCGTACAACCCTGACGGGGGGACGCGTGTCCAACTGGCGTGGCAGAGGTTCTCGACATCACAGTGGTGGGCCCGTTGCGAGGCGCTTCCGTGCGTCCGCTCCGGCGGCCCCGCGCACCCGGCGGTATGCCGGTGATTGCGCCCATGCCGGCTGCGCGCCCGGCGCAGCTGCCTTCGCAGCGCGGGGGTGCTGAGGAGATCGTGGCAGCCGGTACCACGGTCGACCATCTGACCGAGACCTACCGCGCCCACTACCGTTCGCTGCTCGGCCTCGCGGCCCTGCTGTTGGATGACACCGCGTCGTGTGAGGACGTGGTGCAGGAGGCGTTCATCCGCGTGCACTCGGCGCGGAACCGGGTACGGGAGCCGGAGAAGACACTCGCGTACCTGCGCCAGACGGTCGTCAACCTGTCGCGCTCCGCGCTGCGCCGCCGCATCCTCGGGCTGAAGCTGCTCTCCAAGCCGATGCCCGACATGGCGAGCGCCGAGGAGGGCGCGTACGACCAGCTGGAGCGGGACGCGCTGATCAAAGCGATGCGGGGGCTGCAAAGGCGCCAGCGGGAGGTGCTGGTGCTGCGCTATTTCGCAGACATGACCGAGGCCCAGGTGGCCGAGACGCTGGGGATTTCCCTGGGTTCGGTCAAGGCGTACGGCTCCCGCGGTATCGCGGCGCTGCGCGCCGTGATGGAGGCCCAGGCATGAGTCGGCGCGAGCACGAGGACCCCGCGCAGGAACATACGCACAAGCGTGAGATCGACCGGACTGGAAACGGAATTGTGAACCACGGGCCGGAGAACACGGCGAACGCGCCGAACGTGAACTCGGACGGGAACCCGGATGCGGAAGCCGTGTCCGTCGAGGGAGTGCCGGAAACGCAGGGCGGGGGAGATGACACCGCCGAAACGGAACGGCTCGCCGGCCTGACGGCGCTCTTCGGCGCGGTACCGGGCGTGGGCCCGGGGGCAGGATCGGGCCGGGGTGCCGGTGGCGGCTCCGGCGGCTCCGGTGGTTCCGACGACTTCGACGGTGCCGGTTCGGACCTGGACGAGGTCGTCCTGCGCCGTATGCTGCGGGGCGCTGTCGAGGGCCTCGAACCCGGCGACGGCACCCTCGACCATCTGAAGCGCGCCGTCCCCGCCCGGCGTGCCAGGAAGCGGCAGGCCGTCGTCGGAGCGGCGGCGGCGGTGCTGCTGATCGGCACCGCGATCCCCGCGTTCGTACACGTCGCCAACTCCGACGGCTCGAGTACCGCCAACCCGGCCATCGCCGCGCACGGCGAGCAGGCACAGGGCGGCAGCGGCTCCGACACCGGCTCGGCAGCCGGTGAGCAGGCCGGTGGCGGCGCGGCCCACGGACAGGGCACCGGCGGCAACGGCCACCCGAACAGCGCCAGCAGCCCCTCGGACACCGAGGGCCAGGGCACCGACGGCGACGCGGCCGACGGCGGTGCGGGCCCCGCCGACAGCTCGGCGGCCTCGATGCCGGTCTGCGACCCGGGCCAGCTCGGCGTCGCCTCGGCCGAGACGGGCGCGGCCGGTGCCGACGGCACGGTGTACGGCAGCTTCCGTATCTCCAACGTGTCCGGCAAGGACTGTTCGGTGACCACCAGCGGCACCGTGGGCTTCCAGGCGATGGGCGCGGCCGACCCGGCCAAGATCGACGTCGTGCAGCACACCGCGGGCGACGCGGCGGCCGGACTGCCCGACCCCTCGCAGGAAGAGGGCACAGTGCTGCTGAAGCCGGCCATGGCGTACGAGGTGCAGTTCGCCTGGGTCCCGAAGGACACCTGCCCGACCTCCGGCGGATCGCCGACCCCGACCGCGACCGACGGCGCTGCGGGTACCTCCGACGGCACCGGTGACAGCACGTCGCAGGCGGAGGTGCAGCTCGGCAGCGAGGACGGCGGCACGACGCTCGACGGCAGCGTCGCTGTGACGCACACCCCGGAGCCCGGGGCGCCGGTCGCCGAGGCGAAGATCCCCAACGCCTGCGCGGGCACGATCTACCGGACGGGCGTGCTCGCACCGACGACCTAGCGCCATGACGCATACGTGAGGGGGCCCACCGCTTCGACCGGTGGGCCCCCTCACGCATGTGCGTACGCCGGGACGGCTCAGGCTGTGCGCGTACCCGCGTCCGTGTCCGTGTCGGGCACGAGGCCCAGCTTCACGTCCCGCGCGGCCTCCGCCTCGCGGCGGACCAGCCGGAACCACATGAAGAGCACGAAGGCGGCGAAGACGAACCACTCGCCGGTGTAGCCGAGGTTCTGGAACGCCTTCAGGTCGAGACCGCTGCCCTGCGGTGCCACGGCCGGTACGGGGCGCAGCGTGCTGTCCTCGGCGGCGGCGTTGCTGTCGGTGTCCTGGAGCGTCACCCATGCGTCGTACACGTCGTACGGCACGAGGTTGACGAGGGACGCGGCGCTGATCATGCCGAGCTGCCCGTCGGGGAGGCCTCCCGCCGTGTCGACGCCGTCGGTGCCCGTGTTCTCGGACGCCTGGAGGTCGCCGGTCACCGTGACCTCGCCGGTCGGCGCGGCGGGCACCGGGGTGTGCCCGGGCCTGCCGGGCAGCCAGCCGCGCACCACCGGCAGGGCCTTGCCGCCGTCGGTGCGCAGCATGTTCAGGACGTAGAAGCCGCTCTTGTCGTCCAACTCCCGGCCGGGCACCAGGAACTGGTCGGCGTACCGGCCGGTGGCGGTGGCCGGCCGGCCGGACGTCACCGTGTCGACCGGCAGCAGATCATCGAGAGGTTTTGCCGCTCGCGCCCCCGGGGCCGGCTGCTTCGCGGCCTGCTCGTGCGACTGCACGCGGTCCTCGAAGCGGCCGAGCTGCCAGGTGCCCATGAAGACGCAGAGCGGGATGGCCAGTACGGCGAAGAGGTTGATCCCCCACCATCGCGGGGTCAGCAGGAACCGGTACACCCCTCCACGGTACGGTCCCCGCTCCGGAACCCCGGAGCGGGGTGCCGCCGACGTCACCACCCCCGGTGGCCGGGGAGCCCGCTACCCGAGGTGGCGGCGGGCGAAGTCCAGCTCCAGCCGTACCTGCTTGATGCGCTCCTCGACGACGAGCGAGCCGTGCCCCGCGTCGTACCGGTAGACCTCGTGCGCCGCCTGCCGGGCCTTCAGCCGGTCCACGTAGTTCTCGACCTGGCGGATCGGGCAGCGCGGGTCGTTGACCCCCGCCGAGATGTAGACCGGGGCCCGCACGGCGTCGACGTACGTCAGCGGGGACGAGGCCTCGAACCGCTCCGGCACCTCCTCCGGCGTACCGCCCAGCAGCGTGCGGTCCATCGCCTTCAGGGCCTCCATCTCGTCGTGGTACGCCGTGACGTAGTCCGCGACCGGGACCGCGGCCAGGCCCAGCGCCCAGTCATCCGGCTGCGTACCGAGGCCGAGCAGCGTCAGATAGCCGCCCCACGAGCCCCCGGCCAGGACCAGCTTCGCGGGGTCCGCCAGCCCGGACTTCACCGCCCACTCCCGGACCGCCGCGATGTCCTCGAGCTCGATCAGGCCGACCCGGTGCTTGAGCGCGTCCGTCCAGGCCCGCCCGTACCCCGTCGAGCCGCGGTAGTTGACGCGGACGACCGCGTAGCCATGGTCCACCCAGGCGGCGGGCCCGGACGCGAAGGCGTCGCTGTCGTGCCAGGTCGGGCCACCATGGATCTCGAAAACGGTCGGAAACGGACCCTCGGCCGGGGCGGCGGGCCGCTGCACGAGCGCATGGATCCGGCCACCGGGCCCGTCCACCCACACGTCCTCCACCGGCACGGACACCGGAGCCTTCGCGCCCGGCGGATCGAGCACCACCGCGCCCGTCGTGGACCGCACGGAGGGGGGCTGGGCAGCGGACGACCACAGGTACTCCACGGTGCCGTCCGGCCGGGCCGTGGCCCCCGACACCGATCCGGCAGGTGTCTCCACCCGCACCGGGGCGCTGTCGGCCCCCGGCTCGTACCGCCACAGGTCGCTGCGGGCCTCGAAGCCGTGCACGATCAGCAGCGCGGAGCCGTCCGGATACCACTCGGCGCCCACATCACCGGGCAGATCGATCGCAAGATCCGTCTCCGTCCCCGCCACCGGGTCCCAGATCATCGGCTCCCAGCGGCCGCGCCGTTGATGCCCGACCAGCAGCCGGGTGTCCCCGGCCACCGGCGCGAAGCCCAGCACCGACAGGCCCAGCTCCTGCGTACCGCCCTTGGTGTCGTCGAGCTCGGCGACCGTCGTCCCGTCCGGCCGCACCACGCGCAGCGCCGAATGCATCGCGTCGCCGTGCTCGGTGTGCTCCAGGGCGATCAGCGTCCCGTCGTGCGACAGGTCCCCGACGCCCGCCGACTCGCGGTGCCGGTAGATCTCGACGGGCGGAGCCCCGGGGCGTACGACATGGATCGTCGTCCCGTCCTCATCGGTCGACCGGCCGACCACCGCCGTCCCGTCCCGCCCGATCGCGAGCCCCGCCGGGTACGAGGGCTCGAGCCCGGGAGCCGCGGGCTCGTCCGCCGCCCCTCCGCTCCCACCGCCGTGGAACGGCCGGCGCATCCACACACCGAACTCGTCGCCGTCGGTGTCGTCGAACCACCAGATCGTCTCGCCGTCCGGCGTCAGTATCCCGTCCGTCGTCCCGTTCGGCCGGTCGGTGACCTGCCGTTGCTCCCCGGTCGACCGGTCCCACGCGTACAGCTCGTACGTCCCCGTCGCGTTGGAGACGAACAGCGCACGGTCCGGCGCGTCCTCCGCCCAGTCGGGCAACGACACCCGGGGCGCCCGGAAGCGCTGCTCCCACTCCGGAACGGATTCGGTCGTCGGCGCCGGAACGGAATCGGTCGTCGAGCCAGTGATCTCAGTCATGCCCCCCATTCTGCGCCGGGGGCCGGACACTCGGCTCGCATCGTCCGCAGCCTGTGGAAAACTCCCTGGCCGGCCCGGGCACGGCGTCGCGCACATGGACCGGCTGACGAGTCGTCAGGGTGCCGCCGGTGTGGGTGTGGGGCCGGCCCGGTCCCAGCCGGGGGAGCGGACGTCGACGGTGAGGGCGCCCATCGCGACCTCCTCGCCGCAGGTGCGGCAGATCCACGCGGCGTCCAGGTCGTGCCCGTGTGCGCCGTCGTCCTCGCTCTCCGCGTCCGTGGCGGCCACCGGTCCATGGACCATGACGATCGGCGGCTCCTCGTGCACCCAGCGGTCGCCCCAGTTCAGCAGGGCCCGGATCACCGGGGCGAGGTCCCGGCCCGCCTCGGTCAGGTGGTACTCGTGCCGCGGCGGCCGTTCGTTGTACAGGCGCCGCTCGACCACCCCGGCGTGCTCCAGTGACCGCAGCCGGGCCGCGAGCCGGTCCCGGGGTGCACCGGTGTTCCGGGCGATCGCCTCGAACCGGTGATTGCCGAAGAAGATCTCGCGCACCGCGAGCAGCGCCCACTTCTCGCCCACCACCTGCAGTGTGGCGGCGGCGGAACACGGGCGGCCGGGCAGTGCGCCGATGTCGATACGGCTGCCGGAATCATTCATTGCACTCACCCCTACAAGGTTGCCATCTCAAACTTACTGGCGCTACCTTGCCGTCATGACAGTTGGAAATTCAAACCCACTCGCGGACGCGGCTGACCCGGGGCCGCCCGCCCCGCCCACGGAGCCTGGGCCGCCCACGGCGAACAGGCCCGCGAAGGGCTCGGCGAACGGGTCCGTGAAGAGTCCATCCACTGGATCCCGTGCGACGGCCTGGATCGTTTCGGCCGGGGTCTTCGTCGTGAACCTCGACCTGTTCATCGTCAACGTGGCCGTACCCGCCCTCGGCGACTCCTTCGACGGCAGCTCGCTCGCCTCGCTGTCCTGGGTGCTCAACGCGTACGCGATCGCCTTCGCCGCGCTGCTCGTCGTCGCAGGCCGGCTCGCGGACCGGTACGGGCACCGGCGCGGCTTCCTCCTCGGCCTGGCGGCCTTCACCGTGGCCTCCGTGCTGTGCGCCGTCGCCCCCGGGGTCGGCTGGCTGGTCGCCGCCCGTGCCCTGCAGGCGGCCGGAGCCGCCGCCCTGATGCCCACCTCGCTGGCTCTGCTGCTGGTCAACACCGCGCCGGAGCGCCGGCCACAGGCCATCCGCAGCTGGGCGGCGATCGGAGGCATCGCGGCCGGTCTGGGTCCCGTGATCGGCGGGCTGCTCGTGGAGGCCGACTGGCGCTGGGTGTTCCTCGTCAACGTGCCGGTCGGTGCGGTCGGCCTGGTGGCCGGGGCCCGGCTGCTGCCCGATGCCCGCCCGGACCGCGATGGGCGGCTGCCGGACCTGGTCGGTGCCGCGCTGCTCACGCTCGCCATCGGCGCACTCGCGCTCGGCCTGGTCAAGGCGGACGCATGGGGCTGGAGTTCGCCGGAGCTGATCGGCTCGCTCGTCGCGGCGGTCGTCCTCGCCGGGGCGTTCTGGCTGCGCTCGGCCCGGCACAGCGCCCCGATCGTCGAACTGCCCGTGCTGCGCACCCCGGCCTTCGCGGCGGCGACCCTTGCCGCGCTGCTCTTCTCCGTCGCGTTCGCGGCGATGCTGCTGACGTCGGTGCTCTGGTGCCAGCAGGTGTGGGGATACTCGGCGATCCGTACCGGACTGGCCATCGCTCCCGGGCCCCTGGTCGTACCGGTGCTCACCGTCACGTCGGGCCCCGTGGTCCGCCGCTTCGGCGCGGGCCGCACGGCGGCGTTCGGCTGTCTGCTGTTCGCCGTGGGCCTCGGCTGGTGGGCCGTCGCGCTCGATACGGCCCCGCACTACGCGGCCGGACTCCTGCCCGGCATGCTGATCACCGGTATCGGCGTCGGCTTCGCTCTGCCCACCCTGGTCGGTGCGGCCGCGGCGGCCCTGCCGCCCACCCGGTTCGCGACCGGATCGGCCGTCACCACGATGGCCCGCCAGACCGGTTCGGTCCTCGGCGTCGCCGTGATGGTCACGCTGCTCGCCACCCCGGACGGCCCGGCCGAGGTGCTCGACGCGTTCCGGCACGGCTGGTGGGCGGCGGCCGCCACCGCCGTACTGGCCGCGGCGGCGGCCCTCGCACTGCCCCGGCCGGGCGCCGCGGGCCGCGCCTGACACGTACCCGGCGGAACGGAAGCGGGACAGGGGGATGGCGGTCCACCGGTGACGTGCCGGTGGACCGCCATCCCGAACAGGGGTCGCGTGCGGGCGAATTACGCCACCGAACTGAAGGCGGGCAGATAGCCTCCCGACTGCCCCGCGGACTTGGGGTGGTACGACTCGTAGACGGGGACGGTCACGCTGTTGAGCCACGGACTGCCGGAGCACAGCTCGTGCCCCGTGAACTCGTCGACCACGCTGGAGAATGTGAACCCGGCATCGGCCGCCTGCTGGGCGATGACGCCGTTCAGTACGTCGGACGCGTTGTTGATGGCGGAGCGCTCGGTCTCGGAGAGGCCGGCGATGCAGTCCCCGCTCAGCTGGTAGAAGCGCGGGTAGCCCAGCACCACCACATGGGCCTGTGAGGCGCGTGACCGGATGGAGCCGTAGAGCGAACCGAGGCCGGACGGCAGTGCGTTCTGCATCTGCGAGACAGCCGCGTTCACGCTGCTCAGACAGGTGGCCTCGCTGTACAGGACGCAGTCCTCCATGACATCGGCAAAGCCGACGTCGTTGCCGCCCGCCGTGACACTGACCAAGGTGGTGGACGAGCTCAGCGATCCCAGCTGGCTGCTGGCCACCGAACCCGTCGTGGCCCCCGAACAGGCCACGAAGGCGAACGAGGACGGTGAGTTCCGGGTGGCCCAGAGGTAGGGGTAGGCCTTGGTGCTCCGATGGCAGTCACCGCTGTCGGAGAGGTAGCTTCCCGAGCCGACGCCGGACGAGTAGGAGTCGCCGAGAGCGACGTACCCGCCGGCGGCGGCCGCGGAGGTTGCCGAGGCCGGCTGGGCAACGCCCAGTGCGGCCGAGGTTGCGAGGATCAGAGTGGATGCGGACGCCCATAATCTCCGTACTGACATCACTGTCAGCCCTCCGAAGTGTGGGGGGTGGGTGGGGGGTTGGGTGAGCGAGCACGTTTCTAGCAGCTGTGGGTACCGGCCGGTAATAGCCGTGCAGGAACTCGCCGGATATGCCCGAATGATCGTTCGGTAGGCATAGCTCCGCGCGTAGATAAACCTCCAACTACCCCTGAAATAAAGCCTGGTGGGGTGTGCGGCCAAGTTTCCGCGTGACGCGGAGGGGGCGGTGACGTCGTGCCGGCCGGCCGGAGGCCCGACCCGGCCATCCGCATCCCGGCCGGCCCCGACTGAGGGGTCGCCGGTGAAGCCGACCGTGGGAAGATCCCCTCGCAATGGGCCGGTTCCGACTGTCGAAGGTGACGATGTACGCGATATCCCTGGGCGACGACGGCGCCGAGCTGCGCCCGCTCGAGCCGTGGCGGGCCGAGGAGTTCCTGGCCCACATCGACCGAGGGCGGGAGTTCATCGGGCAGCACAACGCGCTGCCCGACGTCGTCACGGACCTGGAGTCGAGCCGGGCGTACCTCCAGGCGTACGCGGAGAAGGCCGCCGCCGACGCCGGGCGGCTCCACGGCATCTGGACGGGCGGCAAGCTGGTCGGCGCGGTCCTCCTCCGGACCATGGACATCGAGCAGGCCACCGCCGAAGCGGGCTGCTGGCTGGAGCCGTCGGCGGTGGGCAGGGGGCTGGTGACCCGGGCCGCGCGTGTGATCATCGATTGGGCCATCGAGGAGCGGGGCATCCACCGCGTGGAGTGGTGGGTCTCGGCGACGAACGAGGCCAGCATCGCCGTGGCCCGGCGGCTCGGGATGACCAGAGACGGCGTGCTGCGGGCAAGTTACCTGTACCGGGGGAAGCGGCACGACGAGGAGATCTGGTCGGTGCTCGCACCGGAGTGGCGTGCGGGCGAGCAGGCGTCCTGAGCCCGGCGCCCCCACCTACCCCCCGTGCAGGACCCGATCGTCGCTGCCGTCGTCGCCGTCACCACCCCCGCGTCCGCGCCCGAGGCGGCAACCGCGGCGCCCCACATCTCGTCCGACCGCGTCATGAACTCCTTCGCCCCGGGCGATGTCAGCCAGGCCTCGGTCAGGCGCCGACGTAGTCCGCGAGGTGTTCACCGGTGAGGGTGGACCGGTCGGCGACGAGGTCGGCCGGTGTGCCCTCGAAAACGATCTTGCCGCCGTCGTGACCGGCGCCGGGGCCGAGGTCGATGATCCAGTCGGCGTGCGCCATCACCGCCTGGTGGTGCTCGATGACGATGACCGACTTGCCGGAGTCGACGAGCCGGTCGAGCAGGCCGAGCAACTGCTCGACGTCGGCCAGATGGAGGCCGGTGGTCGGCTCGTCGAGGATGTAGACGCCGCCCCTGTCGGCCATGTGGGTGGCCAGCTTGAGCCGCTGCCGCTCGCCGCCGGACAGCGTGGTGAGCGGCTGCCCGAGGCTGAGGTAGCCGAGCCCGACGTCGGCGAGCCGGTCGAGGATTCTGTGCGCGGCCGGCGTGTGCGCCTCGCCGGCGCCGAAGAACTCCTCGGCTTCGGTCACCGACATCGCGAGCACCTCGCTGATGTCGCGGCCGCCGAGGGTGTATTCGAGGACCGATGCCTGGAACCGCTTCCCCTCGCAGTCCTCGCAGGGGGTCTCCACACCGGCCATCATCGCCAGGTCGGTGTAGATGACGCCGGCGCCGTTGCAGTTGGGGCAGGCGCCCTCGGAGTTGGCGCTGAACAGGGCCGGCTTCACGCCGTTGACCTTCGCGAACGCCTTGCGGATCGGGTCGAGCAGTCCGGTGTACGTCGCCGGGTTGCTCCGTCGCGAGCCGCGGATGGGCGCCTGGTCGACCGACACCACGCCCGCGGATGCGGGGACGGAGCCATGGATCAGTGAGCTCTTGCCGGAGCCGGCGACGCCGGTGACGACGCACAGCACCCCGAGCGGGATGTCGACGTCGACGCCCTGCAGGTTGTGCCGGGTGGCGTCGCGGATCTCCAGCGTGCCGGTGGACTTGCGCACCGTCTCCTTGAGGGCGGCCCGGTCGTCGAGGTGACGGCCGGTGACGGTACCGCTGGCCCGCAACCCCTCGATGGTGCCCTCGAAGCAGACGGCGCCGCCCGCCGTACCGGCGCCGGGGCCGAGGTCGACGACGTGGTCGGCGATCGCGATGGCCTCGGGCTTGTGCTCCACGACCAGCACCGTGTTGCCCTTGTCCCGCAGTCGCAGCAACAGGTCGTTCATGCGCTGGATGTCGTGGGGGTGCAGGCCGATGGTGGGCTCGTCGAAGACGTACGTGACGTCGGTGAGCGAGGAGCCGAGGTGGCGGATCATCTTGACGCGCTGCGCCTCGCCGCCCGACAGCGTGCCCGACGGCCGGTCGAGCGCGAGGTAGCCGAGGCCGATCTCCACGAACGAGTCCAGGGTGTGCTGCACTGCGGTGAGCAGCGGCGCCACCGACGGCTCGTCGAGGCCGCGGATCCATTCGGCCAGGTCGCGGATCTCCATCGCGCAGGCGTCGGCGATGCTGATCCGCTTGATCTTCGACGACCTGGCCCCCTCGCTGAGCCGGGTGCCGTCGCACTCGGGGCAGGTCGTGAAGGTGACCGCGCGCTCCACGAAGGCACGGATGTGCGGCTGCATCGCTTCCTTGTCCTTGGACAGGAACGACTTCTGGATCTTGGGGATCAGCCCTTCGTAGGTGAGGTTGACGCCGTTGACCTTCACCTTGGTCGGCTCGCCGTAGAGGAAGTCCTGCATCTCCTTCTTGGTGAACCTGCGGATCGGCTTCTGCGGGTCGAGGAAGCCCGACTGGGCGTAGAGCCCCACTGTCCACTGGCTGTCCGACTTCCAGCCGGGGATGGTGAACGCGCCCTCGGCGAGCGACTTGGAGTCGTCGTAGAGCTGGGTGAGGTCGATGTCGGAGACCGTGCCCCGGCCCTCGCAGCGCGTACACATGCCGCCGGTGCGGTTGAAGGTCGCCTTCACCGTCTTCTTGGCACCGCGCTCGACGGTGATCGCACCGCTCGCCCGGACCGAGGCGGTGTTGAAGGAGTACGCGCTGGGCGGGCCGATGTGCGGCTTGCCGAGCCGGCTGAAGAGGATGCGCAGCATCGCGTTGGCGTCGGTGGCGGTACCGACGGTGGAGCGGGGGTCGGCTCCCATCCGCTGCTGGTCGACGATGATCGCGGTCGTCAGCCCTTCGAGTACGTCGACCTCCGGCCGCGCCAGCGTCGGCATGAAGCCCTGCACGAAGGCGCTGTAGGTCTCGTTGATCATCCGCTGCGACTCCGCGGCGATGGTGCTGAACACCAGCGAGCTCTTGCCCGAGCCGGAGACGCCGGTGAAAACCGTCAGGCGGCGCTTGGGGATCTCGATGCTGACGTCCTTGAGATTGTTCACGCGCGCACCGTGCACGCGGAGCAGATCGTGGCTGTCGGCAGCGTGCGGCGCAGGCGACTGCGTGTTCTTCCTCTTGGCCGGGCTCATGGTGTCTCCATCTGTCGGGCGGGCCCGCCTTCGCGGTCTCCGTCGGTGTCGCCTGGCTCGATCCAACCAAAGTTCGAGCAGTACGTCCGGTTCTCTTTTGCTTCGGCCCGTGGAACCTCGAGTTCCAGGCGACGCGTCCCGCCCGCCGACGTGTCGGACCAGCCGGCGGCACGCGGGGCGATGCGGAACGAGGTGCAGGGTGGCCGGCGCACGCGGGCCGAGGCCGGTGTGCGCGGTGAACCGGCCCCCCCGCTCCTGCCTCTCGGGCCGTCGATCCCGAGGACCTCGACTCCACTCCCGATCAAGGACACCTCGCGGGTGGACCAGGGCGCGGGAGCGGGGGCCGGTACTCAGTCGGCGCTCATCGGTCCTGAAGCAGCCCGAGGACGTTGCCGTCGGGGTCGGTGACGGTGGCCACCAGCCGGCCGCCACCGACATCGTGAGCGGGCTCCTGCACGGTGGCACCCGCGGCGGTCACCTCGGCGAGCTTCGCCTCGATGTCCGGCACGTGCCAGTAGGCCACCGGTGAGGTCATGCCCTGCGGTCCACCGCCCGGCACCAGCCCGATGTGCTGGCCCGCGGCCTCGAAGCCGACGTAGTAGGACTCGTCGGCCTGCGGCGGTACGCCGAGCAGGGCGGCGTACACCTTCTTGGCCGCCGCCAGGTCGGAAACGGGGTGCAGCACGGTCTTGATGCCCTGGGTGGAAGAGCCGGTCATGGTCACTCCTGAAGTCGTGGGTCCGGTCGGGTTTGTCCGGCGATCGGCAGCCCGATCGCCTCGGACGGTGATTTCTCCGTTGGCCGTTCGTCTTGACCGGGCCCAGCCCGCAAGAGAAGGAGAACCACCGGAACCACCTCCGCGCGGTCACGCTAACTGCGGCCCGGGGGTCCGCGCTTCTCGAATCCTGATCGGTCCGGGCACCTGTTTCGCGACGCACGACGGGATCCCCGCACTCGGTGCCGAGATCCGGCGCGCTGCGTTCGACCCCGGCCGGAAGCCGGCCGCCGATGCCAACGGCGCATACGACACTCGGGGTCACTCGGTCACGTACCGTGATGTGGAACACTATTGCAAGCACGTGCTTGCAATAGTTAGCGGTGATGGCGCACTATCGAGGTATGGCATCACTCAACGTCGGCAATCTCGGCGAGTACCTGCGCGAGCAGCGCCGCACTGCGCAGCTCTCGCTGCGGCAGCTCGCCGATGCCGCCGGGGTGTCCAATCCGTATCTCAGCCAGATCGAACGCGGGCTGCGCAAGCCGAGCGCCGAGGTGCTGCAGCAGGTCGCCAAGGCGCTGCGGATCTCCGCGGAGACCCTCTATGTGCGGGCCGGGATTCTGGACGAGCGGGAGCGGGAGGAGCTGGAGACCCGGGCGGTCATCCTGGCCGATCCGTCCATAAACGAGCGGCAGAAGAACGTGCTGCTGCAGATCTACGACTCCTTCCGCAAGGAGAACGGGTTCGAATCCGGCTCCGGCGACACCGATGACGAATCCGGCCTCAGCGCCGACGGCACAGATGCCGATACAGCTTCAAAGCCTTCACCACCCTCAAACTGAGTCTGATGATCCGGGAGGACCACAGTCATGGCCATCACCGATGACCTGCGTAAGACCCTCACCGACCCGACCCCTCTCTACTTCGCCGCCGGTACGGCCGACCTCGCCGTCGAGCAGGCGCGGAAGGTCCCGGCGCTGATCGAGCAGCTGCGGGCCGAGGCGCCCGAGCGGTTCGAGGCTGTGCGCAACGCCGACCCGCGGGCCGTGCAGGAGAAGGTGACCACGCAGGCCAAGGAGGCGCAGGCCACCGTGCAGGCCAAGGTCACCGAGGTGCTCGGTTCGCTCGACACCGATCTGAAGAAGCTCGGCGAGTCCGCTCAGGACCTGGCGCTGCGGAGCTTGGGTGTGGCCGCGGAGTACGCGGTCCGGGCCCGGGAGACGTACGAGAAGGTCGCCGAGCGCGGCGAGCAGACCGTGAAGACGTGGCGTGGCGAGACCGCCGAGGATCTTGTGGAGATCGCCGTCGTGGTCGAGCCGCGGCGGGAGTCCGAGCCGAAGCCGAAGCCGGCGCCTGCCGCGAAGAGCGAGCCGAAGAGCGCCGCCAAGGCGGAGACCCGGACCCCCGGCACGCCCGCCAAGAAGGCGCCGACGCCCGTGCGCAAGCCCGTAGCGAAGAAGACCACGCCGCCGACCGCCAAGTAGCGCCGCGGCCGATGTGTACCGGGGCGCGGGCCGGGCACCTTTCGGGGTGGCCGGCTCGTTGTCCCGGTACCTTGGCGGCGAGGCGCTCATCCATTCATTAGGCGGTGCACACCATGTTGCTCACGGGGTTCAGCACACTTGTCTGGCTGCTCTACCTGATCATGCTCGTCCTGGCCGTGGTCGCGCTGTTCCTGGCCGCGACGGCCCGCGAGGATGCGTACCGCGCCGCGGACAAGCAGAAGAAGTCCTTCTGGCTGATCATTCTCGGCATCACCGTTGCCGTGAACCTCTTCGTGCCGATGCTGTTCCTGCAGCTTGCGGGCGCGGTCGCGTCGATCGTCTTCATGGTCGACGTACGGCCCGCGCTGAAGGCGGTCTCCGGTGGCGGCGGCGGCCGGCGCGGTGGTTCCAGCAGCGACGGCCCGTACGGGCCCTACAACGGCGGGCGCTGAGCGCTCACGGGTGACGCCGATCCGGGGCGGGGGCGCGGAAGGGACGCGCTCCGGCCCCGATCACCATTGCGGCTCCGGTCGGTGCTCCGGTCGCGGTCGAGCAGCAGGACCGCGACGTCGTCGGTGAGTTCGCCGCCGTTCAGCTCGCGCACCTCGGCGACGGCCGCCTCCAGCAACGCCTCGCCGCTGAGCCCCTCCGTCAGCTGGCGGTTGATCATCGCGACCATGCCCTCCTGGCCGAGCCGCTGCGTTCCGGTCGGCCCGACGCGACCCTCGATCAGCCCGTCCGTGTACATCATCAGGCTCCACGACCCGCCCAGTTCGACCTGGCGGCGCGGCCAGCGGGCGTGCGGCAGCAGGCCCAGCGCCGGGCCGCCGTCCTCGTACGGGAGCAGCTGAGCGGCCCGTCCGTGGCGAGTGATCAGCGGGGCGGGGTGGCCCGCCAGGCAGAGCCCGGCGCGTCGGCCGTCGGGGGTGATGTCGACGGTGCAGAGCGTCGCGAAGATCTCCTCGCTCTCCCGTTCGTGCTCCAGAACCTGCTGGAGCGTGGAGAGCAGTTCGTCCCCGCAGAGCCCTGCCAGCGTCAACGCCCGCCACGCTATGCGCAGTTCGACACCGAGCGCCGCCTCGTCCGGGCCGTGGCCGCAGACGTCACCGATCATCGCGTGGACGGTGCCGTCGGGAGTACGGACCGTGTCGTAGAAGTCCCCGCCGAGCAGCGCACGGCTGCGGCCGGGGCGGTAGCGGGCGGCGAACCGCAGATCGGAGCCCTGCAGCAGCGGGGTGGGCAGCAGGCCGCGTTCCAGCCGGGCGTTCTCCTGGGCGCGCAGTTTCGACTCGGTGAGCTGGTGCTGCGCGACGTCGGCGCGTTTGCGTTCGACGGCGTAGCGGATGGCGCGCGTCAGCAGCCGCCCGTCGAGCTCGCCGCGGAAGAGGTAGTCCTGGGCGCCGACGCGAACCGCCTCGGCGGCCAGCTCGGTGTCGTCCTCCGCGGTGAGCGCGAGGACGGCGTGGCGCGGTGCGACCCGCAGGACGTGCTTGAGGGTGGCGAGCTCCGCGGGCCCCTCGGCACCCTCGTCGACGCGAGCCTCGCTGCTGGGCGGCAGGGCCAGGTCCAGCAGGATGCAGTCGACGTCGTCCGTGAGGAGCCGTCCCGCCTCGGTCAGATTGCGGGCGGTCCGGATGCGGACCCGGGTGCCGGCCGCGGCAGGGAGCTCCGGGACGGTGAAGGTGCCCGCCGGGTCGTCCTCGATCACCAGGAGGGTGAGGTGGGCGACGTGGGTGGCCTCCGAGGTGGGAGCGACACGCTGCTGCGGTACGGGTACGGGCATAGGTTCGGTTTCCTTCCCTCCCCCCGAGGGCGCGGCGGAACGACGATCGACGACCCACCAGACCGGGACCATAGCGGTACTGGACATGCGAACGGAATGGCGAATGTCATCCGACCGCTGGCATATGCGGAGCCATAAGCCGCGTCCCGTCACGGATCCGGCGAGAAATCCGCACCCCTGGGCGGTCCGAGGGTCATGACGAACATCACCCCTGCGGTATGGGTGCGGGTGGCGTGCCTCACGGCGCGGCGGGGCGAGCGCGTGGTCCGGGTCACTCGCGCGCGGCGGCCCGGGTCCGTACGGCGTGGCCCGGTCACCGGTCCGGGCGAACCACCCCGAGGATCTCCATCGAGCCCGCCCCCGCGAGTGTCACGTTCCGCCCCGGGCGCGGTGCGTGCACGATGGCACCGTCGCCGATGTACATCCCCACATGGCTGGCGTCACCGTGGTAGATGATCAGGTCGCCGGGGCGCATGTCCTTGACGGCGATGTGCGGCAGCTGCCGCCACTGCTCCTGCGAGGTGCGCGGGATCGGCCGTCCCGCCGCCGCCCACGCCTGGGACGTCAGGCCCGAGCAGTCGTACGATCCGGGGCCCTCGGCCCCCCAGACGTACGGCTTGCCGATCTGGGCCGTCGCGAAGGCCACCGCCTTCTTTCCGCGGGCGCTCGCCTCGCGGTTGATCTCCTTGAGCGCGCCGGAGCCGAGCCAGGCGGTCTGCGCCTTGTACTCCGCCTCCTGCTCCAGTTCGAGAAGGCGTGCCCGCTCCTCCTTCTCCAGCTGTGATTCCAGCTTCTTCGCCGCCGCGATCTGCCCGTTGATCCGCTTCTTGGCCTTGGCCTGTTTGAGGCGATTGGCCTCGAGCTTCTTCCAGTTGCTGCTCGCGTCCTTGGTGTACGCCTCCAAGTCCTGCTGGGTCCTGGTGAGTTCGCCGAGGACCCCCTTGGCGGCCTGCTGGCCCTGCCAGACCTTGTTCACACCGTCCATGAACAGCCGCGGGTCGTCGCTGAGCATCATCTGCGCGCCCGGCGGCAGCCCGCCGGTGCGGTACTGCTCGCGGGCCTGGGCACCCGCCCGGCTCTTGAGGTCGGCGATCTTCGCCTGTCCCGCGACGATCGCCTGCGCCAGCTTGACGATCTCGCCGGACTGCTTCTTCGCCTGCTCCTCGGCGAGGTTGTACGCGTCGGTGGCCGCCCCGGCCTTGCGGTAGAGGGCGTCGATCTCCTCGCGTACCTCTTCGAGGCTCTTCCCCTGTGGACCTGCCGGTGCGGTGGGGGAGGAGGAGTGGGAGGGAGAGGGTGGTGCGGGTGTGGCGAAGGCCTGGGTCGGCACGGTCAGTACGGCCAGAGCGCAGACCAGAGTGATCGCGGCAGCGGCACAGTGACGTCGGTTCACAAGCTCCCCCTCCGAGCGGATCTGATTTACCGTCAGTAACTTTTCGTGGCGTCGCGATCGTGCCATGCCGTACCGAAAAGCAACAGAGGCATTCCCCTTCATCCCGGACGAACGGCGTCGCGTCCGTGTTCCCGGTTGCGCCCCGGACCGCACCTGTTCAGCGCCTGTTGGGCCGTCGCTCGGCGCCCGTCGGGCCACCGCTGCGCGCTTGTCCGGCTACCGCTCGGGCCGCAACGCCGACCATTCCACCGTGACTTCGCCCTGCCGCCACCGTCGTACCCCGTCCGTCAGCGGCCAGTCCCCCGACAGCGTGCGCACCGCGGTGATCCAGCGCTGCCGCGCGCCCAGTGAGGCGTACGGAGCCGCTGCGGCCCACGCCCGGTCGAAGTCGCGCAGGAACGCGTGGACCGGTTCGCCCGGCACATTGCGGTGGATCAGCGCCTTGGGGAGGCGTTCCGCGAGGTCGGAGGGGCGGTCGAGGGAGCCGAGGCGGGTTGCGAACGTGACCGTGCGCGGGCCTTCCGGGCCGAGCGCCACCCACACATGGCGCCGTCCGATCTCGTCGCAGGTGCCCTCCACCAGAAGCCCGTCGGGGGCGAGCCGGGCGCAAAGCCGCCGCCAGACCGCGGCGACCTCACCCTCGTCGTACTGGCGCAGCACGTTCGCCGCCCGGATGAGGGCGGGGCGGCCGGGCAGCGGGATCTCGAAGCCGCCGTGGACGAAGGTGAGGCCCTCGCGCTCGTACGGCTTCGCTGCCGCGACCCGGTCCGGGTCGATCTCGATGCCGACGACCGCGGTGCGCGGCTCGGCGGTGCGCAGGCGTTGCAGCAGCTCGACGGCGGTCCAGGGGGCGGCGCCGTATCCGAGGTCGACCGCGACGGGGGCGTCGGAGCGGCGCAGGGCGGGGCCGTGCGTGGCGGCGATCCAGCGGTCCATGCGGCGGAGCCGGTTCGGGTTGGTGGTCCCGCGGGTCGCGGTGCCGATGGGGCGCATGACAGCGAGCCTAACGATCCCGCGGACCCGGGCGGGCCGCGGTGACGCGCCGTAGCTGATCGTAATGATTTGGCAAAACGGAAACGGAAGCGGAAATGAAAGGAGGCGTTCCGCTGTTTCAGGGTCCGAGGGGGCGCATGCCCCTTCAGTGTCATGCCCCGAGCGAGGAGGACCGGACGACGTGAGCCAGTACGTCTCTCGGCTCGGCAGCAACCGCATGGCGCCACGCCTGAGGTTTCCCGGTGCCTTCCCCGGCAGTCACCGCAAACCGCGGCGCATCGCGATGCTCTCCGTGCACACCTCCCCGCTTCACCAGCCGGGTACGGGCGACGCGGGCGGCATGAACGTCTACATCGTGGAGCTGGCCAAACGGCTCGCCGCGATCAACATCGAGGTGGAGATATTCACCCGGGCCACCACCGGCGCCCTGCCTCCGGCGGTCGAACTGGCGCCCGGCGTCCTGGTGCGGCACGTCGACGCGGGGCCGTACGAAGGTCTGGCCAAGGAGGACCTGCCCGCCCAGCTCTGCGCCTTCACCCACGGGGTGATGCAGGCCTGGGCCGGCCAGCGCCCGGGCTACTACGACCTGGTCCACTCCCACTACTGGCTCTCCGGCCATGTCGGCTGGCTCGCCGCGCAGCGATGGGGCGTCCCCCTCGTGCACGCCATGCACACCATGGCGAAGGTGAAGAACGCGGCGCTCGCCGAGGGTGACACCCCCGAGCCGGCCGCCCGGGTCATCGGCGAGACCCAGATCGTCAGCGCCGCCGACCGGCTGATCGCGAACACCGCGGAGGAGGCGGACGAGCTCGTCCGCTTCTACGAGGCCGATCCGGCGGCCGTCGCCGTCGTCCACCCCGGGGTCAACCTGGAACGCTTCCGCCCCGCCGACGGCCGGGCCGCCGCCCGGGCCCGCCTCGGACTGCCCCAGGACGCCTTCGTCCCGCTCTTCGCCGGCCGTATCCAGCCGCTGAAGGCCCCCGATGTGCTGCTGCGCGCGGTGGCCGTGCTGCTGGACCGCGATCCGTCGCTGCGGACCCGGATGGTCGTACCGGTGGTCGGCGGCCCCAGCGGCAGCGGGCTCGCCAAGCCGGAGGGCCTGCAGAAGCTGGCGGCGCGGCTCGGGATCGCGGATGTCGTACGGTTTCACCCGCCGGTCGGGCAGGACCAGCTCGCCGACTGGTTCCGGGCGGCGTCCGTGCTGGTCATGCCCTCGTACAGCGAATCGTTCGGCCTGGTCGCCATCGAGGCGCAGGCGGCCGGCACCCCGGTGGTCGCGGCTGCCGTCGGCGGACTGCCGGTGGCGGTACGGGACGGGGCGAGCGGCTTCCTGATCCCCGGGCACGACCCGCAGGCGTACGCGCAGCAGCTGGCCCGATTCGCCGAGTCGCCGGAACTCGTCGCCAGGATGGGTGCGGCGGCCGCCGCGCATGCGCAGGGCTTCGGCTGGGACACGGCGGCGTCCGCGACCGCCGACGTCTACACGGCCGCCCTTCACGAGCACCGCCGTCGCGTACGCGTGCACCAAGGCTGAAGCAGGCGCGAGCCCATGGCCGAGGTGCGCGAGCGCCACGGCAGACCCACGCGACCCGCGCCCGCGCCCATGCGTGCATCCCGGCTGACGTACGCTCACCCCATGGCTGACGTATCCGCCGCAGCGGCAACCGCGCAGGTCATCGAGGCGACGTTGAAGGACGCCGAGCTCGAGTGGGAGAGCCCCGAGTCCGGCAGCTACGTCGTGAAGCTGCCCGGCACCCGCAAGCTGTCCACCACCTGCTCCCTCATCGTCGGCGCGCACTCGCTCTCCCTCAACGCGTTCGTCATCCGCCACCCGGACGAGAACGACGCGGCGGTCCACCGCTGGCTGCTGGAGCGCAACCTGCGGCTCTTCGGCGTGAGTTACGCGATCGACCGGCTCGGCGACATCTATCTCGTCGGCCGGCTGCCGCTCTCCGTGGTCACCCCCGAGGAGCTGGACCGGCTGCTCGGCGTCGTCCTCGAAGCGGCCGACGGCTCCTTCAACACACTGCTGGAGCTGGGCTTCGCGAGCGCGATCCGCAAGGAGTACGCGTGGCGGGTGTCGCGCGGCGAGTCCACGCGGAATCTGGACGCGTTCACGCATCTGACCCAGCGCCCCGCCAACTGACCTTCTCGGTCCACCCAATTCGGCGGCGCACGACTCTTTCGCTGCGCCGTCGCGCCGTGGCATGCTCACCGCCGACGCAAACATGAACGTCGTTCACATGTATGAAAGGCGGGTCGGTTCGATGGCTTCTGTGGGGAACATCAGCAGACGTGGACTGCTCGGCAGCGCGGTGGCCGTGGCCGCAGCCGCGGCGACCGGCGTGATCGGCGCGGGCACCGCCCGGGCGGCCACGCAGGGCGCGCAGGGCGGCCACGCCTCGGGCGGCGTCACCCCCCTCTGGCGCGAGTTCGCCGCCACCCCCTTCACCCACGCCCAGGTTCCGTTCATCGGCCGGGCCGGCTACCGGGGTGGCTCCGACCTCCCCCGGCACCGCAAAGTCGTCGCCAACGTCCTGCACTACGGCGCCGAACCGGACGGCTCCGCCGACGCCGCCCCCGCGATCAACCGTGCCATCGCCGCTGCCGGAGAGCGTGGCGGTGGCACGGTGCTCATTCCCGCAGGCACGTACCGCATCGACGACATCATCCGGATCGGCCACAGCAATGTGGTGGTGCGCGGTGCGGGCAGCGGACGTACGAAGCTGTACGCGACCAAGAACCTCACCGAGCTGATCGGCGTGTACGGCAGCCGCTACGGCGGCGACAAGTCCAGCTGGTCCTGGGCCGGCGGCCTCATCTGGCTCTGCCCCGAGGACCGTTGGACCTCGCTCACCGACGCCATCAAGGCGAAGGCCTGGCCCTTCGAGGGCTGGACCGGCAACAAGCGCGACGAGTGGCAGACCCTGACGACGGTCGCAGCCGCCCGCCGCGGCGACCGGTCGATCACCGTCGAGTCCACGAAGCAGCTGAAGCGCGGCGGGCTCGTCCTGCTCCGCCTCGCCGACGACGCCGACCACACCCTCCTGGAGCACATGGCGGGCGGCGGCCCCGGCCCTGAGGAGTACTACTGGGACGACAAGACCAAGCTGACCTCGTACGTTCCCTACGAGTGGCCGGTCCGCATCACCGCCGTACACGGGCACAAGGTCACCCTGGAGCGTCCGCTCCCGCTGGATGTCCGCCCCGAGTGGGACCCGCGCCTGACCACGCTCGCCACCCCGCTGACCGGCTCCGGCGTCGAGGGCCTCACCCTCGAGGCGGTCGAGACCCCGCAGTCGCTGCATCTGCTCGACAAGGGATACAACGGGGTCGCCTTCCAGTGCGCGTACGACTGCTGGGCGGACGACATCACCGTCCGCCACGTCGACAACGGCTTCGGGCTGATCGGCGCGTCCGCCTGCACCCTGCGCGGCACACGGGTCGAGGGCCGCGGCTCCCACCACCCGTACTACTGCCGTGAGGGTTCGCACGACAACCTGATCGAGGACTTCACGATCGCTCAGCGCACCGTCCCGGCGCCCGCGGGGACGCAGCTGCACGGCATCAACGTCGAGGGGCTGTCCAGCTACAACGTCTGGTCGCGCGGCGAGATGGAGATGGGGACGTTCGACTCGCACCGCGGGATGCCGTTCGCCAACGTCCGCACCGACATCACGGTGAACAACAACGGCCGGCACGGCGGCGACGCGAGCGCGGGACCGCTCTTCGGCGCCCGCTTCACGCACTGGAACATCCGGGTCACCAACGGGCGGGCCGGCCTGATGCGGATCGACGGGCTCGCCCCGTACAGCGCGACGGTCGGCGTCAGCGAGGTGACGGAGTTCGACCAGATCGACGTCCCGGACTTCACCGGCGACCTGCACACGCGGCTGGAGGCGTACGGCACACCGGAAGCGGTGTGGCCGCCGAACCTGCACGACGCACAGCGCGCCCTGGTGCGCTGACGGGCGTCGGCGCTGCGGTCACTTCCGGGTCCGCAGCGCCGACTCGACGTCCACCAGCGCCGATTCGAGCTGCGGCCCGACCTCGCGCCATACCCACTCCCGCGTCTCGGCGGGGGAGCGGCGGGGGACGGTCTCCACCAGCATGATCAGGTAGAGATAGCAGCGGTAGAGCGCGAGCCGCAGCCGCAGGGACGAGTCGAACACCACGGCCCCGTCCGCCGCCGACGACGCGTACCCGGCGAGGAGATCCTCGTCCTTCTCCACATCCCCGAGCAGGGCGAGCGAGACGAAGTCGGCGGCCGGGTCGCCCCAGAACATCCGCTCCCCGTCGATGATCCCGCCGATCGTCCGGGCCCCCGGCTCCCCGTCGACGAGCAGATTGCCCTGCCACAGGTCGAAGTGGACGAGGGCGGGCCGGGTGACGTCGTCGAGGACGGGCGCCGCAGCGGAGCAGCGCGCGGATCGGGTCCGTCGGGCGCGGCAGCCGGGCACCGTACGCGTCCGCGTCGGCAAGCACGGCGTCCGTCATGGCGGTGAACGCCTGCCGCCAGGTCGGGGCCAACGGGCCCAGCGCCTGGGCCGGGTAGCCGAATCCGCCGGGCCCGGTGACGGAGTGCAGCCGCCCGACGAGCCGCCCCAGCTCGTGCCTGAGCCGCCGCTCCTCGCCGTCCGCCAGGGCCGGGCTGATCCCGTACCAGGGCTGCCCGGGGCAGGCCGACATGATCAGGTACGGTCCGGTCGCGGAGCCGGGATCGAGCCGGCTGTGCACGACACCGGGGACCGCGACGTCCCCCATCGCTGCCGCCGCCGAGTAGAAGGTGACCTCATTGACCAGGAGGTCGCGCTCGTAGGTCATCGCCGCGGCGGTCGGCGGCGGCGGTATTTTCACCACCCAGTCCCGCCCGTCGGTGAGCGTGACGCGGGTGACGGCGTTGTACGTGCCACCGGTGAGCGGGCCGCACGCCGCGATGCGGCCGGCCCCGATTCCGATGTCGTCGAGGACGGTGGAGACGGTTGCTCGGCTCTGCATGTGCGTGCCCCTTCGCGCCGGTTGTGGACCGGACGGTTCTGCGCCGACCCGGGTACCCGCCCGGCGTCTTCACCGGATGATCACAACGCAATTACGATCAACTCCTGTGCCCGAATTGGTTGATCGTCAAACCACTGCTGACTCATAGAGTTGGGTCATGAGACCTACTGTCATACGTCGCGCCGCCGTTGCCGCCTGCACGGCTTCCCTCGCTCTGGTCGCCACCGCCTGCGGAGGCTCGGATTCCGGCAGTGGGGGCGCGGACGGAAAGGGCAAGGAGAGCGCTGCGGCCGAGCCCGCCGCGGTCAAGGCGCTGACCGCCGCCGAACTGGACAAGGCGGCGCTGGTCCAGGGCGACGTCAAGGGGCACAAGGTCAGCAAGGCGGGCAAGGACGACGCCGTCGACGCGTCCGCGGTCACCGTGGACGACAAGGCCTGTGACACCTTCGCCGACGCACTGCTGGGCGCCCGGGTCGGCAAGCCCGTGGCGGCCAACCAGCGCAAGGTCGTCAGCGAGCCCAAGAAGGACCAGAAGGAGAAGCAGGACAGCGCGGACGCGGAGGAGGCGTTCATCGCGGCCTTCGACATCACGACGACGATGGCGTCCCTCTCCTCGTACGACGGCAAGGGCGCCCAGGACACGATCGACGGCCTGCGCACCGCGGCCACCGCGTGCTCCGGCGGCTTCGGCCTCACCGTGGCCGGCGACAAGCAGAAGGTCGTCAAGATCGAGGAGGAGAAGATCTCGGGCGGCGAGGAGGCCGCGGCCTGGACGGTGACAGTGGAACAGGGCGGCGAGAAGGCCCCGTTCAAACTCGTGGTCGTGCGCCAGGGCGCCACGATCGCCTCGTTCACATCGCTCAACCTGGCGGCGTCCGGCACCGGCAAGGACTACCCGCTGCCGACCGCGGTGGTCGACGCGCAGCTCGCGAAGCTGGCCTGAACAGCGGGACCCGTCCGGGCGAACGGGCCCGGGGCGAACGGCCTCAGGGAAGCGGGACGAGCCGCACCACGGTGACCGTGAGAACGGACCCGGACACGTAATAGAGCACGATGGCCCCGAGGACCGTCGCCTCGCGGCGGTCGTGCTCACTCTTGACGGCCGACGACCCGTGCGCGTACGGGTCGCGCCCCAAGGTCCGCGCCATCTCGTCGCGGAACGTACCGCTCTCCCGCATCTTGGCCAGGGTGTCGTCGGCGGGCGGGGCGTATGAGATGCGGAAACTCAAGAGACGCTCCGCCTCTCCGCCTCGTCCTGCGCCAGCCGGTCCAGGATCCGCTCGGCCTCGGGATCGGGCACGGCCTCCAGCATCCAGTGCCGCATGACGGCCTGGATCTCGTGCACCCCGGCCTCGTTGATGGCGTGGTCGAACTCCTCGCGTCTGTCCTCGGGGAGCGTGGCACGGATGTCCGGGATGCTGTTGGGCACTTCGACCTCGGTGCCGCCGACAAAGGTCTTCAGAGGCTCACCCATGTTCGTTCTCCCGATCTCTCAACGCGCGCGCCCCAATCTAGGGGCTGTAACGCCCTTCAGTGCGACAGGGAATGGTCAGGTCGGTGTGGACGCAGAGCCAAGTAACTGTGGACTCGGTGCCAACGACTTCCCCTCAGCGATGATCGGGCTGACAGCCCTAAGGGATGTCCCTTAATCCCTGGTGGATCAGCGCGCGGCGTCAGATGCGGTGCATCGCAAGGCGGAGGGGCGTCCTCATAGTGGGCGTATTCGGGCGTTCCGACAACGCGGCGAGGTGCCGTAGCTGTCGTCGCGCGCCCGCCGGGGGTTACGGGACAGCCCTTAGCCCGCCCGCCGCCACACCGTCATGTCCGCGGTCACAAAGGCGATGTCCGGCATCGCGGTCGACTTCGTCACGATTACGAGCAGCGCGATGTCCCCGTTGCGGTGCTGGACGCAGATCTCCCTGCCGGACGCCGCCGCGGCGAGCGGGAGGCGATGGGCCGTCTGACCGTTGGTGAGGAGGCGGCACTCGTCGGGGCCCGCGACCGGATCGCCGAAGACCATGGTGAACACGCTGGTGTCGCTCTCCAGCGTGCAGCCGGCGTCCTTCGCGCAGGTGAAACGGATGTCCCCCTTGCGGTCCTTGCGTTGGACCGGTTTCTTGAAGCTCAGTGAGTTCTTCGCGTCCAGCCACTGCCCGGTGTACGGTTCGCCGTGCGTCGACGCGGGTGCGGTCGCTGAGGGGTTGGCTGCTCCCGACGCCTCGCCCGGCCCCTCGCCCGCCCCATCGCCATCGGCCCCCGACTTCGCCCCAGGGGCGGACGGGGAAGGGGAGGTGGACGCCTCCGCGGTCGTCCCCGGACCGGCCGCCGCCGCCGAGCCCGTACCACCCGAGCGGCCATCGTCCCGGCCACGGAACACGCCCGTCGCGTCCATGACCGTCCACGCCAGGACCGTGAGCACCAGCACGACCGCCGTCACAGCCGCGCCCATGGCCGGCCTGGTCCCGCGTCTTCGTGAGGGCGCCCTGCCCGGGTCCGTCGGCGCCGCCCACGGATCCCGCGCCTGCTGCGGCCCGGTGGCGACCAGCGGCAGCGTGTGTGCCGGCGTGGGATCGGACACGGGTGGCGGCACCGTCACTTCCGGCCCCATGACCTCTCGCCAGACGGTCGGCCCTGCGCCCGCGTCGGCGTCCCCGCCCAGCTCCTGGCGGCACCACTCCACGACCTCCGCCAGGGTGGCACGCTCCGCCGGATCGGCGGCCAGGCAGCGGGCGATCAACGGGCGGAGCCGAGTGGGCAGCAGCGACAGATCGGGCTCGGAGTGCACGATCCGGTACAGCACGCTGACCGCGGGACCATCCCCGTACAGCGGCTCACCGAGCGCCGCGAACGCCGCGGTCTGGCCGAGCGCGAACACGTCGGTCGCCGCCGTGACCTCGCCCCCGGACGCCTGCTCGGGAGCCATGAACTGAGGCGTGCCGATGGTGGACCCCGTGGCGGTGTACGAACTGACGCCCGCGGCCAGCGAGATGCCGAAGTCGATCACGCGCGGGCCGTCGGACGCGAGCAGGACGTTCGACGGCTTCAGGTCGCGGTGCACGATCCCCGCACCGTGGATGGCCTGGAGAGCCTCGGCGACTCCGGCCATCAGCCACAGCACCGCGGGCACCGGCAGCGCCCCAGCCCGTCCGACAGCCTCCGCCAGCGAGGGTCCGGGTACGTACAGCGTGGCCAGCCAGGGCGGTGCGCCGTCCGCGTCGCCGTCGATCAGCTCCGCGGTGTACGCGCCCCTGACCCGCCGGGCGGCCTCCATCTCCCGGCGGAAACGCCGCCGGAAGGCGGGGTCGTCGGCCAGTTCGGGCCGGACGACCTTGATCGCCACCGGCCGGCCGCCCTGCGTGTGCGACAGGTAGACCCGCCCCATGCCGCCTGCACCGAGCCGCGCGGCCAGACGATAACCGGCCACCACGGACGGATCGTCCGCCTGCAGCGGCTGGAACACTTCAGGCGCATCGCACGTCGCCATTCGTCCCCCTGATCCCCTGGTCAACAAGTGAGTTGCTGCTGACCGACGGGAAGTAGCCTAGGCCGTTCGGTTCTTGGACCGTGTCGCGGAGCCGGATGACGATCGCGGCGATGGCCGGAGTGCCGCTCAGCACGGCTTTCCAGGTGGCGTCGGCCTTCCGGCGGCGATGCCGCTCGTAGACGGTTTGCCGAGGGCCGTACCGCCCGGACACTCCGATCCGGGGCCGCTGAGGGCCCTGATCGGAGTGCCCGGGCCGCGAAAATGCCTCCCAACCGCGCCGATTGCGCAGGTGGGAGGCATGATCAAAAAAGGCTACTTCTTCTTGCCCTGGTTCTTCACGGCCTCGATGGCGGCCGCTGCCGCGTCCGGGTCGAGGTATGTGCCGCCCGGCTTCAGGGGGCGGAAGTCGGCGTCGAGCTCGTAGACGAGCGGGATGCCGGTCGGGATGTTCAGGCCCGTGATGTCGGCGTCGGAGATGCCGTCGAGGTGCTTGACCAGGCCGCGGAGGCTGTTGCCGTGGGCGGCGACCAGGACCGTGCGACCGGTCAGCAGGTCCGGGACGATGTTGTCGTACCAGTACGGCAGCATGCGCTCGACGACGTCCTTGAGGCACTCGGTCCGCGGGCGCAGCTCGCTCGGGATCGTGGCGTAGCGCGGGTCGTCGCTCTGCGAGAACTCGGTGCCGTCCTCGAGGGCCGGCGGCGGGGTGTCGTACGAGCGGCGCCAGAGCATGAACTGCTCCTGGCCGAACTCGGCGAGCGTCTGCGCCTTGTCCTTGCCCTGGAGGGCGCCGTAGTGGCGCTCGTTCAGCCGCCAGGAGCGGTGGACCGGGATCCAGTGGCGGTCCGCGGCCTCCAGCGCGAGCTGGGCGGTGCGGATGGCGCGCTTCTGGAGGGAGGTGTGCAGGACATCGGGGAGCAGACCGGCGTCCTTGAGCAGCTCACCGCCGCGGACTGCCTCCTTCTCGCCCTTCTCGGTGAGGTTGACGTCCACCCAACCGGTGAACAGGTTCTTCGCGTTCCATTCGCTCTCGCCGTGGCGGAGGAGGATCAGCTTGTACGGTGCGTCGGCCATGAGCCCGAGCGTAATCGAAGCCTCCGGGCCCTCGCTCCCCCGGTCACAGGGCGGACAGTGCGAGGGGGCGGCCGGGGACGATTGACGGCGCGCGTCAATCGAGTGGCGGTCGGGAACCCCCGCTTCGTAATGTTCGGACTGCGGCCGGGACACTTACCGACCGCATCCGTCCCGCACGTCCCTGGGGGAACCCGTATGTCTGTCGCCGGTCTCAGACGGGCCGCACACGAGACCGTCTCCGGTCTCCCCAGAGAGTTCTGGTGGCTGTGGACCAGCACCCTGGTCAACCGGCTCGGGGCGTTCGTCGCCACTTTCATGGCGCTCTACCTGACTCTGGACCGCGGCTACTCCGCCTCGTACGCGGGTCTGGTCGCCGCGCTGCACGGACTGGGCGGGGTCATCTCCTCGCTCGGTGCCGGGGTGATGACCGACCGGCTCGGGCGCCGGCCCACCATGCTGATCGCGCAGAGCTCGACCGCCGTGTCGGTGGCCGTGCTCGGCTTCATGGTCCATCCGGTCGCGATCGCCGCCGTCGCCTTTGTCGTCGGTATGGCCAGCAACGCGTCGCGGCCCGCGGTCCAGGCGATGATGGCCGACATCGTCCGCCCCGAGGACCGGGTGCGTGCGTTCTCCTTGAACTACTGGGCGGTCAACCTCGGCTTCGCGGTCTCCTCCGCCGGTGCCGGGTTCATCGCCGAGTACAGCTATCTCGCCGGGTTCATGGTCGAGGCCGCGATGACGCTGTTCTGCGCGGTCGTCGTCTTCCTGAAGGTGCCGGAGTCCCGGCCGCAGAAGGCGCCCGCGGCGGCCGGCGGCACGCTGCCGGCCGAGCCCGACGTCCGGCTGTCCACCGTGCTGCGCGACGGCCGGTTCATGAGCGTCGTCGGGCTGTCGTTCGTGGTGGCGCTGATCTTCCAGCAGGGGTACGTGGGGCTGCCGGTCGCGATGGGTACGGACGGGCTCTCCAGCTCCGACTTCGGCACCGCGATCGCCGTCAACGGTGTGATGATCGTGGCACTCCAGATCCCGGTCGGCCGCTTCATCCAGCACCGCGACCCGCGTCGGCTGCTGATCGTGTCGTCCCTGCTGGCGGGGTACGGATTCGGGCTGACCGCGTTCGCCGGATCGGTGGCCGTGTACGCGCTGACGATCTGTGTCTGGACGATCGGCGAGATCATCAACGCACCGGTCCAGAGCAACCTGGTCGTCCGCCTCTCCCCGGCCCACGGCCGGGGCCGCTATCAGGGCATGTACACGCTGTCGTGGTCGGCGGCGGCGCTGGTCGCTCCGCTGATGTCCGGTCTGGTGATCGACCACTACGGGGCGAAGTGGCTGTGGGGGATGTGCGGGGTGCTGGGGACCGTGGCGGCGCTCGGGTACTGGATGCTCATGCGTGGGCTTTCGCCGGAGGAGAAGGTGACCGGGGTGGTGACGGCTGCCGAGGCCGAGCCGGATGCGGCCTCGGGTGCGCCGCAGGGCGTGGTGGAGCCGGCGGTCTGACCGGCGATCGGGGTGCGGGTGCGGGTGTGCTCGCCCCCGCACGGCGTTCGCTACGCGGTGCCCGCCGGCTCGCGCGGTGCGTCCCGCCGGTCGGGGACCGGCGCCGCTTCGCCCCGGCGGGCCCACAGGCAGAACACCGGTGTCGTCACCGCCGCCTGAAACGGGCATGACCGGCGCCCCGCGCGGAGTTCCGCACGGGGCGCCGTCTGCACGCTTGCGTCCGGTCAGTCTCGGCTAGCCGCCGCACTGGCACGGGGCGCCCGACTGGCAGCCGCACCCGCAGCCCGAGCCGCAGCCACAGGCACCGAGCACCGTCAGATGGACCACTTCAGCGGGTGTCTCCTGCTGTGGGTCGGTCGTGGGGGAGTCGGACATCGTTCCTCCTCAAGGACGTACATCCAGGCGTACGACAGGGCCGTACGACTGACGACGACGTACGACCGGGGCGTACGACGTCGGCGTGCCGCCCCACCCCATTGCATGCCCAAACGGGCCCGCACGTGAACGGCGCACCGACGGCGCACTAGCGCAGAAGCCGCCCGATCTTCGCTACGCGCCCTCCACCGGGGTCTGCGTCTGCAGGTCATCGGCGTGCTCGCCCGTCACCAGGTAGACGACCCGCTTGGCGACCGACACCGCGTGGTCGGCGAAACGCTCGTAGTAACGGCCGAGCAGCGTGACGTCGACGGCGGTCTCGATGCCGTGCTTCCAGCGGTCGTCCATCAGGTGCTGGAACAGCGTGCGGTGCAGCAGGTCCATCTCGTCGTCGTCCTGCTCCAGCTGGAGCGCCAGGTCGACATCCTTCGTAATGATCACCTCGGCCGCCTTGGCCATCAGCCGCTGCGCCAGCTGCCCCATCTCCAGGATGGTGGCGTGCAGGTCGTTCGGCACCGCCGACTCCGGGAAGCGCAGCCGGGTCAGCTTGGCGACGTGCTGGGCGAGGTCGCCCGAGCGCTCCAGATCGGCGCTCATCCGCAGCGAGGTGACCACGATCCGCAGGTCGGTCGCCACAGGCTGCTGGCGTGCGAGCAGGGCGATCGCCCGCGCCTCCAGGTCGTGCTGCAGGTCGTCGACCTTCTGGTCCGCAGCGATCACGCTCTCGGCGAGCTTGAGATCGGCGTCGAGCATGGACGTCGTCGCCCGCCCGATCGCCGACCCGACGAGCCGCGCCATTTCGACGAGGCCTTCGCCGATCGAGTCGAGTTCCTCGTGGTAAGCGTCGCGCATGGAAGTCCTCTCCAGTCCTCACTAAGCCCGGGGCCAGGTCTGAACCCCACGCTCTCACCCTGCGTGTCGTACGCGTCCGGATCCGGCCGACCAAGTGAACCAACGCTTGCCCCTCGGTGAACTCTGGGCGACGAGTGTTCGAGTAGGCACCCGGACGGCTGGGAGAGTGGGCTCGGACCCGCTTAACCTTTAGGTATGGACGTGAACGCGGCGGTCGCCGCAGCTGCAGCGATCGCCGGGTTGTGTACCGGTGTGATCGCCATGCTGGCGTTCCGCTGGAGCGAGCGCGACCAGAAGAAACCGACGCGCACGTCTCTGCGGCCCGACAGCAACGGGGCACTGCCCCCCGGAGTCGACACGGTCCTCTCCGTCCTCTCCTCCTCCGCGGTCGTGCTCGACGAGAGCGACAGCGTCGTCAAGGCCAGCTCCGCCGCGTATGCGCTGGGCCTGGTCAGGGGCGGCCGGCTGGCCGTCGAGCCAATGCTGCACATGGCCAGGGACACCCGCCGGGACGGTGAGATACGGCAGGTCGAACTGGACCTGCCGCGGCGCGGTACGGGCCGCGGCGAGGCCCTCGCGGTCTCCGCCCGGGTCGCTCCGCTGGGTTCCCGGCTGGTGCTCCTGCTGGTCGAGGACCTCACCGAGGCGCGCCGTATCGAAGCGGTACGGCGCGACTTCGTCGCCAACGTCAGCCATGAGCTCAAGACCCCGGTCGGTGCGCTCTCGCTGCTCTCCGAGGCGGTCATGGACGCCTCCGACGACCCGGAGGCGGTGGAGCGGTTCGCCGGCAGGATGCAGATCGAGGCGACCCGGCTGACCAACCTCGTACAGGAACTGATCGACCTCTCCCGGGTGCAGAACGACGACCCGCTGGAGGACGCCGAGCCGGTCCGGGTGGACGAACTGGTCGCCGAGGCCATCGACCGCTGCCGTCAGCAGGCCGGATCGAAACAGATCACCATGGCGGCCGGCGGCACCGCGGAGCTCCGCATCTGGGGCAACCGCGGCCAGCTCGCCGCGGCACTCGGCAATCTCGTCGAGAACGCCGTCAACTACAGCCCCGCTCGCACCCGTGTCGGCATCGCCGCGAGGCGCCTGGCCGTTCCGGGTGGGGACGAGATCGAGATCGCCGTGACCGACCAGGGCATCGGCATCTCGGAGAAGGACCGCGAGCGGGTCTTCGAACGCTTCTACCGCGTCGACCCGGCCCGCTCACGGGCCACCGGTGGCACCGGTCTCGGCCTCGCCATCGTCAAGCATGTGGCCGCCTCGCACGGCGGGGAGGTCACCGTGTGGAGCTCGGAGGGCCAGGGCTCCACCTTCACCCTGCGGCTGCCCGAAGCGGGTTCCGTACGGGACCGAGACCGTGCAACCGGCGGACCGCTCATCGTCAACGGTGGCGACGGGACCTATCGGACCGCCAACCCCGACACCCTTGAAACATTCCCTGCCCCGGAGGTCCTTCCGTGACCCGAGTGCTTGTCGTCGAGGATGAGGAATCCTTCAGCGACGCTCTGTCCTACATGCTTCGCAAGGAAGGCTTCGAGGTCGCCATCGCGGCCACCGGCCCGGACGGGCTCGACGAGTTCGAGCGCAACGGCGCCGACCTCGTCCTCCTCGACCTGATGCTGCCCGGTCTGCCCGGCACCGAGGTCTGCCGCCAGCTGCGCAGCAGGTCCAACGTCCCCGTGATCATGGTCACGGCCAAGGACAGCGAGATCGACAAGGTCGTCGGCCTGGAAATAGGAGCCGACGACTATGTGACCAAGCCGTTCTCCTCGCGGGAGCTCGTCGCCCGCATCCGCGCGGTGCTGCGCCGTCGCGGCGAGCCGGAGGAGGTCACGCCGGCCGCCCTGGAGGCGGGTCCGGTCCGGATGGACGTGGACCGTCACGTCGTCACGGTCTCCGGCGGCAAGGTCGACCTCCCGCTCAAGGAGTTCGACCTGCTGGAGATGCTGCTGCGCAACGCGGGCCGGGTGCTCACCCGGATGCAGCTGATCGACCGCGTCTGGGGCGCGGACTACGTGGGCGACACCAAGACCCTCGACGTCCACGTCAAGCGCCTGCGCGCCAAGATCGAGCCGGACCCGGGGGCGCCGCGCTTCCTGGTCACGGTGCGCGGCTTGGGGTACAAGTTCGAGCCGTAAACCGGCCCGCACGCCCACATGACGCAGGCGCCCCCCGGATCCGGGGGGCGCCTGCGTCATACGTGCGTCACATCAGTCGGTCGACGTGTCCGCCGACACCGACGCGGAGGCCGCGTCGGTCGGAGTGGTCTCGTTCTCGCTGCCCGCGGCGCCCGCGTCCTCCTCGCTGCCCGCGGCGCCGGCCTCCTCGGACGGGGTGCCCGACGGCGCGCCCGGGGTTCCGGACGCGGACGGCGAGGCGGACGGCGTCTCCGCCGGTGCCTTCGGCAGCGAGCTCGGGCCGAAGCCCTTGAAGAAGCTGGTGGCCGGGACGACGAACGCGCCGAGCGGGACGTCACCGGTCTCGCTGAACTTGAAGACGACCGCCTGGACGTTGCCGTTCTGCGCGGCCTCGCGGCCGTTCTCGATCACGGCGGACGCGTTGCCCTCGCCGCCCAGGACGACCCTGCCGCCGGCCGGGACGACGACCGGTCCCGCGCCCTCGGCGGCGTGCAGCTGCACCGAGACGTCGGAGCCCGGCAGGGTGATGGCGTCGAGCGTCTGGCGCTTGGTGCCGTTGTTGAACACCGTCGCCGCGATGACGGCCGGACCCTCGGCGCCCTTCTCCGGCTGGGTGATGACGTTCGCGTTCTGGATCCTGATGTCACCGAGGGTGGTGGCAGCGTTGTCCGGCTTGATCTCGAGCGTTTGCGCGTCATTGCCGGCACCACACGCGGAAAGTGCACCGATCGAGATCACGATGGCGGCGGCGGCAAGGGCGCCGCGTCGAAGGCTGCGGCTCACGGCTGCGGCAACTCCTTGAACGTACGACTTCACGGACGGAGGGGCGAGCGACGTAAAGCCGCCCTAAGGGTGTGTCAGCGGCCTTAGGTTACCGAGCCGCCGTCCCCGCCCCGCACCCGACCCGCCCCTACCGCTCCGGGCATCACCACCGGAGCCCTCACCGGGCCCCCACGCCGGTCGCCGCCTCGCGATTTGCGCGCCGTTCACATAACGGGCTTGATCAATTCCCCGGACCTTGACGCATTCCTTGCACATAATCTCCGCAGCGGCCGGGCGGTGATCAATTTCATTGGCCATCGGTACTTTACGTCCGTACGGGTGATCGATCTCCGAACGGAGTAGGGAAAGTCCGCCATCTGGAATCCGGCAAACCGGGACGTTCAACCACTTCGGAGTGGGTTCGAGGATGCGTAACGCGCACGTTTCGCCTCGCCCGTACAGCCGCTCCGACCTGCGAATACCGTCTCCCGGAAGCCTTCCGCAGCACGTTCGTGTTGCTGTTGTCAAGCCCCGAGATATGCCCTGACCTGCGAAAACGCCATTCAGGAGAAGCCGTTCTCGTGTTACTCTGGATAGCCACGGAAGGGGTACCTGTCACATGACGTTCAAGGTTGGCGACACCGTGGTCTATCCCCATCACGGGGCCGCGCTGATCGAGGCTATCGAAACTCGCCAGATCAAAGGCGTGGACAAGACCTACTTGGTGCTCAAGGTCGCCCAGGGCGACTTGACGGTTCGTGTGCCGGCGGACAATGCGGAGTTCGTGGGTGTGCGCGACGTAGTCGGGCAGGAGGGACTGGACCGGGTCTTCGAGGTGCTGCGCGCGCCGTACGCCGAAGAGCCGACGAACTGGTCCCGGCGCTACAAGGCAAATCTCGAGAAGCTCGCCTCCGGCGATGTCATCAAGGTCGCCGAAGTGGTGCGTGACCTGTGGCGTCGTGAGCGCGAGCGTGGACTCTCCGCAGGTGAGAAGCGCATGCTCGCCAAGGCACGGCAGATCCTGGTGAGCGAGCTCGCTCTCGCGGAGAACACGAACGAAGACAAGGCCGAGGCTCTGCTCGACGAGGTCCTCGCGTCCTGACCCGGGATCGCACCGGTCGTAAATAAATGTGCCGCGGTGCCCGCTGACCAGCCGTATTCACGGTGTGTCGTCGGGCGCTGCGGCATGTCCGGAACCGGTCTCCGGACCACCCCATCGATACCTTTCGATATCTTGCTTGCGATCTTGCACAGCCGACCCCGAGCGGCCGATGCGGCTGCCCCACCGACCGGGGATCACGGAAAGGGTCCCGGTCAAGTCAAGCGTCGCGCCCGGCTCGCTTGTGGCCATACCCATGTCGGCCGTGGAAACAAACATGCTGATGCTTCGGAGTGCAACCGATGTCTGATCAATCGCGTCCGTATCGCACCGCCGCGGTGATTCCCGCCGCCGGTCGCGGCGTACGGCTCGGCCCGGGCGCCCCCAAGGCGCTCCGCGCGCTGAGCGGTACGCCCATGCTCATCCATGCGGTACGAGCCATGGCGGCGTCCCGGTCCGTCTCCCTGGTGGTCGTGGTCGCGCCACCGGACGGCGCGCCCGAGGTCAAGAACCTGCTGGACGAACACGCCCTGCCCGAACGCACCGACTACGTCGTCGTGCCGGGCGGGGACACCCGCCAGGAATCGGTCGGGCTCGGCCTCGACGCCCTGCCCGAGGACATCTCCGTCGTCCTCGTCCACGACGCGGCCCGCCCGCTGGTGCCCGTCGACACCGTGGACGCGGTGATCGAGGCCGTACGGGACGGGGCGCCCGCCGTCGTACCCGCACTGCCCCTCGCCGACACCGTCAAGGAGGTCGAGCCCGGCGCGCCCGGCGAGCCGGAACCGGTGCTCGGCACACCCGTGCGGGCCAGGCTGCGCGCCGTACAGACCCCGCAGGGCTTCGACCGGGACACCCTGGTCCGCGCCCACGCGACGGTCGCCCTCGACGGCGAGGGCGCGACCGACGACGCGGGCATGGTCGAACAGCTCGGGGCGCCCGTCGTCGTCGTACCCGGGCACGAAGAGGCATTCAAGGTGACCCGGCCGCTGGATCTGGTGCTGGCGGAGGCGGTTCTCGCGCGCAGGAGGGCGAACGATGGGTTCTGAGCACGCACCGGTGATTCCGCAGGTCGGCATCGGCACGGACATCCACGCCTTCGAGGAGGGCCGCGAGCTGTGGTGCGCGGGCCTGCTCTGGGAGGGCGAGGGCCCCGGTCTCGCCGGCCACTCCGACGCCGACGTCGTCGCCCACGCCGCCTGCAACGCGCTCTTCTCCGCGGCCGGCCTCGGTGACCTGGGCCAGCACTTCGGCACAGGGCGTCCGGAATGGTCGGGCGCCGCGGGCGTCACCCTGCTGGCCGAGGCGGCACGGATCGTCCGGGCCGAGGGGTTCGAGATCGGGAACGTCGCGGTCCAGGTCATCGGCGTACGGCCGAAGATCGGCAAGCGGCGCGACGAGGCGCAGAAGGTGCTGTCGGCGGCGATCGGCGCCCCCGTCTCGCTGTCGGCCGCCACATCGGACGGTCTCGGCTTCACCGGCCGCGCGGAGGGACTCGCGGGGCTCGCGACGGCCCTGGTCTACCGGACAGGCTGACGGCGAGTCCGGTCGGGCGCCGCCGCCGCTGCCCGATGGGTGGCGGTCGGCGCCCCTTCGGGGTGTCTCCTCGGAACCGGCGCGGGAACCGGCGACGAAGACCGACCCGTCACGTGCGCCGGTCGGGGTGGCCACCTTCCGGGTGGGCGGTGCGGGAAGGCGGGGCGGCGTTGCCCGGTCGGGGTACGTGTAGGAGCACTGCACACCCCCGTCTCCTGGAGGACGTACGCCATGACCGCCGAACTCTCCGCCGAGCTCAGGTCGCTTCTCGACACCCCTGTCTTCGTGACCGTCGCCACCATCCAGCCCGACGGCAGCCCCCAGTTGTCCCCTGTCTGGGTGAAGAGGGACGGCGACGACGTCCTCTTCTCGACGACCCGCGGCCGCCGCAAGGAGCAGAACCTGAGCCGCGACCCGCGCGTCTCCGTCGTCGTCCAGCCGTTCGCCGCTCCGTACACCTACGCCGAGATCCGCGGTGTCGCCGCTCTCACCACGGAGGGCGGCGACGAACTCATCGACGAACTGTCCGTGAAGTACACCGGCAAGAAGTACGTGGAATTCAACCCCGCCTCCGGCGACGACGACGAGCGTGTCGTCGTCCGGATCACCCCGCAGAAGATCGTCGGGCGTATCTGAGGACCCGTTCGGGGATCGTCCCTGTCACAAGTTGTCCTCGCGATTCCCAATGGGTCGCGGGGCACTGGTGCGGGCCCACTACCCTTGAGGGGTGACTATTCGCCTGTACGACACCAGCGCCCGGCAGATCCGTGACTTCGTCCCGCTCACAGCGGGCTGTGTCTCGATCTACCTCTGTGGCGCGACTGTCCAGGCCGCCCCGCACATCGGGCACATCAGGTCCGGGCTGAACTTCGACATCATGCGCCGCTGGTTCGAGTACCGCGGCTACGACGTCACGTTCATCCGGAACGTCACCGACATCGACGACAAGATCATCAACAAGTCGGCCGAGCAGGGCCGACCCTGGTGGTCGATCGGGTACGAGAACGAGCGCGCGTTCAACGCCGGCTACGACGCCCTCGGCTGCCTCCCGCCCACCTACGAGCCGCGCGCGACCGGCCACATCACCGAGATGATCGAGATGATGCGCGGCCTCATCGAGCGCGGTCACGCCTACGAGGCGGACGGCAACGTCTACTTCGACGTGCGGTCGTTCCCCGGCTATCTGGAGCTCTCCAACCAGGACCTGGACGATCTGCGTCAGCCGTCCGGTGACGGTGAGACCGGCAAGCGCGACCAGCGCGACTTCGCGATGTGGAAGGTCGCCAAGGACGGCGAGCCGAGCTGGGAGACCCCGTGGGGCCGCGGCCGGCCCGGCTGGCACCTGGAGTGCTCCGCCATGGCGCACAAGTACCTCGGCACCGCCTTCGACATCCACGGCGGCGGCATCGACCTGATCTTCCCGCACCACGAGAACGAGATCGCCCAGGCCAAGGCCTACGGCGACGAATTCGCGAAGTACTGGGTGCACAACGGCTGGGTCACCATGTCCGGCGAGAAGATGTCGAAGTCGCTCGGCAACTCCGTGCTGGTCAGCGAGATGGTCAAGGCATGGCGCCCCATCGTGCTGCGCTACTACCTCGGCACCCCGCACTACCGGTCGATGATCGAGTACAGCGAGGAGGCACTGCGCGAGGCCGAGTCCGCGTTCGCGCGGATCGAGGGCTTCGTGCAGCGCGTCATCGAGAAGGCGGGCGGCGAGGTCGCGGCCGCCTCCGAGGTGCCGCCCGCGTTCGCCGAGGCGATGGACGACGACCTGGGCGTCCCGCAGGCGCTCGCGATCATCCACACCACGGTCCGGCAGGGCAACTCCGCTCTCGCCGCCGACGACAAGGAAGCGGCCGTCGCGAGGCTCGCGGAGGTACGGGCCATGCTCGGCGTCCTCGGCCTCGATCCGCTCGACCCGCACTGGGCGGGCGAGGGCGACCGCGGCGAGGACCTGCACGGGGTCGTCGACACGCTCGTGCGCCTCGTCCTGGACCAGCGTCAGTCGGCCCGCGAACGCAAGGACTGGCCCGCCGCCGACGCGATCCGAGACCAGCTCAACCAGTCGGGCCTCGTCATCGAGGACAGCCCGACCGGCCCACGATGGACGCTCGGCCCGCGCCAGTAGTCCTCACCGTGTGCCGCCCGGCGATCCGGGCGGCACACTTTCATTACGTACGCACGTCTGAAGCAACGAAACAGGTAGGTCATGGCCGGGAACAGCCAGCGCAGGAACCGCCGCACGTCCAACAAGAAGGGCATGCAGGTCGGCAGCGGTGGCCAGCGACGCCGTGGTCTCGAAGGCAAGGGACCGACGCCGCCCGCCTCCGCCCGCAAGGGACACAAGAAGAACCGGGTGGCGAACGCCCAGGCCCGGCAGGCCGCAGTTCGCCGACCCGCCCCACGGCGCGGTGGCGCCAAGGGCACGTCCGAGATGGTCGTGGGCCGTAACCCGGTCTACGAGGCGCTGCGCGACGGCGTCCCGGCGACCACTCTCTACGTCCAGCAGTACATCGACAACGACGAGCGGGTCCGCGAGGCGCTCCAGCTCGCCGGCCAGCGCGGCAACATCAACCTGATGGAGGCGCCGCGCCCCGAGCTCGACCGGATGACGAACGGCCTGAACCACCAGGGCCTCGTCCTCCAGGTCCCGCCCTACGAGTACGCGCACCCGGAGGACCTCACCGCCGCCGCGTACGACAACGGCGAGGACCCGCTGATCGTCGCGCTCGACGGGGTCACCGACCCGCGCAACCTGGGTGCGATCGTCCGCTCCGTCTCCGCCTTCGGCGGCCACGGCGTGGTCGTGCCGGAGCGCCGCGCGGCCGGGATGACGGCGGGCGCCTGGAAGTCCTCGGCGGGTACGGCGGCCCGTACGCCGGTCTCCCGGGTGACGAACCTGACCCGCGCCCTGGAGGGCTACCAGAAGGCCGGCATCACGGTCGTCGGCCTCGCCGCGGACGGCGAGCACACCGTGCAGGACCTGGAGGCCCTCGGCGGCCCCGTCGTCATCGTGATCGGCAGCGAGGGCAAGGGCCTGGGCCGCCTGGTCGGCGAGACCTGCGACTACCGGGTGCGGATCCCGATGCCGGGTGGCGCGGAGTCGCTGAACGCGGGTGTCGCGGCAGGCATCGTGCTGTACGAGACGGCACGCCGCCGCGCCTGACACGCCGGGTGACCGGTCCGGGCCGACCGGACCGGTCAGCGAAGCCTCCCGACGGTCGGTGTGGCGCTGTCGGCAGGGTCTGCCGACAGGAACGAACCGCTGCGCCGGGAGACCGCAGGCAGTGGCCGCCATCGGACGTGCCCTTTGCGCCGACGGGGCGGGAGTGCCAATTCCCCTACGCCTGCCGCAGTATCGCGAGTAATCGCTCCACGGAAAAGCACCCGGTCGGACGTCGGCCGACGGAGGGTGCACCCGCCACCACCTGTTGACGGGCCTCGGACACATCGGGTCCGTCAAGGCAGTGTCCTAAACACACATCACTCGGTTAGATGAGTGTGGACACCAGAACGCCTCGGTTCGACGAGCTACCCGCCCTGAGTATGACCAAGGTGGACTGCGACCCTGCGCAGGTCATCGTCAACCACGCCAGCTTCCGGGTGCAGCTCGCACCCGGCCGGCAAGCACGGCTGCGTGGTGCCGCTCCCGCGGGTTCGGTCAGGATCCCCGCCATGGGCGGCCCCGGTGCGGGACGCGGCCGGCGCTCGCCCGTCGTGTGGAGCGGCAAGTCCGCCCCCGGCGACCCCGGCGCCACCGGACTCCTCCAGGCCGTACGGAACTCCACCGCGGGCCGCCCCGACGGCTTGTACGGTTCGTACAACTCGTACGGCTCCGAGTTCGACGACGATCGAGGTCCGGGCGCCACGCAGGTCATCCCGCGCCTGGACGAGACCCAGCCGAACCCCGTCATCACTGCACCCCACCAGCCCGGCCGGACCGGCAACGGCCCGCTGCTGCCGCCGATGCGGCAGGCGGTCGGCGCCTACGACGCCGTCGACACCGGCCCGTACGGGCCGGAGCCGTACGAGGAAGAGCGGTACGAGGACGGCGAGTTCGGTGAGACCGTCGGGAGCCGGTCGCACCGCCACGGCACGGACACCGTCCGGCACGCGTACTACCCCGGCCGCCGGATGAACCTCGGGGTCGTACTCCTTCCCATGCGGGTCTTCCTCGGCTTCATCTCCATCTACGCCGGCATGGGCAAGCTCTGCGACCCCGTGTACTTCGACGGCGGCGACCGCGGCTCCATGGTCAAGTGGCTGACGTCACTGCGCCCTTGGGCGCTCGCGGAACCGCTGCGGGACTTCGCGCTCTCCCACCCCGTCGGCGCCGGGCTCACCGTCGCCTTCCTCCAGGTCGTCGTCGGGGTCCTCACCGTCCTCGGCCTGTGGCAGCGGGTCGCCTCCTCCGTGGGCGCCCTGCTCTCCGCGGCGCTGCTGGTCACCGTCAGCTGGCGCACCGTCGCCGTCTACGACGCGCCGGACATCATCTACCTCGCCGCCTGGAGCCCACTGATCATCGCGGGCGCCCCCGTCTACTCCGTCGACGGACGGCTGGCCGGCGAGGCATGGCGCAGGCTCGGCCCGCGCTCCTCGATCTGGGACCTGCGCCGCCGCGTACTGCGCCGCGGCGCAGTCGTCGCCACCGTCGTCGTCGGGCTCACACTTCTGGTCGGCTCGATGCTCGGCGGCGCCGTCCGCTCCTCCGAGGTCGTCACCGTGCCCGGCCCCCACGGCAACCCGACCAACCAGCTGCCCGGAACCCCGCTCCCGCAGAAGTCCACCGGCGGCCAGGCGTCGCACACCCCCGCCGGACAGAAGCCGTCACCGTCGCTGTCCAGCTCCGCCACCCCGTCCGCGCAGGCGTCCACGCCCGGTACGGACACCGTCCGCGAGGCCGGCCAGGCCGCCGGCGCCGGCCAGCCCAGCCAGACGCAGGGCACCGGCCAGCAGCCCCCGCAGCAGACGACTCCGCAGCAGCCCCCGGCCACCAGCTCCGGACCGACCTCGTCCGGCTCCACAGGCACGGGCGGCGGCTCCACCGGCGGCGGTTCGACCGACGGCGGCTCCACCGGCTCGACGTCCGGCGGCACGTCGAGCGGCGGCCGCAACCCGATCGGCGGCCTGCTCGGCTGAGGCCCGGCGTCCGGCAGACATGGAGGAGGGGCGGCCACCGGAAACCCGGCGACCGCCCCTCCTCCGTACCCGTCGCACTTCCGTCCACCTCAGCGGGCCTGCGGGCCGTCCAGCTCCCGCGCCGCCTCCGTGAGGTCCTTCGCGGTGTCGATGGCCCGCCAGTACGCCCCCAGCGGCAGCGGGTACCCGGCCAGCCGACGCTCACGGGCCAGCCGCGGGAACGTCGTCCGCTCGTGGTCGCCCCGGTCCGGCAGCAGCGTCGTGAACGTCGGCGAGAAGACGTACACACCCGCGTTGATCAGGTAGGGCGACGGCGGCGCCTCGATGAAGTCGGTGATGTGCCCGAACGCGTCCGTCTCCACGGCACCCCACGGGATCCGCGGACGGGCCAGGGCCAGCGTGGCGGTCGCATCGCGCTCCGCATGGAACGCCGCCATCTCACGCAGCGAAAAACGGGTCCAGATGTCGCCGTTCGTGGCGTACCAGGGCTCCGAAGGATCCGGCAGCCGGGTGGCGGCGTACTTGAGACCGCCGCCACGACCGAGCGGCTCCGACTCCACCACAGTGGTCACCCGGAGTGGCAACACGGCCTCGGCCAGCCACTCCTGGAGCACCTCGGCAAAATGACCGCACGACACGACGGCATCGGTCACGCCCTCGGCGGCCAGCCAGGAAAGCTGATGGCCGATGATCGGGGTCCCGGTGCCCGGGATCTCGACCATCGGCTTGGGGCGGTCATCGGTGTACGGGCGCAGCCGTGACCCCTGGCCACCCGCCAGGATCACGGCCTGCGTCGGATACGTATGCATGCCAGGCACGATATGCCGTGCCCGTCCGCACCGGTCAGCTGAACTGAGCGACACCCGAGGCGAACGACGTGTCACAGACGGGACGGGAGAACCGCTGCGCCCGCGCGGGACCGTACTGCTCGACTGCGGCCCGGCCCAGGGCCCTGGCGATCGACATGCAGTGCCGGGCGAGCGACGGGCGTCCCTCGACGGTCCGCTGAAGGTCCGTCAGCGCGGTACCCGGGTCCTTCTGCCGGAGTTCCACGAGCAGCCGGTCGCGCAGCACGTCCTGCGGGGCGCGCGCCGCGGCGGGCTTCTTCGATACGGTCTCCGCCGACGCGGTGAGTACCTGCGACTCGGAGTTGTGCGCTGCCCACGGCACACGGGTGACCGCGAGGGTCCCGGAGAGGACCATGACGACGGGCAGGACGAGAGCGAGAGTTCGGCCGATGCGGCGCGCGGTGTGGGTCACGCAGCGAGCGTAGCGGGCAGTGATGATTTGGCGACATTTCGTCACCCTCGCGGGGGATGGTTCGAGGGTGCTTTTCGAATTCCGTGTTGACGACCACGGGTGAAATGACCGAAGTACCGGGGTATTTGGCCCTGTCCCCGAGTCTCTTCGCTCAAACCTCAACATGTGCTCGGATACGCGGACGGCCCCGCACCACGAGGGATGCGGGGCCGTCGTACGGCGTTGTGCGCGACGTCAGCCGACGAGACGCTCGCCCGTCGAGGTCGAGAAGACGTGCAGCTCGTCCGGGCGCGGCACGACGTGCAGCTTGGTGCCCTTCTCCGGCACGGCGCGGCCGCCGACGCGGACGACGAGGTCCTTGTCCGCACCGCCGACCTGCGCGGAGCCGTAGACGAAGCCGTCGGCGCCGAGCTCCTCGACGACGTTGACCGAGACGGCCAGGCCGGCCGGGGCGTCGGCGCTGTCCTTGGAGAGCGACTTGGCGGCGGCGCCACCGTGCTCGACGATGTCGAAGTGCTCCGGGCGGATGCCGACCGTGACCGTGGTGTCACCCTTGTCCGCGGCGGCGGTGAGCGCCTCGCGGGAGACCGGGACGACGCTGTTGCCGAACTTCACGCCACCGTCGGTGATCGGGACCTCGACCAGGTTCATGGCCGGGGAGCCGATGAAGCCGGCGACGAAGAGGTTGGCCGGGCGGTCGTACATGTTGCGCGGCGAGTCGACCTGCTGCAGCAGACCGTCCTTGAGGACCGCGACGCGGTCACCCATGGTGAGGGCCTCGACCTGGTCGTGCGTGACGTACACGGTCGTGATGCCGAGGCGGCGCTGGAGCGACGCGATCTGCGTACGGGTGGAGACACGGAGCTTGGCGTCGAGGTTCGACAGCGGCTCGTCCATGAGGAAGACCTGCGGCTCACGCACGATGGCGCGGCCCATCGCGACACGCTGACGCTGACCACCGGAGAGCGCCTTCGGCTTGCGGTCCAGGTAGTCGGTGAGGTCGAGCATCTTGGCGGCCTCTTCGACCTTCGCCCGGATCTCGGTCTTGTTGATACCGGCGATCTTCAGCGCGAAGCCCATGTTGTCCGCGACGGACATGTGCGGGTAGAGCGCGTAGTTCTGGAACACCATGGCGATGTCCCGGTCCTTCGGCGGCAGGTGCGTGACGTCGCGGTCACCGATGCGGATCGCGCCGCCGTTGACGTCCTCGAGACCCGCGAGCATGCGCAGGGAGGTCGACTTGCCACAACCGGAAGGACCGACGAGGACGAGGAACTCACCGTCCGCGATGTCGATCTCCAGCTGGTCCACGGCGGGCTTGGTGGAGCCGGGGTAGACGCGGGACGCCTTGTCGAACGTGACACTGGCCATGCTGAATCTTCTCCTCCACCGGCAGGAACGTGCCGGACGATCCGAGTAAGGGAGTGGTCTGGTCCACTTGAGTGAACCCTTAGCGACGCTACCTGGCCATTAAGAATCTGTCAGTAGTTCGAGGGGGACGGATATCTCGCACTTCCGGCTGGTCACGGGTGCGGAAGAACGTCGTGGATCAGGAGGTGGGCCGCTGTGTAGAGTGTGGGAACTTGCGCGCGCGGCTTTGGCGTGCGCGTTGCCTCCTTAGCTCAGCTGGCCAGAGCAACGCACTTGTAATGCGTAGGTCGTCGGTTCGAATCCGACAGGGGGCTCAGGTGAAGCCCAGGTCAGATGTGCTCTGACCTGGGCTTTTGTCGTCAGCGGATGCGGCGGCGGGCGCGGGAGCGGGCCGCGCGGCGGTTCTCAGTCTCAGTCGCGGGCTCAGGCGCCGGTTCCGGAGCGGGTAGGAAGGCGTCTCCCATGCGACGCATGGCGTCCTTCGAGAGATGCGAGCGGCCCTTGACGTAGCGACGCGTCTGACTGATCTGGGTGTGCCGAAGGATCTCCATGATCGTGGGCATGTCCACGACCAGCTCGTTCAGGATCGTGCCAGCCGTGTGGCGGCTCCCGTCGTAGAGGCGACGGTCACCGATGCCCGCCTCGGCCGTCGGCCCAGGTGAACACGGCCTGGTGCTCCTGCCAGAGTTCGCCGGCTGCCTCCCGTAGTTCGTCCTGCTGTGCCTTGTGCGCGATCAGGTAGGGAATGAAGGCGGGCGGGATCGGTGTACCGGGTTGGTGCTCTTCTGCGCAGGGCCGCGAAGTCGGCCTCGAGCCACTAGATCAGGCGCTGCCGTTCATCGGTCACCGCGGTGACGCCGTTCTCCTTGGTCCGGTGCGAGACGATGTCCCATCCGAGGACGAGCCGCAGCTCGCGCAGCTGCTTCTTGGGGCCTCCCTTGTGCGTGTCCCGCGCCACAAGGTCTCTGATCTCGGTCCCCTCCGGATTGTCAGCCGACAGCCTGGGCGGAATGTGAGGGGAGCCCATAGACGCGGACCCAAAGGCGGCGGAATCGGACGCGTCGGTCAGGTTGCGCAAACGTACTCCCTGTCTCGTACAACCCTTCAACCCCTTGGCTCGTCTACGGCACCGCCCGGCACTGCTCCAAGGAGAAGACCGTCATGTCCCTGCCCTTCCGCACCGTTGTCGCCGCCGCGACCGTAACCGCGCTGGCTGGTGGCCTGTTCACCGCTGTAACCGCGGCACCGGCGTCCGCCGCCCCCGCCAAATACGCCGACGACTTCAATGGCGACGGACACCGGGACCTCGCGATCGGCATGCCGTACAAGACCATCAACGGGGCCCCGGCCGCGGGCGGCGTGATCGTGACTTTCGGCTCCGCAACCGGTCTGACCACCAAGCGGGTCGGGCTCAACCAGAGTTCGACCGGGGTTCCGGGGACGCCGGAGGACGGCGACCGCTTCGGTATGTCGATCGCCAGCGGAGACCTGGACGCGGACGGATACGCGGACCTCGTCGTGGGCGCCGACGGTGAGGATGTGGCCAGCAACGAGGGCCAGGGCAGCGTGACCATCCTCTGGGGCGGCACCAAGCCGTTCACCAGCAGCACCACGACCACGGTGGACAACCCACACCAGTGGCAGAGTCATGGCTTGGACGTGGCGGTGGGGGACTTCACTGGTGACAGCGGCGCGGACCTCGCCGTAATCGAGCCGGACGCGGTCGTCCTATACAAGGGCGGCTACTCCCGGGCGAGCCAGACAACCTCCGCCTACACCATGACGGTCCCGGGTGCCCAGCTCCGCAACTGGGAAGCAGCCGTGGGCGACGTCAACGGAGACGGCAAGGATGACTTGGCCGTGACCGGCGATCCCGGCACCGGACGCCCGGGCACCGACATCTACACAGGCCAGGAAGGCCGGCCGAACCGCATACAGCGCGTGGACGACGGCAGCACCGCGGTCGCCCTCGGCGACATCAACGGCGACGGCTTCGACGACATGGCCACCTCCCTCACCTGGCCCGACTCCTACTACGTCGACGACCCGAGCAACGGCTCCGGTTACGTGACCGTCCGGTACGGCAGCCGGACGGGCTTCGGCGACCCGGTGACCTTGCACCAGAACAGCACCGGTGTCCCCGGCGCCGACGAGGACGGCGACAACTGGGGATCCTCGGTAGCCATCGGCGACATCACCGGCGACGGCAAGGCCGAACTGGTGGTCGGCGCCAATGGCGAATGGCTCGGCGACCTGAAGAACGCCGGCGACGTGACAGTGTTCCGCGGCTCCGCCTCTGGTGTCTCGCAGTCCGGAGTCGTGCGCATTTCCCAGGACACCGCTGGCGTTCCGGGCGTCGCCGAGACCGATGACCTCTTCGGCGCCCAGGTCCGGCTCGCCGATTACAACAACAACGGCAAGGCCGACCTGGCGGTGACCGCCTCCTTTGAGAACGACCGCAGCGGAGGCCTGTGGACCCTGCCGGGTAGTTCGTCTGGCCTCACCGGCTCCGGTTCCAAGTCCCTCAGCTCCGCCGACTTCGGCCTCGCGAGCGGATCACGGCTCGGGGAGACGCTGCTCGACTAAGCCAGGCCCGGACCGGGACCCGTGCACCTGGGTGTCCTTTGACAGTGAACCCAGGCGCTCCGTCATCCAACCCAGTCGACGCCGACAACGCCGCTGGCGTCGCCCCGGCACACCGGCTCGAGCGGGGTTGTCGATGCTGCTTCTCGGCATTTGCCGGGCCGATGCGGACTTCCACGGCGGGGGTGGAGCCGGTAGTACCCGGAGTCCGACTCATGGCCGGTACTCGGGATCTCCGCCCGGGGAGTGGCGGAGCGGGCCCAGCGCTAGGGGCGCCGGACCAGAAGGACGTGGCCGAGGGAGGCCCCGACCCGGACCGGCTCCACACCACCGAGTACGAGATCCTCCTGCCGCGTGCGCGCTGCCGGCGAGCCCGCCGTGAGGAGCGCACAGCCCACCAGCCGCCGCTTCACCGGTGACAAGCGCACCCACTGCGTTGGCTCCTTGGGCTTCATCGGCGAGGAACACGTCCGTCTCCAGGAGACCGCCGCCGAGCACGGCCACAAGGGAGAATCGGGCTTCGCCGCCGATCAGACCCTGGTAGGCCCGCCGAAGCCTGGCCGGCGATGTACACGCGGCGGTCCCCGACTCTGCAGAGCGGCCTCTGGCCGGCAGGGCCACCGCTCACACACTGCCAGGACGTCCGCCACACCCGGCGGCCAAGGAATCCGAACGCGGGTCAGCCGCCGGTGCCGGCGGGTGCCACCTGGCGTAGGGCTGCACCAATCTACGGGTCGGGATGAATGAGCAGGACAGCAAGCCCCGTTGTTCACGCTTACGGCGGAAGGAAGTTCGCCGAACAGGGCGATCACGTCGATCCCCTGGCCGGAAGGAGTGCAGAGTGATGAACCATCAATTCGTTGCAGATTGCACTACCTACGCAGGGAGGACACCCAAGTCCGCTTGCGTGGAACGAGGTTGAGAATTCAAATATTGGTGATCGCTTGATAAATGGCCTTCACGTCCCGTAGGTTTTGGCATGCTCACCCGGTCGGCTGACCTCCGACAGCGGGTGAAACCCAGGGGGTAGGGGGACCAACTCTCAGATTTCGCCTGGCCTGTGCGGCCGAGGCGCTATCTGACGTGCCTAGCAGTAGCAGGGCAGGTGTGGGCCACAGCAACGTAACCGCCCCCTGCCATTTGGCACGTCGAGCTCCTGGAGAAACACACATGCGCAAGATGCTTTCGGTCTCCCGCCTCGTCACCGCTGCTATATCGGCTGCGCTCGCCTTTGGAGTTGCCGCACCCGCGCAGGCGGCAGGGGGATGGAATGCGACCGTGCAGTGCGTTAAGTGGCGCATCTCAGACAGCTCCGCCCATGGATATTTCAACGGGCACGGCTGGGCCAAGACACAGCCGGACGCGTGGAAGGCGGCTCTCAAGGACGCCAACGACCAGATGCCCCAGGGCTACCGCGCAAAGCACTGTGACAAGAAGAAGATCGTGAAGGGCTGACGCAATGAGGACGCGCACGCTGAACTTCGGCCTGTACGCAGATGAGCAAGGGCTGGCCCGGGCCAGACAGCTCGTTGAGGAGGCCGTCGCTTTCCGCAGCGCCCGGATCGTCGGAGTGAGGGCCGCACACACGGTTTTCGGGAGCGAACTGAAGACCGCTGACGCGTACGAATTTCTGGCGGAACAGTGGGCCTCGGAGCATCCCGGCCAGAGCAGCGGCGCCCGGGAACCGGTCGAGCTGTGCGTCCATTTGGTGTGCTCTCTGAGGACATGGCGGTCAATCCGTAAGGCAGTGATCAAGGCTTTGTGCCCGGAAGGCATGGCCCCCCATATCTGTCCCGTTCCATGGGTTGCTGCCTGAGTTGTTTCTCGCGGTCCGTCCTTTTGGCGGAACGCCGTAGCAAAATTACCGCACATCGCGCGGAGGTCGGCAATCCATGTGGAAAGGGCCCTCGGGGTGAGCTCTGAGCGGTTCTCCCCAGCGTGGGGCGCCGGGCGCCGGGCGAGCCGGCCATTCCTGATGCACTTGGCGGCACACAACTGCTAAGGCGGAAAATGTCTGGCAAGATGCCGATCGATAGCAATATCTTTCAGAGGGCAGGGGACCTATCGGTCATCTCTGTGATGTGCTCTGAGATGAAAATTCCAGCCAGACCGAAATGCGAAAGAGAGTCAATTATGAAGATGATGAACGGAATTAAGACTGTTGCTGCCGCGAGCCTCATAATCGTGGCCGCTGCGGCTCCCGCACTGGCCGTCTCCGAAGACGCTGGTGGCGGCAGATGGAGTCACGCCGTTGGCGGCGACTACGTGTACTCGAACTACTATCACAAGGACAATTACCACGCCTCGTCAGTCGAGGGAAAGTACTGGGCGAAGAGCGGTTGCACCAAGGAGAAGCTGTGGTCCAAGGCGTCGGCGGAGAAGGCTCTGACGGTCAGTAAGGCGTACTACGACCCGGCGTGCTAATGCCTGGTACACGCGGCGCTGAATCCTGAGCTGCTGCTCCTGGCTGCGGGATTGTTCTTTCGCCCCGCAGCCAGGTCTTTACATTCAATTATCGTGAAATGCGCGCTCCCGGAGTGCCCGAGCCTAGGTGACTGATGCTCCACCGAGGTATCAAGTTCGTCCATGCCGCCGTGTTGGTCTTCTCGGCGATGATGTCCTTTCTGTTCGTTCGAGGACTGGACGAGGAGTTGGTGCTGGGCAGTTCGGCTCAGATCTGGGTGTCCGACTCCGACGATTCGGTGAGCGGCGCTCAGGTTGTTCGGGCGATTGCCGCATTCTCGGATGAGTACGGGGTGGCCGTGGCTCGCGAGCTACCCGATGTGAAGAATCCGGATGGCCACCGGCACCTGTATCTGGCCTCGGGTGATTCGAAATCCGAGGCAGCGTCATGGCTGAAGGAGGGCTACCCGGCGTTCAGCGGGCATGTGACCACACATGTGCATCCGATCGTCGAGATCGGACAGCGTGACCCACGGGGTTTCTACTACGTCTTCGGATCGCCCGAAGCCGCAGACGCGTTGGTGGCGGAGTTCGCCGATCTAGGCTTGGGCGCAAGTGCACAGCATCCTCTTGCGTACAGCGAGCTGGCCCTTCTCTTCTCAGGCGATGATCTGCTCTGGTCCTTCTGGGTGGTCGCTCTCGCTGCGGTGACCATGACTGGCGCGAGTGTGCTGCTGGGTGCCAAGAACTATGGAGTACTACGCCTGCAAGGCAAGTCCTTCATGGATCTCCTTGCTCGTGATCTCAGGCAGCTGGCGACCTTTTGGACCTTGGCCGCAGGCGCTGTCGGGGCTGCGGTGCTGGGCATCCTCGGCCTCTACAACGGTCTCGCCTGGCTGGGTCTGTTCACTTTGGTGGCTGCGTGCCTCGCCGGCCTGCTCATCCTGTTCGTGCTGGTTGCCCATGCTGCTGCGCTCGCTCTCACCTTCAGGGTGGGTGTGCTGCGAGCCCTCAAGGGTGAGCTGCCTGCCAGAACGGCGTTCGTCGCTACGTACCTGGTGCGCATCCCCGCGGTGCTGCTTGCCCTTGGCTTTGCCATGGACGTCACACTGGCGAGCCAGCACGTCATGGCACGGCAGGACAACCAGGACATCTATGTCAAGGCGGGTGATGCCGTCACCATCCGGCTCAACGGCAGCTGGGGTGGCGACTCGAAGCCGGTGGTCGCGCAGGTGGGGCGCTGGCTGCGGCGAGCCGATGCGGCAGGCGAGATCATTGTTGCCGGGCGCGAAGATCTCCAGAACATCTCCTCGAAAGCTCGCCTGCCCAAGGGCGAGATGCTCATCGTCAATGAAAACTTCCTCGACGAACAACCGGTCTTCGGGCTGAAGGGGCAGCGGTACTTGCCAGTGCCGCGCGGCAAGAGGGACGCACAAGCCGGTTCGGTTCGGCTGATCATCCCCGAAACTCTAGGACGCCATACGTCGGACATCAGGGCGACGGTCCCTGATGTATTCGGCAGACTGGATCCGGATGTACGTCGGCGGCTCAAGGTGGAGACGCTCCAGGCCAAAAGCGGTCAGCGTGTGTTCGGGTATAACTCCGGTGATCGAAGCCCCAATGTCGCATACACTCCGGACGATGATCGGAGTTTGCTTCGCGATCCGGTCCTCGTCGTGGTCCCTAATGGTTCGAATATCCTCACCAACGATGCCTACACCACCTTCGCGACGCAGGATGGGATCGTCTTTCCTCACCCTGGCGACGTCCTGAAACCGCTTGAAGCAAACAAAAATGGTTTGCAAGCCTATGTGGCAGCGGTGAATCCAGTGGGGCAGAACGCTGCACTGAGGCTGAGGGAAGCCGTGAACGAGGCTCGGTTGCTTTTCTTCAACCTCATTGCATCCGTGGCCGTGCTCCTCATTACCGGCTTCGGGGTCTGCATAATTCACTCACGCAAGAATGCTCAGGCCGTGTTCGCACAGCACATCAGCGGTTGGAGATTCACTGCAACCCACCGTTTCGTACTCGCAGTGGAAGGTCTCGTTGCAGTTTTCCTTGCCTGGTGGGTGCCGATTCAGGTGTGGCAGCAGCATCAGGACGTCAAGGAATTCACCTCTCGAGGTATTCCTTCCCCCTTCCCGCCCGTCCAGATTACCGTGTTGGACCTGAGCGCTATCGGCGGGCTGGTTGTCATTGAATTCTGCGCTGTCCTTCTCGCTCTTGGAGTGTTTCACCGGCGCATCGTCAAGGAAGGGGCAACCGCCACTTGAGTCCCGCGCAGATGAAATCCCCCGTCCAAGTAGGAGTACAGTCGTGATCGATATTTTGAAGCTGTCCAAGAAATTCGGAACTCGAACCTTGTGGTCCGATGTCACCACCACCGTTAATCGTGGTGAGATGGTCGCTATTGTCGGGCCCAGCGGATCTGGAAAGTCAACTCTTCTCAACTGCATCGGTCTCCTCGACAAGCCGGACGGGGGAGAAATTCGTTACGAAGGAAAGGACATAACTCGGTTCGGGCGGGGCGAGACCCGGCGATTCCGTCGCGATGTTCTCGGATACCTTTTTCAGAACTACGCCCTGATCGAGAATGCCACTGTCGCCGTTAACCTGGGGGTTGCTGTCAAACCGAGGCGGGCCTTGCAAGGCGCGACCGGCGTGAGTATCAGCGAAGCCCTCGATCGCGTCGGTCTTGCGGGGCGAGAGGAAGAGAAGATCCATCATCTGAGCGGCGGGGAGCAGCAGCGTGTGGCGCTCGCCCGGCTCATGGTCAAGCAGCCGGCCCTGGTTCTCGCTGACGAGCCGACTGGAGCCCTTGACCATACCAATGCCACGGCGGTCATCGGCATCCTCCGTGAGATGAGCGATTCCGGATGCGCCGTTGTTATTGCCACCCATGACGATCGCGTCCGCGACCGGTGCGATGCCGTCTTCGCAGTCAATGAGAATCTTCTCGTTGCTTGACTGTCGCCTCGCGCGCGCTCGGGACGGACCAGCCGGGCTTCATCACCTGCCAAGTGCCCCTGGCCGAAGTGGAGAAGGATCCCACCGATCCAAATTCCTGTCGATCGGGGGCATTTTCCACACACGCGACCGTCCTCCGGATCGCGCTTGCGATGCATCCGGACTCTGACTTCGGTCCGCGCCGCCACCCCAAGGACCCGACCGCCTCCATGGCTTGCCACATAACAATTCTCCGGCGCCGTCTGCCCATCTGGTTGATCCCGTTTCTGTCGACCCTCGTCTTCGGTCTGTGGGGGTTGTCCCGGCAACAGAGCGTGTGGCGGGACGAGGCCGCGACCTGGCAGGTGGCCGGACGGTCCGTCGGGGACATCTGGATCATGCTGGGGCAGGTCGATGCTGTGCACGGGCTCTATTACCTGCTGATGCACGGACTTTTCGAATGCTTCGGTCCCAGCATCACAACACTACGTCTGCCTTCCGTGCTCGCGATGGCAATGGCCGCGGCATGTGTGACGGTCATCGGCCGGCGGCTGACCGGGGCCTGGGCGGCCCTGGGAGGAGGACTGGCCTTCGGGTTGCTTCCGGCCGTGCAGTTCTACCTCCAAGAGGGGCGCCCATATGCCCTTGTCGCGGCGGGGGCCGGTATTTCCACACTGCTGCTGGTCAATCAGTTGCAGGGGCGTGGCCGAACGGTGCACTGGGCGGCATACGGAGGCGCTGTCCTCGTGTGCGCGCTGTTGAACTGGCTGTCACTGCTCATTCTGCCCGCGCACTTGATGACCCTGATCTGGACGAAGGCAGGGCGAAGTACGTGGGTCCCCTGGGTGGCGAGCGCGACTGTTGCCATAGCAGCAGCATTGCCGTTGATTCTGTTCAGCCGGAGCCAGTCCAAGCAGGTTTCCTGGATCCCACCGCTGACGTGGCACATGATGATCGGTCCGGCAGTCCTACTGGCAATGGGTACTGTCGGGGCCTTGCTGGACCGGCCGAGGACGGGTCGACTCTCGTTGGCAACTGTCGCTCTGCCGCTGCTGGTAGCGCCACAGGTCGGTCTGATCGCCCTCTCATTGATTCAGCCGCTCTTCCTCGACCGCTATGTGCTGTTCAGCATGTTGGGTTTGGCCCTTCTGCTCGGCGCGGCGCTGAATGCTGCGGTCGAGGCGACCGGCCCGCGGTTCCCGCGAGCATCGCGGTGGCTCGTCCTGGGAGTGGTGGTGGCGGCGATGGTGGCGCTCTTGCCGCAGTCGCTGGCCAAACGGTCGCCGACGAGTCGCGTGGATGACGTTCTGGCGGTTGCGGCGCACGTGAGGCAGTTGAAGAAGGCCGGGGACGCAGTGCTCTTCATACCGGCGGCTCGGCGCGATACTGCACTGGTCTCCCCCGACGGTTTCGTCGGCCTGCGGGACATCGCGCTGGCGAGGGGCCCCGTGGCGTCCGGGACGTTGAATGGTGAGGAGACCGGTCCGGGCCGGATACGGACCGCGATGTTGGCGCAAGAGCGGATCCTGCTGGTCACTGATGCGCCCGAGGTGGCACGGCCGGTGTCGGCGCGGCGTGACAAGGCGAAGACTGCCGTACTGAAGAAGTACTTCACGGTGGTGGCGGACGAGCTGGTCCGAGGGCGGCGGGTGACCGTGTACGACCGGCGCGGGAAGAGGCCGGACGCCTGAGCGCCCACGCGCTTGACGACTCGGCGGCGGGACGCCGGGAAGGGCGTGGTGCTCCAGGATGCGGAACGAATTACGTGGCCCCATCCATCAGTCATATGGCGTTTGACGGCGACCTGCGTCTCCGTCGCGGGCGCCTTCTGCACCCTACGGCGAGCGGCCCGGGCCCCGAAGGACGCGGCGCCGGCCTCGGGCCTTTACCGGGTGGGCCCGTGGGCCGCAGGCTCGTGGTCTGCTCCTGCGCCTGCCTCACCGGCACCGCGACGTGCCGACCCCGATATCGGCCCGACGGGACAGCCCTTAGTAGCGGTCGAGGATCAGCCCGGTCTTGAGGATGTCGCCGTGGTACAGCCAGCCGTGGGACTCCGCGACGTCGATGGCGTCGGTGTGCAGCTTCGCCGCGTCGTCGTAGTTGTCCGCCTTGAAGGACAGTTCGACGACGTACTCGGTGCCCGAACCGCTCGCCCCGACGACCGGGAGAACCTCGATGCCGGCGTCGTCGGACGCCTCCCAGGCGCCTTCCCAGACCTGCGAGGTCACCGGACCGTGGGACCGGGAGGCCTGGAGGGCGGTCTTGCCCCAGTTGTCGGCGTTCCAGTCCTGGAGCTTGCCCGGGATTTCGTTCACCAGCCAGCTCAGACCGGTGCTGCTGCTCGGCATGGCCGTGCCGGAGTAGCCGGAGGCACTGTGGGACTTCTCGTTGCTGAAGCTGAGGGTCTGCTTGGCGTAGCCCCAGTCGACCTCGGCGTCGTAGTTGGTGTCGCTGCCGTCGAATCCGGCGGCGTTGGCTGTCGTGAGAGCGCCGTCGATGTCGCCGTCGGTGACGGTGAACCGCTTCTTGTAGCTCTCCTCGAACGAGGAGCCGCTCTTGTGCCGGAGCCGGACGCTCCAGCCCTGGGTGTCCAAGGCCTGGGCGCTGGTGTCGTAGTACGTGTACGAACGGGCCTTGGCGGAACCCGTGATGCCGAAGGCGGATTTCACGGCCGCGAGCGGGGTGTGCGACGCGTCCAGTGCGGCGGTGGTGAGGTTGATCTTCACTTCGTAGGTCGGAACGGCGTTGGACGCGGCCTGCGCGGGCGTCGTGCCGACGAAGAGGGACGCGGACGCGGCCAGGGCGATCGTCACGGCGGCGGGCGGGCGGATCCTGGCGGTGCGGGAGATGATCGTCATGGGGGGACGATCCCGGCCGATGATGATCACCGGCTGACCGGCGGATGCGTGCCGCATGAACGTCTGACGCCAAGTGGAGCGAAATGTAAGCCAGTTGTGAAAGTTGGCAGTGGTGACGCCGGGACGGTCCCGGCGGGCACGTGGTCCCGGCCCGCGCGCGGGCCGGGACTTCTCGTGGGCCGGGACCTCTCGTGACCGCCGTCGGCGACCGGGGACTCAGCGCAGCCGTGCGTCCAGGCGGATCTGGACCAGCGTGGTCTCCACACCGCTGTCGACGAGGCGGCCGTCGGGGCCGAACGCGCCGGCCCCGTCGGTCATGCCGAAGTCGTTGTCGTTGATGACCGCGATCGTCCGCGAGTCGACGACGGCGACGCCCTCGATCTTCTTCGGCGCGCCGGGCACCGTGTTGAGGTCGACGACGAGCTTCTTCGACAGCACCGGCACCCCCGCGGCCGCCGGGTTCGGCAGTGCCTCCAGCGACGGGGTGGTGGCGGTCGAGTCCCAGGCGGTGCCCAGGATGTTGTTCCCGGGCCGCAGCACCACCCGGTGGAGTCGGGAGGCCCGGTCCGTGCGCTCCTGCACCAGCAGGGTGTCCGGGCCGGTCGCGACCACCGAGGAGACCTTCAGCTCGGTCGGGTCGTCCTCGCCCGGGTCCACCGTGCCGACCGGGTCGAAGGCGTACGCGTACTCGGCCGTGACCTTGCCCCGGCGGGGCGAGAAGCGCAGCAGACGTGTGGTCCCCGACGCCTCGCCGACCTGCTTGGAGGGGTTGAGCAGCGGGCTCTGCAGGGCGATGACGAGGTCCCCGCCCGGAAGTTGGGCGAGGCCCTCGAAGCCCCGGTTGCCCTTGCGGGTGAGGAAGACCGACGGGAGGCCCTCGACCACCGGGTAGTCGGCGCCCTTCAGGGCCAGGCCCTTGGGGACGTACCGGGTGAGCACCCGGCCGGTCGCCGAGACGTGGACGAGTGACGGGCCGTACTCGTCGACCAGCCAGAACGTGCCGTCGTGAGATTGCACGATGCCTTCGGTGTCCAGCCCGTCGGGGTTGAACCCCAAAGGGGTGGAGGCGTCGTAGGTGTACGGGTTCTCGTCACGGCCGCTCTGGTTGGACAGTCCGGTCACGGGTGCGCCGCTGCGCGTCCGGATCGGGAGCGCCTTGAGGATTTCGAGCCTGGAGCCCTCGACCTTGACCTTGACGATCGCGGGGTCGAAGCCGGGGACCGGGAAGGTCCGCCGGTTGACACCGTCGATCTTGATCTGGCCGTTGGGGCCACGGTCGGTGACGGTCCAGAACTCCCCGCGTCGCCCGGCCGGGAAGAGGTCGCTGCCGATGCCGCCCAGGTCGACGCCGTGGTCGTCGGCCACCGAGTGGTGCAGCAGGGCGTTGGAGAAGGTGGCGAGCGGGATGTCCGGGAGGGTGGATGTCCGGACGACCTTGCCGGAGACACCCTGCTCGGGTCCCGACTGGGTGGTGGCGTCAGCCGCGGCCGGCAGCAGCAGGGAAACGGCGAGTGCCGAGACTGCCGCGACGGCGACCCGGCGGCGGGCCGGTCGAGTCATGTGTGGGTACCTCCACAAGTGGAAACAGTGAAGGGCCAGGCTGGTCACCGGTGATGAACATCCGTCAGCGGAGTGGTGAAGCGAGGGCGTCGCGCCCCTGTCGATAAGGATCGCCGGGGGCGCGGACCGGTGGGGTGGTCGCCGCGCGCGCGTGCTGCCGCAGGGTGAGTTGCCCTGGGGAGACCGGTCAGGAGCCCTTCAGATGCCGCATCAGGCGTTCGAAGTCCTGCCAGCCCGACAGGTCCGAAGGGTCGCCGGGCATCGGGTAGTACAGCGCGGGGCGGGTCTTCGGGCCGAGCTGGACCGGGGGCTCGGACAGCGGGGTGCGCCGGGCGCGGTCGCCGGGCATCTCGCGGACCTCCTCCGCGCCGAGCACGAACGCCACCGGTACGCCCGGGCCTTCGAAGCGGGGCGGTACCGCCAGGTCGCGTCGGGCCTTGCGGATCTGGATCAGCATCGACTGCAGGTGGTGGCGGGTGGCGAGGATTTCCGCGACCCGGGGCAGGGCGTCCACCGGTGGTTCTTCGCCGGCCCCGTAGCCGAACGCCAGCGTGACGTCCTCCTCCACGCCCCCCGTCGTACGGCTGATGCGGACCGTGGCGAGGCCTGGCCGCTCCGGGCTGCCGACCACCACGACCCAGGTCGGCGCGGGCGACCTGTCGTGGGCGACATCGGTGAGCTGGCGCAGTGACCAGGGCAGGTTGGCGGGCTCGGCGGTTCCCCAGCCCGCCGGGGGGTTGCCGGTGAGCTCGCGCCATACCGATTCCAGGGCGCCGCCGAGGACCAGCCGGTCGTCGGCGGGGTGGACGGTGCGGAACGAGATGGCGAGCTGGCGCTCGCCGGTGTCGGCGAACTCCTTGAAGGAGGCGGCCACCGGGGTGCGTGGGTCGTCGGGCGTCGCGTCGGCGGCCTCGACCGGTGCGAACATGCCGTTCTGCCAGCGCAGCACGGCGCCGGACAGGCCGTCGTAGTAGCCGTCGCGCTCGTCCTGCACGACCCAGCGCGACGGCCAGCCGGTGAGGCTGTTGCGTACGGCGGGGGAGAGCGTGGTGCCCGGGGAGGTGACGATCTGGAGGCCGAGTTCGGCGTCGGCGGTGGCCCGGAACGCGTCGGAGAGCCAGGCGGTCATGGCGACCACCGGCCGGTCCTGGATGACGACGGCCACCTTGTCGGTGAGCGCGTCGATTGCGGGCTGGGCGGCGGCGGGCGTGGGCGCGACGCTGACGCCGTCGGTCTTCACCACGGCGACGGAGCGGGCGGCCTCCGGTGGCCAGGCGGAGCCCCCTGCGAGGCTGATGAGGCGGGCCGCGAAGGTGCCCGCGAGCCGCTCGGCCTCCTCGACGCCGGTGGTGGCGCGCGCTTCGGTCCACCAGAACGGGACGGCGGGTGCGGTCGTCCCGAGCAGCCGCTCGGCCTCGCCGGCGACCTGTACGAGCAGCGGTGCCTCGACGGAGACGAGAGGTCGGCCTTCCTCGTCGCAGAGCCGTACGACGGCGTCCTCGCCCACGGTCTCCACCAGCTTGTCGGGGCCTCCGGAGAGCAGACCCGCGAGCACGGTCAGCGGGTCGGGCATTCTCCGGGTGAGGGCGATGACGTCCTTGGTCATGTGGTCGTCCGGTCCTTCGTGGTGCGGGGCGTGGATGTCGGTGCGGTTCCGCTTGTGGGCGCCGTGCGCGGGACGGTTCCCGGGGGCGTCATCCGGCGGTGTACACGGTCTGGATCAGGCGGTTCGACTGGCCTCTGCGGATGAGCACGCCGCGGCCGGCCGGCTGCTGGGTGGCGTACACCCCGGGGAACAGCTGGCCTTCGCTGCGGTCGCCCGCCATGACGATCGCCGAGGCGCCGGATTCGCGCAGGCCCTGCATCAGCGGCTCGTACATGCCGCGCGAGGCGCCCGCGACGCGGCGGGTCAGGACGAAGTGGAGCCCGATGTCGACCGCGGAGGGGATGTACGGCAGGAAGGGTGCGAGCGGGGCGAGCCCCGCGGTGGTCAGTACGTCGTAGTCGTCGACGAGGACCACGATCCGTGGACCGCTGCCCCAGCTGCCGGGCTCCAGGTCCTCGGTGCCCGCGCTGTCGTCGGGCAGTCGCTTCTCCAGCTCGGTGGCGATGCCGGCGGCGAGGCCGGCGCACATCTTGGCGTTGTACGCGTAGCCGCCGCGGAACTCCTCGGGGATCGCGCCGCGCAGTCCGCGCCGCGGGTCCATGACGGCGAATACCAGCTCGTCCTCGCTGTAGCGCTCGATGAGTCCGCCGGCGACGGTCTTGAGCAGGTTCGTCTTGCCGCATTCGCTGTCGCCCATGATCAGCAGGTGCTGGTCGTGGTGGAACAGGTCGAGCAGGACGGGTGCGAGGGCCGTCTGGTCCAGGCCGATCGGTACCCGCTTGGGCTCGGCGACCGGGCCGGGCAGCAGGTGCGGTTCCAGGACGTGCGGCAGGACCCGTACGGGCTGGGCGACGTCGCCGCTCCAGGTGGCCCGGACGGTGCGGGCCGTCCGTTCCAGGACGGCGCCGAGGTCGGACGTGTCGGGGAGACCGTCCGTACGGGGGAGCGCGACCTGTGCGAAGAGTTTGCCGTCGGTGAGGATGCGGCCGGGTTCGTCGGGCGACAGGGTCTGGGCGAGCTTGCGGTCGATGCTGGACTCGCTGGGGTCGTTGAGGCGCAGCTCGACGCGGGTGCCGAAGTTCGACTGGGTGGCGATGCGGACGTCGTTCCAGCGGAGCATGCCCGCGACGACATGGATGCCGTAGCCGCCGCCGCGCTTGAGGATGTCGACGACGGCGTCGTCGACATCCTCGAAGTCGTCGCGGAGTGCGCCGAAGCCATCGATGACGAGCACGATCTCGGCGGACGCCAGCTGGGGTAGCCGGCCTGCCGCGTGCAGGGTGCGCAGCTGCTCGACGGAGTCGATGCCGTGTTCGCGGAAGAGTTCCTCGCGGGCGGCGAGTGCGTTGCGTACTTCTTCGACGGTGCGTCCGGCGCGTTCGCGGTCGGCGCGGCCTGCGACGCCGCCGACGTGCGGCAGGTCCGCCAGTGCCTGGAGGCCGCCACCGACGAGGTCGAGGCCGTAGACGCCGACTTCCTGCGGGGTGTGGGTCAGCGCGATCGACAGGGCGAGTGTGCGCAGCAGGGTGGTTTTTCCGGACTGCGGGCCACCGATGACGGCGGCGTGGCCGCCCGCGACCGTGAGGTCCAGGTACCACTGGCCCTGCCACTGCTTGGTGGGGTCGTCGAGCAGACCGAGCGGAACTCGGAGCGGTCCGCTCCGCTTGGCCAGCTGCATGCCGCGCGGGCCGACGTCCAGCGGGCCGGCGACCTTGTCCAGGGCGATGGCGTCGGGCAGCGGCGGAAGCCAGATGCGGCGTACCGGACCGGCGGCGTTCTCCAGCTGTCCGACGATGACACCCATCTCCGTCGGCCCGGTCTCGCGACGCCGTACGGTCGGCTCCTGCTCGCCGGAACTCTCCTTCTTGGCGAGGGTGTTGAACGCTTCGTACTCGAGGGCGAGCGGCCCGGTGTCGACCTCTTCCGCGCGCTGTACGGGGCCGCGGTAGGCGCCGGAGACGTAGCTCGCCTTGAAGCGCTCGTAGTGGCTGGTGTCGACCTTGAGGTAGCCGAAGCCGGGCAGTGGCGGCAGGTGGAAGGCGTCCGTGGTGTCCAGGACCGTGCGGGACTCGTCGGCGGAGAAGGTGCGCAGGCCGAGCCGGTACGAGAGGTAGGTGTCCAGGCCCTTGAGCTTGCCGCCCTCGATGCGCTGGCTGGACAGCAGCAGGTGCACACCGATGGAGCGTCCGATGCGTCCGATGGACAGGAACAGGTCGATGAAGTCCGGCTTGGCGGTGAGGAGTTCACCGAACTCGTCGATGACGACGAACAGGTGCGGCAGCGGGTCCAGGTCGGGCCGCTTGTCGGACCGCAGGGCGGCGTAGTCACCGATGTCGGCGACGTTGCCCGCGTCCTTGAGGACCTGCTGGCGGCGCTTGACCTCACCGGCGAGCGAGGCGTGGACGCGCTCGACGAGGCCGGCCTGGTTCTCCAGGTTGGTGATGACACCGGCGACGTGCGGCAGGTCGGCGAAGGGTGCGAACGTCGCACCGCCCTTGTAGTCGACCAGGACGAGTGCGAGGTCCTCCGGCGGGTGGGTGGCGACCAGGGCGAGGACGAGGGTGCGCAGCAGCTCCGACTTTCCGGAACCGGTGGCGCCGACGCACAGGCCGTGCGGGCCCATGCCGAGCTCGGAGGACTCCTTGAGGTCGAGGAGTACCGGCTCGCGGGAGTCGCTGACACCGATCGGTACGCGCAGGAAGGAGCGTTCGCCGCGCGGCGCCCACAGGCGTGACAGGTCGAGCTGTGCGACGTCGTCGATGCCGAGCAGGTCGGCGAAGTCGACGGGTCCGGACAGCGGGGCGTCGACGAGGGACTCGGCGGCGAGCCGCAGCGGCGCCAGCATCCGGGCCAGGCCTTCGGCGAACGGGATGCTGACCTCGTCCACGGTGCCGTGGGCGCTGATCGGTTCCTGCTCGCGCAGGTCCTCGATGAGCACCTGGTCGCCGTCGACGGTGATGCGTACGCCGACGTGCCCGGGCTCCTGGACCCGCTGTTCGAGCAGGTGGAGCATCGTGACACTCATCTCGCGCAGGCCCACCGCGTCGTCGGGGCAGGGCAGGTCCACGGCGTCCTCGCCGTGTCCGTCGGCGACGACGAGCAGCCGTGACGTCATGGACAGGGCGTCCTTGCCCGACAGGCCGCGGCGCACCTCGGCCGCGTACGAGGCGCGTCGGCGCAGCTCCGCTCCGATCTGCCGGGCGAGCTGGGGTGCGGACGGGGCGATGCGTCGGGCGGCGACAGGGCCGTCGAGCTGCTCGGGGTCGAGCAGATGCGGCATCCACTTGGCCCACTCCCAGTCGGCGAGCCGGTCGCCGGGTACGGCGAGGGCCATCGCCACGTCGTCGGGGGCATGGGTGGCGGCGGTCTGGACGAGCAGGGCGCGGGCGACGCGCAGGCAGTCCTCGCGGGGCCCGATCACGCTGACGTTGCCGACGCGGTCGAGCGGGACCGTGAGCGGGAGTTCGGTGCCGGTGCGGAACCGGGACATCAGTGCCGATGCCTCGTTGAGCATGAAGCGGTCGGGCGGGGAGAGGACCGAGGAACCCTGCTGGGCGACCTTCAGATCGCGTACGGGCATCTCGCCGGTGCCGACGCGGACCCGCAGGAAGTCGCCGTCGTGGCGGCGGCGCTCCCACAGCCGGGCCGGGTCGCGCACTATGTCGTACAGGGCGTCCGGCGGCGGCGTGAGGATCTCGGTGCGTTCGCGCCGTTCGCGTTCCTCGCCGGAGAGTTCCTCGCGCAGGTCCTCCAGATAGGCGAGATAGGCCTCGCGCTGGGTGCGGCGGGTGCGCTGGGCCTTGCCGCGCTGGGAGAAGACGAGCGCGACGGAGCCGATGACGGTGACGACGAGGATGATCGCGCCGAGCCCGGCGAACTGGCTGTTGCGCACGACGGTCATCATCACGACGGACGACATGACACCGGCGACGGGCAGCAGCGACATCGCGATGTTGCCCGACTTCCCCTCGGGGAGGTTGGGCGGCGCCTCGATGGTGCGTGCCTCGGAGGGGGGCGCGGGCCGGGTGGTCCTCGCCGGGCGGTGGATCAGTCGGGTACTCATCGGCGTCCGTCACTCACGGTCGGGCTCGGCATCTGGGTCAGTGGCGCTTCTGGGAGAGCTGGAAGACGTCCGCGGCGAGGCGGGTGGCGGCTTCCCGGGTCGAGTGGGCGAGCAGCTCGGTACGGATCAGGCCGCCGGCCGCGAGGTGCCGGTCGTACGGCAGGACCTGGACGCTCGCCCCGGTGGACCTGAGCTTGTCGGCGGCCTCGGCCAGGTCGAGCCCCGAATGCGGCACCAGTTCGGTGAGCACGACGACCGTGCCGGCGATGACATGCTGCGGCAGCCCCTGCATCCACTGGAGCACCGAGTACGTACTGGTGACGCCCTCCAGCGTGGCGGGGGCGGTCAGGACGCGGGCCTGGGAGGCGGAGAGCGCGACCCGGGCGACCTCGGCGGGCAGCGTCTCGCAGTCGACGACCGTGACACCGAAGTAGCGGCGCAGTGAGACCATGACGCCCTCGTACGCCTTGCTGCCCAGCATCGCGCCGATCTGCCCCTGGCTGCCGGGCAGCAGCCAGGCGTTGCCCGGCAGTTGGACGAGGTAGCCGGTGATGTCGAGCAGTGACATCTGCGGTTCGACGATGTCCGCGAAGTCGCCGATGGTCCAGCGCAGCGTCTCCGCGCCGAGACGCAGCGGCAGGGAGCCGAGCGCCGGATCGGCCTCGACGACGAGGACCGGGTCCTGCCGGTAGTGCGCGTACGTGGTGCCGAGCAGGGCCGCGACGGTCGTCTTGCCGGCGCCACCCCGGATGGAGGTGACGGAGATCTGCCGACCGGTCGTCACAGGCTGCTGGAGCACCTCGGCGATCCGGGTGATCTCGGCGACCTCCTTCGCGGCCGACGAGGAGACGGTGCGGCGCAGGGCGCGCGTGGCACGCGAGGCGAACGACTGCCCGTGCCGGGGCTTGCGCCCCGCGGTGACCAGGGCCTTGTCCACCACGGGCCGGGAGTCGGGGGCGTGGTGGGGGCGGGTCGTGGGGGTGTACGCGGAGGTGTGCGCGGGCGTGGCCCCGGGCTGCTGCTGCGCGGCGGCGGCCTGCTGGGGCGGGTAGCCGTAGGCGGCGTCCGGTGCGGGCGCGGCCTGTTGCTGTGGTGCGTGCCCGTACGTGGGGCCCGGCGCGGCCTGCGGGTACGCGGCGGGGGCCTGCGGGTATCCGGCGGAGGAGCCTGCGGGGGTGCCCTGCTGGGGCGGGTAGCCGTAGGCGGGGTCCGGTGCGGGGGTGTTCTGCTGCTGTGGTGCGTATCCGTATGCGGCGTCGGGTATGGGTCCGGCCTGCTGCTGGGGCGGGTACCCGTATGTGGCGTCCGGCGCGGGGCCGGGGGCGGGCTGGGCGTATCCGGCGGGGGTGCCCTGCTGGGGCGGGTACCCGTAGCCGGACTCCGGTGCGGGGGCGCCCTGCGGGGGTGCCGCGTGCCCGGGGTTCGGCGTGGGGCCGCCCTGGGCGTATCCGGCGGGGTCCTGCGCGCTCTGCTGCCCCGCTCCTTGCTGCGGCGGGCCCTGCTGCGGCCTGCTCTGCCGGCCGGCGGCGCCGCGCAGGTCGCGCAGCACATCGCCCTGCCAGTTGTCTCCGTTCGGCATGTCAGCCTTCCTCTTTCCGCCCTGCTGCCCCGCTCGGAGCGCCTGAGCGTGGACTCAGAACTTGTTGAGCAGCTGTCCGTACACGCCGAATGCCCCGACGGCGAGCGGGAAGAGCCCCACGACGCCGATGGACTCGACCAGGTCGGCCATACGCCGCAGCCGGACCTGCACATGCTCGGGCGGCTGCACCGCCAGGACGAGCAGGGGCAGGACCGCGGCCGCGCAGAGCACGGCGAGCGGCCCGGCGCCTCCGGAGTGCTGCATCCACACCATGACGAGGCGTACGACGAGGACCGCGGCGGCGGCGATGAGTGCCACGACCTCGGCGACCAGCGGGAAGGCCCGGGCCCGGGACAGCAGCACGAGGGCCACGAGCGCGGGCAGCGCCGCGGTCCACACGGTCGGTGTCTGCGCCTGGGTGAGCAGCCAGCCGCCGGCCGCCGCGGAGACGGCGGTGACCGTCGTCGCGAGGGCGAGGCCGCGGTGGGTGGCCGCGAGGGCGTTGCCCACCTGGTGGCGGCTGACGGAGACGCCGCCGGAGCGGCGGTCGTCGAGTGCGGTCAGCCCGGAGGCCATCAGCGCGAGCCGGGGGAGCAGCCCGAGCAGCACCACGGAGAAGACGGCCATGACGGCGCCCAGCCGGGACAGGTCGTCCTGGACGGCGGCGACGGCCTCCCACACGACGGTGATCGCGGCGGTCGCCACGGCCCCGATGAGTCCGCCGCGGCCGAGCGGCGAGAAGTAGCCGAGCAGCAGCAGTACGAGGACGAGTGCGCCCGCGACGGCCGCGAGACGTGCGGTTCCCGACCAGTCGTAGGCGTCCGCGGCGGTCCAGGCGGTGAGGATGCCGAGGCCGCCGGAGGCGAGCAGCAAGGCGGTCGCGAGGCCGCGGTTGCCCTGGCCGATCCTGGCGACGAGTGCGCCGGCCACCAGGAGGAGGAGCGTGACGGCGACGAGCGCGCCCGCGAGGGCGTCGAGTGCGAACTCGCGGCGGGCGAGCAGTGCCGCGATCACTGCGAATGCCACGGTCGCCACGCCCGCGCTGGCCCGGCGGGCGGCGGGACGCCAGCGCCACGCCTGGAGGTCGAGGTCGTCGGCCACCAGATCGGTGACGTCGTGCACGACGGGGGCGGGGGGCGCGGAGTGGGCCCGGACCAGCCGGAGCACGGCGCCGTCCGCGATCTCCGCGGAGGACAGTGTGCTGTCGTGCGGCAGCGCGGAGCCGTCGGATGTGATCAACTGCCGTGTCATCGGGCGCGACGCGGCCCGGTCGTCCAGCAACTGCAATATGTCCGGAAGCAGTTGGCCGATCGGCGTGTCGGACGGCAGGACGATGTCGGCCCGGCGTCGCTCGCCTACCAGGGTCACCCGGCTCAGCTGAGCCCGGGAAGTCATTGCTGTGCTCACCACTTTACGGGAACCTATCGTCGCGACGTTGAGGACGGGGGCCGGCTGGGCGCGCCCATGGTGCTGTTCACAGAGGTCGTCATCGGGCGGCCGGGGCTACGGAGAACCGGGGCTGGATTTCCCGGACTTGTCCGGTTTCGCCGCGGGCGTCGGCTGCTCGTACTGCTGCTCCTGGCGCTGCTGCTTCTCCTGCTCGGCCTTCTGCTTCGCCAGCGTGTGCTGGAGGAAGGACCACCCGACGCATCCCGCGCACAGGACGGCCGCGATGGCGATCCCGGCGAACACCTTCCCGAGCCGCTCGTCCGCCGTGCGCCGCGACCGCTGCACACCGAACAGCAGCGCGTCCCGCATCCTGCGGCGGCGTACCGCCACCGACTCCAGAAGCTGGCTGTCGTAATCCCGTGCCATTCGTCGTCCGCTGCCTCAGTCGTCCATTGCCTCGGTCGTCGGTGAACCGTCGCGCGTACCGCGTCCTGCGTCCACTGCATGAACGCTGCCTCGCCCGGCCACTACCCATCGGGCACGCCCGACGCGCCCCACGGCGCCGAGGCCCGCGCCGGGCGATGTCGTCCGCTGCGCTGCAGTCGGCTGCGTGTGTCGCGGCATACGGAAATCCCCCTTGCTTTGCCTCCGCAACATAAGGCATGGACAAGTCAGCAGTACAACCCGTACCCGGGAGTGGGACAGACCCCGGACAATCATGAAGCAGAGCCAAAGGACAGGAATCAGGGCGATACAGACGGTCGGTCGGTGAGGCGTGGGGCGGGGATGAGGAACGGCGGGGCGCCGGGGCTGCTCGGTCCGCAACGCTGCCGATGAACGACCGGTGCTGCTCGGACCGGTGGGCCTGCACCCACCGAGTCGTGCGGTTCAGCTGCTCACGCACCGGCTTCGGTGCGCGCGTGTGCCTGACCGAACATCGAGGAATCCGATGAGCCACTCGGGGCGTACGGCGCGCAGACGCAGGGGCAACTCCGGGTCGTCGAGCGGACGCTGGATCGGAATGCGGGTGGTAGCGGCCATGCCGCCCAGCGGAGAGATGAACCAGTCCGGTGACTCTGCCTATGCCAGGGAGGGGATCATCTCTCGCCCTTGAGCCAGTTCTTCGTGGGACGACCCTTCTCGTCCCACTGGCGATCCGCCAGCAAGGTCAACCCGTCCTCGGCGAACACGCGCTCAGCGGCGAGCGTGCCGTTCGGGTGCCACTCTTTGGAAACCCCTACAGGAAGCCCCATGCGGGCCGTTCCCTCGGACCTGAGCGTGCCGTCCTTGTACCACTCACGGCTGGGACCGTCCTGCACGCCGGCCACGTAGGAATCCAGGCTGACAACAACGCCCCCCAGGCGTTCTTCGGCCTCGCCCGTGAAGGGTTCCCCGCGGTACAGCACGCGCTGCCCCTGATCCATATCGACGTCGGGGTCGTCGATGTCGATTCGTGCCACCTCGGCCATCAGGGAATCCAATTGTCGTCGGTCGGCGGATTTCCGGTGAACCTTCGATGCAAGCTGCCCACGTCATCCAGCGTAAGGTTGCAGTTTGCACGGAAGCCAGTGTGACGAGATCGCGTTCACGGTCTTCGCGTCCCTCTGCGTCGATTCACTTCCCGGTGCCCGAGACGGCAATGGCACCGACTTCGGCGTCCGGAAAGGCCACAGGGCGGCTCTGCTGAGTCTGCTGGGCGAGGCCGGCTTCGCCGAGACACCCCACTACGGAGAGTCGCGTAGCGATGCCGATGCCGCCGACGCATGGACGAATCAGTTCCACCCCAGGCTGCTGGGCTCGAACAGTTCGTGCTGGAAGTGCTGCTCCCGAGGGTCAGAGCAGGTCGGTCAGGTCGGGGCCACGGCCCCCATGCATCACTGCTTTGCTCAGTGCCGAGTTGAACATGCCTGACGTCTCTTCCGGTCACTTGACCGACTTGGCTGTGCTATCGCCGAGCGCCTTGGTGTAGCCCTCGTCGTCGGGTAAGGCTTGACGTGCCGAGGTACTCGGACAATCAGTGTGTGCCGGCTCGCGAAGGAATCACCCTCACATTCCCGTTCCTCTCGCGAATCCACTGCTCGAGGTCGGCGCCGCCCAATTCCTTGGGGCCTTCTTCAGTAAGAGCTTCGACCGGACCAAAAACTGTTCCTGAGAATCCGTCCAGGTCAGTGTTCTCGTCGATCCTGACCTTGAAGGAGTTCTCGTCCACCACTGCATTCGTCAGATCGGCCCCACAGAGGTTCACGTCCAACAGGGATGCACCCATCAGTCGCGTACCGCGGAAACTCGCCCCCGAGGCATCGACGTCGTAGAGCGAAGCCTTGACGAGGTCGGCCCCGTCGAGAGTTGCTCCCCGGAGCGTCGCATCGTCGAAGTTTGCCCGTACCAGCGAGGCGTTGGTCAGGTTCGCTCCGGAGAGATCCGCTCCCTCGAGATCTGCACGGTAGAGATCTGCTCCAGCCAGGTTCGTACCGACCAACATGGCCTCGGTGAACCATGATTCGGAGAAGTTTCCGCCCGACAGGTCTGCGGCGCTGAAGTCGAGACCCACGGCGTCGAGCCCTTTACCGTCCGATTCCTGCAGCCATTCATGCAGCCGTTCGGCGGCGGCTCGGCCGGCAGGGAATTCGTGCGGCGCCCAACCCTTACGGGTGCGAGATGACATCATCTTCCCCACGGCATCGGACCTTCGCCCACCGCGACCGGACCGGATGGCAATGTGCGTGATCACGTGTTCTCCCCTGGAGCTCAGGTGGGGAACTCGCCGAGCCAGCTGCGCTGCAGGAGGTGCTTGGGCAGGTAGTCGGACTCCACTGCGAGAGGGATCTCGCCGTCGTGAGCGAGGCAGGCCAGGGCAAGAGGGCCCAGAGCGATACGGCCATCAGGATCCTTGGCCCGGTCCTCGTCAGCCGTCCAGTACGCCTTGTGCAGTTCAAGCGCCTCCACCAAAGCCTGGTTGAAACCCTGCTCATCCTTCTGGACGAAGCGGTGGAACAGGCCGATCGGCGGGTACAGAACTCCCTGGAGCAGATCCCGGGGAGTGGCCGAGACCGCTTCGGGATAGGACCCTTCGATCGCAGCCACCAGCTTCTCCACCAGGCCAGGACGCTGTAGCCAGTACGTCTGCAGAGCATCCACCCAGTGGTAGATGTACTCGTCGTACTCTCCCTCGGGCGAACGCAGACCATCCAGCGGAATCTGACACAGCTGCGTCATCCTCTTCTGGTCGCGGCACACGATCGCCAGCCAGAACGCCGTCAGCCAGTTTCCCGCGTCGGCGAACGAACGCTGCCCGATGGCCGGGAGAGTCCGCATCTCACGATTGATGCGGCACTCGACGGTCCCCTCGGTCGCCCCCGTCACGGCGAACAGCGCCGACCCCACCTGCATGGCGGCGACCACCGCTTCCCATGTTTCCAGCTCCGCGGCCTGCGGATCGACCGTGCAACGCGCCTCCAGGTAGAGGAGAGCGGTACGGAACGCAGAGTCGATCATGGTCGGCGATGCTTCGAGCCGATCGATGGATTCGGCCAGGTCCTCGCCGAGAAGTTCGGCCCACTGCGCGGAGTTGGGTCCCGCCTCACTATGCCGGGGAACAGTGATGGTCACGGGGTGCTCCGTTCAGCGATATCGCTGGTAGTGGTCGAAGAGATTGATCGGCGGATGACACCGACCGGCAACAGTTCCGTGTCGGCATGACGGGCCGTTTCGGGGCGGTGCCTTCGCTGCTTCAATGAGCTTGTTCCAACGACGCTGCCCGGCTCTGTCGACCTGGGTCCACAGAGCCGGGCAGTGCAGAGTCGCACTCGCCGGACGGGGTACGGGAATTCCGCAAGCTCGATTGGTCCGGAGCTCCCGCAGGGCAGGGCCTCACTCCACTGTCACCGAGGAAGGCAACGTCATCAACTGCGAGTCTGCGTTCAGGTGTCGTACTCGCCGACCCAGTTGCGCTGGAGGAGAGCCTTGGGAAGGTATTCGGACTCGATCTCGATCGGAATACCGGCGTCATGGGCCATACAGGCGATGGCCAGTGGGGCGAGAGCGACCAGGCCTTCGCCACTCAGAGAACGCGCCTCGTTGGCGGTCCAGTACTCCTTGTGCCAGGTGAGAGCGTCGACCAGTGCCGCGTTGAACTTCGGGGCGTCCTGTCGCTGGTAGCGGTGGAAGAGCTCCAGCGGCGGATAAAGGATCTTCAGCATCAGCTCTTTGCCGGCGACCTGTGCCCTCTCGGGGGCGGTTCCATTGACCGCCGTGACCAGGGTGTCCCAGGTTTCCCGCCGCCCGAACCAGGCGTTCTGCAGGGTCTCCACCCACGCGTAGATGTACTCGTCGAACTCCGCGCCGGACTCGCGAAGGAACGAGATGGGCACCTGCGCCAGCTGGTTGAGACGCTCGTTTTCGCGGCAGATCGTCGCCAGATAGAAGGAAGTGAGCCAGTCCCCCGCGTGCAGGTAATCCTGTGGGCCGGTCGCGGGCAGGTTCTTCACCTCGCCCCTGCTGCCGATATGGCACGGCACGGGCCCTTCGGCCGCCGTACCTGAGATGAACAGGGCGGAGCCGACCTGCATGGCCGTGACCCACGCCTCCCATGTCGGGAACTCCGTGGCCATCGGGTCCGTCAAGCAGTGCCACTCCGCTGCAGCCAGGGTGTAGCCCAAGGCATCGAAGCGGTCGAACTCGGACGTCTCGAGATCGTCGAGCACCTCTTCGGCGGCCTTGATGATCGGCGCCATGGTTGCAGCCGCGTTGTCCGTGCGGAAGTCGTGGCGGGGAATGTGCGTGACCACTTGCCCTCCTCTTACTAGATCTTCAAATGCTCGAGCATGGCACCAGCGTAGGAGGAGCCAACGGGGTCTTTTGCCTTCACCAGGACATACTGCAGCTTCCCCTCTTTCAGTGCGGTACGGAGCTCCGCCGCGATCTCGGCATCACGTCCACCGCGCTTCGCCATTTCACCGAGAATCGTGCGGATATACAGCCTGGTGCCCTGCTTGACCCTCATGCCCTGAGCCCCGCCGTCGTCGCCCAGGTTCGGGTTGGCTGGGTTCTCCGGGTCGGCACGGCCGTGACGCCAGTCGAGATCTCCGCTCGGGGCCTTGGCCTCGACGATGAGGCGCTCTCCGTCGGGGCCGAGCTTGTACACCTGGTCGAACATGTTGGCGCCGTTGGGTGTCTTCGGAAGCTCGATCACCTCGGCCGTCGGGAACTCGTGGGGAACCACGTGCAACGCGGCCGCCTTCTCGCCCAGCGCCTCAGATAGCTTGCTGTTGTTGGGTACGTCACCAACCTGCTCGGTGTATGCCTCCTTCGCCTTGGCGAGGGCCTCCTCCGTCGTGGCGGTCGGCATTTCGTCGTACGCCTTGGCCGCGTTGGTGAGGTCCACAGAGGCCTTGCGGTTCGCTGCTGCGTTGTCAAGCTCCGGCAGATTCCCGTCCGGCACGGTGTCCGTCCCGAGCGGCTTCGAGCCGAACTTTGTCTCGGACGGCCCGCTCGGCAGGTCGTACCTGGAGATCCACTTACCCTCGGCGTTTTTGGCCAATTGGGGGAGCTCGACGCCGTCCACCACTTTGATGCTCTTGCGGCGGCCGAGTATGTCGTAGTGCTTTGCGAACCACTGCCCGTCGGGCTCGTTGGCCCTCCGGATGTGCTCGTCCTGGATCTGCTTCCGCTCCGCGGCGGTCAGTTCCCGGTCCCCGCTATGGCCGTTCCCGATGCCCTCGTCCGTGTGGTTCGCGGGTGTGTCCCCGTCATCAGCGGCATGGCCGGAGTCATCCGCTGTGTGGGCTGCGTCATCCGCGGAGTGGCCCGCGTCGTCCGCGAAGTGCCCCAGGTCGTCCGCATTACCAGGGCCGGTCGGGCCGTTGTGGCGGGCGAGCCCGTTGTCGGCGGTGGAGCTGGCGGGCACGTCGTGGCTGCTGGAAGGGCCTGTGCCGGGGGTCCCGGTCCGCTGTCCCGGCACGTTCTCGCCGGCACGGCTGCCGGACCCTGTGTTGTCCAAGCTGTTGGTGGGCATGTGGTCGCCGGCGTGGCCGGTGGGCATGTGGTTGCCGACTCCGCCTCCGGGGAGGTGGTTGCCTGCGTTGCCTCCGGGGAGGTTGTCGCCGATGTTGTTGCCCGGGAGGTTGTCGCCGGTGCGGCCGATGTCGCCGAGGTCGTTGCCGAGGCTGTCGCCGATGCGGATGGCGTGGTCGCCTGCGTTGGTGCCGACGTGGGCAGCGTTGTCGGCGGTGTGGGCGCCCGCGCCGACCAGCGCCGGTTCCCTGTCCGGGGGGCCGGCGTGCGGGGTGTCGGCGCCGGTGCCGGGGTTGATGTCGGGGGAGGGTTCGACGCGGGCGTCGTCGACCTTCTGGAGGACGTTGCCGTTCTCGTCGAGGAGGTTGTACTCGTTGTCGAAGTAGCGGGCGGGTGCACCGGGTGCCGTGGGCAGCTTGGTGGCGCCCTCGGGCAGGACCGGGACATCGTCGGGCAGCTTGAAATTGCCGTCGGGGAGCTTGACCGCCCCGTCCGGGATGGCTGCTCCCTCGGGGAGGTGTACGGCCCCGTCGGGCAGCTTGAGCGCACCCTCGGGCAGCACGATCGCGTCGTCCGGCAGCTTCGGGATCTCGATGTTCTCGATCCCCTTGAGGCCCTTCGCGATGTCGCCGATTTTGGAGAGGCCTGCGCCGGCGCCTTTGGCGATGTAGGTCATGGGGTCGATGACCTTGCCGGCTTTGCCTGCGACGGAGAGGACCTTGGCGACGGCGCCGGCTTTGCCGGCTCCGGAGACTCCGGCGCCTGCGCCGCCGGTGAAGACGGTGGTCAGGACGTTGAAGGTGACGGCTCCGGCGGCCCGTCCGGGGTTCTTGCCCCATTCGTCCCAGGCGACGAGTGCTTTGCCGGTTTCCTTCATGGCGGTGCGTGAGTCACGCAGCCAGGAGGGGAGTTTGTCGTCGGGGAGGGTCCAGAACAGGGCGCCTGCGCCGGGGATCGCGGTGATCGCGAGGCCGGTGGCGAGTTGGGCGAGGCCTTTCCAGGCCTGGCCCATGGCGTCCCAGCCGCCGAACCCGACGAGGGTGCCCAGGCCCTTGATGGTGCCCCAGATCCCGTCGACGATCAGTCCGTCCCAGACGAACGACTTGACCCAGTGGCCGACTTCCCAGACGTGGTGCTTTTCCTCGACCGGGTCGCCCCAGGGGAGTTTCGCGTTCTTGAGGTCGTCGGCGTTGAATCCGTACTGGTCTTTGCGGTCGGATCCGTCGCCGGCGACCATCTGGGTTCCGCCGAACAGGGCGGTGATCTTGTTGTGGCAGGTGCGTTCGGCGGCCCAGAACGCGGCGACGGTCGCGGTGACGTCGTCGCGGAGCTGGTTGTGCTCGTCGATCTTGTCTTCGTCGTACTCCCAGTCGTCGTCGTCCTTGTTCGCGTTGACGAACGTCGTCGCGTCCGTCTTCAGCTGCTCGAGCTTCGCGGCCAGCGGGCGGACTTCGGTGGCGTAGTCCGACAGGGCGGTGGAGACTTTTTCCAGGTCGTCGGCGAAGGTGTCGGCCCGGTCCTGGACCGGCTTCGTCGACGCGAAGAGTTTCTCCGCCTCGGGGGCCTGGTAGTAGGCGGACAGACCCTGGAACTGGGTGTGGACATCGGACCCGGTGCTGCGGATGTGCCCGGCATCGGTTTTCAGGCTGCCGTAGTCCTTCTCCAGCTGGCCGAGGTCGCCGGTGAACTGCGGTATCGCTTCCGGCTTGATCACTTGGTCTGCACCCCGGGCTTCGTCAGGTCCAGGTCCGGGATACCCAAAGCCTTGCGCTGTGACTCGGCGGCCATTTCCAGGTCACCGTTGAGGTAGGCGGTCGTCGCGTCGACCGCACCGGTCAACGACTTCCCGGCCCGGGCGGCGATGAACTTCAGGTCCGTCGTGGCGTGTTCGGCGTACTGCGACAGGGCGAGAGCGACCAGGCCGCCACCGGCCTTCTCCCCGCCCTCACCACCGTCCTCCGCGGTGATCGTGCCCGCACTCGTCGCCGCCGACGTCAGATGCGTGCCGTACGACTTCGCGTACGACTCGATCTTCCCCGCCGTCTCACCCGTCGTCTTCAGCACACCCTGAATACCCTGCGGCTTCAGATCCCACCCGGTCACCAGCACACCCCCGTGCCCCAACTACCCACCACGAACAGTCGAACAAAACGTTTCCGCGCGCACCACGGTCCCGAGGGCCAACACCCCCGGGAAATCCGGTGCGGTGAGGTCTCAGCCGATGTTGTCGACGGCTGCCTTCGCGCGCGTGATCGTGTGCTGCGCGGTCCCGTCGTTCTTCTCCAGCGTCGTCTTCAGCAACTGGATGATGCTCTTGACCTCCTGCGAGGCCCGGTTCCACCGCATTTCCTTGCCGTGGTACTCATCCGCCACACCGTCCGCGGTGAAGTCCGCCATCGCAGCCTTCACCTGGCCGTCACGCGCTGCGATCACTTCCTCCAGACGCGCGATCACGACCTGGATGTTGCCCTGCGCATCCGCCGACGCACCCGTGTCATACGCCCGACGATCACTGCCACCAGCCATCAACAAACACTCCCCGTGAAATCCGTGAAATCTGTGGAACCCAAGAAACCGAGAGGCGGTCAGCGTCCGCCGAAGCGGGCCGCGTCGAAGTTCGCCGCGCCCATCTGCTGACGCGCGTTGTCACCTTGCTCCTGGTCACCCGAGCCGAACGCCTGCTCCATGCCCGACTGACCACCCAGCAGCGCCGACAGCGAACCGTTCAACGCCGCCGTGATCTCGTCCGACCGGTTCTTGAACGAATCGAACGCCACCCGCCCCGCACCGTTGAACTTCCCCTCCAACGGCGCAGCCGCCTGAACCAACTGACGGATCAACGTGCCCAAGTCATCACTCGAACCACGCGACTTCGACGTCAGACTCGACAGAACCTGCGCCCCCATGTCGAACTTCATTCGCTTCCCCCTGCCAGGCCAAGTGATCCTTTACGACACCCATCCTGACGAACGAGCCACGCCGGTTCAACCCGAGACCGCCCGTTGTGACCAACGCATGACAGAGCCGACTGCGATGAGTCACGCCGTGTCCGGCTCCCTGGCCAACTCCTTGAGAGCGGCAAGGGTAGGTGCCTCGGCCTGCGAACCAGCGACGACATGACTCGATTCGATGTCGCTCGAATCCATGATCATCTCGGCGAGGGCGACCGTAGGAGCTGTACCGCGCGCCTTGAACTCGCGCAGTTTCATCTCCCACAGAAAGCCACCGTTGAATGCGCGGGGGCCGGCAGACGACCGTGGCTCCCAGGCTGCCGCGTCATCTTCGTCGTTACCCCACACATAGCCCAGTACCGTGTCGGTTCCGTCCGCCACGGCAAAATGACGGACGGGACCATCCGTCCTGTAGCCATAGTCCGGGGGCCCGTCGCCGCGCTCGAAGTGCAGGTCCTCATCGAAGCGCGGATTGGGTCGGTTTTCGCTGGTCACTCTCACTCCGGGTTGGCCCGTCTCCGGACCGCCTCGGCGTTCGGCGCCTCGGTCAAGGACCCGGGTACGACGTGGCTGCTCTTCGTGGGGTCCGACTCCTGAATCATCTCTGCCAGGGCGGCGGAAGGCACAATGCCGCGGGCCTTCGCATCGTGGAGCTTGATGGCCCACACGGAGCCCTCGTTGAACGCCTCGTGGCCGCCCGCCTTGCGGACCACCCACCCGGCGGCGTCGTCCTCGTCGTTCGCCCAGGCGTAGCCGATCACCTGACCATGCCTGTCCACGACGGTGAGGTACTGAACGGGCCTGTTGGACAGACGGCTGTAGCGCGGTGGCCCACCGGGCGCCGCGTTGAACAACAGGTCCTCGTTCAATCGCGGATTGGGCCGCTGTTCCCTGCTCATTCGGGCTGTGCTCCGTCACTTCTCGATGGGGGTGGTCAGCCCTGGTTCGCCAGTTCCTTGAGTTCATCGAGGGTCGTGGATTCGGCCGGCGAGCCGGGCACGACGCGGCTTCCTTGAATGTCGCTCGTGTCCCGGATCAGTTCGGTGAGCAGGGTGGTGGGGGCGATCTCTCGCGCCTTCGCGTCCCGCAGCTTCCGAAGCCATGCGGCGCCGGCATTGATCTCGGCGGCGCCCAGCCCTGGCGGCACCAGCCAGCCGGCGGCATCGTCCTCGTCGTTCGCCCAGACGTATCCGATCACCACGCTGTTGTCCGCGACCACCCGCACATGCTGCACAGGCCCCCGCGCGACACGGTTGTAGCGGGGCGGTCCGGCGATGCGCTTGAACTGCATGTCTTCTTCGAAGCGCGGATTGGGTCGGTTTCCGCTGGTCACCCTCACTCCGGGTTGGCCAGTCTCCTGACCACGTCGGCGTTCGGCGCCTCGGTCAAGGACCCGGGTACGACGTGGCTGCTCTTCGTGGGGTCCGACTCCTGAATCATCTCTGCCAGGGCGGCGGAAGGCACAATGCCGCGGGCCTTCGCGTCGTGGAGTTTCCTGGCCCATCTGGCGCCCTTGTTGAATGCCTCGTCGCCGCCCGCCTTGCGGACCACCCACCCGGCGGCGTCGTCCTCGTCGTTCGCCCAGACATAGCCGATCACGTCGCCGTCTCTGTCCGCGACGGTGAGGTACTGAACGGGCTTCTGGGACAGATGGCTGTAGCGCGGTGGTCCACCGGGCGCCGCGTTGAACAACAGATCCTCGTTCAGGCGCGGATTAGGTCCCGGATCAGGTCGCTGTTCCCTGCTCATACGTGCAATGCTCCCTTACTTCGCAGGTAGGACTTCCCCGTAGACCTGGGCCTGGCCATTGTCCATGAACACACGGGTCACCTTGAACTCGGAGCCACGGGCCAGGAGCAGCTCCCGTTCCTCCACGTCGAACTTGCTGACCTTCTCCAGCCACAGCGCGGGCGTCCCCTTCGGCACACGGAGATGCAGGATCGCCTCCTTGCCCGCGAAGCTGGGCACCGGGTGATTACCGAGGGAAGTGGAGGTGTATCCCTTGTCGGGATAGGTATTGCCCAGCATGTCGAGCGGAGACTCCAGGTTGAGGTGGCCCAGACCAGTACCCCGGACGACCATGATGTCGTCGGGCACAGGTCGGGTCGACATGACCCTGTCCATCTCGCCGATGTCATGCAGCACCTCGGGCCTCGGGCCGTAGCCGGGCGTGCCTCGCAGATGGCCGTTCATGTCGTGGTACGAGGGGAACGTCTCGCCGGTGTAGTCCCAGAGCGCCTGCTTCGCCGACGGGTCCAGGTTGTCGACGTAGTCGTTCCAGTAGTCCCGGCCGTATTCGATCGCTGCCAGGTCGTCAGTGAACGGAACGGTGCCATCGGTGAGTTCGGCTGCGGCGACCCTGTGCTTCTCGGCGGTCGAGAGTTCATCGAAGTCATCCGCAGAGATGTGCGGGCTGTACTTGAAGTCGTCCGCCGCCCCGGCGACATCCGTCCCGTCCACGCCATGGTGGCCGGCCGTAGCCGCGTCGTCCACGCCGTGCAGCGCGTCGCCTGCGGCGCCGTGCGGGTCGACATGTCCGCCGGTGTCACCGGCGTGCGTCGCGTCGTCGGCGTGTGCGGCCACGTCGTCGGCGTGCCCGCCGGGGTGCGAGGCGTCGTGCCCGTGCGTACCCGGTGCGTCGTGTCCGTGCGTGGTCGGGACGTCGTGCCCCGTAGCCGTCGGGAAGTGCTCGCCGGGAACGTGCGCTGCCGGTCCGCCGGGTATGTGGCTTGCGGGACCGCCAGGTACGTGGCTCGCGGGGTCGAACGCCGCAGGGGCAGGGCCGAACGAGCCGCTCGGGACGTGGCCTGCCGGCGTGCCCGGTATGTGACCCGCAGGACCGCCCGGCACGTGGCCCGCCGGGTCGAACGCCGCCGGGGCGGGGCCGAACGATCCGTTCGGTACGTGCGACGCCGGGCTCCCCGGTACGTGGCCTGCAGGGTCGAAGGCCGCCGGGGCAGGCCCGAAGGAACCGTTCGGTACGTGGGTCGCCGGAGCGCCGGGCACATGGCTGCCGCCGCCGGCCGGCACGTTGTCGAAGCCGCCACCCGTGTGCGGCACATCGGGAATGCCGCTTCCGGCATGGACTCCGGGCACCGACGTGGGCTGGATCTGCCAGGAGGTGGGCAGCGACGTCCCGGGGACCGTGGCGTGCGGGATCGAGGGCGTGTCGAGCGCGCCGGTCGGTGGGATGAGGTTGCCGTTGGGGTCCAGCACGTGTCCGTCGGGCAAGTGGAACGAGCCATCGGGCAACGTGGGGATCTCGATGTTGCCGATGCCCTTGAGGCCTTTGGTGATGTCGCCGATTTTGGAGAGGCCTGCGCCGGCGCCTTTGGCGATGTAGGTCATGGGGTCGATGACCTTGCCGGCTTTGCCTGCGACGGAGAGGACCTTGGCGACGGCGCCGGCTTTGCCGGCGCCGGAGACTCCGGCGCCTGCGCCGCCGGTGAAGACGGTGGTCAGGACGTTGAAGGTGACGGCTCCGGCGGCCCGTCCGGGGTTCTTGCCCCATTCGTCCCAGGCGACGAGTGCTTTGCCGGTTTCCTTCATGGCGGTGCGTGAGTCACGCAGCCAGGAGGGGAGTTTGTCGTCGGGGAGGGTCCAGAACAGGGCGCCTGCGCCGGGGATCGCGGTGATGGCGAGGCCGGTGGCGAGTTGGGCGAGGCCTTTCCAGGCCTGGCCCATGGCGTCCCAGCCGCCGAACCCGACGAGGGTGCCCAGGCCCTTGATGGTGCCCCAGATCCCGTCGACGATCAGTCCGTCCCAGACGAACGACTTGACCCAGTGGCCGACTTCCCAGACGTGGTGCTTTTCCTCGACCGGGTCGCCCCAGGGGAGTTTCGCGTTCTTGAGGTCGTCGGCGTTGAATCCGTACTGGTCTTTGCGGTCGGATCCGTCGCCGGCGACCATCTGGGTTCCGCCGAACAGGGCGGTGATCTTGTTGTGGCAGGTGCGTTCGGCGGCCCAGAACGCGGCGACGGTCGCGGTGACGTCGTCGCGGAGCTGGTTGTGCTCGTCGATCTTGTCTTCGTCGTACTCCCAGTCGTCGTCGTCCTTGTTCGCGTTGACGAACGTCGTCGCGTCCGTCTTCAGCTGCTCGAGCTTCGCGGCCAGCGGGCGGACTTCGGTGGCGTAGTCCGACAGGGCGGTGGAGACTTTTTCCAGGTCGTCGGCGAAGGTGTCGGCCCGGTCCTGGACCGGCTTCGTCGACGCGAAGAGTTTCTCCGCCTCGGGGGCCTGGTAGTAGGCGGACAGACCCTGGAACTGGGTGTGGACATCGGACCCGGTGCTGCGGATGTGCCCGGCATCGGTTTTCAGGCTGCCGTAGTCCTTCTCCAGCTGGCCGAGGTCGCCGGTGAACTGCGGTATCGCTTCCGGCTTGATCACTTGGTCTGCACCCCGGGCTTCGTCAGGTCCAGGTCCGGGATACCCAAAGCCTTGCGCTGTGACTCGGCGGCCATTTCCAGGTCACCGTTGAGGTAGGCGGTCGTCGCGTCGACCGCACCGGTCAACGACTTCCCGGCCCGGGCGGCGATGAACTTCAGGTCCGTCGTGGCGTGTTCGGCGTACTGCGACAGGGCGAGAGCGACCAGGCCGCCACCGGCCTTCTCCCCGCCCTCACCACCGTCCTCCGCGGTGATCGTGCCCGCACTCGTCGCCGCCGACGTCAGATGCGTGCCGTACGACTTCGCGTACGACTCGATCTTCCCCGCCGTCTCACCCGTCGTCTTCAGCACACCCTGAATACCCTGCGGCTTCAGATCCCACCCGGTCATGCCCTACCCCATGCTCCCCGTCACCGACCGGCGCCCAACCGCACCCAGGTCAGCCGATGTTGTCCACCGCGGCTTCCGCCCGCGGATCAGCCGATGTTGTCGACGGCTGCCTTCGCGCGCGTGATCGTGTGCTGCGCGGTGCCGTCGTTCTTCTCCAGCGTCGTCTTCAGCAACTGGATGATGCTCTTGACCTCCTGCGAGGCCCGGTTCCACCGCATTTCCTTGCCGTGGTACTCATCCGCCACGCCGTCCGCGGTGAAGTCCGCCATCGCAGCCTTCACCTGGCCGTCACGCGCCGCGATGACTTCCTCCAGACGCGCGATCACGACCTGGATGTTGCCCTGCGCATCCGCCGACGCACCCGTGTCATACGCCCGACGATCACTGCCACCAGCCATCAGAAACCCCAACCCCTACTGCTCAGCGTCCGCCGAAGCGGGCCGCGTCGAAGTTCGCCGCGCCCATCTGCTGACGCGCGTTGTCACCTTGCTCCTGGTCACCCGAGCCGAACGCCTGCTCCATGCCCGACTGACCACCCAGCAGCGCCGACAGCGAACCGTTCAACGCCGCCGTGATCTCGTCCGACCGGTTCTTGAACGAATCGAACGCCACCCGCCCCGCACCGTTGAACTTCCCCTCCAACGGCGCAGCCGCCTGCACCAACTGACGGATCAACGTGCCCAAGTCATCACTCGAACCACGCGACTTCGACGTCAGACTCGACAGAACCTGCGCCCCCATGTCGAACTTCATTCGCTTCCCCCTGCCAAGCCGAGTGATCCCATAGGAGGCCATCCTTGCGAACCCGGCACGCCCGTTCAACCGGCGATCCCGGCCGCGACCGACGCATGACACGGCCGCGCGTGATCAAAGGCGTATGAAGCGGATATTCAGGCCATCGCGAGTTCGTGGGTTCGCGGGATCTTCAGAAGATCTTCGCGGGATCTCCGTCGGTCAGTGACGCCCCGCCAGCCGGTCCGCCGCCTTGGCGATGGGGTCGGTGCCGGGGCGCGGGGAGGTGAGTTCCCGGCGGTCCGCGGCGCGGTAGGCGGCGTACATGCCGTGGACGCCGATCCAGCGGAAGGGCTCCGGTTCCCACCGGCGGACCTTGTGGTTGACCCAGGGGAGGGTGGTCAGGTCGGTGGGGCCCGACTGGCCGGAGTCCTGCTGGATCAGGTCGCGCAGGGTGCGGGCGGCGAGGTTCGTGGTGGTGACGCCGGAGCCGACGTAACCGCCGGCCCAGCCCAGGCCGGTGGAGCGGTCGAGAGTGACGGTGGCGCACCAGTCGCGAGGGACGCCGAGGACGCCGGACCAGGCGTGGTCGATGCGGACGCCCGCCGTGGTGGGGAAGAAGCGGACCAGGATGTCGCGGAGCGCCTCGATGGTGGCGGGCTGGGTGCGGCCGTCGTTGTCGGTGGCGGAGCCGTAGCGGTAGGGGACGCCGCGGCCGCCGAGTGCGATGCGGCCATCGGCGGTGCGCTGGGCGTACATGTAGGCGTGGGCCATGTCGCCGAGGGTCTCGCGTCCGTCCCAGCCGATGGTGTCCCAGATCTCCTTGGGGAGCGGCTCGGTGGCGATCATCGAGGAGTTCATCGGGAGCCAGGTGCGCCGCTGGCCCTTGAGTCCCGAGGTGAAGCCTTCGGTGCAGCGCAGGATGTACGGGGCGCGGACGGTGCCGTACGGGGTGTGGGCGTGCTTGGGCCTGATCTCTGTGACGGGGGTCGATTCGTGGATGGTGACGCCGAGCGCTTCGACGGCGTCGGCGAGGCCCTTGACCAGTTTGACCGGGTGCAGGCGGGCGCCGTGCGGGGTCCAGGTGGAGCCGACGGCTCCGGTGACGCGGATGCGTTCGGCGGTCTCGCGGGCGCCGCGCAGGACACGGTCGGTCTCGCCGAAGGCGATCTCCACGGAGTGGAAGTCCTTGAGGCGGGCCAGCTGGGCGGGGGTGTACGCGACTTCGAGGACGCCGCCCTGGTGGATGTCGGCGTCGATGTTCTCCTCGGCGGCGACGCGTACGACTTCGTCGACGGTGTCGTTCATCGCTTTCTGGAGGCGGACCGCGGCGTCGTGGCCGTGGAGTTTCGCGTAGCGGTCGCGGCCCGCGATGCCGTTGTAGAGCCAGCCGCCGTTGCGCCCGGAGGCGCCGTATCCGCAGAACTTGGCTTCCAGGACAGTGATGTTGAGGAAGGGGACGGCCTTCTTGAGGTAGTAGGCGGTCCACAGGCCGGTGTATCCGCCGCCGACGATGCAGACGTCGGCCGTGCTGTCGCCGGGCAGGGGTTCGCGGGCTGGGGGGGTGCCCTGATCCGCGTACCAGAACGATATTCCGCCGTTGACCGTGCTGACGGTGCTCATGTTGCCCCTGCTTGTCCGCTGTGAAGCCCGAGTCTGTGTGAAGCCCGGGGCCGTGTGAAGCCCGAGTTCCTGTGTGGCGGGACGTTACTGCGCGAGGGGTGGTTTCGTCGTCCCCCGGGTGAGCGGGTAGCAGGCGAGACCGATGAGTGCGGCGGTGAAGTGACCGAGGTCGGTGAAGGTGCGGCCGGTGATCAGGGGGACGCCGTAGACGACGAGGACGGCGAAGAGGTACACCAGCCGCCAGGGGCGGGGGACGTGGTACGTGAGGACGGCGACCACACCCGCGAGTGCGTAACTGACCCCGACGTCCAAGGTGTTGACCACGGACACGGGTGCCTGCCCGTGGCGGACGGCCCAGGCGAGGACGCCCTCGCTGACGAGCGTGGCCAGGACGTGCGCGAGCGCGGCGACCGCGAACCACCGCAGCGTGCCGAGCCAGCGTTCGGCGGGGGCGTGGAAGACCGTGAAGAGGAAGGCGTACGTGAGCCAGTGGCCGCCCTCGATCCAGAAGGCGCTGGAGATGAGGACGCGCACCGGGTCGCGGACGAGTTCGTGGATGTTGGTCGAGCGCTGGCGCAGGAAGTCCTCTTCGAAGTCGGGGGACATCTGGTGCACGACGAAGGTCGTGGCGAAGAGGATCGTCAGCCAGATGTAGGTGCCGGGGGCGCTGCGGATCCAGGCGCCGACGGCGCGGACGGCTCGCGCGGGAGCCGGGCGTGCGGGTGGGGAGGGACTGCTCGGGGCCATAGTCGATTGATGCACGGTCCTACGATCGGGTGCGTGATTGACATTCCGGACGCGCTGATCGCCACCCAGTCCAAGTACAACGGGGCGGCCGGGCGGGCGTTCGTGGCGGCGCTGCCCGGGCTCGCGGACCGGTTCCTGGGGGAGTGGGGGCTGCGGCGGGACGGGGCCGCGATGTACGGGGTGTGTGCGCTGGTGCTGCCGGTGGTGCGCGCGTCGGACGGCCGGCGGGCGGCGTTGAAGCTTCAGGCGCAGGACGAGGAGACGGCGGGGGAGCCGGTCGCGCTGCGGGTCTGGGGCGAGGCGGGTGCGGGAGCGGTGGGGCTGCTCGACCATGACCCCGGGACCGGCACGATGCTGCTGGAACGGCTGGACGAGCGACGGCCGCTGTCGGAGGTGGCCGATGAGCGGGCGGCGGTCGAGGTGCTCGCCGGGCTGTTGGCCCGGCTGACGTCCGTACCTGCGCCGGACGGACTGCGCCGGCTCGGGGATGTCGCGGAGCGGATGCTGGACGGGGTGGCGCGGGCGGTGGCCGGGCTGGCGGACGAGGAGGAGCGGCGGCTGCTGCGGGACTGCGCTGCGGCGGTACGGGAGGTGGCGGGCGAACCGGGGGACCGGCTGCTCCACTGGGACCTGCACTACGACAACATCCTGGCCGGCCGGGCCGACGAGGGCCGGGCGCACGAGTGGGTCGCGCTGGACCCGAAGCCGCTGGCCGGGGACCCCGGGTTCGATCTGATGCCCGCGCTGGCCAACCGGTTCGACGCGTCGGCGGTGCGGTGGCGGTTCGATCTGATGACGGAGGTGCTGGGGCTGGACCGGGAGCGGGCGCGGGCCTGGACAGTGGGGCGGGCGCTGCAGAACGGCCTCTGGGGTGTGGCGGAGGGCGAACACCGGCTGCCGCCGGACCAGGTGGAGATCGCCCGGCAGCTGCTGGGGCGGGCGGAGTGAGGGAGGGGCAGGGGCGAGCGGCGGCACAGGGCGGACGCGTGTTTACGCTGCCCTCATGATTCGTACCGCTACCGCTGCCGATGTCCCTGTCATTCACGCGATGGTCCGTGAGCTCGCCGACTACGAGAAGGCGCTCCATGAGGCGAACGCCACCCAGGAGCAGCTGCGCGAGGCACTCTTCGGTGAGCGGCCCGCAGCGTACGCGCACATCGCCGAGTCCGACGAGGACGGTGAGATCGTCGGTTTCGCGCTGTGGTTCCTGAACTTCTCGACGTGGCGCGGGGTGCACGGCATCTACCTGGAGGACCTGTACGTACGTCCGGACCGGCGCGGTGGCGGGCACGGGAAGGCGCTGCTGACGGAGCTGGCACGGATCTGTGTGGAGCGTGGTTACGAGCGTCTGGAGTGGTCGGTGCTGGACTGGAACGCCCCGTCCATCGCCTTCTACGAGTCGCTGGGTGCGCGGCCGCAGGACGAGTGGACGGTGTACCGGCTGACGGACGGGGCGCTGGCGGAGCTCGGCGGCTGATCTGTGCCGGACGCCAGCTACGGCACGAGGACGACCTTGCCCATCGTGCCGCGCGTCTCCAGGGCGCGGTGGGCGGCGGCCGCTTCGGCGAGGGGGAAGCGCTGGACGGCGGGGTGCAGCCGTCCGGCGGCGGCTTCGGCGAGCGCGCGTTCCTCGAGGACGCGCAGGCCGCCCGCCTTCTGCATCATCGCCGGTCCGAGGACGCCCTGGGATGTGATGCCGCGTTCGGCGAGTTCCTCGTCGGTGAAGGTGAGCGGGGACCCGTTGTGGAGTCCTTCGCCGGACCAGCCGAAGACGATGTGCTGCCCGCCCTTGCCGAGGAGGTCGACGGCCGCGCGGCCGGTGACGCCGCCCACGGAGTCGTAGACGACGGTGGCGCGGCGGCCGAGGCCGTCCAGGTGGGCGCGGACCCGCCGGGGCCAGTCGGGGAGGGTGTAGTCGACGGCGAGGTCGGCGCCGTTGGCCCTGACCGCGGCGGTCTTGGCGGGACCGCCGGCCAGGCCTATGACGATGGCCCCGGCGTTCTTGGCGTACTGCACGAGCAGGGTGCCGATGCCGCCCGCGGCGGCCGGGACCAGGGCGATGGAGTCGGGGCCGAGGTCGGTGAACTGCAGGATGCCGAGTGCGGTGCGGCCGGTGCCGATCATGGCGACGGCTTCGGCTTCGTCGAGGCCGGGCGGGATCCGGTGGAGCCTGTCGGCGTCGGTGACGGCGAGTTCGGCGTAACCGCCGGGGGCCGTGCCGAGATGGGCGACGACGCGCCTGCCGAGCAGTCCGGGGTCGGTGGACCCGCCGAGCATGTCGACCGTTCCGGCGACTTCCCGGCCCGGGACGGTGGGCAGTTCGGCGGGGGCCGGGAAGGGGCCTGTCATGCCCTCGCGCAGGGCGGTGTCCAGGAGGTGCACGCCCGCCGCGGCGACGGCGATACGGACCTGGCCGGGGCCGGGTACGGGGTCGTCGGTCGTCTCGTACGTGAGGTTCTCGGCGGGGCCGAAGGTGTGGAGGCGGACGGCGTGCATGGCGGGCTCCCCGGGTCGACTGGCTTTCGGGCCCACCCTCCGACCTCAACTCCGCTTGAGGTCAAGTGGCCGACCGGTCGGCAGGGACTGTTCGCTCGCTCCGAGCGCGAGCACGGCGGCCTCCATTCCGCTGTTGAACGACACCTCGCTGAGCAGTCCGGGCGCCGCGACCTGGTCGCCCGCGAGGTAGATGCCGTTGCCGCGGTCGATGGCCGGCCGGTCCCGCCAGGTGGTGCCGGGGCGGTCGACCGCGCCCGTACGGCCGGTGGCGAGGGCCTCGCGCCGCCACTCGACACGGTCGCGCCAGCCCGGGAAGCCGAGGTCGAGGAGGTCTTCGGCCCGGGCGACACCGGTCGCCTTCGACTCGCCGGGGGCGACCGGAATCTGGCCCTGGACGAGCTGTCGGCCCGCCGGGGCAAGGGTGCGGTCCTGGGCGCTGAAGCGTTCTGTCCAGCCGGGGGCGTCCAGGTCGGAGACGGCGAACGCGTCGCCGCGGCGGGTGCGCAGGGCCAGGTCGATCAGGGCGGTCCTGCCGCTGTCCCACGTCAGGGTGGGGTCGCGGAGCAGGCCGCGGGCGGCGTCGAGGGAGGTGGCGACGACCACCGGGCCGCTGCGGGCCAGCCCGTCGAGGGCGCTCGGGTCGATCCGGGTCGCCGTCTCGATCCGGACGCTCAGGTTCCAGGCGCGCGCGGCCATCCGGTCGATGACCTGCGCCCAGCCGCCGACCGGGTAGCGGGCCTCGGGCGGTAGTGCGGCGGCGCGGCGCAGCCGCTCCTGGACGAACGCGGCGGAGAGCGAACCGGGGTCGTGGTGGTAGAGCGCGACAGCGGCGAAATGTGCGGCCGCACGGGCGCCCTCCTCGCCGACCTGGGCGGTGGCCCAGGTGCGGAAATCGGTGTCGACGGGGGCGTGTTCGGCCCGGCGGCGGGTCAGGCGGAGGAGGGCGAGGGGCGGGGTCCTGCGCAGGGCGCCGCCCAGCCGGAAGCGGATTTTTCCGGCCTGGCGCAGCGGCACGGTGGCGGTCGGGCCGAGGAGGCCGCGCTGCGCGAGCCAGGTCCAGTGGGGTCCGCGGCGGTAGAGGGCGTGGGGTCCGTCATTGGTTCGATACGGGCCTTCGGCGGTCCTGGCGCGGCCGCCGAGGGTGTGGTGGGCCTCGTGGACGGTCACCAGGGCACCGGACTCGGCGGCCGTGATCGCTGCGGTGAACCCGGCGAGGCCGCCGCCGATGATGTGGATGCGCTGCATGTCTTCCGGTCCCCTCGGTCGAAGAAGCGTCACAGAAGGGACGGCCGGAAGCGCCGATGTGTGACATCGGCGCGCGGCGTTGTCGGTGGCGTGGGTCACGATGGGACCCATGGCACGTAACAGCAGGAGTGACGGCGGGGGCGGGAAGGGCGTCGTGGCGGCGGCGCGGCGGCCGGAGGTGCGGCTGCCGCCGCTCGTTCCGTACGACGGGGAGGGACTGGAGCCGGACGGCGACTACGACGGTGTGCGGTTCGAGGGGGTGGATCTCGCGGACGGGTCCGGGCCGGGCGCGCGGTTCATGGACTGCGCGCTGGAGGGGTGCGGTCTCGACCGTACGAAGCTGGTCAGGGCCCGTTTCATCGACTCGGTGCTGACGGGGGTGCGGGGTGTCGGCACCGACCTCGCGGGGGCGTCGCTGCGCGATGTGGAGGTGGTGGACGCGCGGCTGGGCGGGGTGCAGCTGCACGGTGCGGTGCTGGAGCGGGTGCATGTGCGCGGCGGGAAGATCGATTACCTGAATCTGCGGAAGGCGCGGCTGACGGACGTGGTCTTCGAGGGCTGTGTGCTGTCCGAGCCGGACTTCGGGGACGCGCAGCTGGTGCGGGTGGAGTTCCGGGACTGCGTGCTGAAGCGGGCCGACTTCAGCTCCGCGCGGATGGACGCCGTGGATCTGCGAACGGCCGCCGAGCTGGACATCGCGCGGGGGGTGGAGCGGCTGGCGGGGGCGGTGATCAGCCCGCTGCAGCTGATGGAGCTGGCGCCGGCCTTCGCGGCACAGATCGGGGTGCGGGTGGAGGCGTAGCGGGTTGCTGCGGTCCTCCGGGGCAGTCAGACGCGGGGGAAGCGGGCCTGGAGGTCCCAGATCACGGGGTTGTCGGCGAGCCCCTCGTGCATGTCGGCGAGGTCGGCGATCAGGTCGTGCAGGAAGTCGCGGGCCTCGCGGCGCAGGAGGGAGTGGCTGAAGGTGAGCGGGGGCTCGTCGCCGGGCATCCAGTCGGCCTCGACGTCGACCCAGCCGAAGCGGCGCTCGAAGAGCATCCGGTCGGACGATTCGGTGAAGTCGAGCTCGGCGAACTGCCGCCGGTGCGAGCGGCTGCCGCGCGGGTCCTGGTCGATCTGCTCGACGATGTCGCACAGCGCCCAGGCGAAGTCGAGCACGGGAACCCATCCCCAGGCTGTGGATACTTCGCGGTCCGCCTTGGTGTCCGCGAGGTAGACGTCCCCGGAGAAGAGATCGTGCCGCAGGGCGTGGGCGTCCGCGCGGCGGTAGTCGGTCTGCGGGGGATCGGGGAAGCGTCGGGAGAGGGAGTAGCCGATGTCGAGCACGGTTCGATGGTGTCATGCCCGGGGATGCGTCAACGCCGGAGCGGTTGGTGCCCCACTGCCCCGGGCGCCCGGCACCGCGGCGGTCCTCGCCGCGGGCGGCCCGGTTCACGGCAGCAGCCGCTGCTCCTTCGCCACGGACACGGCGCCCGCGCGGGTGTCGACGCCGAGTTTGTCGTAGATGCGGCCCAGGTGCGTCTTGACCGTGGCCTCGCTGATGAACAGGGCCCGGGCGATTTCCCGGTTGCCCAGGCCCTGGGACAGCTGGCCCAGGATGTCGCGTTCGCGGTCCGTGAGCGTCGGCAGGGGGCTGCGCATGCGGGCCATGACACGGCTGGCAACCGGTGGGGAGAGCGTGGTGCGTCCCTGGGCCGCCGAGCGGATCGCGGCGAACAGTTCCTCCGGGCGTTCCGCCTTCAGCAGATAGCCGGTGGCGCCCGCTTCGATGGCGCGGGTGATGTCGGCGTCCGTGTCGTACGTCGTGAGGACGAGGACATGGACGCCGGTGACCGCGATGCGACGGGTGGCTTCGACGCCGTCGATTCCTTCGCCCAGTTGGAGGTCCATCAGCACGACGTCGGGGGTCAGCCGGGCGGCCAGGACGACGGCCTCCTCGCCGCTGCCCGCCTCGCCGACGACCTCGATGTCCGGTTCGCTGCCCAGGAGGGCGAGCAGTCCGGCACGTACGACGGCGTGGTCGTCGCAGAGCAGGATCCGTACGGCGGGCGGGGTCATGAGGGTTCCTCCGGCGAGGGCGACGGGGCGGGCGAGGACGAGGGGGCGGGCAGGGGGACCTCGGCGGAGACGACGGTTCCGTCGCCCGGTGCCGACTCGATCGTGAGCGTGCCGCCGAGCTGGTGCAGCCGGGCGCGCATCGCGGGCAGTCCGTGGCCGCGTACGCCTGCTGCCGGATGCAGGGCGGCCGCCCCCCACGTACGGCGCAGGGCTACCGCCGGTGCGGGCGGGGTGAAGCCGCGGCCGTTGTCGGCGATGTCCAGGACGGTCCGGTCGTCCAGGTGGGTCAGTGTCAGCGCGGCCTCCGTGGCGTCCGCGTGCTCCTTCACATTGGCCAGGGCGCCCTGGGCGATGCGCAGCAGCGCGGACTGCACCCGGTCGGGCAGTGCCGCGTGCGGCGTCCCCTCCACATGGCAGCGGACCATGAGCAGTCCCTGGGCCTGCGCCGTTTCGCGGGTGGCCAGTGCGCGCAGCGCCGCCTCCAGGCCACCTCCCTCCGCGAGATCCGCCGGTGCCAGGTCGTGGACGAAGCGGCGCGCTTCGGCGAGGTTGCGCTCGGCGATGCCGGTGGCCGTACGGACATGGCGGCGGGCGGTCGCCGGGTCGGCCTCCCAGGTGCGGTCCGCGGCCTGGAGCAGCATCTGCTGGCTGGACAGGCCCTGCGCGAGGGTGTCGTGGATCTCCATGGAGAGCCGCTGGCGTTCGGCGAGCGTGCCTTCGCGGCGTTCGGTGGCGGCGAGTTCGCGGCGGGTACGCAGCAGATCGTCGATCAGTTCGCGCTGGCGCACCCCCTGGCGCTGCATGTGGACGAAGACCGCGGTCGCGGTGGCCGCCACGGCGGGGGGCGCGAGCACCAGATTCGGGTCGAAGCCGTGGGCCAGCCGCAACTGCGCGGCCACGACGAACACGGTGAGCAGTGCGACGAGGGCGAACGCGGCGCGCGGCGGGAGCAGCCGCAGCCCGGTGTAAAAGAGCGGCACCGCGCACCAGGCGAAGCTCGGCGCGAGGACGACGAGCACCATCCACACGGCCACCAGCACGCCGAGCCGGGCCAGTCGGCGCGGGGTGGGGCGAGAGCCGAGCGCCGGGCCCAGCAGATACAGCGCGGCGAGCGCGACGGACAGCGCGATGATCCACGGGGTGCGGTCCTCGCCCGGGTGGCGGAGCAGGAAGCGGGCCAGGGACGCGCCGAGCAGCAGGAAGAACGCGGCGTGCATGAGCAGCGCGAGCCGGCGGTCATCCGGGTCGGTGGCTTCGGTCCGGTGCTCCACCTCGTACCTCTTACTCCCTGCCGACTGCTGAAAGAGCTGCTGCTTGACCTGCGCGGATACATCCATGGTGACCCGGTGCGGCCGGCCCCGCATCAACCGATCGGCCGATGGGCCCGTCAGCCGTCCTGCGCGCGGTGTCGAGCCGGTACGTCGACGTCACGGGGCCGGGTCCAGCCGGAGGATCGATCGCAGAGACCGCCTGAACGGACCCCCGCCGGGCGGAACACCATCGAACCGCCGAGGAGCCCCACCATGAAGAAGATGCCGCTGCGCACCCGTGTCCTCACCGGTGCCGTCGCCGCCGCCGCGCTCGGTGCCGGAACCTTCGGTGCCATGTCCGCGAGCGCCTCCGCACCTGCCGCTGCGCCTGCCGCCGCCGTCACGGCCGACACGGCGGACCGGAACCTCCAGCAGACCACGCATCTGACCGTCGCCGCCGCCACCAAGGCCGCGCGGGCCGCCCTCGACGCCGCCGAGAAGGAGAACCAGCGTGTGGCGGTCGCCGTCGTCGACCGGAACGGCAACACCGTCGTGACGCTGCGCGGCGACGGCTCCGGCCCGCAGGCGTACGAGTCCGCCGAGAAGAAGGCGTACACCGCTGTCTCCTGGAACGCCCCCACCTCCGTGCTCGCGGGCCGCCTGGCGCAGGCCCCGAACCTGAAGGACATCCCTGGCACCCTGTTCCTCGCGGGCGGCGCCCCGGTGCAGGTCAAGGACGCACCGGTGGCCGGCATCGGAGTGGCCGGTGCCCCCAGTGGCGACCTCGACGAGAAGTTCGCCCGGGCGGGCGTCGCCGCACTCGCCAAGTAGGACACCGACCACAGGAGAGACCGCGGATGAACACCCTCGATCAGGACCTCCTCCGAGCCGCGCGCACCGGTGACGCCGATGCCGCACGCACCGCTGTCGAGGGCGGCGCCCGCGTCGACGCCCGCGACGAGGAGCGGCGCACCCCGCTGCTCCTCGCCGTGTACGGCGACCACGTCCGGCTCGCCCGGCTGCTCGTCGAGGCGGGTGCGGATCCCGACGCGCAGGACCGGCGCGAGGACAGTCCCTGGCTGGCGACCGGCGTCACCGGCAGCGTCGCGATGCTGCACATCCTGCTGCCGGCCGGTCCCGACCTGAAGCTCCGTAACCGGTTCGGCGGCATCGCGCTGATCCCGGCGAGCGAGCGCGGCCACGTCGGTTACGTACGGGAGCTGCTCCGCCTCACGGACATCGACGTCGACCACGTCAACCGGCTCGGCTGGACCGCCCTGCTGGAGGCCGTGATCCTGGGCGACGGCGGCCGGGCGCACCAGGAGATCGTCGAACTGTTGCTGGCGGCGGGCGCGACCCCCGGTCTGCCGGACGGCGACGGGGTGACGGCGCTGGAACACGCGGAGCGGCGCGGGTTCGCGGAGATCGCGGCGCTGCTGCGGAACCGGTACCCGAAGTGAGCATCCGCCGATCCCTCAATCCGACATTCCGCACATAGGATCATCGCGTGCGCCCCACTGCCCTGTTCCTGGCCTTCGTCACCGCCACCGTCGTCTCCCTCGCCGTCGGCTGCACCGGCGGGACCGGTGGTGTGGAGGGCACTCCCGGCGCCGCCGGTCTGCGCGACCCGTACTTCCCGAAGGCCGGCAACGGCGGGTACGACGTCACGCACTATGACCTCACCTTCGACGTCGACCCGGCCGCCCAGCGGATCCGCGCCACCGCCGTGATCACCGCGCGCGCCACCCAGGACCTCAGCGCCTTCAACCTCGACCTGGCCGGGCTGACCGTCGATTCCGCGAAGGTCGAGGGGCGTCCGGCCGCCGTCAACCGGGCGGGCCGCGAGCTGACGCTGCGCCCCGCCGCCGAGGTGGAGCGCCATCTGCACAAGGGCCGGACCTTCCGTACGGTCGTCCACTACTCCGGTTCCCCGCTGACCCTCACCGATCCTGACGGGTCGAAGGAGGGCTGGCTGAGGACGGCGGACGGATCGGTGGCACTCGGTGAGCCGGTCGGGTCGATGGCCTGGTTCCCCGGTAACGACCACCCGAGCGACAAGGCGACGTACGACCTCACGGCCACCGTCCCCCGGGGTCTGACGGCCGTCTCCAACGGTGAGCTGACGTCCCGGAAGGTCTCCGGCGCCACCACCACGTACCACTGGCACACCGCCGAACCCATGGCGACCTATCTCGCGACGCTCGTCGTCGGCCGCTTCGACACGAAGGCGTCGACGACCCCCGACGGCATCAAGGTGTTCACGGCCGTGGACCCGAAGGTGGCCGCGGCGAGTGCCCGGACCCTCGCCCGGATCCCCGAGGTGGTGCGGTGGGAGGCGGCGCGCTTCGGCCCGTACCCGTTCTCGTCCACCGGCGCGATCGTCGGCCGACCGCACGACTCCGGGTATGCGCTGGAGACCCAGAACCGGCCGTACTTCCCCGGGCCGCCGACCGTCGGAACCCTCGTCCACGAGATGGCCCACCAGTGGTTCGGGGACTCCGTCACGCCCGCCAGCTGGCGCGACATGTGGCTCAATGAGGGCTTCGCGACCTACGCGGAGTGGCTGTGGAAGGCGGACAAGGAGGGCGTTCCCGTCCGGCGCAGTTTCGACGCCGCCTTCGCCGACGATGCCAACTGGGCGTTCCCGCCCGCGCGTCCGCCGACGGCCGCGGACATTTCCCAGGACCCGGTGTACGAGCGCGGGGCGATGGTGATCCACAAGATCCGGCAGGCGATCGACGACGACCGGCGGTTCCTCGCGCTCCTCGCGGGCTGGACGAAGGCCCATCGGTACGGCACCGCGTCGACGGCCGACTTCACCGCGTACGTGGAGCGGACGACGGGGAAGGATCTGACGGATCTGTGGAACACCTGGCTGTACGGCGATGGCCGGCCCGCCCCGGAAAGGAGCTGACCGGCCCCGGGAACCCGCCGGGAACTACTTCACGTTGACGCCCGACCAGGCGGCGTCCACGGCCGCGAGCTCCGGGCTGCCCGCCCCGTACAGGTCGGTCGCCGCCTTCTCCGTGGCCGTGCGCGCGGCCGCGTAGTCGGTGGTCGAGGTCATGTACGCGGAGAGCGCCTTGTACCAGATCTGGACCGCCTTGTCCCGGCCGATGCCGGTGACGGTCGAGCCGTCGGCGGTCGGGGAGTCGTAGTCCACCCCGTTGATGGTCTTCGGGCCGCTGCCCTCGGACAGCAGGTAGAAGAAGTGGTTGGCGACGCCGGAGGAGTAGTGGACGTCGAGGTCGCCGACGCCGGCGCTCCAGTAGTCCGCCGAACCGCCGTCCTTGCTCGGCTTGTCCATGTAGCGCAGCGGGGTGCCGTCGCCGTTGATGTCGATCTTCTCGCCGATGAGGTAGTCGCCGGCGTCGCTGCTGCTGTCGGCGAAGAACTCGACCGAGGTGCCGAGGATGTCGCTGGTCGCCTCGTTCAGGCCGCCGGACTCGCCTGCGTAGTCGAGCTTGGCCGTCGCCGCGGTCAGGCCGTGGCTCATCTCGTGGCCCGCGACGTCGAGGCTGGTGAGGGCGCTCTTGTTGTCGGCGCCGTCGCCGTACGTCATGCAGAAGCAGCTGTCGTCCCAGAACGCGTTGACGTACGCGTTGCCGTAGTGGACCCGGGAGTAGGCGGCCTTGCCGTCGCCCGCGATGCCGTCGCGGCCCAGCGCGGACTTGTAGAAGTCCCAGGTCATGGCGGCACCGTAGTGGGCGTCGACCGCGGCGGTCTGCCGGTCGCCGCCGGTGCTGTCGCCCCAGGTGTCGTCGTCGTCGGTGACGAGCGCGCCGGTGCCGCTCTCGCCCTGGTTCAGGTCGTACGTCTTGTGGCCGCCGCGGTCGCCGTCGGTCAGCTCGAAGCCGGAGCCGCTCGCGGTGGTCGACAGGGTGACCTTGCCGCTGTACTGGCTGTTGCCGACGCCGGTCTCGATCGCCTCGTAGCTGTGCAGCGTCCTGCCGGTGACGGCGTCCGTGATGAGGTGACGCCTGCTGGGCGTGCCGTCCTTCTGCACGCCGGTCCTCACCGTCTCGAAGGCGAGGACGGGCTTGCCGCTGCCCGCCCAGATCACCTTGCGGGCGCTCGCCGCGGTCTTCACCTTCGGCGTCGTGGACGGCACCGTTATCCGGGCGTTGTTCGCCTTGGTGACGCTCTTGAGCTTTCCGCTGCCGGTGGTGTGGGTGACGAGGTCGCCGCCGAGGACGGGCAGTCCGGCGTAGGTGCGCTCGTAGCGGGTGTGGACGGTGCCGTCGGCGTCCTTGATCACATCGCGGACGATCAGCTTCTCCCGGCTGCCGAGCCCGAGCGCGTCGGCCGTCGAAGAGGCGTCCGACTGGGCCGACTTGATCGCGGCGGTCCGCTCCGGCGCGGTGTTCGGGTCGATCACGGTCCTCGCGCCGGACGTGCCGGCGGTACGGGTGGCGGAGGCGCCGTCGTGGGCGTTGCCCGGGGCTGCGGTCGCCGCACCGGACTGCACGCCGACGACGACCATCGCGGCCACGGCGGCCAGGGCTGCGGCACGACGGGTGTTCACGTGGGGGGTCATGCGTTCTCCGTTGTTCGTTCCGTGGGGGGTTACGAGCGGAGAGCGTGCCACCGCATGACCGAATTTGACGGAGTGCTGACAATTGCCTCACATTTTTTTGACCACTTCTTGTCCGACTGGGATGCTCTCGTGTCCGTTATTCGGCAGGCTTCAACGGCTTGCGCAACACCGCGCAGGGGCGGTCCAGTTGGCGGTCGCGCCGGTGGTCGATGACCTCGTAGCCGAGTGCCGTCCAGAAGGCGAGCGCCTTGGGGTTGTTGTCCAGGACGGCGAGTCGGATTCCGTCCCGCCCGGCTGCCCGGAACCGCTCCTCGACGAGCCCGGCCAGCTGTCGTCCGTAGCCGGAGCGGTGGTGTCGTCCGTCGACCATGAGCAGCCCGATCCACGGGTCGGGGTCGGCCGGGTCCGGATGGCGCGCGAGGGTGATGGACACGCCGACCAACCGGCCCTGCGACCGGGCGAGCAGCACCTCGGTGTCCGGGTTCGCCAGCTCCTCGGCGAGCGAGGCCGCGACCTGTTCCGACCGGATGTCATGGGGGTTCGGGAAGTCGCCGCTGATCTGCTGGAACGCCGGATCGGACGCGTAGAGCGCGGTGAGTTCGGCGAGCAGCGGGCCGGGAAGCGCGCCGGTCACCGGCAGCAGCGGTTCGATGATCACGCGGCGCAGCCTATGGGGGCGCGCGGTGCCGCCGTGCGTCGGCGCCGCGCGCAGCCACCCGTAGGGCGGCAATCCGCAGGGCGACCGTCCGTGGAACGGCCGAATGAGCGCCGAGTCGGACGGGCGCGCGTCAATTGTCCGATCGGGCCCGTTCCGTCGGTGAGGTCATGCGTCGTCCGTAGTGCGTCATGCGGTCGGACGCGGTCGTCTGACGGCATGACGGACGGGAGCCCCCGGCCGAGGAATCGACCGGGGGCTCGCGTCTGTCAGGTCAGGCCATGAACACTCTTGCGTCAGAGGTTGACGCCGAAGTCCTGGGCGATGCCGCGCAGGCCCGAGGCGTAGCCCTGGCCCACGGCGCGGAACTTCCACTCCGCGCCGTTGCGGTACAGCTCGCCGAAGACCATCGCGGTCTCGGTGGCGGCGTCCTCGCTCAGGTCGTAGCGGGCGATCTCGGTGCCGCCGGCCTGGTTGATGATGCGGATGAACGCGTTGCGCACCTGGCCGAAGTTCTGGCTGCGGGTCTCGGCGTCGTAGATGGAGACCGGGAAGACGATCTTGTCGACGTCGGCCGGCAGGCCCGCCAGGTTGACGTTGATCTGCTCGTCGTCACCCTCGCCCGCGCCCGTGACGTTGTCACCGGTGTGGACGATGGTCTGGTCCGGGGTCGACTTGTTGTTGAAGAAGACGAAGTGGCCGTCGGAGACGACCTTCCCGCCCGGGTTCACCGCGATCGCCGAGGCGTCGAGGTCGAAGTCGGTGCCGGTGGTGGTGCGGACGTCCCAGCCGAGGCCGACCGTGACGGCGGTCAGGCCCGGGGCCTCCTTGGTGAGCGAGACGTTGCCGCCCTTGGACAGGCTTACTGCCATGGGAAGTCCCTTTCATCGTCGTGTGCGGGCTTCGTGCCATCACGAAGCTACCGTCACACGTCATAACGCAGGCAGAGGACCGGGAGGTTCCTGCTCCCTTTACTTTCTTTACCGAACCGTCGGCCGAACGGGTGAGCGGATGCGGCAAAAGGAGGTGACGGGAGGGGCGGCGGCCAGGGAACATGGGTGTCATGTCCGGGCCCTATGTCATCCGCGGTTCGGTCTCCCTGCCGGAGGCCGAGCTCATGTGGCGTTTCTCGCGGTCCTCCGGGCCCGGCGGTCAGCACGTCAACACCAGCGACTCCCAGGTGGAGCTCCGCTTCGACCTCGCGGCGACCGACGCGCTTCCCGAGGTGTGGAAGGACCGGGCGCTCCAGCGACTGGAGAGCCGACTGGTGGGCGGCGTGGTCACGGTGCGGGCGTCGGAGCACCGCTCCCAGTGGCGCAACCGCGAGACCGCCCTCGTCCGCCTCGCCTCCCTGCTGGCCGAAGCCACGGCGCCGCCCCCCAAGCCGCGCCGCAAGACCAGGATCCCGCGCGGGATCAACGAACGCCGACTGCGCGAGAAGAAGCAGCGCGGCGACACGAAGCGCGGCCGCTCCGGCCGCGATTGGTGACCCCGGACGCCGGGCTTCAGCCCAGCTGCCGGTAGCGCCCCTGGAAGTACGTCAGCGGCCCGCCGTCCGCGCTCGGCAGTGCCGCGCTCAGCACCCGTCCGATCACCAGCGTGTGGTCGCCCGCGGGCACCCGCTGCTCCGTGCGGCACTCCAGGGTGGCGAGGGCCCCGCCGACCAGAGGTGCGCTCGACACCTCTCCCCGTACATAGGGGATGTCCTCGAACAGCAGCCGGTCGCTGATCCGGCCCTTCATCGCGAACCGTCCCGCGATGTGCCGCTGGCTCTCCGACAGCACGGAGACCGCCCACAGCGGCTGTTCGTCGAGCAGGTCGTCCATCCGGGAGCCGTTGCGCAGGCTCACCAGGACGAGCGGCGGGTCCAGCGACACGGACATGAAGGCGGTCGCCGTCATGCCGACGTCCTCGCCACGCCCGTCCTCGTCGAGCGGCGGCTCCTCGGCGGTGATCAGGACCACGCCGGCGGCCAGCCGGGCGAGGGCGCCGCGGAACTCGTCGTTGCTCACCCCCTCAGCATGGGGGATGGGCTCGGACCGCGGGGTGGGGGGCTTCGTCTGCAACACAACGGGAACGCTAGCCGCGGGTCGCGGGCCGCCGCATCGGGCCAGGGGACCAGAGCGGTCCTAGGACTCCGGCCCGAGGGGGACGCGCCGGGACGGCGCGGTGCAACGTACTGCAACGTACAGATTTGCGTTCAAGAAACGGACGGGCCACCTCGGTGTGCTGCTCACAAGCCTTCATCATCTGTTGTGACTTGAGTCACAGAGCGCAATATTTGTTGACCCTGTGTACCGGGTGCACAGCTCACTGTGATTCAGTGGCGGTGACACTGCGAACAAGTACGTCGATATGAAACCTGGAGTGCTGTCGAGGTCTCGGGGAGTGCGAGCAATGGAGGCCGAGTCGGAGCCGTACGTCCGTCTGGCGACGATGCGGCAGCTGCATCAGGCCGTCGCCGATCTCAATACGGCGCGGAGCCTGGCCGACACACTGCAGACCGTGGCCGACGGAATCGTCGCCGGTCTCGGATATGAGCTGGCCTGCGTCAACCTCGTCCGTCCCGACGGTGATCTGGTCGTCGCCGCCTTCGCGGGCAACTCCGCCGCCGAAGCCCTGATCACCGGCCGCGTCGGTTCCCGCACCTCGTGGGATCGCCGCCTGGCCATGGGTGAGTGCTGGGACGGTCTCCGCTTCATACCGCACACCGACGGCTGGGTCCTCCTCGACGACGACGTACCGCAGTGGCACACCGAGGGCCCCGAGCCCCGCTTCGAGGACGAGTGGCACCCGCAGGACCGGCTCTACGCCCCGATGTACGCGTCCGGGGGCGGCCAGGACCTCCTCGGCGTCATCTCCGTCGACCGCCCGCGCAACGGCCGCCGTCCCGGCGCGTGGGGCCGCGAGGCTCTCCAGATGTACGCGTCGCAGGCGGCCATTGCGATCAGTAACGCCCGGCTCCGAGCAAACATGCAGCGCGCCCTGGTCCGGCTCGAACGCGAACAGGCGGCGCTGCGGGCCAGCGAGGAGTCGTTCCGCCAGGCCTTCGAGTACGCCCCCAGCGGCATGGCCATCGCCGAGATGGGCGGTGACCAGCACGGCAGGCTGCTGCGCACCAACGACGCCCTGTGCCGGCTGCTCGGCCGCCCCGCCTCCGTACTGCGCCGCTACTCCTTCGCCGACCTGGTCCACCCCGAGGACGTCGGCACCCTGCTGCGGACGTCCGCCGAGGGCGGCCGAGCCGAGCTGCGGCTCGGGCGCCGGGACGGCTCGTACCTCTGGGTGTCGCTGCGCAACTCCGTCGTCGCGGACACCGCCGACGGCCCGCGTTTCCTCCTCACCCACGTGGAGGACATAGAGGAGCGCAAGCGCCACGAGCTGCATCTGGCGCACCGCGCCTCGCACGACGCGCTGACCGGGCTGCCCAACAGTGCCGAGCTGCGCGCGCGGCTCAGTGCCCGGCTCTGCGAGCGTCCGCACGCGGCGGCCGCCACCGCCGTGGAGGCGCTGGACGCGGCGTACGGCGACGTCGAGGACGCGGAGGGTCGCGTGCACGGCTTCCGTGCCGACGGCTTCGAGGCCGACGCGGTGGCCGGCGGCCCGTACGACCACCATGTGCACGCCGTGGCACCCGACGGCGACAGCGACGACGCGGCGAAGGGACTCGCCGTCCTCTTCTGCGACCTCGACGGCTTCAAGTCGATCAACGACCGCTTCGGGCACCACACCGGTGACGCCGTCCTGATCGAGGTCGCCCGCCGGCTCACCACCTGTGTGCGCGACGGTGACACCGTCGCACGGCTCGGGGGTGACGAATTCGTCGTCCTCGCGGACGGGCTCGGCGCCGCGGATGCCGCGGATCTGGCGGTACGTCTACGAAACGCCATCATTCCGCCCATTCGGGTGGATGGTCGCGCGGTGCGGGTCGGGGCGAGCTTCGGGATCGGCTGGGCCGGCTGCGGCATGACCGTCGAAGAGGTGCTGCGCTCCGCCGACCAGCGGATGTACGTGGAAAAACGGTCCCGGTCGAAAGTTCACCGCAGGGCCGGCTGACGTTCACGACAGGTCCGTCCCGGCATCCGTTGTCGTACCACCGCCACGGTCCGTAAGTGGCCCCGGAGACCAACGGTAATTCTTGGTGTGCTCCGTTCGAGGTAGGCTCGGCCGGTCGGCCACGGCTGGCGATTTTCGGCGACGGCTGGCGACATGGTGAGGAGTGACCCAGGGATGACGGCCGGGAACAACGGCGCAAACACACCCGAGGACGACGATCCGTTCGGCTACCTGTACGAGGACGGACAGGCGGCCGGCGCCCAGGCGCCACGGCAGGGCGGATACGGCTACCCGGGTCCGGCCTCGCAGCCCGGCGTGCCGAGGACCTCGTACAACCAGGTGCGGACCGTAGGCGAGCGCCAGTACGGGCAGCAGGTGCCGCAGCAGCAGCCGTACGGCCAGCCGCAGGCACCGTACGGTCAGCCGCAGGCGCCCTACGGCGGACCGAATGCGCAGTACGCCGCCCCCGAGACCTACCCCGGCGGTGCGCCCACCGCACCGGTCGCGGCACAGGGCGGCCGCGGCCGGACCGGTGGCCCCGGCAAGGGCGGTCCGAACAACAGGGGTCTGCTGATCGGTGCGGTCGCCGTCGTCGCGGTCGTGGTCATCGGCATCGGTGCCGCGCTGATGACCGGCGACGGCAACGACGACAAGAAGAACGGGGCCGCCACCTCGGCCGGTGCCGCCGGTCAGGTCGACGAGTCCCCGAAGCCGAAGGACACCGGCGCGGCCTCCGAAGCTCCGGTGGAGCTGCCGAAGCAGGACGCGGCGACGCTGAAGCTGGGTGGCACGGCCACCGTCGAGAAGACCATCAAGGGCGCCGAGGGCGCGGACGGCGTGTACGTCACCGGCTTCAACCAGCCGGGGTCCTCGGTGACCTGGAAGGCGTCCATGAAGACGGCGGGGTCGTACCGGCTGACTGTGCGGTACGCCATCCCGGCCAAGGACGCCAACGCCACGCTGACGGTCAACGGCAAGGCCAACAGCCAGCCCATCGGTCTGAAGAACTTCGTGAAGTCCTCGGACCCGAACTGGGAGAAGAACTGGCAGACCACGTGGGCGCCGGTGACCTTGAACGAGGGCGACAACGAGATCAAGATCTCGTGCGAGACCGGCAACCAGTGCGACGTGATCCTCGACTGGCTCGAGGTCACGCCGGCGAAGGGCTGAGCACTCCCGGAACCGACCTGCCCTACGCCTTCTTCCGAACCGCGACGGTTCGGACGAGGACGTAGGGCAGTTTCTTCTGTGCAGGCTCTCCCGTGCCGGCCGCCTCGTGGCTCCTCAGCCCATCAGCGCCAGGAATCCCGCCACCGTCGCAGCCATCGCCTCGCGGCCCGGGACGAGGTACTTGCGCGGGTCGACGCCCGTCGGGTTCTCGGCCAGGTAGGCGCGCACCGCGCCCGTGAAGGCCGTGTTCAGGGCCGTGCCCACATTGATCTTGCGCATGCCGGAGGCGACCGCCTGGCGGATCTCGTCGTCCGGGACGCCGCTGGAGCCGTGCAGCACCAGCGGGACCGTGACCGCGTCGCGCAGCTGCCCGATCAGGGCGTGGTCCAGGGCGGCGGTGCGTTCCGTCATGGCGTGCGAGGAGCCGACCGCGACGGCCAGCGCGTCCACGCCGGTCGCCGCGACATAGGCGGCGGCCTCGGCCGGGTCCGTGCGGACGCCGGGGGCGTGGGCGTCGAGCGGGGCCTCGCCCTCCTTGCCGCCGACCTTGCCGAGTTCCGCCTCGATCCAGATGCCGCGCTCGTGACCCCAGGCCACCGCGTCGGCCGTGGCCTGCACGTTCTGCTCGTACGGGAGCTTCGAGGCATCGAACATCACCGAGCCGAAGCCCTCCGCGTGCGCCTGGTGCAGCAGGTCGACGGACTCGACGTGGTCGAGGTGGAGGGCGAGCGGCGCGCCGGAGGAACGGGCGACGGCGGCCGTCGCGGCGGCGATCGCGGAGAGCCGGCCGCCGTGGAACTTCACGGCGTTCTCGGAGATCTGCAGGATGGCGGGCGCCCCGGCGCGCTCCGCGCCCGCGGCGATGGCCTCCGCGTGCTCCAGCGTGATGACGTTGAAGGCGGCGATCCCGTGGCCGTCGGCCTGGGCGGCCGAGACGAGTTCACCGGTGCTGACGAGCGGCATGCTGCCCCCTGAGACTTCTGATGGTGCGGGATGGTGCGGGATGGTGCTGGATCGTGCGGGATGGTGCCGGGCGGCTCCGCGGCTCAGGCCGTCGTCGGTGCGTACTCCTCGACATCGACGCGCGACTGCAGTTCCTCGTACGCCGCCCGGTCGAACTCCCCGGCCGCGGGGGCCAGCACCGTCGCCGTTGACAGTGCCACCGCCCTGCGCAGCCGGTCCGGCCAGCTCAGGCCCTCGACGAGCCCGGACAGCAGCCCGGCCACCGCGGAGTCACCCGCTCCGGTCGGGTTGCCCGCGACCCGGGCGGGCGGTGCGGCCCGCCAGGTGCCGTCGGGTGTTACGGCGAGCATGCCGTCCGCGCCGAGCGAGGCTACGACGCCGTGCGCGCCGCGGCGGCGCGCGTCGCGGGTGGCGCGCAGCGGTTCGCGGGAGCCGGTGAGCTGGGCGAGTTCGTCGGCGTTCGGCTTGATCAGGTCGGGGCGGGCCGCGATGCCCCGGCGCAGCGGTTCGCCGCTGGTGTCGAGGAGGACGGGGACGTCGGCGGTGCGGGCCAGGCGGACCAGTTCGGCGTACGCGCCGACGTGGATGCCGGGCGGCAGGCTGCCGCAGAGGGCGACCGCGTCCGATTCGCCGAGGAGCTTTCGGTACGTGGTGAGGAAGGCGGCCCATTCGCCGGCGGTGACGAGCGGGCCCGGTTCGTTGAGTTGGGTGGTGTCGCCGGTGGACGCGTCGACGACGGCGATCGTGCGGCGGGTGTTCCCGGCGACGGCGACGAGTGCGTCGCGCGGCGGGAGGCCGGCCAGCAGGTCGCGGAGTGCGGCTCCGGTGGCGCCTCCGGCGAAGCCGGTGACCACGGTCTCGTGGTCGAGCGCGGAGAGCACCCGGGCCACGTTGAGGCCCTTGCCGCCGGGGCGTTCGGAGATGTCGCCGACGCGGTGGCTGGTGTGCGGGACCAACGCCGGTACGCCGTACGTCAGGTCGAGTGCCGTGTTCAGCGTGACCGTGAGGATCACCTCGGTCACCCCTTCGATCCGTGCCGGAGCGCGGATCCCTTGCCAGAACGCGCTTTCCCTGCTGTTTACGAAGCGATCATGCCAAAGAGACGGCGGTCGGCCCAGACCTCGGGGCCAACCGCCTTCTCTTCGTTACGTATTCGACCCGTCGTCAATAATGGGCTGAATCACCCGAGATGGGGCTCAATGACCCAATCGCCCTTGCGCATGACGCCCTTCAGCGTGAAGTCCGCGTCCAGGACCACCAGGTCGGCGTCCTTGCCCGGCTCCAGCGAGCCGACCTTGTCGTACACGCCGAGCAGGCGCGCCGGGTTGGCGGAGATGGACTGCACGACCTCGTCGACCGGGATCCTGTCGAGGGTGACGGCCCGGCGGAACGCGGTGTCCAGGGTGAGCGTGGAGCCCGCGATCGAGCCGCCCTCGACGAGCCGGGCGACGCCGTCCTTGACCTCGACGGCGAGCGGGCCCAGCTGGTACTGACCGTCACCGAAGCCGGCCGCGTCCATCGCGTCCGTGATCAGCGCCACGCGGGCGGCGCCCGCGTGGCGGTAGGCCAGCTCCAGGGCGGCCGGGTGCAGGTGCGTACCGTCGTTGATCAGCTCGACGGTGATCCGCTCGTCCTCCAGGAGCGCGGCGATCGGCCCGGGCTCGCGGTGGGCGAGCGGCGGCATCGCGTTGAACAGGTGGGTGGCGACGGTGGCGCCCGCGTCGATCGCCTCGACGGTCTGCTCGTACGTCGCGTCGGTGTGCCCGATCGCGGCGATCACCCCGTGCTCGGCGAGCAGCCGCACCGACTCGATGCCGCCCGGCAGTTCGGTGGCGAGGGTGAACATCTTCGCGGTGCCGTGCGCCGCGTCCATCAGCTTGCGGACCTCGGCCGGGTCCGGGTGGCGCAGCAGCTTCTCGCTGTGCGCGCCCTTGCGGCACGGCGAGATGAACGGGCCCTCGAAGTGGATTCCGGCCAGATCGCCCTGCTCGACGAGCTCGGAGAGGATGCCGGCCCGCTGGGCCAGGAAGTCCATCTCGCCGGTGACGGTGGAGGCGACCAGGGTGGTGGTGCCGTGCTCGCGGTGGGTGCGGACGCCGGTGAGGACCTCGTCCACGGTGCCGGAGGTGAAGGACGCGCCGCCGCCGCCGTGGTTGTGCATGTCGACGAAGCCGGGCACGACCCAGTGGCCGGTCAGATCGACGGTCCGGGCGCCTTCGTGTGCACTGCCGACGATCCGGGTGCCCTCGACGATCACCCGCCCGTTCTCGACGGTCCCGGTGGGAAGAACCACCTTGGCCCCTGCGAGAACCGTGCTGTCTGCGCGTCCGGCCATCAGGCGGATACCTCCGTGGAGAGAAGATCCCAGGCGAGCAGCCCTGCGCCCAGGCATCCGGCGGTGTCCCCGAGGGCCGCCGGGACGATGTGGGGCAGCTTCTGGAACGTGACGCGTTCCTCGACGGCCGCACGGAGTGGTACGAACAAGGTTTCCCCCGCCTCGGCGAGCCCGCCACCGATGATCAGCGTGCGCGGGTCGAGCAGGGTGAGCGCGGTGACCAGCCCGGCGGCGAGCGCGTCGACCGCGTTCCGCCAGACCCGTACGGCCGCGGGATCGCCCGACTCGACGGCCTTCGCGCAGTCCGCCGCATCGGCTTTCGGGTCGCCCGACGCGGCGGCCCAGGCGCGGCTTACCGCGGAGGCGGAGGCCAGGGTCTCCAGACAGCCGCGCTGTCCGCAGCCGCAGTCCGGCCCGTCCGGTCGGACCACGATGTGCCCGATCTCGCCCGCGTACCCGTGCGCGCCCGCCTCGATGGTGCCCGCGATGCCGATGGCCCCGGCGATGCCGGTGCCCAGCGGCACGAAGAGGAAGCGGTCGGCGCCCTTGCCCGCGCCGATCCGGCCCTCGGCGAGCCCGCCGGTCCTGACGTCGTGGCCGAGCGCGACGGGCACTCCGCCGAGCCGCTCGCCGAGCTTGTCCCGCATCGGTACGTCGCGCCAGCCGAGGTTCGAGGCGTAGACCGCGATCCCGTTCTCCGCGTCGACGATGCCGGGTACGGCGACACCGGCCGCGGCGGCACTCTCGCCGAACTGTTCCTCACCGTGGGCGCGCAGCTCCGCGGCGAAGGCGAGGATCGACTCCACGACGGCGTCGGGTCCGCGCTCCCGGCCGGTCGCGCGCCGGGCCTCGTACAGCAGGGTGCCGTCGGCCCCGACCAGGGCGGCCTTCATTCCGGTGCCGCCCACATCGAGGGCGATGACGTGTTTCACGGAAAACAGTTTCGCCCGCCGGACCCCGATAGGTCTAGTCCACTATCGCTGTTTGTTGCGCATACATACAAAATGACGCGGGCGGTCGGCGCGGCCGACGGCTCAGGGTGCCAGGATCACGCTGCGGGAAAGATTGCGCGGGTGGTCCGGGTCATACCCCTTCGACTCCGCGATCTCGACCGCGAGCCGCTGGGCCCGGATCAGATCGGCCATCGGGTCGGCCGTGGCATGGGCCACCAGCGTGCCGCCGACCCCCGCGACCTCGCCCGCGAGCCCGTCGGGCAGTGCGCCGAACACCCACGCGACCCGGTTCGGCCCGGTGATCGAGATCGGTCCGTGGCGGTACTCCATCGCCGGGTACGACTCGGTCCAGGCACCCGCCGCCTCGCGCATCTTGAGCCCGGCCTCCTGGGCCAGCCCGTACGTCCAGCCGCGCCCCAGGAATGTCCACTGCTCGGCCGCGACGACCGCTTCCGCCAGCGGTTCCGTCACCGCGAGCTCCGCGTCGACCGCCGCCTCGGCGACCGTCTTCACCCCCGCCGGAAGCGGACCCGCCGCCTCCAGGCCGGCCCGCAGGAAGGCCAGCGCGGTGGTGGCGAACCGGGTCTGGACGACCGACTCCTCGTCCGCCCAGTCCAGTACGGCCACGGCGTCGGCGGCGTCCATCACGGGCGTCCTCGGGTCGGCGGTCAGCGCGACGGTGGCCACCTTGCCGCGCAGCTCACCGAGGAGGTCGAGGACCTCGGTCGTCGTGCCGGAGCGGGTGATCGCCACGACCCGGTCGTACGGACGCCCCGCGGGGAACTCCGACGAGGCGAACGCATCGGTCTCGCCCTGCCCGGCCGCCTCGCGCAGCGCCGCGTATGCGATCGCCATGAACCAGGAGGTGCCGCACCCGGTGACGGCGACCCGCTCACCCGGCCGCGGCAGTCCGTCGAACTCGGCCCCCGCCTCCGCGGCGCGCCGCCAGCAGCTGGGCTGGGTGGCAATCTCTGATGCGGTACGGGACATGCTGGACGGCTCCTCGGTGCGTGGGGGAACGGTAACGACGGGCGGTGCAGAACAGCGGGCACGTAAAGGTACAGACCACGAAGTGCCGTGTGCCGAGATGTACTTAACAGCCGGTCCCGTTCCCGTGCAATGACACCCCGGACCATCCGGACACAGGTCCGGTTACGTTGCAGAAGCGATACTTCTCTGGTGTAGACCTCCCTTGGCGACATGGGTAAAAATCGCAGCTCATCCGGACGGTCGGGTGGTCACCGAATCGATGAGGATGGACTGGCTGTGCAGCGGCACTACTTGGGACTGACCGCGGCGGTAGCCGCACTCGGCATGGCGGCATCGCTGTCGGGCTGTGGCACCGGCAGCGCAGCGGGGGACGTCACCCTCAAACTCGTCGCGGCCGACTACGGCAACAGCGCGGCGAACAGCTCCAAGAAGTACTGGGACGAACTCGCCAGGAACTTCGAGGCGTCCCACAAGGGCATCAAGGTCGACGTCAACGTCTATTCGTGGAAGGACGTCGACCGCAAGGTCGCCGACATGGTGAAGAAGGGGCAGGCCCCGGACATCGCGCAGATCGGTGCCTACGCGGACTACGCCAAGGCCGGGAAGCTCTACAGCGCCGACGACATGCTCGCCATCCGCACGCAGGCGAACTTCCTGCCGCGGCTGGTCGATGCGGGCCAGTACAACCAGACCCAGTACGGACTGCCGTTCGTCGCCAGCACCCGGCTGCTCTTCTACAACAAGAAGTACTTCAGCAAGGCGGGACTGGCCGCCCCGAAGACCTGGGACGACATCCGTGACGACGCCGTGGTGCTCAAGCAGCGTGGCGTCACCTACCCGTTCGCGCTGCCGCTCGGCCAGGAGGAGTCCCAGGCCGAGACCATGATGTGGCTGCTCAGTGGGGGCGGCGGCTACACGGACGACGTCGGCTCGTACGACATCGAGTCGCCCGAGAACGTCAAGACCTTCGACTGGCTGAAGGCGAATCTGGTCGACAAGGGTCTGGTCGGCCCGGTGGCCCCCGGAAAGCTGGACCGGGCACAGGCGTTCGAGGCGTTCACGAGCGGCAAGGTGGGGATGCTCAACGGGCACCCCACGCTGATGCAGGAGGCCGAGCAGAAGGGCGTCCAGGTCGGCATGGTGCCGCTGCCCGGCATCAACGGCCCGACCGAGGGCTCGATGGGCGTTGCCGACTGGATCATGGGCTTCAAGCAGAACAACCACCGCGAAGCCATCGGAAAATTCTTCGACTACATGTTCGAGGACAAGAACGTGGTGGCCTTCGCCGACGAGTACGACCTGCTGCCGGTCACCGACAGCGCGTCCGAGGTGATGGAGACGGACGCCAAGCACAAGCCGCTGCGGAAGTTCCTGGAGGCGCTGCCGAACGCGGAGTTCTACCCCGTCGGCAAGACGTCGTGGGCGCGGACGAGCGAGCTGATCAAGCAGAACATCGGCAAGGCGGTGGAGCCGGGCGGCAGTCCGGCGGGTGTGCTGGCCGAGATCGCGCGGGGGGCGGCGACAGCGGAAGAGGCGGAGTAGCGGGATGCGGCGCGGGCGTTATGTTGGCTGATATGACCGCCTCCGAGAACGACTCCCACGGTGCGGAGACCCCGGACACGACGCAGCCGGGGCTCTCCGAGAGGGAGCGTGCGGTGCTGGCCGTGGAACGGCGGTCGTGGCCCGGGCCCGGGGCGAAGGAGCGGGAGATCCGCGAGGGGCTGGGGATCTCGCCGACGCGCTACTACCAGCTGCTGAACGCGTTGCTGGACGACCGGCGGGCGCTGGAGGAGGATCCGGTTACGGTCAACCGGCTGCGGCGGGTGCGGGAGGCCCGGCGGGAGAGGCGGTAGCCGGGGGCTGCCCCGGAAGGACCGACCTCTCCGGTGTTCGAGGAGCGGGGGCCCAGGGTGGAGCCGTGGGTTTCGGACAGGGGCGGAGCAGGGGAACAGGCCCGCCGCAGGCGCAGCCGTAGCCGCGCTCCGGCACCCCCGATAGGCTCGGCACATGGGCAGCAACCCAGAGCGACCCCTCCCCACCCCCACCACGCCGGCCGGCCGCGAGGGCCTCGCCGCCATCCTCGCCCGCCCCGACCGCGCAGTGGTCGCCCTCGATTTCGACGGCACCCTCGCCGACATAGTCCCGGACCCGGAGCAGGCCCGCGCCCACCCCGGCGCCGTCCCGGCCATCGCCGCGCTCGCCCCGAAGGTCGCCTCCGTCGCCGTGATCACCGGCCGCCCGGCCGGCGTCGCGGTCCGGCACGGCGGTTTCGCGGGCGTCCCGGGCCTCGACCACCTCGTCGTCCTCGGCCACTACGGCGCCGAACGCTGGGACGCCGTCTCCAGCACCGTTCACGCCCCCGCCCCGCACCCCGGTGTGGCGGCGGTCCGCGCCGAACTTCCGGGCGTGCTGGACCGGTTCGACTCCTGGCACGGCACATGGATCGAGGAGAAGGGGCAGGCGCTCGCCGTTCACACGCGCCGAGCCGCCGACCCGCAGGCCGCCTTCGACGCGCTGCGCGGCCCGCTGGGCGAGCTGGCGGCCCGGCACGGGCTGATCGTCGAGCCGGGGCGCCTCGTCCTGGAACTGCGTCCGCCCGGCATGGACAAGGGCGTGGCGCTCGCGAAGTACGTACGGGAGACGGACGCCGAGTCCGTCCTGTACGCCGGGGACGACCTGGGCGACCTCGCCGCGTACGCGGCGGTGGAGAAGCTCCGCACGGAGGGCCCCGACGGCATCCCGGGTCTGCTGGTGTGCAGCGGAAGCGCGGAAGTACCGGAACTGGCCGAGCGTGCGGACCTGTTGCTGCCGGGTCCGGCGGCCGTGGTCGACTTCCTCGCGGCGCTCGCCCGGCGCCTCTGAACGATCGCCGCCGAACGGTCAGTCCCGCCGCAACGCCTCCAGCTGCTCCAGGAACCACCGCTGGGGCGGCAATGCAGTCGCCGCAGCGGCCAGCCGCTTCGACCGCTCCGCCCGCTCCCCGTCCGGCATCGTCAGCGCCTCGTGCAGCGCGACGGCCGTCGCCGACACGTCGTACGGGTTCACCACGATCGCGTCCGCGCCCAGCTCCTCGTACGCCCCCGCCTCCCGCGACAGCACCAGCGCGCAGCCCTGGTCGGAGACCACCGGGACCTCCTTCGCGACCAGGTTCATGCCGTCGCGGATCGGGTTGACGAGCGCCACGTCCGCCAGCCGGTACGCCCCCAGCGAGCGCGCGAAGTCGTCGTTCACATGCAGCAGTACCGGGGTCCAATCGGGTGTCCCGTACGCCTCGTTGATGTCGTCCGCCAGCCGCTGCACCTCGGCCGTGTACTCCCGGTACACCGCCAGGTCCTGCCGCGACGGGTATGCGAACGCCACATGCACCACCCGCTCGCGCCACTGCGGACGGGTGTTCAGCAGCTCCCGGTACGCCAGCAGCCCGCGCACGATGTTCTTGGACAGTTCCGTACGGTCGACCCGCACGATCGTCTTCCGGCCGGTGCCGCCCACCTGCTCCCGCAGGATCGCCATCCGCTCGTCCACGTCCGCCTCGTGCGCCCGGCGGCGCAGGAAGTCCGCGTCCGCGCCCAGACCGTGCACGCCGATCCTCGTCCGGCCGGTGCCGCCCAGGACCTCCGTGCAGCAGGCGGTGAACGCGTCCGCCCACCGCTGGGTCAGGAAGCCCGCCCGGTCCGCGCCGAGCATGCCGCGCAGCAGCTGCTCCGCGATGTCGTCGGGCAGCAGGCGGAAGTAGTCGACCGGGGCCCACGGGGTGTGCGAGAAGTGGCCGATCCGCAGGTCGGGGCGGAGGTCGCGGAGCATGCCGGGGACCAGGGCCAGGTGGTAGTCCTGCACCAGCACCGCCGCGCCCTCGCCCGCCTCCTCGGCGAGCGCCTGCGCGAAGGCCAGGTTGTACGCCTCGAACGACGCCCACTGCCGGCGGAACTCCGCGTCGAAGACCGGCTCCAGCGGCGTCTGGTACAGCATGTGGTGGACGAACCAGAGCACCGAGTTCGCGATGCCGTTGTACGCGTCGGCGTGCACATCGGCGTCGATGTCGAGCATCCGTACGCCCGGCTCGGCGATCCCGCGCCGGACCGCCACCCGGTCCCCGTCACCGAGCGCCGCGCAGACCCACAGCTTGTCCTCGACGGCGCTCAGCCCGGAGACGAGTCCGCCGCCGCCCCGTTTGGCGCTGATCGAACCGTCCTCGCTCAGTGCGTACGAGACCGGGCCGCGGTTGGACGCGACGAGTACCTGGGCAGCAGACGTGATCACGTGCTCGGAGACCATGTTGCGGAATCTAGCCCGATCGCGAACCGCCCAAACGTGCGAAGTCAGACCACCTCAGGCGGCGCGGCGCGAAACGTACTCCCTGATCTCCTGCATCGGCGGCCGCTCCTCCGTGTCCACGGCGTGCGTGCGCGGTACGAAGCCGGTCTCGCCCCGTTCGAACTGGGTGAGGGATGGTCGTACCAAGTGGCCACGGGAGAGGCGCAGTTGTGCCGTTCGGTAGATGGCCGCCGCCATCCGGCCCAGCGCCTGTCCGTCCTGATGGCGGTGCTTCCTGACACCCACATCGACCTGGGCCAGCGCGTCCAGCCCCACGGTGTGCAGCGCATCCACGAGCAGGCCCAGTTCCACTCCGTAACCGACCGGGAACGGCAGCCGCTCCAGCAGTGAGCGCCGCACCGCGTACTCGCCGCCCAGCGGCTGGACGAAGCCGGCCAGCTGAGGCCAGTGCAGATTGAGCAGCGGGCGGGCCACGAGTTCCGTGACACGACCGCCCTGGCCTGCTGTGTCCCCGAGCGGGCGGTCGTACATCGCCTTCACGAACTGCACCTCGGGATCGGTGAGCAGCGGGCCGATGATGCCGGAGACGAAGTCCGCGGAGAAGTCCTTCAGGTCGGCGTCTATGAAGCAGATGATGTCCCCGTCGGTGACCAGGAGTGATCGCCAGAGGACCTCGCCCTTGCCGGGCAGGGCGGGTATCCGCGGGAGTATGTCGTCACGGTGCACCACCCGGGCGCCCGCCTTCCGGGCGACCTCGGAGGTGGCGTCCGTCGACCCGGAGTCGATCACCAGCAGCTCGTCGACCAGCTGGACCTTCTCCATCAGCTCGACCCGGATCGTCTCGACGATCGCGCCGACCGTCGCCTCCTCGTTGAGGGCGGGCAGCACGACGCTCACACTTCCGCGCAGCGGATCCCTGGCCCTGGCGGCGACGAGCCGGTCAAGCGGGCGGTCGGCGGCCGACCAGGAACGCCTGGTCAGCCAGCGTTCGACCTCTTCCAGCACGGTCGATACTCCCTGTATGTGATCCATCTCGCGGTTCGGACGGCTATCTCAACCGTCCGATGCTTCGGTTACAGTCTTGAACAACGCGGACGACCCTCGCATGCCGGGGTCCTCCGCCGATAAATGCCTGGATCGATGATCCAGTGCCACAGCGCTCATCCAGAGGGACTGAGGGAACGGCCCGTTGAAGTCCCGGCAACCCTCCTGCCGACCGCGAGGTCAGGTGGGGAAGGTGCCAATTCCGTCTCGTGGCGAAATGCGTCGCGAGGAAGATGAGGAGAAAGGGCCTCGCCATCATGGCTACGCAGACCGTTGCAGTGAGCACCAATTCTTCCGCCGACGCTGTCGACCTCGGTCCCGCCGCGGCACTTTCCTGCCGCGAGTGCGGAGAGCGTTTCGAGCTCGGTCCCATTTTCGCCTGCGCGACCTGTTTCGGGCCGCTCGAAGTGGCGTACGACCTGCCGAGCGGCTCCCCGGACGAGCTGAAGAAGCGCATCGAGGCCGGACCGAACAACATCTGGCGTTACGCGCCGCTGCTGCCGGTCCCCGCCGATGTCGCGGACAAGCCCAACATCAACCCCGGCTTCACCAAGCTGGTCAAGGCCGACAACCTCGCCCGCGAACTGGGCGTCACCGGCGGCCTGTACGTCAAGGACGACTCCGGCAACCCGACGCACTCCTTCAAGGACCGTGTCGTCGCGATCGCCGTCGAGGCCGCCCGCGCCTTCGGTTTCACCACTCTCTCCTGCTCCTCCACCGGCAACCTCGCCGGCGCCGTGGGCGCGGCCGCCGCCCGGGCCGGCCTGCGGTCCTGCGTGTTCATCCCGCACGACCTGGAGCAGGGCAAGGTCGTCATGGCCGCGGTGTACGGCGGTGAACTGGTCGGCATCGAGGGCAACTACGACGACGTCAACCGCTTCTGCTCGGAGCTCATCGGCGACCCGCTCGGCGAGGGCTGGGGCTTCGTCAACGTCAACCTGCGCCCGTACTACGGCGAGGGCTCCAAGACGCTCGCGTACGAGATCTGCGAGCAGCTCGGCTGGCGGCTGCCCGACCAGCTCGTCATCCCGATCGCGTCCGGCTCGCAGCTCACGAAGATCGACAAGGGTCTGCAGGAGCTGATCAAGCTCGGTCTCGTCGAGGACAAGCCGTACAAGATCTTCGGCGCCCAGGCCGAGGGCTGCTCCCCGGTCTCCACCGCCTTCAAGGCCGGTCACGACGTCGTACGCCCCCAGAAGCCGAACACGATCGCCAAGTCGCTGGCGATCGGCAACCCGGCGGACGGCCCCTACGTCCTGGACATCGCCCGCCGGACCGGCGGTGCCGTCGAGGACGTCGACGACGAGCAGGTCGTCGACGCGATCAAGCTGCTGGCGCGCACCGAGGGCATCTTCGCGGAGACGGCCGGCGGGGTGACGGTCGGCGTGACGAAGAAGCTGATCGAGGCCGGCCTGCTGGACCCGACGCTCACCACCGTCGTCCTCAACACCGGTGACGGTCTGAAGACGCTGGACGCGGTCGCCCCGACCACCGGCCCGACGGCGACCATCCGGCCCAGCCTCGACGCGTTCCGCGCCGCCGGCCTGGCCCGCAGCTGACCCGACCACCGGGACGTCCACCCGAGACGTCCACCCGAGACGTAAGGAAGGCACCCACATGAGCGTCAAGGTCCGTATCCCCACCATCCTGCGCACCTACACGGGCGGTCAGGCCGAGGTCCCGGCCGAGGGCGCGACCCTCTCCCAGGTGATCGAGTCGCTGGAGCAGAACCACCCGGGCATCGCCGCGCGCGTCCTGGACGACCAGGGCAAGCTGCGCCGGTTCGTGAACGTGTACGTCAACGACGACGACGTGCGCTTCGAGGGCGGCCTGGAGGCGGCCACCCCGGACGGCGCCGGCGTCTCGATCATCCCCGCCGTCGCGGGCGGCTGCTGACCCTCCGTCGCCCCGGCACGGACTCCCCGTAGGCCCCGCGGCCGACTTCACAGTGTCACCGGAATTGCCCCCTCTGCGAGGTAAGCGGAGGGGGCAATTCTGCATGGTTAAGCGGGGTACAGTTGGGAAGTCCCCTCCGCTGCCCGTGCCGACCGCATATGAGAATGCGCCCGCCCGCGACAAGATGCAGCCAAAGTGCTCGAACCCCTTGCGCCATAAGTGGCCTTTGCCCGGCCCGAGTTGCCCTGGAATCGCATAAATTCCGCATATTCGGGCGTTCGGTGCTGCCCAGAATTCTCGTCCGATTGACCTGTTGCAGAGGGCAGTTGGGCAGATACATTCGGCCGCGGTCGACGCGTTCCGGCGCACGCACCCTCTCCTGTCGGAGGGTGAGTTCTGACCCGGGCCCGCGAAGTGCGGTCCTGTGCAAGGGCCAGTAATAGGGGAGTTAGGCATGGCTCAGGGCACCGTCAAGTGGTTCAACGCGGAGAAGGGGTACGGCTTCATCGCGGTCGACGGTGGTGCGGATGTTTTCGTCCACTACAGCGCGATCCAGATGGACGGGTACCGCACCCTCGAAGAGGGTCAGCGAGTTGAATTCGAGATCTCGCAGGGCCAGAAGGGGCCGCAGGCGGACATGGTCAAGCTCGCCGTCGGCTGAGCTCGGCGCGGTCGGCCAACGACACCACTCACGCATGAAGGGCCCGTACCCCCAGGGGGACGGGCCCTTCACGCGTCGCGTCGGCCATCACCCGCGTGGCCTCCCCACGACATTCCTCATTCCACGGACCGTCGCCCCGTCCACGCCTTGTCCACAACCGCCGGGGGCGCTTGCACTCGTGGGGGTCGAGTGCTAATCATTGGCGTTAGCACTCTCCAGGTGAGAGTGACAGAACTTGGACCGGGCCGGTGAGGCCCGCAGGTCCGGTGGGGCAAGGAACCACCGGGCAGGCAGGCCGTCCGTCGCGGGCGCCACTCGGTCCGGAGAAATCCACCCCTGTCCGGGAGGACCACTTCACATGGCCAAGATCATCGCGTTCGACGAGGAGGCACGGCGCGGTCTCGAGCGCGGGATGAACCAGCTCGCCGACGCCGTCAAGGTCACCCTTGGCCCCAAGGGCCGCAACGTCGTCCTCGAGAAGAAGTGGGGCGCGCCCACGATCACCAACGATGGTGTTTCCATCGCCAAGGAGATCGAGCTCGAGGACCCGTACGAGAAGATCGGCGCAGAGCTGGTCAAGGAAGTCGCCAAGAAGACGGACGACGTCGCCGGCGACGGTACGACCACCGCCACCGTTCTCGCCCAGGCGCTCGTCCGTGAGGGCCTTCGCAACGTAGCCGCGGGTGCAAACCCGATGGCCCTCAAGCGGGGCATCGAGAAGGCCGTCGAGGCCGTCTCCGCCGCTCTGCTGGAGCAGGCCAAGGACGTGGAGACCAAGGAGCAGATCGCTTCGACGGCCTCCATCTCCGCCGCCGACACCCAGATCGGCGAGCTCATCGCCGAGGCGATGGACAAGGTCGGCAAGGAAGGCGTCATCACCGTCGAGGAGTCCCAGACCTTCGGTCTGGAGCTGGAGCTCACCGAGGGTATGCGCTTCGACAAGGGCTACATCTCGGCGTACTTCGCCACCGACATGGAGCGCATGGAGTCGTCCCTCGACGACCCGTACATCCTGATCGTCAACTCCAAGGTCAGCAACGTGAAGGACCTCCTTCCGCTGCTGGAGAAGGTCATGCAGTCCGGCAAGGCACTGCTGATCATCGCCGAGGACGTCGAGGGCGAGGCTCTGTCGACCCTGGTCGTCAACAAGATCCGTGGCACCTTCAAGTCCGTTGCCGTCAAGGCCCCGGGCTTCGGTGACCGCCGCAAGGCCATGCTCGGCGACATCGCCATCCTCACCGGTGGCACGGTCATCTCCGAGGAGGTCGGTCTCAAGCTCGAGAACGCCGGCCTGGACCTGCTGGGCCGCGCCCGCAAGGTCGTCATCACCAAGGACGAGACCACGATCGTCGACGGTGCCGGTGACAGCGACCAGGTTCAGGGTCGCGTCAACCAGATCCGTGCCGAGATCGAGAACTCCGACTCGGACTACGACCGCGAGAAGCTCCAGGAGCGCCTGGCGAAGCTGGCCGGCGGCGTGGCCGTCATCAAGGCCGGTGCCGCCACCGAGGTCGAGCTCAAGGAGCGCAAGCACCGCATCGAGGACGCCGTTCGCAACGCGAAGGCGGCCGTCGAGGAGGGCATCGTCGCCGGTGGTGGCGTGGCGCTGCTGCAGGCCTCCGCCGTCTTCGAGAAGCTGGAGCTCTCGGGTGACGAGGCGACCGGCGCCAACGCCGTCAAGCTGGCGCTGGAGGCTCCGCTCAAGCAGATCGCCGTCAACGGTGGTCTCGAGGGTGGCGTCGTCGTCGAGAAGGTGCGCAACCTGCCGATCGGTCACGGTCTGAACGCCGCGACCGGCGAGTACGTCGACATGATCGCCGAGGGCATTCTCGACCCGGCGAAGGTCACGCGCTCCGCTCTGCAGAACGCCGCGTCGATCGCCGCGCTGTTCCTGACCACCGAGGCCGTCATCGCCGACAAGCCGGAGAAGGCCTCTGCGGCCGCTCCGGGCGGCATGCCGGGCGGTGACATGGACTTCTGATCCTGACGGATCAGTAGTTTCGGTCGCACATCGGCCCCCGGGACCTGTACTGGTCCCGGGGGCCGATGCCATGTCCGCGGCGGTGACGGCCGGTCAGCGGTCAGGAGAGCTTGCCGTCGTAGTCCGGGAGCTTGAACGTCCGCTCGGCGTGGCCGCCGACCAGGTCGCTTTCGTTGTTGCCGATGTTGGCGATGATCGTGTAGCCCCGGGCCTCGATCTCGGCACGCTTGGCGGTCTTGTACGTGCTGACTTCGTCGAAGAGGTCGGGCAGGTCGCGGACGTAGAGGCCGGTCACCGGGTAGCCGACCGCGGTGAGGTTGTGCTGCGTCAGCGAGGCGATGATGCCCGGGCGGGCGGTGACGAAGAAGATGGCGACGCCCTGGGAGTCGGCGTACCGGACCAGATCACGGACCTGGGCGATCGCGGGGGTCGGGAACGTCCAGAAGTAGTGGAAGTCCGTCTCCAGCGACGAGTTGTCGATGTCGAGGACGATCGCCGGTTTCTGGCCCGCGGGGGTCTGCGCGATGCGCTGTTGGATGTAGGGGCGGGCCACGTCGATGACCGCGGCGACATCACGCTGCCAGGTGCCGTAGTCGATGCCCAGGATGGCGGCATTGCCGCCGGGGGCCCAGGACGTGGCGACTGCCCCGGCGGTGGGCGACGACACGGGGGCGGCCTGGGCGGCTGTGGCGGGCGCGACGAGGGCGAGAACGGCGGCCGCGGCGGCGACGCCCGCCGTACGGGTGAACCGGGTACGGCTTCGGCTCATGAGGGTGTCTCCTGTGTCGAGGTTGACATGCACGCGTTCAACACTCGGTGAGGCCGAGTCACATGTCTACTGGCCGGTAGGAAACTTTTCATGGACGCACCATGAAATGGACACACTATGAATCGGACGTAACCCTCTCGGATCGATGGCCGTCCGCAGCGCGTATCTCCGCCATCCGGTGACGGACCCCTCGGCCACCCGGCGCCCCATGCCCGGCCCGGTGCCCCGCATCTCGCGCACTCCAGGATCCGCGGCGCGGCGGACGGTGTGGGCGGAGCGGGCCGTTCGGGTGGCATTTCGGTGATCGGGCGGCAGCGGAACAGCGCGCTCGGACTCCGCGACTCAAGGCCTGCGAATCCGGCATCCGCGCCCGGGCGGCGTTGCGGACGGTCCGCCCCGTTGCGGCAGGTCGATGGCCGGTCCCGGGGTACTTCCACTGGTCTCTTGCTCAGGAGTTGCTTCGCGGCCTCGATCGCCTCCCTGTCGAGTTCCTCGATGGAAACGCCCCAACTCTGCGGCCGTCCTTCCGGGTTGTGAGCGCAGGGGCGCCGGCGGAGGTGTAGGACGAGGCATCCAGGTGCATGTGGCATTCATCACAGCGAAAGTGCAGGTAGTGAAAGCAACTGCACCCTTTCGTCTCTTCTGTCTGTGCCGGTGTGGTGGTGCCGGCCGGAGCGGGTGAAAAACTCGTGACGGCCGACCGCTGTCCCGGTCATACGATCGCCTCAAGTCGCATATGCGTGTCCCATTCCGCTGCGACCCTTCTTCTCTTTTCGGACCCCGAAGGGCTCTTGTGAAGATTCGCCGGATTCTTGCCACAGCTGTTGCCGCCGCAGTGACCACCCCTGCGCTCCTCCTGTCGGTCACCCCTGCGTTCGCCGACGACAGGCCGACAGCGCAGACGCAGGAGAAGCCGTCCATCGCGGAGTTGGAAAAGGCCGCCGCCGCAGCGCAGGATGTGTACGACGACGCCGTAGCGGCCGAGAGTGCCGCCTACGCGGCTCTGGAAGCGGTCCTGTCCGACACCTCTCCGCTGGCTGTGGCGGCCAAGGCCGCCCAGGCCGCGGCGGCCGACGCCGCCACCGCGAAGACCAACGCCGACCAGGCGGTCGTCGACGCCAAGGCGGCGGTCGACGCCCTCCCGGAGACGGCCACCGAGGAGGAGAAGACCGCGGCGGCGACGGCTCTCACCGAGGCGGAAGCCGCCGCCGCAGCCGCCGCCGATGTCAAGGTCGCCGCCGACGCCAAGGTCGTGGACGCCCTGGACGCGCGTGACGACGAGCGGGTCGCCGCGGCCCGGAAGCTGGACCAGGCGCAGAAGGCCACCGAGGCGGCGCTCGCTGACAAGACCGCCGCCGACGAGGCGCTGGCCAAGGCGAAGGAGGAGGCGGGTGAGGGCGGCGAGGACTGCGTCCCCGAGGCCAAGCTCACCACGGTCGTCACCGGTCTGCCGTCCACAGTCGTCGCCGGCACGAAGGTCAACTTCAATCTCCGGGTGACCAACGGCACCGCGAAGACGATGGACGAGGTACTTCCGTTCGCCTACGTCCACGCGACCGACAAGAGCGGGCTCAAGGACATCGACGACCTGGTGCACCTGCAGTGGTCGTCCGCCGAGTCCTCGACGTGGAAGACCGTCGACAACGAGCACTACATGGACGCCATCAGCCCACTGAAGGCAGGCGCCCACGCCGACGTCAAGATGCGCCTCACGGTCGACGCCTCGGCCCCGGCGGGCAACGGCGTCACCTTCGTCGCCGGTGACTACTTCAACGACAACGGCACCTGTGGCGGGAACCCGGACCTCGAGGGCTACGAGTTCCTGATCGCAGCCGCGGGCAGCAAGCCCGGCAAGGTCGACGACGCCAAGCCGAGCACGACCGAGCCGAACACTTCGGACGTCAAGCCGCAGGGCGGCGCGTCGGCGAGCCCCGTGAGCGGCAGCCTCGCCGCCACGGGCTCGTCCTCCGCGACGTCGCAGCTCGCCCTCACGAGCGGCGCGGCCCTGGCGATCGGCGCGGGCGCGGTGTTCGTCGCACGCCGTCGCAAGGCCGGCTCCCACGCCTGACGCGTGAGGCGGGGTGCCGATCAGGCACCCCGGCCCACGCGCTGACCGCCCAACGGGCCCGACACCGAACGGTGTCGGGCCCGTTGCGGTGACACGGCCGCCCCGGCGCGTAGCCACCTGCAGGCCAACGCCTACGGGTTCGGAGTTCGGAGCGCGGCAGCAGGGCCCGTAGCGGGTGGGCCAGACCTCATCGGCGCGGACGGAGTCGCGGCCGTGATTGCGCACCGCTTCTTAGGGCGGGGGCCATCGCGGCCCGCACCTCGGCCATCCGGTCGCTGACTCCGTCAGCCGGGATCCCGCGGCTGCTCGCCGATACGGAGGTCTGCTCACCCCGGCATGGCCCGCACTCGCCGCCGGGCAGCGTCTCTGCCCGGCCCGGTGTGCCGCATTTCGCGCACTCCAGGACCCGCAGCGCGGCGGACGGTGTGGGCGGAGCGACCCGTTCGGGTGGCATCTTGGTGGTCAGGCGGCTGCGGACCAGTGCCGCCGCGTGATGCACCGGGACCGGCAACCCGTCGGTCAGTGCGTGCAGCAGCTGTACTTCGGTGGCGCCCCGGTCGAACCACGTGGTGACGTACGGCTCCAGCGCTGCGCAGTCCGTCGATGACAGGCTCAGCGCGGGTGCGGTGCGGCCGAGTGCGGCCAGCAGGATAAATGCCCGGGAGCGGGTCGGCCGCGGCTGCTCCGGCGGTACGTCGCCCCTGGTGAACGCGGCCCACCAGTCGTCGTCGCGAGGCGTGCGGGAGAAGAACGTACGCGTCACCCAGCGCGCGCTGCCCGAGCCGATGACGTGCTCGCTGCCCCGGCGCAGATGCCCGGCCCGCTGGAGGTTGTTCAGCGCGGTCCGCAGTGCGCACTGCCCGTACGGCAGGACCTTGGCCAGCGTCTTCACGGAGATGTCGGCCCCGTCCGGCAGCCGGTCGACATAGGCGGCGACGGCGGCCTCACGCGGCGGAAGGTGTGCGAAGTCGTGCGCGGTACACGGACGTTGGGCGGACGCGGACCGCTTGCCGTAGCCAGGGTTGGCCATCGGGTGCGGCGGCGTGTGCGGGTTGTGCGGGGGTGCGTGCGGTGCGCACGAGGCAGCACTAAGCTGGCTGTCAGCCATGGGATCGCTCTTTTCGATCTTGCTGGTCAGACCCCTGTTCGGTGTTCCCGCACCGGCAGGGGTCGTTCGTTATTCGGAACGCTAGAGCGTCCGCACCGTGCGTGGCAAGCCGGTCACGAAGAGTGAAATTGCCTGCTGGGGAGGGTGGGTGGGTTGAAGCCCTCCACCCATTCCTTGAAAGAGCGCTCGGAGTGCGGGGCTTGAGCTCCGGGGCGCACGCGGCCCAGGAGTCCCGTGCACGGAAGATGTAAAGGCGCACAGGCCATGCGCACGTCACGCTTGTGCCATCGGCGGGTACAGCCATGTCGAAGTGCGGCCAAAGGGGGAGGCGGACCGTGTCGTGACATCGCGGACTCTCCAGGTTTTGCCATGACTTGAGGGAATCTTGTGGCGATCAAGGTGCGGGGTTTCCCGACGAGAAAGTCGCGTCGGCTACGGTGCGATCCACCCCGGACGCCGTGGGTCGCACACCTTTCGTCGGTGTGGTGGATGGGCGTCGTGTCAGGGGGCTCAACTGTCTTCGGTTCGCACGTCACGCATGCCGTGACGCGTCATGAATGGGGTGGGGATGTCCAAGCACCGGATGTCGAAGAAGGGCCGTTACATCGCCTGGGCGACGGCAGGCGCCGCCGTGGTGGCCGGAACCGGGATCGCCGCGCAGACCTCGATGGCCGCCACGACGTGGCCCGCGCAGAAGACGTACACCGGCCGCGCCTTCGACACCTGCGCCGCGCCCTCCCTGTCCGCGATGAAGGCCTGGCACGGCGGGCTCTACGGCGCCGCCGCCGTCTACATCGGTGGCAAGAACCGCGGCTGCAGTCAGCCCAACCTCACCGCATCCTGGGTGAAGTCGGTCAGCACGGTCGGCTGGAAGCTCATCCCGTTGTACGTCGGCGCCCAGCCGAGCTGCCAGACCGGCTCGAGCCCCGAGAAACTCACCGCCTCCACCGCCGCTTCGCTCGGCGCCACCGACGGCGCGGACGCGGTGGCCAAGGCGTCGGCCCTGGGCATGAAGGCCGGCAGCCCGATCTACCTGGACATGGAGTCGTACGACATCACCAACACGGCGTGCAACAAAGCGGTATTGACGTACGTACGCGCCTTCGACAAGACGCTGCACGCCAAGACCTACCGGGCGGGGTACTACGGCTTCACCAGCTCCAGCGCCAAGGCCATCGCGACGGCGACCGACAAGACCGACCTGCCGGGCAACCTCTGGTACGCCCTGTGGGACAAGGCAAACACCACGACCACGGATTGGCCGTGGGGGGCCACGCAGTTCACCAACCACAGCCGCGCCCACCAGTACATGGTCAACAGCAAGGAGACGCGGAACGGTTACACGATCACCGTGGACCGCGACGCGTGGGACGCGCCGGTCGCCATCACCGGCTGAGCCGGCGGCCGTCCGAGGGCTGACTCCGAAGGAGCGGACCTGCGCGCGCTCTAAGTGCGCTTGAGGTTCGCGACGAAGGACGACCACGCCGCCGTACGGAAGACGAGCGCCGGGCCGTCCGGGACCTTGGAGTCGCGGACGGGGACGGCTCCGGGGTGGCCGTCGGCGACCTCGAGGCAGTTGCCGCCGCTTGCGTCGCTGTACGAGGACTTGTGCCAGGTTGCTGTGGCCAGGTCGTAGTCAGAGCTGCTGGGCTTCATGGGCGTAATCCTCCGCCACCGACTCGATCAAGGCCAGGGACGCCTGGGGTGACAGTGCGCTGGCCACTAGGAGATCGTAGGTCAGTTCGTGCTCGGCGACGGCGGCTGGATCGTCAAGCAGCTGGCCCGAACCGAGGCTCTCCAGGTAGGCGAGTGAAGGTGCGTCCGAGAACGCCATTAACTTGAGGCTGCCTGCCATTGCGGCATGTCCACCCGCACTGAATGGCAGTACCTGCACGATGATTCGATGTTCATGGGTCAGCGTCAGGAGGTGATTGAGCGCCTCCGCCATCACTGCCGGTCCGCCGACCACTCGGCGTAGCACGGCTTCGTCCAGAACTGCCCAAACTAGGGGCGTTGTTGGATCGGACAGCAGCTGTGCCCGTTCCAGTCTCACCGCGACTCGGTCGTCGACCAGGCTCTCCGATGCCGTCGGCAGTCCGCCCCGGAAGACCGCGCGCGCGTACGCCTCCGTCTGCAACAACCCGGGGATCAGCTGCGGCGCGTACTCCTTGATGGTCTTCGCGACGGCCTCCGCCTCCGCCGCCTCGGCGAAGTGGTCCGGGTACTTCGACTTCTTCAGGGCCACGCAGTTCCGTACGAAGAACCCGTCCGTCGTCAGGATCTCGTCGAACTTCTGGGCCTGGTCCAACTGCATCCGGCGCGTACCGGACTCCAGTTGGCCGATGAATGAGCCGCTGACGAAGAGCGGGAGCCCGAGTTCTTCCTGCGAGAGGCCGGCCCTGTCCCTCCGGTGGCGGAGTTCGGCGCCGAGAAGGGCGCGTGGAGACGAGGACGGGTCGAGCTTCTTGGGGCTCGGCATGGCAACTCCCTGTGACACACCTGCGGTTGTTGGACCTGCGCCACTACCAGGCTAGCCGCGTGTCGGACACGCTGGGTAGGCATTGCGATTACCGAGCGTGGAAGGTGTGCAGGATGACCACTACGGAGCGACGACGGGTTGCCGCCGGAGGAGTGCGGGAGGCGGAGGACGCGGTGGAGACGCTGAGGCAAGGGCTGAAAGGTGTGGGGCTCACGCTCCCGTCGTTGCGGATCGACCCGGTGTCGTGCGCGGGGAACGAGCCCGCGCCGTTGGTGGATCTCGGGCGCTGCAACATCGACACGGCGCTGCGGCTGAGCGCCGTTCTGGACAAGAAGTGTGACGGGGAGGCCGGTCATGACGGGTGAGGGACTCGAACCGTGTACGCCGGAGCCCGGGACGTACGCGGTGGACTCGCGGGACGGGCGCGTGGGGCGCGTGATGGGTTGTGTCGGACCGTACGTGCAGTTGCGGCCGCCGGGAGGTGGGGCGGAGTGGGACTGTCCACCCGAATCGGTGCAACCGGCGCCGCCCGGGGTGGTGCTGCGGGCGCGGGTCACGGAGGCCAACCGGAAGGGGCGGTGGCCGAGATGAGGCGCGGTGTTGTCGGTGGTGGATGGGACGGTGAGGTATGGAGCTCTCGATTCGTTTCAGCTGTGACGAGTCCACTGGCCGGTGGACGGCGGTGGCCGATGACGGCAGCAGGACGGCCACCGTGACCGCGGATACGCACGACGAGGCTTCGGCGTTGGCGCACGAGGCCCTCGGTCTCGATGCGTACCGCCCGCCGCAACCCCTACCGGCGGGGCGGCACCGATTCACGCTGGCCCACTGCCCGGTGGCGGAGTATCCCCGTGCGAACGATCCCCGCTACGACGGAATCAGGGCGCACCCACCGGAGGGGTGCGCAGTGGAGGACCTCGGTTCGTATTTCGGGCTCAGATGTGAGCGCCCCGGGGCCACGCTGCTTGACGCCGTCGCCGACGTGTGTGCCGAGATAAGGGCCGAGCATGGGCTGCTGATGACCGACCTGGGGATCGAGAAGCTCTGGGAGTGGTCCTCGGACGGCAGCGACGGGTGGGGTGCCGAGATCGTCGGTCAGTTGCTGCTCATGGCGGCGGAACGTGGGCCGAAACTCGGTTACAGCGTGGACGACTTGGTGCGGTTCCTGCGTACTGCGGCCGGGGAAGCGTGAAAGGGCGGCACCCGTGTGGGCGCCGCCCTCCGTTGCGTCACGGGATCAGGCGCGGGCCGGCTCCGGTGCCGGGTCGGTGACCGGGGCAGTCGGGGTGCCGGTTGCGGCGACCGTCGAAGCCGCCGGTTCCTGCGACACGTTGAACTCCGCCAGCAGGTCCTTGCTGAAGCCGAAGAAGTACGTGGCGACGAAGCCCGCCAGGTAGCCGACCAGCAGGCCGCCCGCGTAGATCGCGATCGTCGTGCCCAGACCGTGGTTGCCGTCGAGGAGCGGGAACAGGGCCCAGCCGGACGGGCCGATCGCCGTGGAGCCGACCGCGCTGCCGAGCTGGTTGAAGAAGCCGACGAACGCCCCGCCGAACGCACCGCCCACGCACGCCGTGATGAACGGGCGGCCGAGGGGGAGCGAGACACCGTAGATCAGGGGCTCACCCACGCCCAGCAGACCGGCCGGGAGAGCCGACTTGATCGTCCTGCGGATCGACTCGTTGCGGGGGAGACGGAGGTAGACCGCGAGAGCCGCGCCGACCTGGCCCGCACCCGCCATGGCGAGGATCGGGAGGAGGACCGTGTAGCCCTGCTGCTCGATCAGGGTGGTGTGGATCGGGATCAGTGCCTGGTGCAGACCCAGCATGACCAGGGGGAGGAAGAAGCCGCCGAGGACCAGACCCGCGCCCGCACCGCCGTTGGACAGCAGCCAGTTGGCGAAGTCGCCGATCGCGGTGGAGACCTCACCGGCCACGTACATCAGGCCGAAGATCGTCACCAGGCCGGAGATCAGCACCGTCAGCGTCGGGGTGACCAGGACGTCCAGCGCCTCCGGGACCCAGCGGCGGCACCACTTCTCCACGTACACCGCGAGGACCGCCGCGCCGAGCGCGCCCAGCACACCGCCCTGGCCGGGGGAGAGCTTCTGGCCGAACGCCTCGATGTCCGCGACGCCGGGGAAGACGATGATCGCGGCGACCGCACCGCCGAGGATCGGCGTGCCGCCGAACTCCTTCGCCGTGTTGTAGCCGACGAAGACGGCGATCAGCGCCATGAAGCCGGACGCCATCGCGCCGAGCGCGGGCGTCACCGACGTCAGCCAGCCCAGGTTCTTCAGCAGGCCGTTGAGACCGGCGATGATGCCGCAGCCGATGAGGGCCGGGATCAGCGGGACGAAGATGTTCGCGATCTTCCGGAGGAAGAGCTTGAACGGGGTGGCGTTCTTCGCCTTCCGCGCGGCCTTGATCGCGGCGCCCTGGGCGGCGAGTTCGGCCGCGGTGGTGGTGCCGGTGGCAGCGGCCGGCACGGCCGCAGTGGCCGCTTCGGGGGCGGCTGCGCGCCCCTCCTGAACCAGCTTTTCGAACTCCGGGGTGACCCGGGCGACGGTGCCCGGACCGAGGACGATCTGATACGTGTCGTCCTCGACCACACCCATGACGGCGGGGAGCGCCTTCAGGGCCTCGTCGTCGACGAGGGAGCGGTCGTGCAGGCCCAGCCGGAGCCGGGTCATGCAGTGGACGACGGAGCTGACGTTCGCGGCGCCACCGACGAGCGGAAGGATCGCGGCGGCAGTGGCGCGGTTCTTGTCTTCTGTAGCCATGGTGCGTGGTGCCTTGCTGTGCGGGGGGTGCTGGGCGGTTCCCCGGATGGGGTCAGGTGGTGGTGCGTGGTGCGGCCGCGAGGGCGGCACGGAGGTGGCCGTCGGACGCGGACAGGAGGGTGGCGGCGGTGGGACCGTCGACCTGGCCGAGGATGGTGAGGATCGCGTTCTTCACCTCGCCGTCGGTGGCGGCGAGCGCGGCCTCGATCTCCTCGTCGGAGGCGCCGGTGGCGAGGGCGACGATCCGGCGGGAGCGGGCGCGCAGCTTCTCGTTGGAGGCGCGGACGTCGACCATGAGGTTTCCGTACGTCTTGCCGAGCCGGATCATCGTGATCGTCGACAGCATGTTGAGGACGAGCTTCTGCGCCGTACCGGCCTTCAGCCGGGTCGAGCCGGTGAGCAGCTCGGGACCGACGACGATCTCGATGGGGTGCTCGGCCGCGGCGCCGAGCGCCGAGTCCGCGTTGCAGGACAGGCCGATGGTGAGCGCGCCCTTGGCGCGGGCGTGCTCGACGGCCCCGATCGCGTACGGCGTACGGCCGGAGGCGGAGATGCCGACCACCGTGTCGTCGGCGGTGAGGTTCAGGGCGTCGAGGTCGGCGGCGGCCAGCTCCGTGCTGTCCTCGGCACCCTCGACGGCCGTGATGATCGCGGACGGTCCGCCCGCGATCAGGCCGATGACCTCGGACGGGTCGGTGTTGAACGTGGGCGGGCACTCGCTGGCGTCCAGGATGCCCAGCCGGCCCGGGGTGCCCGCGCCCGCGTAGATCAGCCGGCCGCCGCGGGCCATGCGAGCGGCCGTGCCGTCGATCGCCGCTGCGATCTCGGGCAGCCGGGCGGCGACGGCGGTGGGGACGGTCCGGTCCTCGCCGTTCATGATCCGGGCAATCTCCAGTGTGCCCAGCCGGTCGATCTCGGCGAGCTCGGGCCGGAACGCCTCGGTGGTGAGGGTGGCGAGCTCGGCGCGCAGCTCCCCGTACTCGGAGTCCCTGCCGGGCGTCGCGGCGTTGGCATCGGTGGTGGAGGTCATGGACAGCGGCTCTGCTTTCTCGATCTCGTGTCTCGTGCGGTTCAGCGGGTACGGCGATGTGGTCAGCGCGTGCTGCGAGGGGTATGCCGGTGGGCGAGCGCCTCGTAGGAGGCGGCCAGCGCCGGGGCGGCCGTCTCGTACGTCCGCTGGGCGACGCCGATGAACAGGCAGTCCACGACGAGCAGCTGGCTCGTACGGCTCGACATCGCGGCGGGGCGCAGTTCGCTCTCACGGGCGGTGGACGTCGTCAGCACGTGGTCCGCGTACTGCGTCACCGGGCCGTCGGGGCGGCCGGTGATCGCGATCGTCGTCGCCCCCTGGTCGAAGGCCACCCGGAGCGGTTCGATCACATCGACCGTGGAGCCGGAGTGGGTGATCGCGATCGCCACATCGCCGGAGCGGAGCTGCACGGCGTTGGTCACCGCCAGGTGCGGGTCCGTGTGGGCGTGCGCGATCAGGCCGATCCGGAGCAGCTTCTGCCCCAGGTCCTGGGCGACGAGGGAGGAGGCGCCGACGCCGTAGATGTCGATCCGGCGGGCGGTCGACGCGGCGGCGACGGCGGCACCGAGCTGCACCGTGTCGAGCCCGGCGGCCGTGTCGGCGAGGGTCTGCTGCTCGTCGAAGGCGAGCTTGGCGACCACATCGGCGATCGGGTCGTCGACCGCTATGTCCGCCGTGACAGCGGGGGCGCGGCCGGACTGCTGGTGGGCGGCGAGCCCGGCCAGGGCGAGGCGCAGATCCCGGTATCCGGGGTAGCCGAGGAGACGGGCCGTGCGGACCACGGTCGCTTCGCTGGTGCCGGTGAGCTCGGCGAGACCGGTGACCGTCAGGGCGGCGCAGCCGGCGGGGTCACCCGCGACGGCTTCGGCGACCCGCTGCATGGAGCGGGTCATGGACGGTGCGAGCGTCCGAACCTTGGCCGCGAGGGCGGCCGGTGCGGGCGGAGAATCACCGCTGAAACTTTCCTTCAGGTCATTGGTCACATTTGAAAGATATTTTCAACCCTGTGGCACGTCAACCCCTCTTTGGTCCCGACCTCTGGCGGAACCGAGAATCTGTCGGTGCCGAAGGTCTCCTTACGGCGAAGGCCGGTTGGGTACGGGGTGAGAATGACTCCATGGAGTTGAACCGCCTGGAGCAGGCGCTGCATACCGCCCGCGCGCTGGTGATGGCCGATCTCACTGCCGGCGACGTCGCCGAGGCCGAGATCGTCTCCCTCGTCGAGGACGCGGTGACGCACCGGCGCTGGTGGGTCGAACAGTGGCCGGACGGCGTGGAGTACCTGGTCGGCCTGGTCGCCCAGGACGTCCAGGACGCGCTGCTGGAGCGTTACGGCCGGTGGCCGCTGTGCCCGGTCTGCGACGCCGGTGACCCGCACGCCCTCGACGTCGAACCGGAACTGGGGCCGGACCCGCGCTGGGTATGCACCAAGGCGACCGTGATGGTGGCGCGCGTCGGCGCGCTGAGCGGGGTGCTGCGCCGGTGACGGTCTATATCGACCCGCCGGACTGGCCGGGTCACGGACGCCTCTGGTCGCATCTGGTGAGCGATGTCTCGTTCGAGGAGCTGCACGCCTTCGCCGCCTCGATCGGCTGCCCGCCGAAGGCCTTCGAGCGCGACCACTACGACGTACCGGAAACCCGGTACGTGGACGCGGTGCGGGCCGGGGCCCGGGAGATCGGCTCCAAGGAACTGGTGCGCCGGCTGACGGACGCCGGACTGCGACGCCCCAAGGGACGCCCGGTTCCCGGCAGCTGAACGGATGCGGCCGACGTGGCTGCCGGGGTCACACCGCCGGGGCAGCCGCTTCCACGGACGCCTCCGAGGAAGACGCCGCTGCGGGCGAACCGGCCACCCGGCGCGACCTGCCCCCGCCGTGCAGCCGCAGCGACCACACCACCCCCACCAGTGCAAGCACCGTCATCGCCGCGCCCGCCCAGGCCGTCGCCGCGAACCCGAAGTCCGCGTCGATCACCGTGCCGCCCAGCCAGGGGCCGCCCGTGTTGCCCAGATTGAACGCGGCGGTCGTCGTCGCACCCGCCAGGGTCGGGGCCGCGCCCGCGATGTTGAACATCCGGGCGTTCAGCGCCGGGGCCGTGTAGAACGCCGACAGGCCCAGCAGGAACGCGAGCCCGACCGCGGCGACCTGGTTCGAGGCGAACAGTGCCAGCGCGACCAGGAAGACCGTCGACGCCGCGATGCCGCTGATCAGCACCCCGAAGAGGTGCGCGTCCGCGACCCGGCCGCCGATCGTCGTACCGATCAGCGCACCGATCCCGAACAGCGCGAGGACCGTCGGCACCCAGCCCGAGTCCAGTCCGGCGACATCCGTCAGCAGCGGCGCGAGATAGCTGAACGCGCAGAAGACCCCGCCCGCCGCCAGCGCCGTGACCGCGATCGACAGCCACACCTGACGGTCGCGGTAGATGGACATCTCCCGCTTGAGCTGCGGCTTCTCCGCAGGGAGCGGGATGCGGGGGATCAGCGTCGCCACACCGGCCAGAGCCACCGCCGACGCCGCGCCGACCGCCCAGAACGCCGACCGCCAGCCGAGGTTCTCACCGAGAAACGCCCCCAGCGGTACGCCGAGGACGTTCGCGATCGACAGCCCGCCGATCATCACGGCCATCGCTCTGGCCCGCGCGTTCACCGGCACCATCGCGATGGCGACCGCCGCACCGACCGCCCAGAACCCGGCGCACGCGAAGGCGCTCACCACACGGGACGCGAAGAGCACCTCGTACGTCGGAGCGAGCGCACCCGCGACCTGCCCGAGGCCGAAGACCGAGATCAGGGTGATGAGGGTGGTCCGGCGCGGCAGCCGGAGCGTGGCCACGGCGAGCAGGGGCGCGCCGATCACCATGCCGATGGCGAAGGCGGATATCAGGAGCCCGGCCCGCGGGATCGACACATTCATGTCGTCGGCGATCGGCGGCAGCAGCCCGGAGAGCATGAACTCGCTCGTACCGAGGGCGAATACCGAAAGGCCCAAGATGTATACGGCCAAAGGCATACGGGTGCGATGACGAACGGCAGAGTCGGGCATGACAGGTGCCAACGACGATGTAGGCCGTTACATTCCCGTATCTGCGGATCGTGCCGACTGTCTCAACGGGTGAGCAGTTCGAGCTCCGTCAGCAGGTTCTGCCGGGCGCGCGGCTCCCACTCCGCGATCCCGTGCGGCGTACGGAACAGTCTCGGCAGCCCGAGCAGTTGACGCAGTACGGCTGCCCGGCCGTCCCGGAACGCGTCGTCGGGGACGAAGCCGTACTCCTCCCGCACCTGCGCCGCGTACTCCGCGTACTCCTTGGGGGCGGCCGCCAGGATCGCCAGATCCGCGTCGCACAGCACCTCGCCGTCGGTGTCGCCGGCCGCCGGGTCGTGAGTGACGGTGAGCCGGACCAGTCGCGCCACTTCGGCGGTGATGTCGTCCGCGACACCGGCCTCGGGCAGGGCGCGCTCGGCCAGAGCGGCGCTGCGCTCCTCGTTCTCCGAGCGGTCCGGGCGGTACACCGCGTCGTGGAACCACGCGGCGAGACGGACGGCGTCCGGGTCGGCGGCGTGCCCGGCCAGTGTGTCGATCCGGTCGAGGACCGCCGTCAGATGAGCGGTGGTGTGGTACCGGCGATGCGGTTCGGCCCAACGGGTCAGCAGGTTGTCGGCGTACGGCACGGGGTCGGGGCCACCGGCGCCGCCCCGGGCGCCCGTGAGCGTCTCCTGCCAGCGGCCCCGGAGGACGTCGGCGGCAGATCCCGCTTCGTGAACGTTGCCCGCCTCGTGGGCGGCCCCGGAGGCACTGCTTTCGCGCGAGCTGTCGGTCATGGGACGACCCTAAGGGCCGGCCGGCCGCCTGAGGACATGGCCTGCCGGGACCGGGGCGGCCCGGCGAGGGCCGCCCCGGTCGTTGTGCGGTGTTGCCGGACCGGTCAGTGGCCGGGCGGGGTGTCCAGGGCCAGTGCGGCGAAGGTGGCCAGCCAGTGGTCCGTGCTGAAGTCACCGGAGGAGACCGACGGCAGGCCGACGGCGAGATGAGCCTCGGCCGAAGCGGTCAGCGCGGTGTGGACGGGACCCTCGCCCAGCGCGCCGGCGATCGTACGGAGGGCCGCCGCCCGGCTCATGGTGAGGCCCAGGAGGTGGCCGATCTGCGGGTCCGAGTGGTCGGAGACCACGGGCGGGGTGAGCAGCGGAGAGTCCGTAAGCCCCGGCAGGAACCCGGCCAGCCAGGTACGGAACTCCGCGACGGGGAGCACCCGGCGCATCGCGTCGGCCTCGGTCAGGGCGGGGGAGAGGAAGTCCTGCCCGGACGGCTCCCAGTGGGCGGGGGCGTCATGGTCCTCGGTGAACCAGGTGCGCAGTCGTTCCGCCACCGCGTCGAGCACCGGGCGGGGCAGACCGGCGCGCTCGCCCGCGTCCAGAACCATGCCCAGGCCGAAGGCGCTGTTGGGGTGGATTCCGTGCCTGATCGGGTACGTCGCCTTGGGCAGCCAGGCGGTGAGGAGTTCGCCGACCGCCTCCACGGCAGGGGTGAGGGCGTCGGCCCAGCGGTCGCCCTCGGGGGTGCCGAGCGCACGGCACTCCGCCGCCAGCGCCACCAGCCACGCCCAGCCGTAGGGGCGTTCGAAGTGCGGGCGCTTGCGGAGATACGCCGCCTCGACGGCGAGGTTCTCCGGGGTGAGGTGGGAGTTCAGTACCTCGTGGACACGGGTGGTGACCGTGGCCGGGAGGTCCCCGGTGGTGGAGAAGCGGCGCAGCAGGCGGACGAGCAGCCAGTGCATGTGCACGGTGGAATGCCAGTCGTACCCGCCGTAGAAGGCAGGGTGCAGGGTGCGGGGCGCGACCAGTTCCTCGGGGCCGGCGTACAGGTGGGCAGGGGCGTTGGGGTATTCGCGTACGACGTTGGCGAGGGCCAGTTCCGTGAAGGGGACGGCGTACGTGGCAGGGAGCGCGGGGGACATCAGGGTCACTCCAGAGGGGTGGGCGAGCGGCTCGGGTCAAGGGGCGGCTCGGGCCAGGGGGCAGGGGTGGAGGAGGCTCGGGTCAGTGGCGGTCCGGGTCAGAAGGCGAAGAGGGCCATGATGGCGATGTTGCAGACCAGCAGGGCCGCTGCCGTGGGGAGCTGGGCCTTGATCGGGCCGTACTGGTCCTTGAGTTCGAGCAGAGCGGCGGGAACCAGGTTGAAGTTGGCGGCCATCGGGGTGACGAGGGTGCCGCAGAAGCCGCAGAGCATGCCGATGGCGAGGATCGCGGGCGCGTTGCCGTTCATCTGCTGGATGAGGACGGGCCAGCCGATCGCGGCGGTCATCACCGGGAACGCGGCGAAGGCATTGCCCATGACGATGGTGAACAGCGCCATGCCGCAGCAGTAGACGGCCACGGCCACGAACTTCTGGCCGTCCGGCAGCACCGCCTCGGTGATCCTTCCGACCTGCTCGCCGACACCGGCGGACTGGAAGATCGAGCCGAGGACTGCGAGCAGCTGAGGCAGGATCAGCGCCCAGCCCATCGATTCCAGCATGTTGCGACCGGAGTGCAGTGGTACGGAGATCCTCCGCTCGCGCAGCAGCACCATGCCCACGATCAGCGCGGCGATGGCGCCGACGCCGAGGCCGAGGATGGTCTCGTATCCCGGCTCCAGGACCGGTTCGCCACCGATCTTCCAGTTCTTCACGAGCGTCGCGCAGATCATCGCGACGACGGGGATGGTGAGAGCCGGAAGGAACAGCTTGTTGCCGAAGCGTGCGGCCGAGGCGGCGCGCTTCTCGCGGGCAGGAGTGTGTGACGCGCCCTTGCCGGTGAGACCGCAGCCGCCCAGGACGATCAGGATCAGGACGGCGACGCCCAGCGGTTCGGCGGGGAGGGACTTGTCGACGACTCCGGTGGAGTAGAAGAACGCGGCGCCCAGCAGACCCCAGAACCCGGCCGATCCGAAGCGCTTGGGGTTGCTGCGGTCCATGACCATCTGCGCGGCCATGACGAGGAACACCGCGCCGACCAGCCAGAAGAAATACTCGGACTTGATCACTTGGCGTCCTCCGTCCGGAGCCCGGCGTGTGTCGTCAGGTCGTTCTCGGCGGCGGCGACGGCGAGTTCGCGCTCCAGCTGCCGGTCCAGGTTGAGCAGGCGGGCCCCGTGGATCAGGAAGGCGCAGATCGCGGAGGGGATCGCCCACAGGGCCAGGTGCAAGGGCTCGAGGTGCTGGTCGTACGTGGAGTTCACGAAGCCGGTGATCAGCAGGATCGATCCGATGGCGATGAAGCAGTCCTCACCGAAGAACACTCCGATGGTGTCGGCGCCGGACGCGTGCGAGCGGACCTTCTCGCGGAGCTTCTGCGGCAGCGGACGACCCGCCTTGGCCTCGGCGGCGGCCTCGGCCATCGGGGCGATCAGCGGCCGCACACTCTGCGCGGGGCCGCCGATGCTGGTGAGGCCGACGGAGGCAGTGAGCTGCCGTATCAGCAGGTAGAGCGCCAGGAAGCGGCCGGTGGTCAGCCTGCCCAGCTTGCCGATGAGGGTACGGGCCTGCTCCTGGAGTCCGTACCGCTCGAGAAGCCCGATGACGGGCAGGGTGATGACGAAGACGGTCACGGAGCGCGCGGAGGCGAAGCTGTTGCCGAATGTGGCCAGCACCTCCTGCGGGGAGAGCTTGCCGAGCAGCCCTGTGACGATGCCTGCGACACCCACCACGAGGAGGGGATTGCGGCGGGTGGCGAATCCGAGGATCACCACGAGCACGCCGAGGAGAACGATCACGCGTCGGCCTTCTTCCGCGCATGGACGTGCAGGCAGGCCTGCTCGGTCCTGATCAGACGGGGGTAGTGCGCGAGACATTAAGCGATTGTTCAACAAACCCACAAGGGTGTGGGCTACATGGATAGCAAAGTGTGAGGTGAGGGAGCGGTGTGGCCGGGGCGGGCGGTGCGCCGTTCGGTCGGTACGGGCGACAGATGGTGCGATTTGGTCCTGATCTGCAGTTTCGCCCGGAAGGAGTCCGGCGCATGGCGTGCGGGGTGGGGCTCGGGGGGATCGCGCGGATTGTGGAACGTTCCGCACGTGACGCGGCCCGGCGCGGGGCCGAACGCCGGGCCGAACGGAGTGGGGCCGCCGTGCGGCGGGTGCCCGGGGCGGGGCTATCGCGCGGTCAGGCGCTCCGCGTACGCCTCCGCCAGCTGGCGCCGTGAGTCCTCCAGGTAGAAGGCCAGCATCCGCTCGGCGCCCGCAGCGTCGCCCTCGGCGAGTCTGTCCGCGATCTCCCTGTTCCGGGTGAGGTAGGGCTCGTGGAACCGGCGCGGGTCGGCCATCACGTGGAAGGCCAGCCGCAGTTCGGCGAGGACGTTGCGCATCAGCTCGTCCGTGCGGGGGCTGTTCGCGAGACCGGCCAGGGCCTGGTGGAAGCGGATGTTGGCGGTCGAGCAGCCCGGCCAGTCGCCGGCCAGCGCCGCCTGCTCGCCCGTCGACACGGCAGCCTCGACGGCCGTCAGGTCGTACGGCGGCTCGCCCAGCGTCCGCAGGGCGGCGCACTCGACGAGCAGCCGGACCCGGTAGATGTCCACCAGGTCGTCGACGGCGAGGACGCGCACGAAGACGCCCTTGTTGAGCCGGTGTTCCAGGAGGCGTTCGTGCGACAGCAGGCGGAAGGCCTCGCGAAGGGTGTTCCGGGACACCGCGAGGGCTCCGCTGATGCTCTCCTCGGAGAGCCGGCTGCCCGGCGGGAAGTAGCCCTCGGTGATCCGGTCCCGCAGGATGGCGGCGACCCGCTCGGCGGTGCCGGACCGGGCGAGGGAGGCACTGTCCGCCGCCAGTTCCGAGAGATCCGGAGAGGTCCGGCCGCCCGCATTCCCCGCCATGCCCCGTCCTCCGCCTGTTGCCGTGCGCGTCGTCCGGTGCGCACTCTGTGCCCAGTGAACCGTACGGGTGTCTCGCTCCCCAAGCCGGGTCTTGTCAGATTGTTGAACAATCGCTAGCGTGCGCCCGTGATGGATCTGACGAACCCGACGAACCCGGCGAGCCCGACGAACCCGATGGATCTCAACGCGGATCTCGGCGAAGGGTTCGGGCACTGGACCCTCACCGATGACGACGCGCTGCTCGACTGCGTCACCAGTGCCAATGTGGCCTGCGGTTTCCACGCGGGCGACGCTTCCGTGATGCGGCGGGTCTGCGACATCGCGGCAGCCAGGGGCGTCCGGATCGGCGCCCAGGTCGCCTACCGCGATCTGGCCGGCTTCGGGCGTCGCTCCATGGATGTGCCACCCGCCGAACTCACCGCCGAGATCGCCTACCAGATCGGCGCCCTGCGGGTCTTCGCCGAAGCGGCCGGCTCCACGGTCGCGTACGTCAAACCGCACGGCGCCCTCTACAACCGCGCCGTCTGGGACGACGACCAGGCCGCAGCCGTGGTCGAGGGCGTCAGGCTGGCCGGCGGGGACCTGGCGGTCCTCGGACTCCCCGGGTCGCGCCTGCTCGACCACGCCCGGGCCGCGGGTCTCACCGCCGTCGAGGAGGCCTTCGCCGACCGCGCGTACACCCCGCAGGGCACGCTGGTCCCACGGAGCGAGCCCGGCGCGGTGCTGCACGACGAGGACGAAGTCGTGCGCCGCAGTGTCGGGATGGCGGTGGACCGGGGCGTCACCGGCGCGGACGGCAGCCGGATACCCGTCGCGGCACGCTCGCTGTGCGTGCACGGCGACACCCCGGGCGCGGCGGCGCTGGCACGCAGGATCAGAGCGGCGCTCGAAGAAGCGGGCGTGGCCGTGCGGGCATTCGCATGAGCGCGGGTGCCGGCGCCGCGCGTGGGGTCACGGCCGAGCGGAGCGTCCTCACTGGACAGGCCCACGACACGCGTACGTCCGGGTCGCGGGGGGCGAGCGCCCGCCCGTCCCGCGACGCGAGCACCCCGGCCGGCATCCGCGTTCTTCCCGTCGGGGCCGGGGCGCTGCTCGTCGAGTTGCCCTCCGGTGAGCACGCCGAGGCCTTCCACGCCGAGTTGCTGCGGCGTCGCGCACGCGGCGAACTGCCCGCAGTACGCGAGATCGTTCCCGGTGCCCGGACCGTCCTGCTCGACGGCATCGCGGACCGCACCGCGGACGGCAGCGCGCGGCTCGCCCGGGAACTCGTCTCCTGGGAGGTACCGCCGCTGCGGCGCGACACCGGGGAGCCCGTCGAGATCCCCGTCGTCTACGACGGCCCGGACCTCGCCGACGTCGCGGCGGCCTGGGGCGTCACCGTCGCCGACGTGCCCCGCATCCACGCCGGGACCGAATTCCGCGTGGCCTTCTGCGGGTTCGCCCCCGGCTTCGGCTACCTCACCGGCCTCCCCGAGCACCTGCACATGCCGCGCCGCGCGACACCGCGCACCAGGGTTCCGGCCGGTGCGCTGGCCCTCGCGGGGGCGTACACCGGGGTGTACCCGCGCCCGTCGCCCGGCGGCTGGCAGATCATCGGGCGGATGCCCGAGCCGGGCGAACTGTGGAACCCGGCCCGCGAACCGGCCGCCCTGCTGAGCCCCGGAGCGCGGGTGCGCTTCGTCGCGACGGAGGTGCGGTCATGACCGGTGCCATCGAGGTGGTCAGGGCCGGAGCCCTGACCACCGTTCAGGACGCGGGCCGTATCGGCTGGGCGCACCTCGGGGTGCCGCGCGCCGGCGCCCTGGACGCCCCCTCCCGCCGCCTCGCCAACCGGCTGGCCGGAAACCCCGCGGACGCGGCGCTGTTGGAGACGACCGCCACCGGCTGCGCGGTCCGCCCGGACCGGCCGGTGGTCGCCGTCGTCGGCGGTGCGCCCTGCCGGGTCACGGTCGACGGACGGCCCGTGGCCTGGGGGACACCCGTGCACGTACCGGCGGGCGCGGTGCTCGACGCCGGCCCCGCGGTGCAGGGGCTGCGCAGCTATCTCGCGTTCGGGGGTGGTCTCCTGCCGGAACCGGTGCTGGGCAGCAGGTCCGCGGACCTGCTCTCCGGGCTCGGCCCGGCCCCGCTGCGCGACGGCGACGTACTGCCGCTGGGCCACGAGGCGTCGCGGCCCGCGGCCCCCGACACCGTGCCCTGGCCGGGCGCACCCGCCGAGCTCGTTCTCCCCGTACGCCTCGGCCCCCGCCACACCTGGTTCACGGATCAGGCGCTGCGCACGCTCACCACGGCCACGTACCGGGTCTCGCCGCACAGCAACCGGATCGGGCTGCGCACGGAGGGCCCGGCCCTGGCGCGCGCCCACGAGGGCGAACTGCCCAGTGAGGGGATGGTGCTCGGCGCCATTCAGGTGCCGCCGGACGGCCGCCCGGTGGTGTTCCTCAACGACCACCCGACGACCGGGGGCTACCCGGTCGTCGGGGTCGTGGACGAGACCGCACTCGCGGGGGCGGCACAGGCGGTGCCGGGCACCCGGGTGCGGTTCGTGAGCGCGGGCTGAGCACCGGGCCTGTCGGGTGCGGTCCTACACCGCCGCGCGGAACCCCCGCAGCCGCAACGAGTTGCCCACCACGAACACCGACGAGAACGCCATCGCCGCCCCCGCGATCATCGGGTTCAGCAGCCCCGCCGCGGCCAGCGGCAGCGCCGCCACGTTGTACGCGAACGCCCAGAACAGGTTCGTACGGATCGTCCCCAGCGTCTTCCGCGACAGCCGGATCGCGTCCGCCGCCGCCCGCAGGTCCCCGCGGACCAGGGTCAGGTCGCCGGCCTCGATGGCCGCGTCCGTGCCCGTGCCCATCGCCAGGCCCAGGTCCGCCTGGGCCAGCGCCGCCGCGTCGTTGACGCCGTCGCCGACCATCGCGACCGAGCGGCCCTGCGTCTGCAGCCGCCTGACGACATCGACCTTGTCCTCGGGCATGACCTGCGCGTACACGTCGTCCCGGTCGATCCCGACCTCCGCCGCGACCGACTCCGCCACCGCCCGGTTGTCCCCGGTGAGGAGGAGGGGTGTCAGGCCCAGGGCCCGCAGCCGCGCGATCGCCTCGGCGCTGGTGTCCTTCACCGCGTCGGCGACCTCCAGGACCGCCCGCGCCTCGCCGTCCCAGGCCACCGCGACGGCTGTCCGTCCGGCCGCTTCCGCCGCCGCCTTCTTCCGGGCCAGCTCCTCGGGCAGGTGGATCTCCCACTCGGCGAGCAGCTGCTCACGGCCGATGAGGACGGCGTGGCCCTCGACGACACCCTGGACGCCGAGGCCCGCGAGGCCGGTGAAGTCCTCGGGGACGGGCAGTGTCGCTGCGGTCCGCTCGCGGGCGCCGGTGGCGACGGCCTGGGCGATGGGGTGCTCGGAGGCGTGCTCCAGGGCGCCTGCCAGCCGCAGCGCCTGCGACGTGTCGGTGCCCGCCGTCACGTGGATGTCCTGGAGGGTCATCCGGCCGGTGGTGACGGTACCGGTCTTGTCGAGGACGATCGTGTCGATACGGCGTGTGGTCTCCAGGACCTCGGGTCCCTTGATCAGGATGCCGAGCTGCGCGCCGCGGCCCGTGCCGACCATGAGGGCGGTGGGCGTGGCGAGGCCGAGGGCGCACGGGCAGGCGATGATCAGTACGGCGACGGCGGCGGTGAACGCGGCCGTCACGTCGTTGGTGAGAAGCAGCCAGACGACCAGGGTGACCAGCGCGATCAGCAGGACGACCGGGACGAACACCGCCGAGATCCGGTCGGCCAGCCGCTGGGCCGCCGCCTTGCCGTTCTGCGCGTCCTCGACGAGCTTCGCCATCCGTGCCAGCTGGGTGTCGGCGCCGACCCGGGTCGCCTCGACGACGAGCCGGCCGCCCGCGTTGAGCGTGGCACCGGTGACGGCGTCACCGACCCCGACCTCGACCGGCACGGACTCGCCGGTGAGCATCGACGCGTCCACCGCCGAGGCGCCCTCGACGACGGTGCCGTCGGTGGCGATCTTCTCGCCGGGACGGACCAGGAACCGGTTCCCGACCTGCAGCTCAGCCGTCGGCACGGTCACCTCACGGCCGCCCCTCAGCACGGTGACCTCCTTGGCGCCCAGCTCCAGGAGCGTCTTGAGTGCCGCGCCGGCCTTCCGCTTGGAGCGGGCCTCGAACCAGCGGCCGGCCAGGATGAACGCGGTGACTCCGGCCGCGGCCTCCAGATAGATGTTCCCGGCGCCGTCGCTGCGGCCGATGGTCAGCTCGAAGGGGTGTGTCATGCCCGGCATCCCGGCCGTGCCGAAGAACAGCGCCCATACGGACCAGAGGAACGCGGCCGACGTGCCGACGGAGATCAGTGTGTCCATCGTCGCCGAGCCGTGCCGGGCGTTGGTCCAGGCGGCGCGGTGGAACGGCCAGGCCGCGTAGGTGACGACGGGGACGGTCAGGGTCAGTGAGAGCCACTGCCAGTACATGAACTGCAGCGCAGGGATCATCGCCATCGCGATCACCGGGACGGCGAGCACGACGGCGGTGAGCAGCCGCTGCCGCAGCGGGCGGAGCGCGTCGGCCTTGTCCTCGGCGGCGGGCGTGGACCCCTCGGTCCGTACCGGAGGCGCGGGTTGCCGCGCCGTGTAGCCGGTCTTCTCGACGGTGGTGATCAGGTCCTGTACGGACAAGCCCTCGCCCCGGTAGCTGACCTTGGCCCTCTCGGTGGCGTAGTTGACGGTGGCGGTGACGCCGTCCATCCGGTTGAGCTTCTTCTCGATGCGGGCCGCGCACGAGGCGCAGGTCATGCCGCCGATGGAGAGCTCGACCTCTGCGGTGGTGCCGGTGCCGGTTGCGGCAGTGTGCGCGGGCACGGTGTCCTCCCTGGCGTATATACCCCTAGGGGGTATCTGATGCTGATGCATGTATACCCCCCTCCCCTATGAAGCGCAAGGGTGGATCCGGTGCCGGACTGCGGACCCGGGTGTGTCCGGCCGCCGGGTGCCCCTCCGGCCTCGCGTATCTTCACGTCCGCAGGGAAGCTGCACCTTCAGCCGACTGACCCGTAGGCTGGCCATTGGACTAGACCTATAGCTGTTTACTGGAGGAATGGGGTCCCATGAGCAACCGTGCAGTCCTGGAGGTGATCGCTCTCGACGCGGAGGACGCGGTCGCTGCCCAGGCGGGTGGTGCAGACCGGCTCGAGCTGGTCACCGACATGGCGGCGGACGGACTCACCCCGTCCTGCGCGACCTTCGCGAAGATCCGTGCCGCAGTCGACATTCCGCTGCGGGTGATGCTCAGGGTGGCGGACGGATTCGCGGCCGGTGACATCGACGTACTCGTGCGGAAGGCGCGCGAGCTGCGGGCCGAGGGCGCCGAGGAATTCGTCCTCGGCTTCCTGGACGCGCAGGGGCACGCGGACCTGGTCGCCGTCGAGCGGCTCGTCGCCGAGCTGGACGGCTGCAGCTGGACGTTCCACCGCGCGATCGACCGCGCCACCGACCGGGACGCCCTGCGCAAGCAGCTGGCGGACCTGCCCGGCCTCGACACGTACCTCACGGCCGGATCGGCGCTCGGCGTCGACGACGGCATCCCGACGCTGCTCGTCGAGGCGGCACGGAAGGGCGAGCCCGGGTACGAGCCGCAGATCCTGGTCGGGGGCGGGCTGCGGCTCGAACACCTGCCGGAGCTGCTGGCCGCGGGCATCGACGCGGTGCACATCGGGGGTGCGGCGCGACCCGAGGGATGGGACGCGCCGGTGGACGTGGCGGCGGTACGGGAGTGGCGGGCGCGGCTCGACGGACACGGCGGCTCGCCGGAGTGACCGGTCCCGTCCTCGATCGCCGGACGGACGGGAGGGCCGAGCCCGTCCGGCGATCGAGGCCCGGCGGCTACCGGACGGCCGCGGTACCCCCGAGCGCCTCCGGCAACCCCGCCGCGTGCACCACCGTCAACCCCGACACCGCACGGGTCAGCGCCACGTACAACCGGCGCAGGCCCGTGCGTTCGTCCGGTTCGCCGTCGACCACCGCCGCCGGCTCGTCCAGCACCACATAGTCGTACTCCAGGCCCTTGGCCAGCGACGCCGGGACCAGCGTCAGCCGGGACTCGGCCGTCGTCTCCTCGCCGGGGGACAGATACGCGTGCCCCGCCGCCGTCAGCGCCTCCGCCAGCGCCGGGATCCGGGCGTCCGCGGCGATCAGGCCGATCGACCCCTCCTGCGTCAGTGACTCCTCGCACGCCGCGAGTACCGCCGCGTCCAGAGCGGCCGGGCCGGCCACTTCCCGTACCGCCAGTGAACCCGGCGACTCACGCACCGACTCCACCTCCGCGAGGCCCGGCGAGATCACCGGCAGCAGCCGTGACGCGTAGGCGATGACCTCCCTCGGCACACGGAAGCCCGCCGTCAGCTCCTCCACCACCGCGTCCTCCTTGCCCAGGTGGTGCAGCGCCTGTGCCCAGCTCTCGGTCGACCACGGCGTCGTCCCCTGCGCCAGGTCGCCGAGCACGGTCGCCGAACCGGTCGTGCAGCGGCGGCCCACCGCCCGGTACTGCATGGGGGAGAGGTCCTGCGCCTCGTCGAGGACGACATGGCCGAGCGAGTGCGTACGCGCCACCAGATCGCTCGCCTCGTCGATCAGCACCGCGTCGGCCGCCGACCACTTCGCCGACTTCACGCTCCGGGCCGGTTTCGTCCACAGGATCGTCTTCTGCTCGTCCTCGGTGAGCAGCCCGTCCGCGTGCGCGGCCAGGAACTCCGGGTCGGACAGCAGTCGCAGCACCAGCTTCGCCGGGTCGACGGCGGGCCAGATCGCCTTCACGGCCGCCTTGACCGCGGGAGTACGGGCCACCGCGTTCTGCACCCGGTCGTCGGGGGCCTCGCCGGCCTCCTCCATCCGCACCAGGACGGCGTGCGCGATGCGCTGCGGAAGCGCCTCGTGCGCTGCGCCGTACCGCATGTCGCGGGCCAGCAACTCGGTGACCATCTCCTCCAGTTCGTATGCGGGTACCCGCCAGCGGCGCGAACCGCGCACCACCATCACCGGCTCCGTCGGCAGCGTCACATGCGAACGGATCGCCCGCCGAAGCACCTCCGCCATCCGGGCGTCACCCTTGACGACGGCCGCCTCCGCCGCGTCCGCACCCCGCACCTCGACATGCGCCGCCACCAGATCGTCGACGGTCGCCTGCTTCACCTCCAGCTCACCGAGGGCCGGGAGTACCTGCTCGATGTAGTGGAGGAACGACCGGTTCGGCCCGATGACCAGCGTGCCGGTGCGGGCGAGGCGGTCACGGTGCGCGTACAGCAGATACGCGACCCGGTGCAGGCCGACGGCGGTCTTGCCGGTTCCGGGCCCTCCCTGCACGCACACCGTCCCGCCGAGCCCGCTGCGGACGATCTCGTCCTGCTCGGGCTGGATCGTCGCCACGATGTCGCGCATCGGACCGACGCGCGGCCGCTCGATCTCCGCCTGGAGCAGTTTGCTGGTCTGCGCGGCCTCGGTGGGGTCGCTGAGGTGCTCGTCCTCGTACGCGGTCAGCTCGCCGCCGGTGTACCCGAAGCGGCGGCGCTGTCCGACGTCCTGCGGATCCTTCTTCGAGGCCCGGTAGAACGGCTGCGAGACCGGCGCACGCCAGTCGATGACCATCGGATCGCCGTCGGCGTCATGGACGTGCCGACGCCCGATGTAGAACTGCTCTCCCTCCGCGCCTTCGGCCTGCTCGGCACCGACCGGGTGCAGATAGTCGAGACGCCCGAAGAAGAGCGGGGTGTGGGAGAGGTCGGCGAGCGACTTGATGCGTTCGTCGATCTGGGCCTGCAGGACGGCGGCGTTGACCCAGTTCGCGGTGACGTCGCGGATGTCGAGGGCCTGGGCGTCCTCCCGCATGGCGCGCAACGCGGCCCGGGACGCCGCGAGATGGGTGCGCTCGCGAGCCAGCGGATCGGTGGTGGTGGTGTCGCTTTCGTGTTCGTGCGCGGGCACGGTGTTGCCTCCGGCTTTTCAACGCAGGACGGCGGCCCGCAGCTCGCTCCCGGTCACGGCCAGGGGGCGATGCGGTCCGCTCGAGGATCGATCACGGGGTACGCACGCAGGTGCACGTACGACTGTCGGCCGGTTTCCGTCCGGTCGGCGGCGCTCCCCCGGCTGCCGGCGACGAGCCGGTACCACGGTGCGGGAGGCGGGCAGACCGGCGATTGTATCGACCGCGATCGGCGGGGTCGAACGAATTGAGCTGCCCGGCCCACCCCCGGTCCCCCCGTCCCACCCGTAGGGGACGGCATCCGACCGGAGGCCTACGCGAAGACCACGGGGATTCCGTCCGTGGGCCGATGCCGTCACGGGACGGGCGCAGGACCATGGATTACATGAGCACCGCCAGCCTGAACCCACACGGAACCGGTCCCGCGCACGGCGCGACGGCCGCCACCGGTCACCCGCCCACCCACCACGTCGGCGACGCCGTGCGCGCTGTGAAGGTCTTCGCACGCGCCGCGTTCGGCGTGGTCGTCCTCGGCGAGTACGCGGAGGAGGCAGGAGTCCTCCGCCGCGACCCTCGAGAACAGCACGAGCACCCCGTACGCCGCGAACACTGAGTACGGCGGGGCCACTGGGCACGCGTGCGTCGGCATGAGCATCCGGCGCGGAGGCGACGAGCCCCGGCCCGCGCCGGGACCCGATCGATCCAGTCGCTCAGTTGTCCGTCAGCAGCTCGTCCGCGTCCACGATCCGGTACGCGTACCCCTGCTCGGCCAGGAACCGCTGGCGGTGTGCCGCGAAGTCCTGGTCGATCGTGTCGCGGGCGACCACCGAGTAGAACCGGGCCTCGTGCCCGTCCGCCTTCGGCCGCAGCACCCGGCCGAGCCGCTGTGCCTCCTCCTGCCGTGAGCCGAACGTGCCCGACACCTGGATGGCGACGGTCGCCTCCGGCAGGTCGATCGAGAAGTTCGCGACCTTCGACACGACGAGGACGCTGAGCTCGCCCTGGCGGAACGCGTCGAAGAGCTTCTCCCGCTGGGCGTTGCTCGTCTCGCCCTTGATCACCGGTGCGTCCAGATGCTCGCCCAGCTCGTCGAGCTGGTCGATGTACTGCCCGATGACGAGGGTCTGCTCGCCCCGGTGCTTGCGCACCAGCGCCTCCGTCACCTTCCGCTTCGTCGCGGTCGTCGCGCAGAACCGGTACTTCTCCTCGGCCTCTGCCGTCGCGTAGGCCAGCCGCTCCGAATCCGTCAGATTGACCCGGACCTCGACACAGTCGGCAGGCGCGATGTACCCCTGCGCCTCGATCTCCTTCCACGGCGCGTCGAACCGCTTGGGGCCGATCAGCGAGAAGACGTCCGACTCGCGGCCGTCCTCCCGGACGAGCGTCGCGGTGAGGCCGAGCCGGCGCCGGGCCTGGAGGTCGGCGGTGAACTTGAAGACGGGTGCGGGCAGCAGATGCACCTCGTCGTAGATCACCAGGCCCCAGTCGCGGGAGTCGAACAGCTCCAGATGCGGGTAGACGCCCTTACGGCGGGTCGTCAGGACCTGGTACGTGGCGATGGTGACCGGCCGGATCTCCTTGCGCGTACCGCTGTACTCGCCGATCTCGTCCTCGGTCAGCGACGTCCGCTTCACCAACTCGTGCTTCCACTGCCGGGCCGAGACGGTGTTCGTCACCAGGATCAGCGTGGTCGCCTTGGCCTCCGCCATCGCACCGGCCCCGACCAGCGTCTTGCCCGCACCACAGGGCAGTACGACGACACCGGAGCCGCCGTGCCAGAACCCTTCGACGGCCTGCTTCTGGTACGGCCGCAGTGCCCAGCCGTCCTCGGCCAGCTCGATCGGGTGCGCCTCGCCGTCGACGTACCCGGCGAGGTCCTCGGCCGGCCAGCCCAGCTTCAGCAGCGTCTGCTTGATCTGCCCGCGCTCGGACGGGTGCACCGCCACGGTGTCCGGGTCGATCCGGACCCCGACCAGCGGCTGGACCTTCTTCGACCGGAGGATCTCCTCCAGCACGGGCCGGTCCGTGGAGGTCAGCACCAGCCCGTGGACCGGATGCTTGGAGAGCGTGAGGCGGCCGTACCGGGCCATCGTCTCGGCGATGTCGACGAGCAGCGCGTGCGGTACCGGATAGCGCGAGTACTGCACGAGCGCGTCGACGACCTGCTCGGCGTCGTGCCCGGCGGCCCGCGCGTTCCACAGTCCGAGGGGGGTCAGCCGGTAGGTGTGGATGTGCTCGGGCGCCCGCTCCAGTTCCGCGAAGGGCGCGATCGCGCGACGGCAGGCATCGGCCTGGTCGTGGTCGACTTCCAGGAGCAGCGTCTTGTCGCTTTGGACGATGAGGGGTCCGGTCACGCGTCTCGGCCCTTTCTACGGGGTGCGGCCGCCCGTGCGGCCAAACGTCCAGTGTGCCGCATGCGGGGTAGGTGGCGCGTAGGTGACGGCCGGCGGGATGTCCGGCCACTCGCTCGCCGTGGCGGTAGCGGACGTGTCCCGGCCCGCCGGTGACTTCGCTCGGGCCGTGGAACGCATGCGCCGGCGGTGGCTCGTCCCGCTGGGCCGGGAGGTCAGGTGGTGGCGTCGTCGGCCAGTTCGGCGACGCCGGTGATCCGGTGCAGCGGGTAGGTGCGGACCTCGTCCGCCGTATGGTCGTACGCCGTCACGAAGCCGCCCTCCACCCGGACCGGGGCGATGACCCGCTGGCTGGCCGCGCCGTCCGCGTTGACGTACCCGATCCACACCGCAGAGCCCGTCATGGCCGCCGCCTGGACCGTCGCGAGGGTCTCCGCGGACGTCGTGCGGGGCAGTGAGCCGGCCGTGGCGGCGGCGGTCCCGTCCGTCTCCCTGTGGACGACCGTCGCGGCCGTGTCCCCGGCGCGGATCGCCCGTACCGCCGCGCCCAGCAGCGTTCCGTCGGGGACCGGCGGGCCCTCGGGGACAGGGGCGGGCGGTGTACGGAGCGGGGTGCGGCGGGTGCCCGCGCGGGTGATCAGGACGTCGCCCTCGGCGGACTCGGCGGCCGGGGCGTAGCCCATCTCGCGCAGCCCTTCGAGCAGGGACGCCGGGTCGATCTGGGCGGCCAGTGCCGTCGGTGCGAGGCGGCGCAGGCGCAGGGTGGCCGAGCGTCGGTCGGCGAGGATCTCGTTGAGCACGGCCTCGTCGTCGCAGCGCACGTACGCGGATGCGGCGCCGATCCGCAGATGGCCGTGGCGGCGGGCGACGTCGTCGATGAGGTAGCTGAGGGGTTGCGGGACCGGCGTACGGCTGTGCGCGGCGAGGAACGCGTGCAGATCGGCCGCGGACTGTCCGGCGTCCAGCGCTCGGCGTACGGAGCCCGGCGTGAACCGGTAGACCGTCGCCCCACCCTTCGACTCGATGTCCGCGAGGACGGACAGCGTGTCGGCGAGGGGACGTTCCAGCGGGCCGGGCGCGACGGCCGTCAGGTCGGCCTGGAGCAGCACGTGGTCGAGGGGTTCCGGGATCAGCGGGGCGAGCAGCGCGGCGGCCTTCGCGGGCCCGGAGTCGAGCAGGGCGCGGGACTGGGAGGAGAGCGCGCCGCGGCCGGTGATGCCGAGGAGTTCGGACTCGTTCAGCGTCCACAGGGCGATCCGGGACCGCAGGTCGGTGGTGTTCCCGGCGGAGGTGGAGGCGCCGCGCAGCGGCCGCTCCCAGCGGAGCCGGGCGAGCAGCGTCTCCGGGTCCGGGGCGGTGCCGGGGTCCAGCGAGGCGAGCAGGGCCAGGACGCGGTGGCGTACCTCGGGGGCGGCCGAGCGGTCGAGGTCGGGGCCGAGCGCGGACAGGGCCCGGCCCTTGGCGTCCTGGCCGCCGACCAGGCCGGCGGTGCGGGTGGCGGCGAGCCAAGTGGTGGCGAGGTGCACCCAGCGGTCCTGGACGGGGAGTTCGGTCCAGTCGTCGTATGCGGGAGTCGGCGCGTACCGCTCGTCGGCCTCGCCGTCGGAGGCCAGCAGCCCGGCCGCGTAGGCGAGTTCGAGCCAGAACGTGGCGATCGGCTCGGAGACGTCGAGGACGGCCGCGGTCCGCTTCAGCTCGCGGACGCTGAGGCCGCCGGCGCGCAGTATCGGCGGGCCACCGCCGTTCCAGCTCGTCAGGAGTTCCTCGACGGTGGACACCGCCAGGAATGCCTGGCCCGCCGCCGCACTGTCCACAGCCTGGGGATCGCGTGTCGCGACCGCCACGACGGCGGGCGGCAACGGCTCCGGTACGCGGTGGGCGCGCCCTGCCCGCAGATGCAGGGCAGCCTCGCGCGGCAGGACGACCGTGCGCGTCGACACGGGCAGCAGCAGCCCGCGGTCGCGCAGCCACTTCACGGGCGGCGTCGGATTCGGGGTCACCTCCCCGTACGGCGGGCCCCACACCAGCCGGTCCAGCACCGAGAGGGCCTCGACGGGCGCGGTGTCGAGCAGTTCGCCCATCCTGGTGCGGTCGGTGAAGAGCGCGGACAGAGAGGCGACGGCGGAGACCGGGTCATGGGTGGCGGGCAGCCCGGCCGCCGTCAGGATCTCCTGGAGCCGGCCCGGCGACATGCCGGCCGTGGCCTCGGCGACGGTCGGCCCCAGCCCGGTGGGGGAGGGATGCTGCGGGGACGGGGCAAGGAGTTCGCGCGCGGTACGCACCAGCCGCAGCCGGTCGTCCTCGCCCCAGACGAGGGCCTGTTCGCGCAGGGTCGCGAGGGCGCCGGGTGCCGCGCTCCGGATGGCCGTACCCGCGTCGTCGCGGGCCGTGCCGTCGTCCTGGCCGTCGCCGGTGAGCAGGGCGAGCAGAGTCTCGTACGGGGCCGGATCGGGCGCGACGGCCAGCGCCTCCGCGGTCTGCAGGGCGAACCGGTCGAGGTGCTCCAGCGCGCGTACGACAGAGGCCCGGGTACCGGCCCTCGTCGCCAGTTGGGTGATGTCGTTCGGCACCGGAGACAGAAGATCGGGGCGGGCGCGGAGCAGCCCGGCCAACGACTCGTCGTCCCGGGCGCGCAGAGCTTCGGCGAGCGTCCGCGGTGGTGTGGTCATCCCCATCCGTCCCACGGTAGTCGCTCCGGACAGGCCCGAGGGCGCTACCGTCGGTGCAGGCCGGTCAGAGGGGAACCATCGCGTGGGGATCGAGAGCGACCAGCTCGTCTACGACTATCTGAGCCGGGTCGGGGATCTGGCCCAGCAGCAACAGCTGTCCTCGGGCACCCGGATGCGGCTCGTGGCGGCACTGCGCACCGAGATCGACCGGCAGCGCGGAAGCCAGGCCACGGACACGCCGGCGGCGGTGCGCCGCATCATCGGGCGGCTCGGCACACCGGACGAACTGGTCGCCGCGGCGGCCCGGTCGGCCGACGGAACGGTGACGTTGCCGGGGGCGGCGGGGGCTCCGGATGCGGGTGATCCGCAGTCGCGGGGGATCCCCCGGTCGCGCAGAGGGACGCTCCGGAAAGAGACTTCGCGCAAGGGCGCGTCGGAGGGGGCGGCGGGGGTCTCTCGGGCCCCGGAGACCTCAGGGACCACAGGGGCCTCGGGGGCTTCGGGGGGCGATGTGCCGGCCCAGCGGGTGCCGTCGCCGCCGCACATGGCGGGGACGGACGAACTGGGCGCGTCCGGGAGCGAACCCGACTGGTGGCGTATCGAGTCGGGGCCGTTCGGGGACGGTGTGGAGGTGCCGGGGTTCGTCGGCGGGGTGGAGATCGCCGAGCTCTTGAGGCCGCCGCGGCCGCCGGTGGAGGAGACCGCGGCGGGGGCCGGTGCGGATGCGGAGGAGGGCGCGGGCGGTGACGGTGCCGAGGCCGGCTCCGACGGCGCTGATTCCGGCGGGGCGGACGACGCGCCGGGCGGTCGGTGGCGGCCGCGGTTGCGTCGGCGTGCACCACGGGAGAACAAGGGGTTCCGGTTCTCCCACCCGTTGTTGCTGCTCGCCGCCGCGCTGCTGGTCACCGGTGCGGTGACCGGGTACTGGGTGGCCCTGGCGGGCGGCTGGCTGCTCGCGTACGGCTCACGCACGCTCTCGCGCAGGGAGGCCAAGCTGGCCTCGATGGGGCTGCCGGGGGCGGTCGCGGCGGGCGGCCTGGTCTGGCTGTGGGGGCGGATGGACGGGCGCTGGGGCGAGCCGATCCCGGAGGACGGGATGGGCGAGGCGCTCAGCGGGGTGTGGCCGGTGGTGGTGCGGGCGGCGGCGGTGGCGTCCGCGCTGTTCCTGGTGTGGCGGGCGCGGCGGCGGGTGGAGTAGGCGGGGGCTTGGTGCCGGGGCGTCCGACTGCCGGTTGTCCTCAATCGCCGGACGGGCCTGGTGTGTGTCCGGTTCCCGGGGCCGTCGTCGCCGTGTGCGGTGGGTGGTGGTCCGGGGCCCCTCCGGGGCGTCTCCTCGGGCGACGAACCTTCGGCGGGTACGCGGGGGAGCCCGGGTCTTTGTTCGTCACCCTGCGGGGACTCCCCTGCACGGCCCCGGACCGGCCGTCCCGCGGGTGCGGCGATGCGTTCCACCGGTTCGCAGACGCGGGTGATGCGTAGGTGGGGCCGTGCAGGGGAGTCCCCGCAGGGGCTGGCGTACGTGTCGGGCCCCGCCGCGTTGCGGGCTTCCGCGCCAGTCCCGAGGAGACGCCCCGGAGGGGCCCCGCCCACCCCACCCGCGGGTGGACGCGCCCTCACGCCGTTGCCGGGCAACACAACCCCGAGCCCGTCCGGCGCTTGAGGACGGACCCCCCGTCCCGGACCGGGGCCGGGAAGCAGGCGCCCCCGGAGGGATCACCGCGCAGGGGTCCAGGGGGCGCCCGGGACCACCAGGGGTGAACCCGTCACCGGGTCCGGGACGATCACCGCCTCCAGGCCGAACACCTCGCGTACGAGCTCCGCGGTGACGATGTCCGCCGGGTGGCCCTCGGCGACGATCCGGCCCGCCTTCATCGCGATCAGGTGGTCCGCGTACCGCGCGGCCTGGTTCAGGTCGTGGAGCACGGTGACGACCGTCCGGCCGCGGCTGCCGTCGGCCGCCGGTGCGGCGAGCTGGCGCACCAGGTCGAGGACCTCCACCTGGTGCGAGATGTCGAGGTACGTCGTCGGTTCGTCGAGCAGCAGCAGATCCGTCTCCTGGGCCAGCGCCATCGCGATCCAGACCCGCTGCCGCTGCCCGCCGGACAGTTCGTCCACGGACCGGTCGCCGAGCGCCGTGATGTCCGTACGGTCCATGGCGTCGGTGACGGCCCGCTCGTCCTCCTCCGACCACTGCTGCCACCAGTGCTGGTGTGGCTGACGGCCGCGGGCGACGAGGTCGGAGACGGTGATCGCCTCGGGCGCGACCGGGGTCTGCGGCAGCAGCCCTATCGACTGGGCGATCTTCTTGGTGGGTATCCGGGACAGCTCCGTACCGTCGAGGAGTACCGCCCCGCCGCGCGGCTTGAGCAGCCGGCCCAGCGCGCGCAGAGTGGTCGACTTGCCGCACGCGTTCGGGCCGACGATGACCGTCACCCGGCCGTCGGGAACCGTCAGGTCCAGCTCGTGCACGACCGTGCGGTCCTCGTAGGCGAGGGTCAGTCGGCGCGCGGTGAGCCGGCCGGTCGTCGCCTCGGCCACGGCATCGGACGTACGGGTCGAGCTCATGCCTTGCCTCCATTACGGCCACCGTGACCGCGGACGATCAGCCAGATCAGATACGGGGCGCCGACCGCCGCCGTCAGCACACCCACCGGCAGCTCGGTGGGCGAGAAGAGTTTGCGCGCCAGCAGATCGCCGAAGACGACGATCACTGCGCCGAGCAGCGCCGAGCACAGCAGCGGGATCTGGGCGGTACGCGTCATGCGGCGGGCGACCTGCGGGGCGAGCAGCGCCACGAAGTCGACCGGCCCGGCCGTCCCCGTCGCCACGGACGCCAGGATCACACCGAGCGCGACGAGCCCCAGACGTACCCGGCCCAGCCGTACCCCCAGCGCGGTCGCGGTGTCGTCGTCCATCGACACGGTGCGCTGCGCACGAGCCGCCCACAGGACGGCCGGTAGGAGCACGAGCAGCGTCCAGCCGATCGGCGCCACCTCGTTCCAGCCGCGGCCGTTCAGCGAACCCGTCATCCAGATCTGCGCCTGCTGGGCGACCAGATAGTCGCCCTTGGTCAGGAACAGCGTGGTGACGGACCGCAGCGCGATGGCGAAGCCGATGCCGATGAGGACGAACCGGGTGGCGTGCAGCCCGCCGCGCCACGCGAAGACGTACACGAGCGCCGCCGCCGCGATCCCGCCGATGACCGACAGATACGGCAGCATGGTGTACGAGGTGACGCCGAACGTCATCGCGCCGACCGTGAGCGCGCCCGCGCCCTGGCTGATGCCGATGATGTCGGGACTGGCCAGCGGATTGCGGGCCACCGTCTGGATCAGTGCCCCGGCGATCCCGAAGGCCGCGCCGACGAGCAGGCCGACGACCATCCGCGGCAGCCGCAGCGTCCCGACGACCAGTTCGTACGGCGACGGCTGCCCGAGGATCACCTTCACGACCTCGGCCGGCGCGACGAAGCTCTCGCCGACGCAGAGGTACGCGACACAGACGACCGCCAGCAGCACGACGAGGACCGCCGCGGCGACGGCCGCACGCCGGTGCAGCAGGAACCGCCCGCGCGGCCCGATCCTTACGACGCTGTACCCGGCGGGCCGGACCGGGGTCCGGGTGAGGGTGCCGCTCATGCCGGGACCGCCTTCCGACGTACCAGTGCGACCAGGAACGGCACCCCGATCAGCGCCGTCATCACGCCCGCCGGGACCTCGCCCGGCGGGAAGACGATCCGGCCGATGACGTCCGAGACCAGCAGCATCACGGGGCCGATCAGCGCCGCCATCGGCAGTACCCACCGGTGGTCGCTGCCGACGATCGCGCGGGCGATGTGCGGAACGGCCAGCCCGATGAACGCGATCGGCCCGGCCGCGGCCACCCCGACCCCGGTCAGCACGGTGGCCCCGACGCCGCCGACGATCCGTACCGTCGCGACCTTCTGCCCCAGCCCCTTCGCCACGTCCTCGCCCAGCGCCAGTGCATCGAGGCCCCGCGCCACGGACAGCACGAGCACCGTGCCGACCAGCAGGAACGGCCAGATCTGCTGCGCCACCTCGGCCTCCCGCCCGGCGATCGAACCGACCTGCCAGAAGCGGAACTCGTCGAGCGCGGACGCCTTCGTCGTCAGCACCGCCATCGTCACGGACACCAGCAGCGCATTGATCGCGGCCCCGCCCAGTGCGAGCTTCACCGGCGTCGCCCCGCCGCGCCCGCGCGACGCGATCGCGTACACGGCGACGGACGCGACGGCCGCCCCTGCGAACGCGAACCAGACGTACCCGGTCAGCGTGTGGATCCCCGCGTACGCGATGGCCAGCACCACGCCGACCGAGGCGCCCTGGCTGATACCGAGGATCCCGGGGTCGGCGATGGGGTTACGGGTGATGCCCTGGAGCACCGTGCCCGCGAGGGCCAGCGCCGCACCGACCATCAGCCCGATCAGGGTGCGCGGCACCCGCAACTGGCGAATCACTTCGGCGGCGTCGGAGTGCCCGCCGTGCAGCAGGGCGTCGAGCACCGCGGAGGGCGCGATGGTGCGCGCGCCCACGGCAAGGCTGAGCAGGACGGCCACGAGCAGCGCCAGGACGGCCGTCGCCGTCGCGAGAGCGCGTCTGTGGCGGCGAGGTGCGGCGGCTGGCATCGGACCCAATCACAAACTGGACGACCTGGCTCTGTGCGGCCACGCAGGGCCGGCACAGCCAGGTAAGGCTTGGCTTAGTCTAGGCAGGGTGCGATGGGGCCCGGAGGGCGAGGGGCAGATCCGTGACCTCGGCACAATGGGGGCCATGGCTTCGCACCCCCTGACGGTCGGCTTCGACCTCGATATGACGCTCATCGACTCCCGGCCCGGCATCAAGGCTGCCTACCAGGCGCTTTCCGCCGAGACGGGGAGGCAGATCGACGCCGAGCTGGTGGTCAGCAGGCTCGGTCCGCCCCTGGAGGACGAACTGGCGAACTGGTTCCCGGCGGACGCCGTGGCCGCCACGGCCGACCGGTACCGGGAGATCTATCCCACACACGCCATCACCCCGACCCCTGCGCTGCCCGGCGCCCGGGAGTCCATCGCCGCGATCCGCGAGCGGGGCGGCCGGACGATCGTCGTCACGGCGAAGTACGAGCCGAACGCCAGGCTCCACCTGGCGCATCTCGGAATCGAGGCCGACGAGATCGTCGGCGGCCTGTGGGCGGAGGGGAAGGCGCGGGCGCTGCGCGAGCACGGCGCACACGTGTATGTCGGCGACCACACCGGGGACGTACGCGGCGCCCGCACGGCGGAGGCACTGTCGGTGGCGGTCACGACGGGCCCGTGCGACGCGGACGAACTGCGAGCGGCGGGCGCGGATGTGATCCTGCAGAACCTGACGGAGTTCCCGGCCTGGCTGGACGCCTACCGGGCCGCGTAGGGCCGTCCGGCGGATCACACCACCGCCGCCCCCGGCTTTCGCTCTACCGCGTGGCGTCCCGCTTCGGAGACCCTGCCCACGCCGACCGCACCACGCCGGCCGCCGCGATCAGGAATCCCACCCCCATCAACATGCACACCGCGTACGCGATGGACGGGAACGGGTCGGTCCCGAGGAACAGCGGGGCCACTGTGACCAGCGTGGCCAGCGCCCCGATGAAGAAGACGATCGCGCCGACCCGGACGAGCCGGTCGCCTGCACCAGAAGGAGGAGTACTCACCCCGCAAGGGTAGTTCCCACCCCGGAAGAACCCCTCTTCACCCGTAGTGCGCCGTTTCTGGACACAGTCCGGATGACCAGGCTTGACGAGGGGTACTGCACCTGTGGAGGCTTCTGCCAGCAGGGGAGCACGACCATGGTCCGGCCTGACCTGCTGAGGCTTGGTTCCGGCATACAGGTTGAGATGGGGTGCGTGCTTTGCCGACTGGCAAGGTCAAATGGTTCAACAGCGAGAAGGGCTTCGGCTTCCTTTCCCGCGACGACGGTGGCGACGTGTTCGTCCACTCGTCGGTGCTCCCTGACGGAGTGGACGCCCTCAAGCCCGGTCAGCGCGTCGAATTCGGCGTCGTCGCAGGTCAGCGCGGAGATCAGGCGCTATCGGTGACGATTTTGGACCCGACGCCGTCCGTCGCGGCCGCCCAGCGTCGCAAGCCGGACGAACTGGCATCGATCGTGCAGGATCTGACGACGCTGCTGGAGAACATCACGCCGATGCTGGAGCGGGGCCGCTACCCCGACAAGGCGGCCGGCAAGCAGATCGGCGGCCTGCTGCGCGCGGTCGCCGACCAGCTCGACGTATAGCGGACCGGCGACAGGCCGCACAGCCTGTCGCCGGACGGCGCCCGTCACCGTCAGGCGAACGACAGCGCGTCCGGGCCGAGGGGCGGCACCAGCCCCTCGGCCGCCGCGCGGGTCAGCAGTCCGCGGATCGCCGCGTAGCCGTTCTCGCCGAGGTCCGCGGTGAACTCGTTGACGTACAGCCCGATGTGCTGGTCGGCCACGGCCGGGTCCATCTCCTGGGCGTGCTCCAGCACGTACGGCCGCGACGCCTCCGGGTCGTCCCAGGCCATCCGTACCGACGTGCGCACCGAATCGGCCAGCGCCTTCAGCTTCTCGGCGCCCAGCGACCGCTTGGCGATGATCGCGCCGAGCGGGATCGGCAGACCGGTCGCCAACTCCCAGTGCTCGCCCATGTCGGCGAGGCTGTGCAGGCCGTAGTTCCGGTACGTGAACCTCGCCTCGTGGATGACGAGACCGGCGTCCACCTTCCCGTCGCGCACGGCGGGCATGATCTCGTCGAACGGCATGACGACGATCTCGCCGACGTCACCCGGGACGACATCCGCCGCCCAGAGCCGGAACAGCAGATAGGCGGTCGAGCGCTCGCTCGGCACGGCGACGGTCTTCCCCGTCAGATCCGTACCCGGCTCCTTCGTCAGGACGAGCGGCCCGCAGCCGCGTCCCAGCGCCCCGCCGCAGGGCAGCAGCGCGTACTCCTCCAGGACCCAGGGCAGTACCGCGTACGACACCTTCAGCACGTCCAGCTCGCCGCGCTCGGCCATGCCGTTGGTGAGGTCGATGTCGGCGAACGTGACATCGAGTGCGGGCGCGCCGGGGACCCGGCCGTGCGCCCAGGCGTCGAAGACGAACGTGTCGTTCGGGCACGGCGAGAAGGCGATGCGCAGGGCGTCGCCGGTGGTGTCAGCGGTGTCGGTCATGGGGAGTGGTCCAGCCTTCCAGTACGGGGGTGAGCTTCCCGAACGCTTCGGTGAGCGCGGCCAGCGCGTCGCCGATGCGCCAGGCGTTCCGGTCGCGCGGGCCGACGGCGTTCGAGACGGCCCGGATCTCCAGCACCGGTACGCGCAGCCGCTCGGCGGCCTCGGCGACCCCGAACCCCTCCATGGCCTCGGCGACAGCGTGCGGGTGGGCGGTGCGCAGAGCGGCGGCGCGTCCGGCGCTGCCGGTCACGGTGGAGACGGTGAGGACCTCGCCGGTCAGCGCGCCGGTGGCCGCGGCCACGTCCCGTACCAGGCCGGGCGGCGGCACGAACCGTTCCCGCCCGAAGCCAAGGGCGGTGACGGGCACGAAACCGTCGGGGGTCTCGGCGCCCAGATCGGCGGCGACGATACCGCTCGCCACGACGAGGGAACCGACGGGGGCTCCGGGCGCGAACCCGCCGCCGATCCCGGCCGAGACGACCAGGCCGTACGGTTCCGCCCCGGCGCCCGGACCGACCTCCGCCCCGGCCCCCGAGGCCAGGGCGAAAGCGGCCGCGGCGGCCGCGGAGGCCGGACCCGCGCCGCCCGCGACGACATCGAAGGCACCGGCGCGGTGCAGCTCGGCGCCAGGCACGTCGAGGATCTGCGGCCCGTCCGTGAACGCACGCGTGACCGCGTCCCGTTCCACCGGGACAGCGGTCACGACAAGCACACGCACGGGGAGGGTCCTCCCAGGTCAGGAGGGGATCAGCTGGTCTTCTTGAGCTCGAAGTGCCAGATGCCGGTGAGCTTCTTGCCCTTGGTCTCCACGATGCTGACCTGCGTCTTGTTCGTGGTTCCGCCGGTCTGGCTGGAGAAGAAGGCGCTGCCCGGGACGGACCGGTAGGTCCTCTTGTACGGCTCCTGCTCGGCCTGCTGGCCGTTGATGAAGAGCGTCCAGCCGTTGTCCGCGATCTCGGGGTCGACGCCGAAGCGGACCTTGTCGTCCATCGCGACCTTGACGGACTTCTCCGCCTTCTTGTTCAAGCAGGCCTGGATCTGCGAGTCCTTGAGGGCGTCGCCGTCGTTGTAGCAGGACGCCTCGGTGGTCACCGAGGTGTCGCCGACCGTCACGGTGGCGAGCGGCGTCGGCTTGTCGCAGGCGGACAGGACAAGGAGTCCCGCGGACACGGCACCAAGAGCGACGCCGATACGACGGCCCTTACCGGAGAAGAACGCAACGGTCATGGGCCGAAGGTTATCGGTCGCTCCGGCTCACGCCACGCGGGGGTGCGGCGAGCCGCGCCGCGCGGCGCTCAGCAGACCCCGTACGGAGGCTGTCGCACCGAGGGCGAGGATCCCCGCGGCGACGGACATCCCCAGTACGCCGTTGAGGGGGAGAGAGATGCCGATGCCGCCGCCGACCACCCAGGACATCTGCAGCAGAGTCTCGGACCGGGCGAACGCGGAGGTCCGTACCTCCTCCGGCACGTCGCGCTGGATCATCGCGTCCAGCGACAGCTTGGACAGAGCCTGGGTGAAGCCCGCCATCGCACTGAGCGCGGCGACCATCAAAGTGGAGAAGAAGACCGCGGCGAGGACGGCGACGCCGAGGGCCAGCCCCAGCACCGCGGCGATGATCACCTCGGGACCGCGGGTCCGGAGCCAGGAGCCCATGGCCGTACCGAGGGCATTGCCGACACCGGCCGCGACACCGACGATGCCGAGCGACACGGCGGCGCTCTGCCCGGCCAGCGGCTGCTCACGCAGCAGGAACGCCAGGAAGAAGATCAGGAAGCCGGAGAGGGCGCGGTGGGCGGCGTTCGCCTGGAGCCCGTGCAGGACGGACGGCCCGACGGTCCGCAGCCCCGGCCGCCTCTCCTTCTCCCCGGACCTCATGGTGGTTTTCTTGCCGTTGGCCCTTTTCCCGTTCCCGTTGGCCTTGGAGGGCTTGGCCAGGACGGATGGCTGATGGCCGTGGGGCTCGACCAGCCGGGCCCGGCGCTCACCCTTCGCCGAGTCGACCTTGCGCGGCAGCGTGAAGGCGAGCACGGTGCCGCCTATGAAGATCACGCACGCGCCGTACAGCGGCCAGCCGGATCCGACGGTCTGCAGCCCGGCCCCGATCGGCGCCGCCACACCGGTGGCCAGGAGCCCGGCCAGGGTGACCCGGGAGTTCGCCTTCACCAGGGAGAAACCGGGTGGCAGCAGGCGCGGCACGACCGCGCTGCGTACGACCCCGTACGCCTTCGAGGAGACCAGGACGCCCAGCGCCGCCGGATACAGCTCCAGACCACCCGTGGCGACCGCGCTCGACATGGTGAGTGCCAGCAGCGCCCGGGCCAGCATGGCGCCCGCCATCGCGGCGCGGCGGCCGTGCGGCAGGCGGTCCAGGAGGGGGCCGATGACAGGGGCGAGGAGTGTGAAGGGCGCCATCGTGACGGCCAGATAGAGGGCTACGCGCCCCCGGGCCTCGTCCGTCGGCACGGAGAAGAACACCGTCGAGGCGAGCGCGACGGTGATCATCACGTCGCCCGCGCCGTTCACGGCATGCAACTCGATCAGTTTGCCGAGCCCGGATTCGCCGGCGCCGTGGGCGTGGGTCGCCTTGCGGATTCCTTTCGCCGTGCCGGTGAACGGCGCGTGCAGGGCATGACCGATCGTCCGGCCCGTCCTGCGGAGCGGGCCGGACCCGTCGTGCGACCTGGCGGAAGCCACCCCGTCATAGTGCCCCAGTCACACCGGTAACGAACCGAGAACGGTGTGAGGCGCGATGAGCGCCGCCCTGTCGGGTCAGTGCGGACCGCGGCCGCCCGTCGTCGCGGCTACCGGGTCCGTTCTGACACGGACACGGCAGTGGATACGGCCTTGTTTGGGACGGGCAGGTGGGCGGGGAGCGGCGGAGAGGGTAGCGTGCGTAGCGCGCCACCGGCGGTTGTTCTTGGCCGCGCGCCTCTCGGCGATCCCGCAGAATGGATAGCAGAAGGCGCGCCCGAGGCAGGCACAACGGGTGTGGACGTCGACGCGGCCCCCAGGTCCGCTCCGCCCGCAACCGTTATGGCCGAAATCGATGGATCTGCTGGCGCGCTCGTGAGACGGCGTATGGAGAGAAGCGAGACCTGTGAGTGCTGCTACGACGCGAAGCCGTACTGCCCGTACCCCTGCCCCCGACCGCCTGTGCGCCGAGGCGGTAGACCTCGCGCGCTCGGCGGCCGAGGAAGCCGCCGCGCCAGGAGTGGTCGGTGAGCACGTGGCGCTGGTCTCCGAAGGGGACCGGGTCGTCACGCACTACTTCGAGTGCAAGGAACCCGGTTACCGGGGCTGGCGCTGGGCGGTGACGGTCGCCAGGGCCTCCCGCGCCAAGAACGTCACGCTCGACGAGGCGGTACTGCTGCCCGGGACGGATGCGCTGCTCGCGCCGGAGTGGGTGCCGTGGAGCGAGCGGCTGCGCCCCGGCGACATGGGACCCGGCGATCTGCTGCCCACCGAGGCGGAGGATCTGCGTCTGGAGCCCGGGTACACCGGTGAGGACGAGCCGCCGCCGAACTCGGTGGTCTCCGAGATGTCGGAGGAACTGGCCGATCTCGTCGACGCGGAGGACGCGGAGCTGACGACGCGCCCGGAGGCGACGGACCGCGGCTCGATCGCAGCGGTCGCCGAAGAGCTCGGGATGCGGCGGGCGCGGGTGCTGTCCCGGTACGGGCTGCATGCGGCGGCCGACCGGTGGGACGAGGCGTTCGGCGCGAAGACGCCGATGGCGCAGGCGGCACCGGCGTCCTGCGACACGTGTGCCTTCCTGATGCCGATCGCGGGATCGCTGCGGCAGGCGTTCGGAGTGTGCGCGAACGAGTTCAGCCCGGCGGACGGGCGGGTCGTCTCGCTGTCGTACGGGTGCGGTGGGCACTCGGAGGCCGCGGTGATGCCGAAGCCGCCGAAGCCCGCGCCGCACGCGCTGGACACGATGCAGGTGGACGAGTACCTGCTGCGCCCGGCGAGGGACGGCGGGTCGGTTCCGGCGGAGCCGGACGCGCCGTCGGAGGACCTCGGCCACTCCTGACGCTCCTGGCCGCCGGGGAATTCGGGCCCACGGTGCCCGGGGGCCGTTTGCGGCGCCCTGGCGGCCACCGGGTGACCGCTTCGTCCGGCTGACCGCTTCCTCCTCGATCTCCCCCATGGCCTCAAGGCATGGGGCCCCGCCGACGGGCTCGGACGGGGTCGACCCGAGCCTGTCCGGCGTTTGAGGACAAAACGTGGCGCACGGGCTCGGCGCACCGGCTTTCCGCTCGCGGTACCTTCGGGCGCACACTGGCGGCACGGGTGCACCCGCACTCCCCGCCGCACACGGATAACGCGTCACCGGACAGAGCGGAGTCAGAGTGAGCATGAATGCGACCGAGGGGGCCGATCCGTTCGGGACGGCGCGGCTGCGGCGCGGGGTGCTCGATGCCTGGGGCGCCGGTCCCGCCCGGTTCCGGGAGGACGCCAACGCCGAGGAGGACCTCGCACTCGGCGGCTACCGTGACCGCCTCGTCGTCGAGCTGGCCCAGAACGCCGCCGACGCCGCCGCCCGCGCCGGCGTCCCCGGCCGTCTGCGTCTCACCCTGCACCCCGGCGACGCCGGGAACGCCGTCCTCGCCGCCGCCAACACCGGCGCCCCCCTCGACGCCACCGGCGTCGAATCGCTCAGCACGCTCCGGGCCTCCGCCAAGCGTGAGGGCCACGAGTCCGCCGTGGGCAGGTTCGGTGTCGGTTTCGCCGCGGTGCTCGCGGTCAGTGACGAGCCCGCTGTGGTCGGCCGGCACGGTGGGGTCCGCTGGTCCCTCGCCGAGGCCCGCGGCCTCGCCCGGCAGGCCGCCGTCGGCAGCCCCGGTCTCGGTGACGAGCTCCGCCGCCGCGACGGTCACGTACCGCTGCTCCGGCTCCCGCTGCCCGCCGAGGGCACCGCGCCGGACGGGTACGACACGGTCGTCGTCCTGCCGCTGCGCGACGGCGTCGCCGAGGATCTCGTCGGCCGGCTGCTCGCCGCCGTCGACGACGCGCTGCTCCTGACGCTGCCCGGCCTCGAAGAGATCGTCATCGACACCCCTGACGGGGTAAGGACGTTGCACCGCTCCCAGCACGGCCCGTACACGCACGTCGACGACTCCGTGCACGGCACGAACCGCTGGCGCACGGTCGCGCATCACGGTCCGATCGAGCCGGCCCTGCTCGCCGACCGCCCCCTCGAGGAACGGTTGCGCCCGCACTGGTCGGTGACCTGGGCGGTGCCCGTGGACATGGACGGGGCGCCGGTCTTCCCCCGTACCGCCCCCGTCGTCCACGCCCCGACCCCCACCGACGAACCCCTCGGCGTGCCCGCCCTGCTCATCGCGTCGCTGCCGCTCGACACCACCCGCCGCCACCCCGCGCCCGGCCCGCTCACCGACTTCCTGGTGCAGCGCGCGGCCGACGCCTACGCCGAACTGCTCGCGGACTGGCAGCCGGTGAGTGTCGGAACGATCGACCTGGTGCCCGGCCCGCTGGGCAGCGGCGAACTGGACGGTGCGCTGCGCGGCGCGATCCTGGAACGGCTGCCGCGCGTCGCGTTCCTGGAGCCCGCCGCCCCGCGCGACACCGCCGCCGAACCGGACCGGTGGGACGCCTGGGACGCGGAGCCGCAGAGTGCCCACGAGGCCACCACCGCGCTGCGGCCCATCGAGGCCGAAGTACTGGAGGGGGTCGGCGCCGAGACCGTCCGGGTGCTGGCCGAGGTGCTGCCGTGCCTGCTGCCCGCAGGACTTGAGCGCCGCAGCGAACTGCGCACGCTCGGAGTGGCCAGGGTGCCGCTGACCGAGGCCATCGACCGGCTCGCCGGTCTGGAGCGCGATCCCGCCTGGTGGCGGAGGCTGTACGACAGCCTGTCCGGCATCGACCCGGACCGGCTCTCCGGACTGCCGGTGCCGCTGGCCGGGACGGTGGATCAGGCGGTGGAGGGGCCGGACGGCATTGCGGCCCCGCGCACCACGATCGGTCCCCGTCAGGTCCTGCTGCCGCTGCCGGAAGCGCTCACCGGCCCGGTCCTGGACCGGCTGGCCCGGCTCGGCCTGAAGGTCGCGCATCCGGACGCCGCCCATCCGCTCCTGGAGAAGCTGGGCGCCCTGCCCGCCACCCCGCGCGCCGTGCTGACGACCCCACAGGTGCGCGCGGCGGTCGCCGGTTCGCTGGACGCGGGTGAGGTGTGGGACGAGGACGCGCTGGACGCCGGAGAGCTCGCGGAGACCGTCCTCACGCTGGTCCGGGACGCGGACCTGTCACCCGGCGACGAACCGTGGCTCGGTGCCCTCGCGCTCCCGGACGAGGAGGGCGAACCCGCTCCGGCCGGTGAACTCGTGCTGCCGGGAAGCCCGTTCGCGCAGATCATGCGTGACGGCGAACTCGCCCTCTGCGACGAGGAACTGGCCGTACGCTGGGGCGAACAGCCGTTGACCGCCTGCGGGGTGCTGGCCACCTTCGCACTCGTCCGCGCCACCGATGTCGTCCTCGACCCGGACGAACTGGAGCCACGCGAAGGCGACTTCACCGAACCCGACGACGCGGGGCTGCTCGACGCCGTCGACGTGTGGTGCGAGGACATCCTCGACCAGCTGCCGGACACCCCCGTGCCGCCGGTCGCCACCGAACTCGTCGCCGTCCGCGACCTCGACCTCGTCGACGACGACGCCTGGCCGCAGGCGCTCGCCCTGCTCTCCCGGCCGCCGCTGCGCGACGCACTGACGCAACCGGTGCGGGTGCTGCTCCCGGACGGTACGACCCGGTCCGTGCGCCCGTACACCGCCTGGTGGCTGCGCGACCACCCGGTGCTCGACGGCCGACGCCCGGCAGGTCTGCGGGCCGCAGGCGGCGACCCGCGGCTGTCCGGACTGTACGACTCCGCCGACGCGGCCGGCTTCGACGACGTCCAGGTGCTGCGCGCGCTCGGCGTACGGACGTCCGTCGCGGCGCTCCTCGACGAGCCGGGCGGTGCCGCCGAACTCCTCGGCCGGCTCGCGGACGGGAGCCGGCCGGTCGGCTCCGTGCAACTCCACGAGCTGTACACGGCGCTGGCCGATCTCGACCCCGAACACGTCACGCTGCCCGACGAGCTGCGGGCCGTGGTCGACGGCGAGGTGCGGGTCGTCGACGCGGCGGACACGGTGATCGCGGACGCCCCCGATCTGCTGCCGCTGACGGACAGCCTTCCGTTGCTGCCGGTGGCCCCGGCGCGCGCCGCCGAACTGGCCGAACTGTTCCAGGTGCGACGGCTCGGCGAGACCGTCCAGGCACAGGTGACGACGGAGGGCGAGGAGCACCAGGTGCCGGAACCGGTACGGATCCTGCTCGGCGCAGGGACCCCGGACACGTACGTCGAACACGGCGAACTCCGCGCGGGCGGCGTCGAACTGGACTGGCGCCGTACCCCGGACGGGGTCGTCCACGCGTCGACGCTCGAGGGCGTCGCGGCGGGCCTGGCGTGGGCGGCGGGGCAGTGGCCGCGCCGCTTCGAGGTCGCGGCGCTGCTGGAGGACCCGTCGCGCACGGAGGAACTGGCCCGGGACCGCTGGTTCGACTGACGACCCGGGCCCCATTGCCAGGTCCCGGTCACGCATACGCAAAGAATCTTCCCGGCCGTACAACCGTTCACCCGCCTCATTGATCTCGTCCGTGAAGCCACCAGGCTTTACAGACGATCTTGGGCCCCACGGACGGACGACCTCCGCGGGCCCCTTTCTCCACCGGGGAATGAACATGCGTATACGTGCCACTGTGGCCGCCGTGACCGGCGCCCTGGCTCTCTCCGCCCTCGTCGTACCGTCGGCGGCCAACGCCGCCGACGCGCACCACTCGGTACTCGCCGACGTCGTGCGTGCCGCGCACGACGCGTCCGGCACGAAGACCGGCGCGCGCTCCATCGCCGCCGACGAGACCGCCCCGCTCGACCTCACCTTCTCCAAGCTTTCGGTGAACGGCGGCAAGCCGATCGTCGTCGGCACCACCAACACGGTGACCGTGCCGACCACGTTCACCGTGACGCACGCCGCCGACGTGGACATCTTCGCCGACGACTTCATGCTCGATGTCGAGCTCTACCGCGGTTCGTTCGACGACCCGACGAACATCCTGTTCGGCGACGTGGCCCCCACCTGCAAGACCGTCTCCTCGACGGTCGCCACCTGCAAGGGGCAGATCGACGTCTGGCCGCAGATCGACTTCATCGGCAATGCGGACGCCACGACGTGGAAGGCGGTGGGCTTCGCCGCCGACCTCAACGGCCAGGACCCGTCCGACCCCGACTTCGACCCGAGCCAGATCGGCTTCGCGGAGCAGGACGGCCTGGGTACCACCAAGCTGCAGCGCTTCTCGAAGCTGACGGTCAACGCGGCCCCGGAGCCCGTCAAGAAGGGCAAGACCATCACGGTCACCGGCAAGCTGACGCGCGCCAACTGGGACGACTTCGCCTACCACGGCTACACCGTCCAGCCGGTGAAGCTGCAGTTCCGTAAGAAGACCAGCACCGCCTACACCACGGTGAAGACGATCAAGTCGAGCAGCACCGGCGCCCTGAAGACCACGGTCACCGCCTCGGTCGACGGCTACTGGCGCTACAGCTTCGCCGGCACGTCCACCACCCCGGCCGTCACCACCACCGGTGACTACGTCGACGTGCAGTAGTCACGGCAGTAGTTCCACCAACGGTTCCACCCGGGCAGCGGGATCTCCGAGCGAGGTCCCGCTGCCCGGCGCACTCACCGACTCATCACACCTGGGGACACTTATGCGCATTCGTGCCACTGTCGCCGCCGTATCGGGCGCCCTGGCTCTCTCCGCCCTCGCCGTGCCGGCCGCGCATGCCGCAACGGCTCCCGTCCTCTCCAAGGTCACCGTCAACGGCGGCAAGGACATCGTTCTGGGGACGACGGTGCCGAAGACGGTCACCGTGTCCGTCACCGCCTCGCACGCCTCCGGCATTGCCACCGGTTGGGTGATCCTCTGGCACGGGACGAGCCTGGAAAAGGGCATGGACGGCGCGCTGGTGCCGACGCAGGAAGCGACCTGCAAGGACGCGAGCGCCACCACCGCCACCTGCTCGCTCACCCTCACGGTCGACCCGAGGGCCGACCTGACCAGGAACGCACTGGCCGGTTCCTGGCACATCCTCGCGGGCGCCGAGGCCAAGGACGGCTCCAGCACGTCGTACGACTCCTACGCCACGACCCATGTGCAGCGGCTGTCGAAGCTGACGGTCAACGCCGCCCCGGAGCCCGTCAAGAAGGGCAGGACCATCACGGTCACCGGCAAGCTGACGCGCGCCAACTGGGAGACGCACGCCTACGCCGGCTACACCGTCCAGCCGGTGAAGCTGCAGTTCCGTAAGAAGACCGGCACCGCCTACACCACGGTGAAGACGATCAAGTCGAGCAGCACCGGCGCCCTGAAGACCACGGTGAAGGCCTCGGTCGACGGCTACTGGCGCTACAGCTTCGCCGGCACGTCCACCACTCCGGCCGTCACCACCACCGGTGACTACGTCGACGTGCGCTAGCAGCTATACCGGGAAGCGGCGACTGACCAGGCGCCAGGTGAACTCCAGGGCGGTCGCCGCCACCACCGCAATCCCCACCGCAGCCCACGGCATGGCCGTGCCCACCAGCTTCAGCGCGAAGAAGCCCTGCAGCCACGGCACCACCAGCACGATCAGGAACGCCGCCCCCATCGCCGCGACCAGGAGGATCCGCCACCAGGTGTAGGGGCGGGCGATGATCGCGAGGACCCACATCGAGACCAGGAACAGCGTGAGCGTCGCCGCACTGGTCTCCGCGTCCAGCGCACCCGGCCCCGTGTAGTAGTGCCGGGCGATCAGATACGTCGCGAAGGTGGCGATGCCCGCGATGACGCCGGACGGGACCGAGTACCGCATGACTCTGCGGACGAAGTGCGGCTGGGCCCGCTCCTTGTTGGGCGCGAGGGCCAGGAAGAACGCCGGGACGCCGATCGTCAGCGTCGACAGCAGGGTCAGATGCCGGGGCAGGAACGGGTACTCGACCTGGAAGCAGACCACCAGGATCGCCAGCAGTACCGAGTAGACGGTCTTCGTCAGGAACAGGGTGGCGACCCGGGTGATGTTGCCGATGACCCGGCGGCCCTCGGCGACCACCGACGGCAGGGTCGCGAAGCTGTTGTTGAGCAGCACGATCTGCGCCACCGCGCGCGTCGCCTCCGAGCCGGATCCCATCGAGACGCCGATGTCGGCGTCCTTGAGTGCCAGCACGTCGTTGACCCCGTCCCCCGTCATCGCGACCGTGTGACCGCGGGACTGGAGCGCGGCGACCATCTCCCGCTTCTGCTGCGGGGTGACCCGGCCGAAGACCGCGTTCTCCTCCATGGCCGTGGCCATGTCGTCCGGGTCCGTCGGTAGCCGGCGCGCGTCCAGGGTGTGTTCGGCGCCGGGCAGGCCGAGCTTGCCCGCGACCGCACCGACCGAGACGGCGTTGTCCCCGGAGATGACCTTCGTGGCGACCCGCTGGTCGGCGAAGTAGCGGAGTGTCTGCCCGGCGTCCGGCCGCAGCCGCTGCTCCAGGACGACCAGTGCGGCCGGTTCGGCTCCGGCGGCGCTCTGCGGCCCTTCCAGCTCCCCCTGTGCACGGGCCAGCAGCAGGACCCGCAGTCCCTGCCGGTTGAGCTGCTCGATCTCGCCGAGCGCCGGGTCGTGGTCCGGGAGCAGCACATCGGGTGCGCCGAGCAGCCAGCTCGACGCCTTGCCGCTGCCCTCGTCGAACGCGGCGCCGCTGTACTTGCGTGCCGAGGAGAACGGCAGCGCCTCCGTGCAGCGCCACGCCTCGCCGTTCGGGGACGGGTAAGCGTCGACGATCGCCTGCAGGCTGGCATTGGGCCGCGGGTCGGACGCGCCGAGGTTGGCCAGCACCTGGCGTATGTACGGGTCGTCCGCACCACCCAGCGCCCGCACCTCGGTGACGTCCATGCCGCCTTCGGTGAGCGTGCCGGTCTTGTCGAGGCAGACGACGTCGACCCGGGCGAGGCCCTCGATGGCGGGCAGCTCCTGCACCAGGCACTGCTTGCGGCCGAGCCGTACGACACCGATCGCGAAGGCGACCGAGGTGAGCAGGACCAGCCCCTCAGGGATCATCGGCACGATTCCGCCGACCGTCCGGGCGATGGAGTCCTTGAGGTCGGTCTTCTTGACGACGAGCTGGCTGATGATCAGGCCGATCGCGGTCGGCACCATCATCCAGGTGACGTACTTGAGGATCGTGCTGATGCCGCTGCGCAGTTCGGACTGGACGAGGGTGAAGCGCGACGCCTCCTCGGCGAGCTGCGCGGCGTAGGCCTCGCGGCCGACCTTGGTGGCGGAGAACGCGCCGCCGCCCGCGACGACGAAGCTGCCGGACATCACCGGATCGCCGGGCTGTTTCACCACGGGGTCGGCCTCGCCGGTGAGCAGCGACTCGTCGATCTCCAGGTTGTCGGCCTCGGCCACCGCGCCGTCCACGACGACCTTGTCACCGGGGCCGAGCTCGACCAGATCGCCGAGGACGATCTCCGAGGTGGATATCTCCGCGGCGACCCCGTCGCGCCGGACCGTGGGTTTCGCCTCGCCGATGACGGCCAGGCCGTCGAGGGTCTTCTTGGCCCGCCACTCCTGGACGATGCCGATGCCGGTGTTGGCGATGATCACGTAGCCGAAGAGGCTGTCCTGGAACGGCGCGACGAACAGCATGACCAGCCAGAGCACGCCGATGATCAGGTTGAACCGGGTGAAGACATTGGCGCGGACGATCTCGCCGACGGAGCGGGACGAGCGGACGGGTACGTCGTTGACCTCGCCCCGGGCGATCCGCTCGGCCACCTCGGCGGCGGTCAGCCCGGTGCTGTGCACCGCGGAGTCCGGCAGCTTCATCGGGTGGACCGGGTCGAGTTCGGATCCGGCGTCGATGGGGGCCGGCCGGGGCCGGCGGGGTTTCTGCTTACCGGAGGAGTCGACTGCCCGCTGCGTCATGGTTCCGACGGTACGGGCGGAACGCCCGATTCACCCGCCGGGGATCCGAAGATCAGACCGCAGGAGGAGGGGTGCGGTCCGGGGCGTCAGGGAAGTCGGGGGTCGCGTCCCTGACTTTCGTGACGGTTGCGCGCCGACCCGTGTCCCGGTCTCCGCCGGTGGCTCAGGTCGGTGGCCGGGGCCGGCGGCTTGCGCCGGTGGTGTCAGTGGCTGCCGTCGGCCGTGTCGGCCGTTCCGGTCTTGGCGGCGGCGGCCGCCCGCTTGAGCGCCGCGTCGCGCCCCCGGACGTACCAGATGCCGATCAGTCCGAGCCCGGCACCGGCCAGACACGTCCACACCCACCAGGTGTGCCCGTGCTCGTCGAACCAGCCGTAGAACGGGAGCTGGACGAGGAAGAGGACGAACCAGAGGATCGTTCCGCCGGTGATGGTGGCGACGACGGGCCCCTCCAGGGGCTCGGGTGCCTCGTGTGTCGGTGTCCACTTCGCCATGGGGTCAGTGTATGCGGCCCGTATGTAAAGCCTGTCGGGCCAGTCGGCCCAAGGGTCTACGCGCGGAGATAGCGATCTTCGCCTTATGTATTCATACTGAATCTGCTTACGGCTGTCTCGATTTATTCGTGTAAAAGTCCAAAGCTGACCACTCTTCTCCCCCCTCTACGCACGACTGAGGTCATACATGTCTCCCTCGGCCACCGCTTCGGTCGACTCCAGGCAGCCCATAGCGCCACAGCCGCACGGCGGCTTGGACCGTTTCTTCAAGATCTCCGAGCGGGGGTCGTCGGTCGCGCGTGAGATCCGCGGCGGATTCGCCACGTTCTTCGCGATGGCGTACATCATCGTGCTGAACCCGATCATTCTCGGCAGCGCGAAAGACATGTACGGGCATCAGCTCAATGGCGGCCAGCTGGTCACCGCCACCGTGCTGACCGCCGCGTTCTCCACCCTGCTGATGGGCGTCATCGGCAATGTGCCGATCGCGCTGGCCGCCGGTCTCGGCGTCAACACCGTCGTCGCCCTGCAGCTCGCCCCCCGGATGAGCTGGCCGGACGCGATGGGCATGGTCGTCCTCGCCGGCATCGTCGTCATGCTGCTCGTCGCGACCGGGCTGCGCGAACGCGTGATGAACGCCGTACCGAAGTCGCTCCGCAAGGGCATCGCGATCGGTATCGGTCTCTTCATCCTGCTGATCGGTCTGGTCGACTCGGGCTTCGTCTCCCGTATCCCGGACGTCGCGCACACCACCGTGCCGCTCCAGCTCGGCAGCGACGGCCACCTCAACGGCTGGCCGGTTCTGGTCTTCATCCTCGGGGCGCTGCTCACCCTCGCACTGATCGTCCGCAAGGTGCCGGGCGCGATCCTGATCTCGATCGTCGCCATGACGGTCGTCGCCATGGTCATCGACACGGTCGCCGACCTGCCGGGCGAGGCCTGGGGCCTGACCGTTCCGCAGTGGCCGGGCAACCCGGTCGCCACCCCCGACTTCGGACTGATCGGCAAGGTCAGCCTGTTCGGCGGCTTCGACAAGGTCGGTGCGCTGACCGGCATCCTGTTCGTCTTCACCGTGCTGCTGTCCTGCTTCTTCGACGCGATGGGCACCATCCTCGGTGTCGGTGACGAGGCCAAGCTGACGGACAAGGACGGCAACTTCCCCGGCATCAACAAGGTGCTGTTCGTGGACGGCATCGCGGTCGCCGCGGGCGGTGCGAGCTCCTCCTCCGCCAGTACCTGCTTCGTGGAGTCCACGGCGGGTGTCGGAGAGGGTGCCCGCACCGGTTTCGCGAGCGTGGTGACGGGTCTGCTGTTCACGGTGGCGCTGTTCCTGACGCCGCTGGCGACCATGGTTCCGTCGCAGGCGGCCACGCCGGCGCTGCTGGCGGTCGGCTTCCTGATCATCGCGGGGTCGGTGCGGGACATCGACTGGAGCGACTACACGCTCGCCGTTCCGGCCTTCCTGGCCATGGTGATGATGCCGTTCACGTACTCGATCACCAACGGCATCGGCATCGGCTTCATCGCCTTCTCCGTGCTGCGGGTGGCGGCCGGTCGCTGGCGCGAGGTGCCGGTGGCCATGTACGTGGTGTCGGCGGTCTTCGTCTTCTACTACGCGATGCCGGCCCTCGGCCTGACGTCGTAACCCTTCACACGTCGCCCTCTGCGGGGCGGACGACCGGGCGAGTCAGTTCACCCGGTCGTCCGCCCCGTAGAACTTTTCCGTCTCGTCGACGGCGGCTTTGAAGCGCTCGTCGAAATCGTCGCGGATGAGCGTCCTGACGACATAGTCCTGGACGCTCATTCCGCGTCTGGCGGCGTGCTGCCGGAGCCGGTCGAGCAGCTCACCGTCTATCCGCAGGCTGAGCACTGTCGATCCCATGGCAAGCAGGGTTACGGCCTTTGAGGTCGTTTCGCGTCACTTTCCGGATCCGACTCACTCGTTTGGGTGATCGATAGCCCGCGCGTGTACCAGCCGAGTGGTATTTAGGGTAGGTAATGAGTTACGCTAACAAACATGCCTGACCTGATCCACGACGGCGAGAGTGCCGCCGCCGTGAGCTCCCTTCGTTCCGCTGTGATGCTGCTGGGCCGACGCCTCAAGCACCAGCGCGTCGACGAGTCGCTGAGCCCCACCGAGATGTCGGTGCTCGGCACGCTCGCCCGCTGCGGTTCCGCCACTCCCGGTGAGCTGGCCCGCAAGGAGCATGTGCAGCCTCCGTCGATGACCCGCATCGTCGCGCTGCTCGAAGCCAAGGGACTGGTCAGACTGGAACCGCACCCCGATGACCGTCGCCAGAAGATGGTCAGCCAGACCGAGCAGGCCGAGGCCATGCTCGAGGAGAGCCGCTCCAAGCGGAACGCCTGGCTGGCCACCCTCGCCGAAGGCCTGGACGAGGACGAGTGGGAGACGCTGCGCAAGGCCGCACCAGTGCTGGAGAAGCTCGCCCACCTGTAGCGGTACGGGGGGTACGCCGGGCCGGAGTCCGCGTGCAGCCCGTACGGCCGCATCCCGTCAGTCAGCACGCAGTCCACGCCCGAGGAGGCGAACCCTTTTGAGTACGGGATCCGGAGCAGACTCCGCCCCCGCACCGACGTCCACCCACGAGAGCAAGCCCGGCGGGACCTTCTCGTCGCTGAAGATCCGCAACTACCGCCTGTTCGCCACAGGCGCGGTGATCTCCAACACCGGTACCTGGATGTCCCGCATCACGCAGGACTGGCTCGTTCTGAGCCTCACCGGGTCCGCCACCGCCGTCGGCATCACCACGGCCCTCCAGTTCCTTCCCATGCTGCTCTTCGGCCTGTACGGCGGCGTCATCGCCGACCGGCTCCCGAAGCGCAAGCTCCTCCTCGTCAGCCAGGCCGCGCTCGGTCTCTGTGGGCTCGCCCTCGCCGCCCTCACCCTCTCCGGCGTCGTCCAGGTGTGGCACGTCTACCTGATCGCCTTCCTGCTCGGCATGGTCACGGTCGTGGACAACCCGGCCCGCCAGTCCTTCGTCTCCGAGATGGTCGGACCCGCCCAGCTGCGGAACGCGGTCAGTCTGAATTCGGCCAACTTCCAGTCGGCCCGGCTGATCGGTCCCGCCGTCGCGGGTGTCCTGATCACCACGGTCGGCAGCGGCTGGGCCTTCATGTTCAACGGCCTGTCCTTCGGCGCCCCGCTCATCGGCCTGCTGCTGATGCGCACGAGCGAACTGCACAAGGCGATCGTCGTGCCGCGTGCCAAGGGTCAGCTCCGCGAGGGGCTGCGCTATGTCTCGGGGCGCCCCGAGCTGATCTGGCCGATCGTCCTGGTCGGCTTCGTCGGCACGTTCGGCTTCAACTTCCCGATCTGGCTCACCGCCTTCGCGGACGAGATCTTCCACGGCGGCGCGGGGATGTACTCGTTCTTCAACATCCTCATGGCGGCCGGTTCACTGGCCGGCGCGCTGCTGGCCGCCCGCCGGCGCTCCTCGCGGCTGCGGATGCTGGTGGCGGCGGGGACGGTGTTCGGTCTCCTGGAGATCATCGCGTCCATGTCGCCGTACGTCTGGCTCTTCGCGATCCTGCTGCTCCCGATCGGCATGATCGGCCTGACCACCAACATCAGCGCGAACACGAGCGTCCAGATGGCCGCCGACCCGGCCATGCGCGGCCGGGTGATGAGCCTGTACATGATGGTCTTCGCCGGGGGTACGCCGGTGGGCGCCCCGATCGTGGGCTGGATCAGCGACACGTACGGCGTCCGGACCGCCATGGCGGTCGGCGGCACGTTCTCGATGTTCGCCGCACTCGGCGTCGGCTTCATGCTGGCCCGCGTCGGCGGCCTGCGGATCAAGGTCGACCTGCGGCCGGGCCGCCCGCATGTGCGGTTCGTCCCCCGCGAGCAGCTGGCGACGGCGGCCTGAGGAGCGCTCGTACGCGACGTGCCAAGGCCCCGGCCGGTGGATACCGGCCGGGGCCTTCGCGTAGGCACTCGGGGCTGTTTCGCAGGTACAACGCGGTACGCACGGTGACCGGGACGCGCGCCGGTACGGTGCGACACTCGGCCCATGAGCCGCATGAGACTCTTCGTTGCCGTCCTGCCGCCCGACTCCGCCGTCGCGGAGCTCCGCCGTGCCGTGGCCCCGCTGCACACCCTTCCGGGGGCCGGTGGCATGCGCTGGACCGGCACCGATGCGTGGCACTTCACGCTCGCCTTCCTCGGTGTGGTCGACGAAGGGCTGCTGCCCGATCTGCACGAGCGGCTGGGGCGCGCCGCCCGGCGCACCGAGCGGTTCCCGCTGCGCATCCACCGAGGCGGCCGGTTCGACGGCCATGTGCTGTGGGCCGGGGCCGCGGGCGAGCTCGACACGCTGAGGCTCCTTGCCGAGCGCGCCGACGCGGCAGCCCGCCGCGCCGGCGTCGCGATGGACGAGCACCGCCGCTACACCCCGCACCTCACCCTCGCCCGCAGCCGCTCCGAGACCGACCTGCACCCCTATCTGGAGGCCCTGGACACCTTCGAGGGCACACCGTGGGAGGTCGGCGAGGTCGCTCTCGTACGCAGCAATCTGCCGGTTGCCGGGGTGCCGGGGGAGCGGCCTCGGTACGAGGTGGTGGCCTCCTGGCCGCTGGGGCACTGAGCGGTGCGGTTACGCTCGACGGGTGGACCCGAAGACCAGAAACCGCATCATGGCCGCCGTGCTCGTACTGATGTTCGCCGTTGTCGCCGTGACAGCCGCAGTCGGAGGCTGAGGCACCGACACCGGCTCAGCCGAGCCCCAGGGCCAGGGCCGTCTCCTTCGCGAACGCCTCGGGGTTGTCCAGCATGATGTTGTGCTCGCACCCCGGGACCGGCACGACCCGCACCCCGCCCTCGACCAGACCGTCCTCGTCGGGCAGCGGCCCGTCGCTCTCGGGCCGAAGGTAAGTGCGCGGAATCTTCAGCTCCAGCAGCTGCTCGCGCATCGTGGGCGTCGTCCCGCGCGCGAGGTGCACGGCGCTGCGGTGCAGCGCCTCCGAGCCCGAGAGCCGCATCGTCGACCACCAGTGGGGTCCCACCCGGTCGCGCACCTCGGCCATGCCCTGATCGAGGAACTCCGCCTCCGTGTACGAGGCGATGCCGCTGCTGCCGGGCCGTTGCCGATCGGGCGCGACCGGGTCGAGGTTGGCGTCGATCAGGACGAGCCGCGCCACCAGCTCCGGGTGGCGTGCCGCGAGCACGATGGCCACCGAACCGCCCATGCTGTGTGCGACGACGTCCGAGGCGTACGCATCGGCGGCCCTGAGCGCGACGGCGATCGCGTCGGCGTGCGCTTCGAGCGTGTAGTCGAAGTCCGTGGGCCGGTCACTGATGCCGAAGCCGAGCATGTCCATGAGCAGCGAACGGCTGCCGGCGAGGAGTGGATGGACGGCGCTCGCGGTGAAGTACGGACCGGACGAGGCGCCGAGCCCATGCAGATAGACGCGGGTCCGTCCGTCGCTGCCGGGGATCTCCACCCACCGGATGCGCGCACCGTCCGCAGTCACCTGTGCGTTCTGCATGTCTCCCGCTCCCCTCCGGCCATGAAACCATCGGCGAGACCATATATCGGTGTCGATGTATGAAGCGAGAGGGGAGGATGCTCGGGTGCTGGAACTGGCCATCCTGGGATTTCTGTACGAGCAGCCGTTGCACGGCTACGAGTTGAAGCGACGCGTCGCCCACCTCACCGGCCATGTCCGCCCGATCGCGGACGGCACGCTGTACCCGGCGATCAAGCGCCTGGAGCGCGCCGGGTGGCTCGGCCGCCGGACCGAGCCCGGCAGCAGGGCCGCCCCCCGCCACACGCTGACCCTGACCGACGACGGGCGCGAGGAGCTGCGCCGCCGGCTGCGCGAGGCCGACGATGTGGACATCAGCGACGAGAACCGCTGGTTCACCGTCCTCGCCTTCCTCCGCCACCTGCAGGCCCCCGCCGAGCAGGCGGACGTACTGCGGCGCAGGCTGACGTTCCTGCAGGAGCCGAGCAGTTTCTTCTACGACTACGGCTCCGGGGGCGAGCGCCCCCTCGGCCCTGAGGCCTTCGACGACCCGTTCCGACGAGGCGTTCTCACGATCGCCCGTGCGGCGAGCGAGGCGGAACTGAGCTGGCTGACAACGACCCTCAAGCATCTGGAAACCCGCTGAGTCCGCCCGATGAGCCCTTGCTTCGAGCGGACTCGAAGGCGTTGGCTTGGTGCCCATGAAGTACACGCAGCTCGGACGCACCGGACTTGAAGTCAGCCGACTTGTCCTCGGCACCATGAATTTCGGTCCGCAGACCAATGAGGCCGACAGCCACGCGATCATGGACGCCGCGCTGGACGCGGGCGTCAACTTTTTCGACACTGCCAATGTCTACGGCTGGGGCGAGAACAAGGGCCGCACGGAGGAGATCCTCGGCACCTGGTTCGCCAAGGGCGGGGAACGCCGCGACAAGGTCGTACTCGCCACCAAGGTGTACGGGAACATGGCCGCGGAAGGCGACGCCTGGCCCAACCACCACAAGCTCTCCGCGCTCAACATCCGGCGCGCCGTCGACGCCAGCCTCAAGCGGCTGCAGACGGACCACATCGACCTGTACCAGTTCCACCACATCGACCGCGCCACCCCGGTCGAGGAGATCTGGCAGGCCATCGACGTCCTGATCCAGCAGGGCAAGATCCTCTACGCGGGCTCGTCCAACTTCGCCGGCTGGAAGATCGCCCAGACCAACGAGACCGCGAAGCGCCTCGGCTCGTACGGCCTGGTCAGCGAGCAGTGCCTCTACAACCTCGCCGAACGCCGCGCCGAGATGGAGGTCATCCCGGCCGCGCAGGAGTACGGCCTCGGTGTCATCCCGTGGTCCCCGCTGCACGGCGGACTGCTCGGCGGTGTGATCCGCAAGGAGCGCGAGGGCGGCGCGGCCCGTTCGGCGTCCGGCCGGTCCGGGGACGCGCTCGCCAACACCACGGTGCGCGCGCAGATCCAGGCGTACGAGGACCTGCTGGAGAAGCACGGCCTGGAGCCCGGCGAGGTGGGCCTGGCCTGGCTGCTGACCCGTCCGGGCGTGACGGGCCCGATCTCCGGCCCGCGTACGCGTGAGCAGCTGGACTCGGCGGTGCGCGCCGTGGACCTGGAGCTGTCGGACGAGGTGCTGGCCGCCCTGGACGAGATCTTCCCGGGCCCCGGCCCGTCGCCGGAGGCCTTCGCCTGGTGAGCAGGGGTACTTCGCTGTGAACAACTGAGCCCGGCTCTGCGGCACAAGCGCGCGGAGCCGGGCTCAGGTCGTCGGGCGTGGCGGCTACTTGAGGTAGACCAGGCCGTCGGTGGTGATCGTCGGCCGTCCCGAGGTGGCGACGACGACGATCTTGACCGTGTGCTTGGCGCTCGTGGACCAGCTCTTCGTCCACAGCGCGTCTCGGTACTTGGTGGTGGACGACTTCAGGTCGACCGTGGCCACCTTCGTGCCGTCGACATAGACGTACGCCTGGCCGGACGTACTGGCGCGCGAGACCACCCAGGCGGCCGACCTGCCGGTGAACGTCCAGGTCAGGCTCGCGCTCTTGGACGAGCTGGAGTACGACTTGCCGCCGAGATAACTGGACGACGACTTCGTCGTCCAGGTGCCGGTCTTCGTGGCCGAGGTCTCCTGGAGGATGACCGGGGTGCCGGAGACGGAGGTGGCCGCGGTGTTGCCCGCCAGGTCGTAGGCGGTCATGGACCAGGCGGTCGACACACCGGATTTGGCGGTGTGCGAGGCGCTCGTGGTGGCCGGCCCGTAGGTCTTGGCGACCGGGGCGGTCAGCCGGACCTCCTTCAGGGACGCGGCGTCGGTCGCCTTCCACTTCAGGGTGAGCGGGACGGCGGTGGTGTTCACCGTGCCGGTGCGCAGCGCGAGGTTCGGCTTGGTGGTGAACGTGGGAGCCGTCTGATCGGCGATCACGGTCGCGACCGCGGACGTGGCCGTCTTCCCCGACTGGTGCGTGGCGCGGACCTGGATCTTGTGGGTGCCGGCACCGAGGGTGGCCTTCGCCGAAGTCGCGGTGCCAACGGTGGTGGCGACGCTCTTGCCGTCGACCAGCAGCTCGTACTTGGAGATGAAGGCGCTCGGCGTGCTCGCCGACCAGCCGACCGTGATCGCGGACCTGGTGTAGTACGACGTCCCGGACAGCGTGGCACCGGTCATCGACTTGACGGTGAGTCCGGTGACGGGCCCGGCCGCGTAACTGCGGATGGTCGGCAGCTGGCCGTACAGCTTGGTGCCGGGGCACTCGGTGTTGAAGCCGTCGCGGTGGCCGGAGATCTGCTTGAAGGAGTACTGCGTACCGGCGGTGAAGGTCTTCCCGAAGCCGTTGGACCCGTTGGCGCCCGCGGTGAGCATGGTGCTGCCCGCCGGGTCGCCCTTGTACTGGCCGAGCTTCCACGCGGCGATCCGGGCCACCGAGGCGGTCACCGCGCCGGGGGCGGCCGCATCCGTGTAGGTGCCGAGGACGGAGATACCGGTCGACTCCCGGTTGAAGCCGTAGGTGTGTGCGCCGAGGACCGGCCGGTCCACGCCGCCCTTGCGGCCCTCGAAGATCGTCCCGCACTTGTCGACCAGGAAGTTGTAGCCGATGTCCTTCCAGTGCTCGCTCTGGACGTGGTACGCGTACACGCTGCGCACGATCGCCGCGGAGTCGGCGCAGGAGTAGTCGTTGGTCCCCGCGGTGTGGTGGACGAAGACGGCCTTGACCGTGTCGTTGTACTCCGGCGCCTCCGGGCTGATCGACTCGTCAGCGCCCCAGCCTGCACGCGAGGTGATGGGCGGCTTGGGCACGGTCGACGGCGGTGCGGGCGCCAGCGATGCGGACGGCGAGGTGCTCGCGGTCGGCGAGGAGCTGTCGCTCGCCGTGGGCGAGGGGCTGTCCGTCGCCGTCTCGGAAGGTGTCACGGTCGGCGCCTCGGATGCCGGGGCGGTGTCGGACTCCGTGACCGTTGGGGTCGGTTCAGAGGTGGCCGTCGGATCGGCCGAGGGGGAGTCGGACGACGACGGGTCGGCCGGGATATCGGTTTCGGCGACGAAGGCGGCCGGGGCCGCGTGCAGCGACGAGCCCTTGCCGGGGTCGACGGTGTCCAGCTGCAGCCCGGCGGGCAGCTTCGCGGAGACCTTGGCGCCCGCGGTCACGCGTACCTCGACGCCGTTGGACGGGCCGACCCACCGCGGTTCGGTGGACCCGCGGACACCGGAGCGGCCCGTCTCCGTACGGCCGTCGTTGTCGGTCTCCAGCGGCGTCCAGGACGTCCAGTTCCCGTCGGCGGCGGACCGGGTCCGTACCTCGACGGATCCGGACACCTTGGCCGCCGGGTCGGTCCAGGTGACCCCCAGCATGCTGAACGGAGCGGTGTCCCGCCGGCCGAGAGTCGCGGAACTGCCGTCGGCGGACACCTTCAGCGCCGCCTCGCGTACCTCGGCCCGGACCGGACCCGCCTTGCTGTCGGCACTGTCGTCGGAATTTCCGGTCATGCCCTGGAACACCAGGACACCGGCCACCGCCGTCGTTGCAACAGCAGCCGTGGCCCAGAGTCTTCGCCGCGATCTCAAGTCGTATCCCTTGTGAAGAGAGTGGTGGGACAGTCAGGTTCCGTCGGCTCGGGGGCACGTTGGGGGAACGCCACGGGAATTCCGACGAGAGGAGCAAGATCCACCGCACTGCGGCGGGCTGCACAGCATGCCATTGCTCCATCCGGCCGACGGGACCGCCCCCGGCGTTGCGCCGACCCCCGTCCTCTACTGCGCGGCGAACCGGTCCAGCGCCTCCAGGACCGCGCGGGTGGTCGCCGGCCCGCCCAGATGCCCCGCCCCGTCGATCACGGTCAGCTCCGCGTCCGGCCATGCCTTCACCAACTCCCACGCGGTGATCAGCGGGCCGCCGAGGTCGAACCGGCCGTGCACCAGCACACCCGGGATCCCCGCCAGCCGCCCGGCGTTCCGGATCAGCTGCCCCTCCTCCAGCCAGGCGCCGTGGGAGAAGTAGTGCGAGCAGATCCGTACCAGCGCCTGCCGCGCGCTGCCCGGCCGGCCGCTGTAGGGGGGCGGTCCCGAGTACGTCTCCTGGGAGAGCACCGCGTCCTCCCAGGCGCACCAGTCGGCCGTGGCCCTCGCCCGCACCGCAGCGTCCGGGCTCTCCATCCGCCGGGCGTACGCGGCCACCAGGTCGCCGTCCCCGGCCGCCTCCGGGACGCCCGCCCGGAACAGGTCCCACGCCTCCGGAAAGATCTTCCCGACGCCCCGGTACAGCCAGTCGATCTCACTGCGCCGGGTCGTCGTGACGGCCGGGATCACGATCTCGGAGACCCGCTCCGGATGCTCCTCGGCGTACGCCAGGATCAGCGTCGACCCCCAGGACCCCCCGTACAGCAGCCACTTCTCGATCCCGAGACGGACACGCAGCCGCTCCATGTCGGCGATGAGGTGGGCGGTGGTGTTGTGCCGCATGTCGGCGGCCGGGTCACTCGCGTGCGGGGTCGACCGGCCGCAGCCCCGCTGGTCGAAGAGGACGACCCGGTAACGGTCCGGGTCGAAGTACTGCCGGGTGTGCGCGCCGCACCCCGACCCAGGACCGCCGTGGACGACGAGCGCGGGCTTGCCGTCCGGGTTGCCGCAGACCTCCCAGTGCACGAGGTTGCCGTCACCGACATCGAGCATGCCCTGGTCGTACGGTTCGATCGGCGGGTACTTCTCGCCGGGCTCGCGGTCCATGGCGGCGTCGTCCTTCCGGTCCGGGCCAAAGGGCTCACCTTATGGCGGGGCGTAGCGTGGCTGCCGTGATTTCCACCCCACGGGTCCTGGCCGTACTCGACGATCTGCTCGCCATCGCAGCCCCCGACCGGCGCGGTGCACTCTGGCAACTGGCCGAACAGGGGCGGGAGCTGGACGCCAACCTGGTGCGTCTGCCGCCGGGCGCCGAGGTCGGTGAGCATCAGGAGGACGTCCTCGACGTGCTCCTCGTCGTCATCGCGGGAAGCGGCCGGGTGGCCAGGGGCGCAGAGGTCCTGGAGCTCGCCCCCACCACGGTCCTCTGGCTGCCCCGCACCTCCCGCCGCGCCCTCGCGGCCGGACCGGACGGCCTGGCGTACCTCACCGTCCACCGCCGCCGTCCGGGCCTGACCGTCAAGCCCTCGGTCGAGGTCCCGGCGGCGCACGAAGGCGGCGAGGGGCCCTGCATGCTGGACCGGGTCTGTCCCGGCTGCGGCCGCCTCTCGGCCGATCCGGCGCCGGTGTTCTGCAGCAGGTGCGGGGAGCGGTTCCCGGAGCGGTGAGGCCGACGCGGTCTATTCGTCGGCGGTGAGTTCCCCGGGGGCTGCTCCGTTCACCCAGCCGTGGGCTGCCGCGTAGATGCCCAGCTGGAACCGGGTGTGCGCGTCGGCCCGTTCCATCAGCGCGTGCAGTCGGCGCTGCAACGTGCGGTAACTGACGCCGGCCTGGCGGGCGATGGCCTCGTCCGGCAGGCCCGCGGTCAGCAGGCTGACCAGCAACTGGTCCTCCGCCGACAGGGCGTGCGGGTCCTCGCTCTCCACACCGTCCAGGCGTAGCGGCTGGGCGACCGCCCACAGTGCTTCGAAGAGCGCCGCCAGCGCGTCGAGGATCGCCGACCGGCGCAGGACGACGAAGGATGGGCTCGGGTCCGGGCCCGAGCCGGGACGCAGCGGCAGGAGCGCCAGCCGGTCGTCGGCGAGAGCCATCTTGGCGGGGACGTCGGCCAGCACCCGGGCCTGTTCGCCCGCCGCCGCCCACATGCGCAGCAGATGCACCCGGCCGGGCATGTCGATGCTCTCCGCGTCGTACAGGCCCCGGACGGACACCCCACGGGCGAGCAGGTCGAGTTCGGCCTGGTTCGGGTCTAGTTCACTGTCGGCGTGGTAGGGCGGTTTGTCGAAGACGCGCAGCTGTTGCTGTGCGCTGCGGATCACTTGGTGGCCCCGCTGCTGCACGGCCTCCGCGCCTGTGATGATCTCGATGACCTCGGCCGGGTCCCGGTCGGCCGCCGCCCGACGGAAACGCTCGGTGAACTCCCCGGCCCGGACCCTCGCCTTGTGCAGCTGCTCCTGTCGCCCCAACAGCAGTGCGTCCAGGGCGACTTCCGGATCGATGGCGACGTAGGTGGCCGGAGGCCCGTGGTGGCGGCCGACGAGCCCGCACGACTGGAGCCGACGCAGCGCCGCGCGCACCCGGGTCGGTGGGAACCCGATGGTGCGTGCCAGTTCGTCCGCGGCCACGGCCTGCCCGTCGAGCAGCGCGGCATACACGGTCTCGGATTCGGGGTCGACGCCCAACACCTCAAGCATGGCGGCCATCCTGACCGGCCGGACAGTCGCTCACAAGGGGTACGTCGGGTGGCGAGAACCTGTCACTGACGACTTCTCGCCGGGCACTCCTCTTCCGTGGTGCCGTCTCGATGTCCACCGGCAGCGCACCCGATTCGTCACCGTGCGTCAACCCCGTCGCCGTCGCTGCGGCCCCCCGTCGGACTGTGACAGTCGCACCCGGGCCGATACCTCGCACACAGAGCTAAAATGGCTGTATGGCGGCAGGTGACCTACCTGATGAGCTCGCCGGACTTCTGCCCCGCATCCAGAGGCTCGCCCGGCGACGGCTGTGGAGCGGGTTGCCCCCACCCAGGCTGCGTGGGGCGCACGCCGAACTGCTCCGTCTCGTCGACGCCGAACCCGGCATCCGGGTCTCCGCCGCCGCGCACGACCTCTGCCTCGCGGCCAACTCCGTCAGCACCCTGGTCAATCACCTGGTCACGCAAGGACTGTTGCGACGGGAGAGCGACCCCGGTGACGGGCGTGCCGCGCTGCTGTACCCGACCCCCGCAGGCGTCGCGCGGCTGCGCGAGTGGCGTGCCCGGCGCGACGCGCTCTTCCGTGAACACGTCGCGAAGCTCGACGCGGCCGACCGGGCCGCGCTGACCGCCGCGCTTCCGTCACTGCGCAGACTCGGCGACTCATTGCGCGAAGGGGAGGAGCCCCCGTGACCCCCGCTCTCAGCTGCACCGGTCTGACCTACTCCTTCGGCACGTCGAAAGCCGTCGACGGGCTGGACCTGCTGGTCCGCCCCGGCGAGGTCTTCGGCCTGCTCGGGCCCAACGGCGCGGGCAAGACGACCACCATGCGCGCGATCACCACCTTGCTGCCCGTGCCGTCCGGTGTCATCGAGGTGTTCGGCCATGACGCGGCGCGGCAGAAGATGGCCGTACGGCGCCTGCTCGGTTACGTACCGCAGCAACTGTCGGCCGACGCCGGCCTCACCGGCCGGGAGAACGTCGCCCTCTTCGCCCGCGTCTTCGACGTGCCCCGCCGCCAGCGCGCGGCCCGCGTCGCACAGGCGCTGGACGCGGTCGGCCTCGGCCCCCAGGCGCACCGGCTCGCCGCCACCTACTCCGGCGGCATGGTGCGCCGCCTCGAACTGGCCCAGGCCCTGGTCAGCGCACCCCGCCTGATGATCCTGGACGAACCGACCATCGGCCTGGACCCGATCGCGCGCGACAGCGTCTGGGACCGCATCACCGAGATCCGGACCGGCACCGGGATGACCGTGCTGGTCACCACCCACTCCATGGACGAGGCCGATCAGCGCTGCGACCGGCTGGCCCTCATGCACCTCGGCAGGCTCCGCGCGCTCGGCACGCCCGCCGAGCTCAAGGCCGAACTGATCGAGCACCGCCGGGAGTCCGGCGAGACCGCCCTGCCGCCGCCGACGCTGGAGGACGTCTTCCGGTACCACTCCGGAAGCGGCCTGGACGACCCCGGCTCCGGCTCCGGCTCGGGCTCGGGCTCGGGCCCCGGCTCAGGTTCCGATGAAGGGAAGGGAGCGTTCCGCGATGTCCGCCGTACCCGTCGCACCGCATCACGCCTCGGCTGAACCCGGCTCCCCCGACCAGCGGTTCGCTCTCCTGCTGGACCCGCCGCCGTCCCGCACCGGCTGGCGCGTCGTCCCCGCGCGCGTCACCGCGATGTGCGTCGTGGAAATGCAGAAGCTGCGCCACGACCGCACCGAGATCTACACCCGTGCCGTGCAGCCGGCGCTCTGGCTGCTGATCTTCGGGGTGACGTTCTCCCGTATCCACGCCATCCCGACCGGCGGCGTCCCCTATCTCGACTTCCTGGCGCCCGGCATCATCGCCCAGTCCGCCATGTTCATCGCGATCTTCTACGGCATCATGATCATCTGGGAGCGGGACTCGGGGGTCCTCACCAAACTCATGGTCACACCGACGCCCCGGACCGCTCTGGTGACCGGCAAGGCCTTCGCCGCCGGGGTGAAGGCCGTGATCCAGGCGGCGGTCGTCATCGTGATCGCCGCGCTGATCGGTGTCGGCATGACCTGGAACCCGTTGCGCCTGCTCGGCGTGGTGGTGGTCGTCGTCCTCGCCTCGGCGTTCTTCTCCTGCCTGTCGATGTCGATCGCCGGCATCGTCCTGACCCGCGACCGGCTGATGGGCATCGGCCAGGCCATCACCATGCCGCTGTTCTTCGCGTCCAACGCGCTGTACCCGGTCGCCCTGATGCCGGGCTGGCTCCAGGCCATCAGCAGGGTGAACCCGCTGAGCTACCAGGTCGACGCCCTGCGCGGGCTGCTCATCGGTACGCCGGCCCACCTGGGGCTCGACTTCGCGATACTCGCCTTCGCCGCGCTCGTCGGCATCGTCGCCGCAGGTTCGCTCCTGGGCCGGCTGGCCCGCTGAGCTACCGCGTGCGCGGACGGTCGAACCAGATCGTCAGCAGCGTCGGCCCGAGCCCCAGCCAGAACACCACCTGCGGAACACCCCGGTCCGTCCACGGCACCGCCACGACGGCCACCGCGCACAGCGTCCCCACCACCGCCTGTACCAGCACCAGCCGCGCCCAGAACATCCGCCGCAACAGCGACCGGACACTCAGCTGCACCCCCGCGCGCAGCTTCCGGTAGCGCCGCCACGCGCCGAACGCCCAGACCAGCGCGATCAGCGCCAGAACGTACAGCCGGGTACCGATCGGCAGCGGCAGCTCGGGTCCGTCCCCGTCGGACGGGAACAGATCGATCGCCGCACCCGCCAGCACCAGACTGAGCACGGCGAGCCACCGGGTGCCGCGCAGCATCTGGAACACGGCCCGGTCCAGCCCCATGCGCAAGCTGTTGGAATCGGGGGCGGCGGCCAGCGCGGACGCGTACACCTCCGCCCGCCGCTTGGGCCCCGTGCCGGGCGCGGCGGCCTGCTTCTCGGCGAGCTCACGCAGCGCCCAGGCACTCGTCGGGTCGAGCCGCAGCGTCTCGCGGATCGCATGGTCCCGCACGTCGAAGGCCCCGTTGAGCAGCGCCGCCTTCCACAGCCCCTCGTACGCCCCCGGCTCCTCCGGGGCCAGCCGGACCGCCGTCTGCGCCAGTTCGAGCACCTCGGGCCAGCGCGGCTGCCAGGCACTGACCGCTTCCGCGAGTGCGTTGACCGCCTGCCACGACTGCGGGCTGATCCGCACCGCCTCCTGGGCCGCCGCGAGCGCCTCGTCGCGACGACCGGTCCTGCGCAGCCCGTACATCCGCACGATCCACGCGTCGCAGTCCTGCGGGGCGATCCGCAGTGCCTCGCCGGTCGTGGTGACGACGTCCTCGAACTCCCGCTCGCGCAGATGACAGCGCGCCAGCCGCACCCAGGCCCGGAAGTCCTCGGGGTCCTCGGCGAGGCGCTTGGTCAGCAGGGCCTTCGCCTCGTCCAGCCGGTCCAGGCCGATGAGGGCGGCCGCCTGCTCGGTCAAGGGGTGTTCGGCAGTGGTCACAGCTTGCGCTTCCTCTTCAGGTAGGCGAGCAACTCGTCATACATCCCGCCCTCGTTGGCGAACATCGCGACATTGCGCGCCGAGGCGAACCAGGGATCGGTGGACGGCCGGATCTCCTTCGCCGCACCCAGCAGATCCTTCATGTCGATCATCCGGACCACCCCGGTACGGCTCGAGTCGAGGAGCGCCCGCTCCGACGCGGATTCGCAGAGGTGGGCCAGATCGGCGCCCGACAGATCCTCGGTGACCTTGACCAGCTTGCCCAGGTCGACGGATTCGATCGGCCGGTCGCGCAGGTGGTAGCGGAGGATCGCCTCACGTGCGGGCGCGTCCGGCGGCAGGACGAGCAGGGTGCGGTCGAGCCGGCCGGGGCGCCGCAGCGCGATGTCCACGTCCCAGGGGACGTTGGTCGCGGCGAGCACGAACACGCCCTCGTTGGCCCCGCCGACGCCGTCCAGCTCGGTGAGCAACTGGTTGACGGTGTTGCGCATCCCGCCGTGCTGCATACGACTGCGCTTGGCTCCCAGCGCGTCGACCTCGTCGAGGAACAGCACGCACGGTGCCTGGCGGCGGGCGGTCTCGAAGACCTCGTGCATGTTGCGCTCGGAGTTGCCCATCCACATGTCGAGCACGTCGTTGATCGACACGGACATGAAGCTCGCCCCGAGCTCACCGGCGACGGCCCGCGCGATGAACGTCTTCCCGCAGCCGGGCGGCCCGTACATCAACAGCCCGCCGCGCAGGCTCTTCCCGTACAGCCTGCCCAGTTCGGGATTGCGCATGGGAGCGAGGAACGCGGCTTCGAGGCGCTCCTTGATCTCCTCCATGCCGCCGACGTCGGCGAGCGTGACGGTACCGGGGGTGTCGACCTCCCAGGCCGTGGCGTCCCCCGGGGCGCCGCCGTCGTCCGCGGCGAGGGGTGCTTCGGGGGCGGTGGAGGTGGGGCCGGACGTCACGAACCGCGGCGGTACGGCGTCCGCGACCTCGTTCTCGGCGGCCGCCCAGTCGAAGCCGGTGGGCGGCGCGGGTGCGTCGGGCACCTCCGGTGCCGGCTCCTGCGCCCGGGGCTTCTCCGGTGCCGGAGTCGGCTCCGGCTTTTCGGCAGCCGGTGCGGGCAGGCCCATCGCCCGCATCATGAGCGCCCGCGCCCCGGCGTCCCCGGGCGCGTGCTGCAACGCCACGGCGGCCTCGGCGACCGCGGCCTCGCTCAGACCCTCACCGAGCAACAGCTCGGCGAGATGCAGGCGCAGAGGTACGTCGGTGGGAGCCGTGGCGACGGCGGTCCGCATGCTCTGGATCAGGGGCGACTCGGGGGACATGCCGACACCCTACGGAGCGGTTCCGGCAGCCGGCGACGCGGCCTCCGGCGCTGCCCGGCCGCTGTTGCCGCGCGGCGTGCAGGAGGAAGTCCGCCCAGGCGGTGAGGAAAAGGCGGGGACCGGGGCGGCGAGGTCCGCTGAACTGGCGCCTGCGCGGCGGGAGATCGGCACGTCCGTCTTAGCGGGCGCCGACGCGTCGTCCTTGGATAGGGTGCCGTGTCGATGGTGGCATTCTTCGGGGGAGACGTGAGTTCATGAATGCTCAGCAGCCTGACCGGGGGAGTTCGTCTCCGGTCTTTCAGCCGCTTGCGGGAGACGATCCGACAACCATCGGCGGATACCGGCTGGCCGCCAAGCTCGGCGCGGGCGGCATGGGCAAGGTGTATCTGTCGTACACGCCCGGTGGGCGGCCCGTGGCCATCAAGGTGATCCGCCCCGAGTTCGGGGAGGACGCCGAGTTCCGCCGCCGGTTCGCCCAGGAAGTGCAGTCCGCGCAGCGGGTGCAGGGCCTGTTCACGGCACCCGTCATCGACGCCGACACCGACGGCGCGCAGCCCTGGCTGGCCACCGCGTACGTGCCGGGGCCCTCGCTGGCCGACGCGGTTGTCGCCCATGGGGCGCTGCCTGTCGAGACGGTGCTGCTGCTGATCGCGGGCATGGCCGAGGCCCTGCACGTCATCCATGGCGCGGGCATCGTGCACCGCGATCTCAAGCCGTCCAATGTGCTGCTCGCCGCCGACGGGCCCCGTGTCATCGATTTCGGTATCGCCCACGCCGCCGACGCGACCTCGCTCACCGGCAGCGGCGTCACGATCGGCACGCCTTCGTTCATGGCCCCCGAACAGGCCGCGGGGCGCAGGGTGACCGCGGCCACCGACATCTTCGCCCTCGGTCAGGTCGCCGCGTACGCGGCGACGGGGACGCCGGCTTTCGGCGAGGGGACCTCGCACGGTGTGCTCTACCGGATCGTCCATGAGGAGCCCGACCTCAGCGGGGTCCCGGAGCGGCTGACGGAGCTGGTCACCCGATGCCTCGCCAAGGACCCCGAAGCCAGGCCGTCGGTCACCGAGGTCATCGGGCTATGCCAGGCCGCGAACGCGGAGACGGTGCTGCGGCGCCCGGAGGACTGGCTGCCGGGCTCGGTCGCCGCCGACATCACCGGGCGGGCGGCGGCCCCCGCCCCCGCCCGGACCCCGCCACCGCCGAACTCCGCCCCGCCCGTGGCGTACTCGCCCACCACCCCGGTGGGTCCGGCCGCCGCACCCACGGGCTTCGGCCCGCCCATGGCGTACCGGCCCCCTCAGCAGTACCGGACGCCCACCGCGGCACAGGCCCATGCCCACGCTCACGCACCGACCCAGGGCCCGGCGTACGCGCAGACGTACCCCGGGCACTTCGGACAGCCTGTTCCGTCGGCGCCCCGGTCCTCGAAGGGGGCGGGCGGGCGGGGAGCGGTCATCGCCCTGGCCGCCGCACTGGTCTTCGGTATCGCGGGTGGCGGCACGTACGTCCTGCTCAAGGACGAGGGGCAGCAGGCGCAGAGCAGCGGCTCGTCACAGGGCAGCCAGGGCAACGAGGACAAGCCGGAAAGTCGGGCGAGCGGCGGGGACGGGACGGCCGAATCGAAGCCCGATGCCAAGCCTGCGCCGAAGCCCGTCGTCCACAAGGGCATCAACCTCACAGCCGGGTACCACCTGACGCTCGATGACGACGACATCCGGCCCGTGGAGGGCGAGGACGGTGGTTACGAACTCTCCTACGACACCGGCGGATATCTCGACGCGGAGAGCCAGGACGGAAACCTGGTCCTGCTCGATCCGGGGCAGGAGGGATCGCTCGACGCCTGCCGCGAGGACACCCGGTTCACCAAGAACATCTACGTGAACAAGCTCTCCAAGGGGCGACAGATCTGCGTCACCACCGGGACAGGACACATGGGGCTGGTGACGGTGCAGGGCTTCTCGGCCGAGGACTCGCCCAGTACGTATATGACTCTGGACCTCACCGTCTGGCGCAACGCCGTCGCCTCCGGCTCGGGCGGCTGAGCCCGCGCCGGACCCGCCGACCATGTGTGAGCCGGTCATCGGGGCAGTGACAACTCTGCTTACCGTTATCGAAAGGGCCGGTCCGTAGCGGCAGGAGTGCGGCGGACGACCGGAGTTGGGGCGGGCTTCGGGCGCCTGACGATCGGCGGGCGTCGAAGGCGTGGCGGATCCTCCGCTTGTGGGGCGGAACGGGGAGAATGGCGGCGTTTCCTGGGTTGCCGCCCCGAGTCGGGATGTCGGGGCCGACGAAAGAGGACCTGTGGTGGATGCCCTGGTGAGCCGCGGAACAGGGACGGGCGAGGCGGTCGGGCCGGTCCATGCGATCGCCGAGGACCGTGCGCAGTGGCGTGGACGGCTGTTGCGGGCCGGACGGGCGCTGTTCGCCGCCTACGGCTACGCGAACACGACCGTCGAGCAGCTCTGCGCCGAGGCGAAGGTGCCGGTCCGGGCCTTCTCCCAGCAGTTCACCTCACGTGAGGCGCTGTTGATCGCACTGTACGACGAGGTGGCGACCCGCGGACTGCGCGCCTCCGAGGCGGTCCTGCTCTCCGACGGCATGGACGAGTGCTCGACCGAGGAGCGGTTCCGTCGCCTCTTCGACGCCTATGTGCGGGCCGTCACGGCTGATCCGCGCGCGGCGCGGGTGGCGTTCGTCGAAGTGCTGGGCGTCAGCCGCACGGTGGACGATCATGTCGCGATGTGGCGGACGATGTGGTCGGAGTTCCTGACCTGCGAGGCCGAGCGCGCCGCGGAGCGGGGTGAGGTGGGGGACGGCGACCAGCGGGTCGCCGTCATGGTGATGACCCACTCGGTCGACGAACTCCTCGCCCACCACGGCCGCCGTCCGCGTCAGGTCACGCCCGACTGGCTGACCGATGAGCTGACCCGGCTCTCCCTGATCATGCTGGGCTCGCCGTGACGGTTCGCCGTTCTCCTCGATCGCCGGACGGGCCCGATGTGTAGGGACCGCCCAGGCCCCACCCCTGATGCATCGCGTCGGCGAACGCCGCGGCCAGCTTCTGCTCGCCGGTGGGGCCGGGGTGCGTACCGTCGTAGGTGTCCGTGTGGATGTCGTACGTGGCCGGGCGCGACGCCAGCAGGATCGGGGACGCCGGCGCGTCGAGATCGGCGACGGCCTTCGCGAGCAGCTCGTTGAAGCGGTCGCACTCGGCGGCGAACGGGGCATCGGACTCGGCCCGGACGTTCGGTATCACAGGCAGGAGCACGGCCCTGATGTGCGGTGCGGCGGCGCGGGCGGCCTCGATGAACGCCCGTACGTTCAGGGCGGTCTGCTCGCTGTCCGTGTAGAACCCGAGGTCTATCAGGCCGAGCGAGACGAGCAGCACGTCCGCGCGGGTCGCGGTGACCGTGTCCGCGATGACCGGGGCCATGTGCAGCCACCCCTCGCCCCAGCCCGCCAGATGGCGGCGGGCCTCGGCGGGGAACTCCGGGTCGCCGTACGCGTACGAGACCGGGGTGTTCGTCGCGGTGTCGTACAGCTCGGTGCGCGGGCCGACGATCTCGTACGGGTCGTCGAAGGCCGCTTCGAGGTGCTGCCACATGCGGTAGCGCCAGGTGAAGTCGCCGGCGCGCCCGATGGTCATGGAATCGCCGACGAACATGAAACGCATGGCGACATCATGGCGGATCAACGCGCCGGGCTGCGACGTGACGATGGACACTTGACCCCATGCGTTCGTATCTGACTGTCTCCGGCGCCGCCGCGCTGCTCGTCCTCACCGGTGCGGCCGTGACCGCGGCCCCGGCCACGGCCGACGACGGAGCTGCCGACCGCAGCTTCACGATCGAGGACCCCCGGATCACCGAGTCCAGCGGTCTCGCCGCGAGCCGCGCCCACCCGGGCATCTACTGGACGCACAACGACAGCGATGACGGTCCGTACATCTACGCCGTGGACTCCCGGACCGGGAGGACCGTCGCGACGATCACCATGCGCGGGGTCGGCGCGCCGCGCGACGTGGAGGCGATCTCGCTCGGGCCGGACGGCAATCTGTACGTCGGCGACATCGGCGACAACCTGAACGGCAGCTGGGACCACGTCTGGATCTACCGGTTCCGCGAACCGAAGGTCCTGAAGGACGCGACGGTCCGGGCGACCCAGTTCGACGTGAAGTACGCGGACGGGGCGCGCAACGCCGAGGCGCTGATGGTCCACCCGAGGACCGGCCGGGTCTACATCGCCTCGAAGAACGAGGACGGCGGCGGACTCTACGAAGGACCCGCACGGCTCACCACCGGCCGGACCAATGTGTTCCGGCGGGTCGGGGAGGTGCCATGGGTGACGGACGGGGCGTTCTCGCCGGACGGGAAGGAACTGGTGCTGCGGTCCTACTTCAGCGCCCGTGGCTACGCGTTCGAGGACGGACGGCTCGGCGCCGACCACCGCGTGGACGCTCCGCTGCAGGGCCAGGCCGAGTCCGTGACGTACACGGCGGACGGCTCGGCGCTGATGTTCGGCTCGGAGGGCGCGCGGAGCGAGGTGGTACGGGTGGACGTCGCAGGAGCGCGCGGAAACGGCAGCGGCTCCAAGTCGCCGTCGAAGGACGGTGGCGGCGCGTCGTCCGCCGGCGGCGCGGGCGGCAGTGAGATGAAGGGCAGCACGCTGGTCGGGGCGGCGCTGCTCGCCGCCGTGGGCGCACTCGTCTTCATGAACCGGCGCCGCAAGCGCGGCTGACCGACCGCACCCGACCCCATCGGCGCACGTCCCGGGCGGCCCCCAGCCATCCCGTGGAGCGCCGCACGTAGGGTCGGGCGCTATGACGAACCACGGACCCGAGGCCTTCTCCACCGAGCGGCTCGACGCAACTCCGCTGCGAGCCGCGCACGCCGAGGAGATGGCGACGGTCCTCGCCGACCCGGCCCTGCACGCGTACACGGGCGGCGCCCCGGAGGACCTCGACGCCCTCCGGGCCCGGTACACCCGCTGGGAATCCGGCTCCCCCGACCCTGCCGAACACTGGTGGAACTGGGTACTCCGGGTCCGCGCCGACAGCCGCCTGGCGGGCTGGGTCCAGGCCACGGTGGCGGGCCCGCGAGCCGAGATCGCCTGGGTGATCGGCACCCGGTGGCAGGGCCTGGGCTACGCGAAGGAGGCGGCGGCGGGGCTGGTGGCGCACCTGCTGGCCGGGGGCACGGTGCATACGGTCGTCGCGCACATCCACCCCGACCACACCGCGTCCGAGGCGGTGGCCGCGGCGGCAGGCCTCGTCCCCACCGACGAGTGGGAGGACGGGGAGCGGCGGTGGCGCCGCACGGATGTCACTTCCGGTGCTGCCCGGCCTTGAGCAGATCCGCGACATCGAGGGTGACCTCGGCGCCGATGGAGGCGGGGAGCGTGACCTGCCGGCCGGGGGCGTACACCTGGTGGCTGTCGTATCCGTCGGCGATGGGCTCGGTCAGGACGTGGACCCGGCCGTGCTTGCGGTCGACGATCACATAGACGGGGATCTTGGCCTCGGCGTACGCGCTGACCTCGGCGCGCAGGTCATTGTTGTACCTCGGTCGAGTGAACGAGCGGGACACGCCCTTGTCAGTGCTCGTTGGCACGATGAACCGCATCACTGAGGGAGGGGTTGCCATGGGCACCTGGGACATCGGTCATTTCGACAGCGACACCGCAGCGGACTTCTCGGGGGATCTGGACGACGCCCCGCAGGGCGAGCGTGCCGAGCTGATCCGGGAGGCTCTGACGGTCGTCGCCGGGACTCAGGACTACCTCGACTCCGACGAGGCCGTCGTGGCCGTGGCGGCCGCCGCCCTGGTGGCCGCGCAGTGCCCGGGCGGGGAGCCCGTGACGACTGCCTACGGGCCGGACGAGCCGCTTCCGGAGCTTCCCCTGGAGCTGCGGGGCCTTGCTGTTCAGGCTCTTGACCGGGTGGTGACCGAGCCGTCCGAGCTGCTCGAGCTGTGGAGCGAGGGCAGCCACGGGGAGCCGTGGGAGGAAGGGATCGGCAGGCTCCGGACGGTCCTGGTGGAGGCGGCGGGGTGAGGAAGGGCGAGGGGCCCTTGGTACGGATCCGTACCAAGGGCCCCTCGGAGTCGTACAGCTGCTCGTTACAGCTTCTCGATCACGTAGTCGATGCAGGCCGTCAGGGCCAGCACGTCCGCCGGGTCGATCGCCGGGAACATCGCGACACGCAGCTGGTTGCGGCCCAGCTTGCGGTACGGCTCCGTGTCGACGATGCCGTTGGCGCGCAGCACCTTGGCGACCGCCGACGCGTCGATCTCGTCCGCGAAGTCGATGGTGCCGATGACCTGCGAGCGCTTCGCCGGGTCGGTGACGAACGGGGTCGCGTACTTCGACTCCTCGGCCCAGCCGTACAGGTTCCGCGCGGACGTGGCGGTGCGGCCGACCGAGAAGTCCAGGCCGCCCTGGGTGTTCAGCCAGGTCAGCTGCTCGTTCAGGAGGAACAGCGTGGCGAGCGCCGGGGTGTTGTACGTCTGGTTCTTCAGGGAGTTGTCGATCGCCGTCGGCAGCGAGAAGAACTCCGGGATGTGCCGGCCGGAGGCGTGGATGCGCGCGGCGCGCTCCAGGGCCGCCGGGGAGAACGCGGCGATCCACAGGCCACCGTCGGCGGCGAAGCACTTCTGCGGCCCGAAGTAGTAGACGTCCGTCTCGGTGACGTCGACCGGCAGGCCACCGGCGCCGGAGGTGGCGTCCACCAGGACGAGGGAGCCCTCGTCGGCACCCGCGACGCGCTTGATCGGCATGGCGACACCGGTCGACGTCTCGTTCTGCGTGAACGCGTAGACGTCGACGCCCGCCTCGGCCTGCGGCTCCGGGTGGGTGCCCGGCTCGGAGGCGATGACGCTCGGGTCGGCCAGCCACGGGGCGAGCTGGGCGGCCTTCGTGAACTTCGACGAGAACTCACCGAAGTTGAGGTGCTGGGACTTCGTCTCGATCAGACCGTGCGTCGCGATGTCCCAGAAGGCGGTGGAACCGCCGTTGCCCAGGATCACCTCGTAACCCTCGGGGAGGGAGAAGAGGTCGCGCACACCCTGACGCACCGAGCCGACCAGGTTCTTGACCGGGGCCTGGCGGTGGGACGTACCGAGAAGAGACGTTCCGGTGGCGGCCAGCGCGTCGAGCGCCTCCGTCCGCACCTTGGAAGGACCGGCGCCGAAGCGTCCGTCGGAGGGCTTGATGTCAGCGGGAATCTGGATATCGGCCACGAACCGGAGCGTAGTACCTGACGGACACGGTCGAGGACCGTGTCCGTCGGATGAGACACCCGCTCCGGCCTGTGGATCACCTCGAACGGTGGATCAGCCCAGCTCGACCGGCAGGTCGTACAGGTCGTTCTGGGTGACGATCGGCTTGTTCCGCAGCTCGGAGGCCGGGACGGCGAGCTCCAGATCCGGGAACCGCTCGTACAGTGCGGGCAGCGCCACCCCCGCCTCCAGCCGCGACAGAGCCGCCCCGGGGCACACATGCGGGCCGTGGCCGAACGCGATGTGGCGGTTGGGGGAGCGGGTGACATCGAAGTCACCGGCGGTCGGCCCGTACTGCGCCTCGTCGCGGCCCAGCGCACCGAAGGAGACGATCAGAGCCTCGCCCTTCGGCAGCACCTTGTCGCCGACTTCGACGTCCTCCGTGGCGAACCGGATCAGCACATGCGAGGTCGGGGTTTTCCAGCGCAGGGTCTCCTCGATCACGTTCTCCCACGGCACCTCCCCGCCGAGTACCTGCTTGCGCTGCTCGGGGTGGGTCTGGAGGGCGACGACCGCGTTCACGATCAGGCTGATCGTCGTCTCGTGACCGGCCGCGATGATCAGCTGGAGGGTGTTGACGATCTCCTCGTCGGTGAGGTGGTCGCCGTCCTCGGAGGCTGCGATCAGGGCGCTCGTCAGATCGTCGCCCGGGTTCTCGCGCTTGGCGTCGACGATCTTCGTGAAGAGGGCGCCGAGGTCCGCCATCATCTGCGGGACCTCCTCCGGCGGCGTCTGCGTGGAGAAGAACTTCTCGAAGAGCTCCTTCAGCCGAGGGTGATCGGCGCCGTCCACGCCCATCAGCTCGCTGATCACGTTCATCGGCAGCGGGTACGCGAACTCCGCCTTCAGGTCGATCTGCTCGCCCCGGGGCAGCGCCGACAGCCGGTCCAGGCTCGCCGTCGTCAGCGCCTCGATGCCGGCCCGCAGCCGCTCCACCCGCTTCACGGTCAGCGCCTGCGCGACCAGGGTGCGCAGCCGGCGGTGGTCCGCGCCGTCGACCGTCAGCATGGAACGGCCCGGGTTGGCGAGGCCGATCAGCGGCCAGTCCATCGGTATCTCGCCGCGCTGCCAGGCGGTCCAGACGTTGATGTCCTTGACCACCCGGCTGTCGGTGAGCAGTTGCCGCGCCTCGGCGTGGTGGGTGACCGCGTAGCAGTGCACCCCGCCGGGCAGCTCCACCTCGGCGAGCGGGCCCGCCGCGCGCAGCCGGGCGCTCTCGCCGTCGAGGTCGGTGACGAAGGGGTCAAGGGCGATCCGGGTCATCAATGGCCTCCAAGGGCGGGAGTGGGAGTGAACGTCACGGGCAGGTCCGTCAGGCCCCGCAGCCAGGGGGACGGGCGCCGGGTCAGCTCTTCGGCGGGCACGGCGAGGTCGAGGTCCGGCAGCCGGTCCAGCAGCACCTCGATGCCGGTGCGGGCGATGACCTCGGCGGTCTCCTGGGCCGGGAACGGGCAGCGGTGCTCGCCGTGGCCGAAGGAGAGAAACGCGTTGTTGCCGCCGGTCAGTGACGAGCCGTCGGTACGGACCTGTGGATCCCCGTTGGCGGCGGCGATGCCGAGCAGCAGCAGGTCGCCCGCCTGGATGTGACGGCCGCCGAGGTGGGTGTCGCGCGACGCCCAGCGGCCCGCCACGTTCTGCGTCGGGGTGTCCTCCCAGAGGACCTCGTTCATGGCCTCGGCGACGCTGTGCCGGCCGCCCGACAGGGACGCGGCGAACCGGTCGTCGGTGAGCATCAGCCGCAGCGAGTTGCCCATCCAGTCGGCGGTCGGCTGGTGGCCCGCGGCCATCATGACCATCAGGTCCTGGGCGATCTCCTCGTCGGTGAAGCCGCCTGGGTCGGCGAGCATCCGGGTTGCGACGTCGTCGGCGGGCTCGGCGTTCTTGTCGACCAGCAACTGGGCCATGGACGAGGCGAGGTGCTGCTGCCCGGCCAGGGCCCGCTCCCGGCCGTCGATCATGTCGTTGATCGAGCCGACGAGCGCAAATCCGGTGTCGCTGCCGAAGCCGTAGATCTTCGCCAGGACGAGCGCCGGGAGCAGCATCGCGTAGTCGGCGATGATGTCGGTCTCACCCTTGGAGCAGAACCGGTCGATGAGCGTGTCCGCGAAGTCCTCCGCGTACCGCTTGAGCGCGAACGGGTCGACTGCCTCCAGTGCGTTGCTGATCATCGCGGCGCGCTCGGTGTGGCGAGGGCCGACGGTGTAGAGGATCGACGGCTGCTTGCGGCCGATCATCGGCAGCAGCGGCCAGTCGTCCGGGATGCGGTCCCACTGGTTCCACAGGTCGGAGTCGCGGCTGAACAGCACCGGGTCGTTGGTCAGCTGGTGCAGTTCGCGGTAGCCGAGGACGAGCCAGGCGGGTACGTCGCCGTCGAGGACGACAGGCGCCACGGCTCCGTGATCGCGGCGCATCTCCCGGTACAGCCGGGTCGGTTCGGTCTGGAACCGGGGTCCGGAGAGCGGCGCGGGGCCGTGCGGGACGGGGCAGCCGGCGGGGGGCGCCGGGGGCTGGGTCACGAGCTGGGCTCCGGGGTCTTCTGCGGTGCGGGCTCCGGCGCGGTATCCGGACGGGCGGCGGACGGGACGGGCACCTTGCCCTGCGCGAGCGCATGGAGGTGCTCGACCAGCGTGATCAGTACGTACTTGCTCGACGAACGGTCCCGGGCGTCGCACTCCACCAGGGGTACGTCGTCCGAGAGGTCGAGCGCCTCACGTATCTGCTGTTCGGTGTGGAGCGGGCCGCCGAAGTCGTTGCACGCCACGATGAACGGCGTGCCGTGGTGCTCCAGGCGGTCGATCGCGTACCAGGAGTCGGCGAGCCGGCGGGTGTCGACGAGGACGACGGCGCCGAGCGTGCCGGAGAACAGCCGGTCCCACAGGAACCAGAAGCGTTCCTGACCGGGGGCGCCGAACAGGTACAGCACCGAGCGTTCGTCGAGCGTGATCCGGCCGAAGTCGAAGGCGACGGTCGTGGACGATTTCGCGTGCACCCCGTCGAGACGGTCGACGGCCTCGCCCGCGCGGGTCATGGTCTCTTCCGTGTTCAGCGGACGGATCTCGCTTACGGAGCGGACCATGGTGGTCTTGCCGACCCCGAAGCCGCCGACGACGACGATCTTCAGTCCGTTGTCGGCCGTCGCCTGCAGGGCGGGACGGTCAGAGGTTGCGGAGTCCAACGAGCACCTGTTCCAGGATGTCGGGGTCGGGGAACCGGTCCGCGACACGGGTGGTACGGGGGTGACGGGCGCTGATCCGGCCGGTGGCCAGCAGATCGGACAGCATGATCCGGACGATGCTGACCGGCAGGCCGAGGCCCGCCGCGATCTCCACGACCGCGGTGGGGCGCTCGCACATGCGCAGGATGGTGACGTGCTCCGACTGCATGCCGGGGGACGGCTCGCATTCGGAGACCACCAGCGTCACCAGGTCGAACGCGTCCGAATCGGACCGGCTGCGGCCACCGGTGAGGGTGTACAGCCGGTCCGGACCGTCGTCCCGGCCGGGTCGGGGGCGGGTCATACGTCGGCGGTCGCGTCGACGGTGGCAGCCGGGTCCGCGGAGGAGCGCGGCGGAGCGCTGAGGTGCTCGCCGAGCTGCTCGACGAGCTCGCTCATGTTGTGCCCGATGAGGCCGACATCGGCGTCCTCGGAGGCGACGACCGCGAGATGGGCGCCCGCGCCCGCCTCGACGATGAACAGCACGCCGCCGTAGAACTCGGCCATCGCGGACCGTACGCCGCCGGTGCCGTCACCGAACTCGACGGACGCGCCGTGCGACAGGCTCTGGATGCCGGCCGAGATCGCGGCCAGCTGGTCGGCCTGGTCGACGGAGAGCTCGGGCGTGCGGCACAGCTTGAGGCCGTCCCTGGACAGGACGAGGGCATGGCGGGTGCCGGGGGTGCGCTCCAGGAGCCCCTCCAGCAGCCAGTTGAGCTTCTCGTCGGTGGTCGCGGTCATCGGGTGTTGCCTTCCGGGTGCGGGGAATTGGGCCGTACAGCCTGGCGGAAGCTGCTGAAGCGCGCTGCCTGTTCCTTGGGGTCGGCCGTACAGGGCCGGGGAGTTGCGGTGGCGCCGTCGGTCCGGGTGCGGGCCTCGGCGGCGGCGAGGGTGTGGCCGCGGGTGCGTTTGGGCAGTCCGCTGTCGCCGGTGGCGGGCTCGGGCGCGGTGCCGGCGCCGGTGCCCGTGTCGGGCTCAGTGCTGGTGTCGGTCTTCGGTGCCGCGTCCGTCGCGTCGTGGGCGGGTTCCGGCCGGGCGGCCGGGGCGGGTGCCGCCGCGCTGCCCGGGTCGGGTGCCGGGACGCCCACCGGGGCCCGGGTGATGAGCTCCTGGGGAAGCATCATCAATGCCCCCGTGCCGCCCCGCGCGGACGGCCGGAACGACACCGTCAGACCGTGCTTACGGGCCAGCCGGCCGACGACGGCCAGGCCGAGCCGGGTGCCGGACAGCCCGGCCAGGTCCTGGTCGGTGGCGGACACCGCACGCTCGGCGCGCCGCAACTGCACATCGCTCATCACCAGACCGCTGTCCTCGACCGTCAGCACGACACCGGCCGGTACCTCCTCGACGTACACATGGACTTCCGCGGTGGGCGGCGAGAAGTTGGCGGCGTTGTCGAGGAGTTCGGCGAGGGCGTGCATGACACCCTCGGCGGCGTGACCGGCGATCGCGACATCACTGGTCGAGTGGAGACGTACCCGCTGATAGCCGCCGATCCGGCCCATCGCACCGCGCAGGATGGACTCCATCACGATCGGCTTCGCCCAGCGGCGCCCGGAGCGGGCACCGGTCAGCACGGCGATGGAGTCGGCCACCCGGCCGACCTGGGCGGTGCGGTGGTCCAGATGCAGCAGATCGCCGAGGACGTCCTCGGCGGAGTGCCGGTGCTCCATCTCGCGCAGGTCGGCGAGCATGCTCGTGGCCAGGGCCTGCATCCGGCCCGCGGCATTGGCACATGCGGCGACCGCGGCGGAGCGCTCGGTGGCGCTGCGGGCCGCGCGGGCGGTCAGCTGTTCCACCTGGGCGCCCAGCCGGGCGGCTTCGGCGGCCGCCTGCTCGGCGATCCGGGCGGTCTCGGCCGAGGCGGCGGCCTTGATCCTGGCCGTTTCCGCGGTGAACCGCTGGGCCTCGGCCGCGGACGACGACACCAGCCGCGAGGTCTCCGCGGTGAACCGCTCGGCCTCCGCCGCGTGCCGCGCGCGCAGCAGACGCATGGTGGCCCGGGCGTGCACGGTGGCGGCCACGGCGACCGACAGGAGCACGGCGGCGGCGCCCGCCCCCCAGGCCAGCGGGGTCCTTACCGAGGCGGGGGCGGCGACGACCGCCCACAGGCAGCAGGAACCGGTGACGGCCGCCGAGACCAGCAGGGCCAGTGCGGTCGGCCGGGATGAGGAGCGCAAGCGGAGTCCTTGGGGCGGACGGTGACGGACAGGGCGGATCCGGACACTTCGGCACGGGAGAGGGTGAAGGCGATAACTGGAGCTGATAATTCCTAATCAAGTCGAGGTCACTATATGAGAATTGACGATCTGTTTGGGAAGCGCTTGCGGCTTTCTTTGTTATGTATGTGACTACGGGGCTGGCGCATTCCGACGTATTCCGACGTACTGACGTATTCAGCGCATTCTCGCGAGGAACCCCGGAGCTTCGACCCCGGGAGGAATCGCGTCCTGGGCGGGCGGCGCGGAGTGCCGCAGTGTCGCGCCACCGGGCACGTGCCCGCACAGCCGCCCGGCGGAGCCGGACAAGGCCACGAGCGTTGGAGGCGAACGCGTGGGCGATGGATCACTGGTGCGGGTGGAAGGTGAGCGGACTCCGCTGGTTTGTGCGATTGGCGCACTAGAGTCCGTTGTCATGAAGTTGGTGGTGCGGGTCAAGTTGCTGCCGACGCCGTTGCAGGCGTCGGTGCTTGAGGCGACCCTGACCGCGTGCAACGAGGCCGCGACCTGGGCCGCGACAGTGGCGTTCGAGACGGGCGTGCGCAGGAATCTGCCGCTGCGCAGGCTGACCTATCGGGAGATCAAGTCCCGGTGGGAGCTCGGGGCGCAGGCTGCTCAGCATGCGGTCAAGAAGACCTGCGACGCGTATACCGCCCTGGCGGCGAACTTGCGGAACGGCCGTTGTGGCAGGCCCGGTTCGAAGCGCCACGCCCGGGTTTCGGGCAAGTCGGTCGCCTTCCGGCCCCAGGCGGCCCAGCCGTATGACGACCGGATGCTGTCCTGGCAGCACGAACGGCGTACGGTATCGATCTGGACCACCGGCGGGCGCATGAAGAACGTGGCCTTCACGGGACAGACGGAACAGTTGGAGGTCCTGGCCCGGTATCGGCAAGGCGAGTCCGACCTGCTGTGTGAGGGCGGGCAGTGGTATCTGCTCGCGACCTGCGAGATCCCCGAGGCCGAACCGAACACACACCCGGCCGCGTTCCTCGGTGTGGACTTCGGGATCGTGAACATCGCCGCCACGAGCGACGGCACCAGGTACTCCGGGCGCAGGATCAACCGCAAGCGGGCCAGGGACCGAGCTCTGCGTTCCAAGCTGCAGAGGAAGGGCACGAAGTCCGCGAAGCGGCGGGCGAAGAAGTACGCGGGCCGCGAGGCCCGCCGCAACAAGGACATCAACCACAAGATCAGCAAGCGGATCGTGGCGGAGGCTGCACGCACCGGTCGCGGAATCGCCCTGGAGGATTTGGGCGGTATCCGGGAGCGGGCACGGCTGAGAAAGCCCCAACGCACCACGCTCCACTCCTGGCCTTTCGCCCAGCTCGGCTCCTTCATCGCCTACAAGGCGAAGCGGGCCGGAGTGCCGGTGGTGCACGTCGATCCGGCGTACACCAGCCAGGAATGCTCGCAGTGTCATCATGTCGAACGCGGCAACCGGCCTTCCCAGGCCGTGTTCGCCTGCCGGTCCTGCGGCTTCGTTGAGCACGCGGACCACAACTCGTCCCACAACATCGCCCACAGAGGGTGGTACGCGTGGGTCCGCGGGGCCGAGTCAACGGCCCCCGCTCTCACGCTGATCGCGTGAGAGCTGGACGCAGCCGGACTCATCGAAGCCATCGATGACCCGAGCAGCAAGCCCGGGAACTTCAGTCCCGGGTCGTTGACGGGAAACGCGAGGGGCGGCAGCCCCAATGGCCCGGTCGGCGGGACGATCGACGGCATCCTGGGCGCATGACCGACGAGCAGATGCGGACCTCTCTTGTGCGGGCCCTCTCCGGCGCTGTGCGCGGAGAGGTGGAGTTCGACGCCACCGCACGGGCGCTGATGACGATGGACGCCTCCAACTACCGTCGCGTACCACTCGGCGTCGTCGCCCCGCGCGACGCCGACGACATCGCCGCCGCGCTCGCCGTCTGCCGTGCGCACGAGGTGCCCGTGGTGCCGCGCGGCGGCGGAACCTCCATCGCCGGGCAGGCCACCGGCACCGGTGTGGTCCTCGACCTCACCCGCCATCTGCGGTCGATCGTGGAGCTGGACGCCGGGACCCGCACGGCCGTCGTCCAGCCCGGCGTGATCCTGGACGACCTGCGCCGGGCCGCCGCACCGTACGGCCTCACGTTCGGCCCGGACCCGTCCACACACAGCCGCTGCACACTCGGCGGGATGATCGGCAACAACTCCTGCGGCTCCCACTCGGTGGCCTGGGGCACCACCGCCGACAACGTCGAAGCACTGGCCGTCGCCCGCTACGGCGGCGACACGCTGCGGCTGGGCCGCGGCCGGTGGGACGGCGCCCCCGCCGGCCTGCGCGAACTGGCCGGCAGTCACCTCGCCCTTTTGCGCACCGGCTTTCCCGAGCTTCCGCGCCGCATCTCCGGGTACGCCCTCGACGCCCTGCTCCCGGAGCGCGGACCGGACCTCGCCCGCGCCTTCTGCGGCAGCGAGGGGACGCTCGGCGTGGTGACGGAGGCGACCGTACGGCTGGTCGAGGCACCCGAGGCCCGCGCCCTCGCCGTACTCGGGTACGCCGACGAGTCCGCGGCCGCCGAAGCCGCCCCCGGCCTCCTCCCGTACTGCCCCCTGACGGTCGAGGGCATGGCCGCCGATCTCGTACGCGAACCGGCCGGTCTGCCGCGCGGCGGAGCCTGGCTCTTCGTCGAGACGGGTGGCGCCACCCCGGCCGAGGCGCGGGCGCGCGCCGAACAGATCCTGCGGGCGGCCGACGCGGTGGACGCGGCCGTCGTCACCGACCCGGCCGGGCAGCGGGCCCTGTGGCGCATCCGGGAGGACGCATCCGGCACGGCGACCCGGATGCCCGACGGCAGTGAGGCCTGGCCCGGCTGGGAGGACTGCGCCGTACCACCCGCCCGCCTCGGCCCCTACCTGCGCGAATTCCGCGCCCTGCTCACCGCCCACGGACTGCGCGGCACACCGTACGGGCACTTCGGCGACGGCTGCATCCATGTGCGGATCGACTTCGACCTGCTGAGCGATGACGGCGTTGCCCGGTTCCGCCGCTTCTCCGAGGAACTGGCCACGCTCGTCGTCGCGCACGGCGGCTCACTGAGCGGGGAACACGGCGACGGGCAGGCCCGGGCCGAGCTGCTCCCCCGCATGTACGGAGACGAACTCGTCGCGCTCTTCGGGCGGTTCAAGGACCTCTGGGACCCGGACGGCGGCATGAACCCCGGGGTGCTCGCCCGACCGGCCCGCCTCGACGAGAACCTCCGCTTCGACGTCCTGCCGAAGCACCCGGTGGACGTCACCTTCGGCTACCCGCACGACGGCGGCGACTTCTCGGCGGCCGTACGGCGGTGTGTCGGCGTCGCGAAGTGCCGTACGGCGCAGGCGCCGGGCGCGGGCGTGATGTGCCCGTCGTTCCGGGCGACAGGCGAGGAGGCGCACTCCACCCGCGGCCGGGCCCGGCTGCTGCACGAGATGCTCGCGGGTGAGGTGATCACGGACGGCTGGCGGTCGAAGGAGGTCCGGGACGCGCTCGACCTGTGCCTGTCCTGCAAAGGATGCCGCAGCGACTGCCCGGTGGGCGTGGACATGGCCACGTACAAGGCGGAGTTCCTGCACCACCACTACCGGGGGCGGCTGCGCCCCGCCGCCCACTACGTGATGGGCCGCCTGCCGGGGTGGCTGCGGCTCGCGGCCCCGTTCGCGCCGGTGCTGAACGTGCTGGCCCGGATCCGCCCGCTCGCCGCACTGGCGAAGCGGCTCGCGGGCATTGCTGCGGAGCGGTCAATTCCGATTCTGCCGGGGGAGACGTTCACCCGGTGGGCGGCCAAGCGCAGGCGCCGGGGGACGGTGCTCCTGTCGGGCGACCAGGTGGTGACGGTCTGGCCGGACACCTTCACCAACCATCTCTCCCCGGAGGTCGGCAGGGCGGCGGTCCGGGTCCTGGAGGCGGCGGGCCGGACAGCCCTGTACCCGGGGCGAGGCGTGTGCTGCGGCCTCACCTACGTGTCGACGGGCCAGCTGGACAAGGCCCGCAGGGTCATGCGCCGCACGCTGGACCGGATGGGACCCGCCCTCGGCGACCCGCTCGTCGTCCTCGAACCGAGTTGCGCCGCCACTCTCCGTACGGACCTCCCGGAACTCCTCCCCGACGACCCCCGCGCCGCGGAACTCGCCGCATCCGTGCGCACTTTGGCGCAGTACCTGGAGGAGTACGCCCCCGACTGGCAACCACCGCGCCTGGACCGCCCGGTCACCGGCCAGACCCACTGCCACCAGCACGCGGTCCTCGGCGACGCAGCGGAACGACGGCTGCGCGAACGCGCCGGACTGGCAGGTGAACTGGCCGGTGGCTGCTGCGGACTGGCGGGGAACTTCGGTTTCGAACGGGGCCACTGGGGGGTGTCGGTGGCCTGCGCGGAGGAGCAGCTGCTGCCGTCGGTACGGAGTGCGGAGCCCGGCACGGACATCCTGGCCGACGGCTTCTCCTGCCGGACCCAGCTGGCCCAGCTGGCAGGCGTGCGATCGAGGCACCTGGCGGAGCTGCTGGCAGAGGGCCTGAACGGCACCGACACCCACCCGATCTGACCCAAGCCCCCACAGCAACACCCAACCCTGTGCAGCAACACCCAAGTCCCCGTGGAAACACCCAAGCCCCTGCGGCGATTGTTGCGCAGCGGGGCTTCGGGGCGGAGCCCCGGGTTCGGGAAGGGGCGGGGCGGGGGAACAGCCCTCCCCCGCCCCCACACGCTGTCAGCCCGTGGCGGCCGCCCGCACCACCGCCGCCACCAACCGCTCGTTCTCCGGCGCCGCCCCACCAGGAAAGGCATACCGCCGCCGCGTGTACCCGTACGCCACCCCACTGGCCGGATCGGCAAGCGCCTGCGACCCCGCCGCACCGCAGTGCCCGAACGCCCCCTCGCCCAGCGACGGATACCGCACGGCCGGCCGCTCGAAGCCGAGCCCGAAGTGGTCCTCCTCGCCGGTCACCAGGTCGGTGCCGACCGCGTGCAGCCGGGCGAACTCGGCGAGCGTCTCCGCCTTGAGCAGCGGGGCCCGGCCGTCCACCTCCGAGATGGCGGCCGCGTACATCCCGGCCAGCCCGCGCGCCGAGCCCACACCACCCACCGAGGCCGGGCCCAGCGCCCGCACGGACGGATTGTTGATCCACGTGATCAGGTCGGTCGGGTAGTTGAAGGCGACGGCCCTGAGGCTCTTCGGATCGATCGGGTCGAGCACGAGCGCGGCCGCCTGCTCCGGGGTGGGCGCCATCGGCCGGACGGCGACGTACCGCGCTTCGAGCGCCTCGGGCTGTCCCAGAAAGAAGTCCAGCCCGTACGGGGCCCTGATCCGCTCCTCGAAGAGCTCCTGGATCGAACGCCCCGTGACCCGGCGCACCACTTCACCGGTGAGGGCCCCGATCACCAGGCCGTGGTACCCGTACGCCGTACCGGGCGTCCAGAACGGCGTCTGCCCCGCCAGCCGGGCGGCGAGCAGCCGGTCGTCAGCCAGCTCCTCGTCGCTGAACCCGCCCTCCACCCCGATCACTCCGGAGGCGTGCGCGAGCAGCTGCCGCAGTGTCAGCCCGCCCTTGCCCTCGGCGGCGAACGCGGGCCAGTAGGAGGCGACCGTACGGTCCAGGTCGAGAACGCCGTCCTGGACCAGCAGCGCGACGACCAGGTGCGCGGCGCCCTTGGTGGACGAGTACACGGCGGGCAGTGAATCGGCCTCGATCCCGTCCCCGGCCCAGAGATCGACGACCGTCCGGCCGTGCAGCCGCACCGCGAGCTGGGACCCGGGCTCGGTGGTGTCCTCGGCGAGTACGGCGGCGTAGGTCTCCCGTACGCCTTCGAAGCCCGGTGCGACCGTGCCGTGCACGGTGATGTCGTTCGTCAAGGTGATCCCCCAGATGACGGTCGGCCTGTGTCCGGCTCTCACAGCACCCCAACCCCCTTGCCGCGCAGGGAAATTCCCTCATCCGGTGATGTCTTCTCCAATGATTTCGCGGGCCATTGCCGCGAGTTTCGGCAGCGCCGGATGGCCGGGTGCGTCGCGGCGGGCGAGCAGCAGCGGCACGGTCGGGGCGTCGACGAGCGGGCGGTACGCGACCCCGGTGTGCGGATGCATGTCGGCGGTGGAGGCGACCGACACCCCGGAGCCGCGGCCGGCCGCGATGGCGGTCAGCCAGTCGTCGGTGTTGGCGACGGTGAGGGTGGCGGCGGGGCGGGCGTGCGGCGGCCACAGGTCGACTGTGGTGGTGCCGGAGACGGTGTTGAGGACGACCGTGCCGTCCGCGAGATCGGCGAGACGGAGCGTGGTGTGTGCGGCGAGCGGGCCGTCCGCCGTCACCGCCGCCACCCGGTCCTCGCTGAACAGCACCTCGGTGACGAGCCCCGGCGCCTCGACGGGCCCGCGCAGCAGAGCCGCGTCGACCTCGCCGCGGGTGAGCCCGGCCGTGCGGTCGTCGATCCGCAGCAGTTCGAGAGGGGTCTCCGGGTACCGGTCCTGCCAGCCGCGGAGCAGCGGTGTGGTGTACGGGCCGAACGCGGACCAGGCGTGTCCGAGCCGCAGCGGCCAGTTGCGCAGGCCACCGGAGTCGACCGCCTCGTCGAAGGCGGCGACCGCGGCGGCCGCCTTGTCGCGGAAGACGACGCCCTCGGGGGTGAGGGCGAGGTGATGGGTGGAGCGGTCCACGAGCCGGACGCCGAGATGCTGCTCGAGGGCGGCGAGGGTGCGGGAGACGGCGGGCTGCGTGAGCCGGAGCGCGGCTGCGGCGCGTGTGACGTTGCCCGCGTCGGCGACGGCGAGGAAGGCCCGCAAGTGGCGCAGCTCGACGCTGCGGCCCTGTCCTGTGCTCATGCGTCGGCAGCATAACGGGAGCGCATTGGGCATTTCACGCGCCGCGCGGAGGTCTCTACGGTAAAGAAACGGCCCACGCCGCAAGAGTGCAGTATCTTCAATCGTGAAGTGCAATACAGTGCACTCGATCCCGTTCAGCCCCTTGAGGAGGAAGGCCGCCACGTGAACGACCAGCGCAGTGCCGCAGAGCCGGCCGTAGCAGCCGTCGCCGTACCGGAGGCGGTGTCCGCCCTCGACGGGGCGGGCTCCGCGCGTCCGGGCGGCCGAAGGGCGGCGCTCGCCCCGGTGGCCCTGGTGGTCGCGGGCGGCCTCTCCGTGCAGTTCGGCTCGGCGGTCGCGGCCCTGCTGATGCCGCGGGCCGGTGCGCTCGGGGTGGTCACGCTCCGGCTGGTGGTCGCCGCGGTCGTCCTGCTGGCCGTCTGCCGCCCGAAGCTGCGCGGTCACTCGCGGGCCGACTGGGGAACGGTGGTTGCGTTCGGCATCGCCATGGGCGCCATGAACATGCTCTTCTACCAGGCTCTCGACCGCATTCCGCTGGGTGCGGCCGTCACCCTGGAGGTGCTCGGCCCGCTGGCGCTCTCGGTGATCGCCTCCCGCCGTCTGATCAACTTCGTCTGGGCGGGGCTCGCGCTGGGCGGGGTGTTCCTGCTGGGCGGCGGAGGCTTCGACCGGCTGGACCCGCTCGGTGCGGCGTTCGCGCTGGGTGCGGGGGCGATGTGGGCGACGTACATCGTCTTCAGCGCCCGCACCGGCCGCCGCTTCCCGCAGGCCGACGGTCTGGCCCTGGCGATGGTGGTCGCCGCAGTGCTGTCACTGCCGCTGGGCATCCTGGAATCGGGCGCGAAGCTGGCGGTCCCGTCGACACTGGCGATGGGTGCGGCGGTGGCGCTGATGAGCTCGGTGCTCCCGTACACCCTGGAACTGATGGCGCTGCGCCGGCTGCCCGCGCACACGTTCGCCGTGCTGATGAGCCTGGAGCCGGCCATCGCGGCGACGGCCGGATTCCTCATCCTCGACCAGGCCCTGACCGCCACCGACGCGCTGGCGATCGCGCTGGTCATCGGGGCGAGCATGGGCGCGGTCCGCAGCCAGGTGGGCGCCGGCCGCCGCACGAAGGCGAACTCCTAGAGAGTCGGCCGTCACCACCCGCAGGCCGCGTCCAGGTCCCAGACCGTATCCGCCAGTTCGGCCGGATACGCCGGCCAGCCGGAGGTGTGCCAGTGGGCGATCCGCCAGGACAGCCGGCGGGGCCAGAGCGGGGTGGTGGGCAGCTCGGAGACCGGTACCCAGGCCGGGGCGCCCCCGTAGTTGTCCAGTGTCTCCGGTTCGCCCACTTCGCCGTCCGCCTCCATCGTGAAGTAGTGGCCCCGGGTGCCGCCCCGCCAGATCCGGGCCACTTCGCGTACGACCGTTCCGTGCAGGCCGGTCTCCTCCCGGAGTTCGCGGACCGCCGCCACCTCCGGTGTCTCGCCGGCTTCGACGCCGCCGCCCGGGATCTCGTAGTGGCAGCCGTCGTCCCCGGGGAAGTGGATCAGTAGCATCCGCCGGTCGCGGATGACGATCGCGCCGCCGCGGACCCGGGTCGGTTCGGCTGTCGTCGGGTCGTCCAGGGCGGCCGTGTCCTGCGGGGGAGCTCCCTGCGACCACGCGCGCAGGACGTTCTCCGCCGTGCCGACCGGGCGGATCCGGGCGTGCAGCGCCTCGGTCAGGGAGAGTGCGGCCGATGTGCCCTCAGCGGTCCGGCCGTCGGCGCGGAAGGAGTCCGGGGCGGCGCCCGGGAAGGAGTAGTAGATGCCGGCCTGGTCCCGATACTGCTCCAGGACAAGTCTGTTGTCGTCGAAACGCACACCTGCGGCGCGAGGTTCGTCAGTCATCGGCGGAGGCTAGCAGCCGGATCCCGGCCCGGCCGTGGAGTCGGACGCATCAAACAATGCAAGCATGCTTGCTTGTTTCCTGGTCCGCTGACATGCTCCTGGGCACACCGCCACGCCCCGAGGGGAGCGCACCGTGTCCGATGCCGCAGCCGTGCTCGACGATCTGCGCAGCGAGAGCGACGAACTCGACCTGCTGGTAGCGGAGTTGAGCGCCGAGCAGTGGGCCGGGCCGACCCCCGCCGAACGCTGGACAGTCGCCCACCAGATCGCCCATCTGACCTGGACCGACGAGGTCGCCCTGCTCGCCGTGACCGACCCGGGTGCCTTCGCCGCGGAGGTCGCCAAGGCACAGGCGGCACCCGACAGCTTCGTCGACCAGGCCGCCGGGGAACTCGTGGCCGAGGAGCCGGCCACGCTGCTCACCCGCTGGCGCGACGGGCGCGACCGGCTCCAACGAGCCCTGCGCGCCGCCCCGCCCGGCACCCGCATCCCCTGGTACGGGCCGCCCATGAGCGTCGCGTCCATGGCGACCGCGCGGCTGATGGAGACCTGGGCGCACGGGCAGGACGTCGCCGACGCCCTCGGTGCCGTACGCGCCCCGACCACCCGGCTGCGCCACATCGCCCGGATCGGGGTGCGGACCCGTGACCACGCCTTCCTCGTACAGGGGATCAAGGCGCCCGACGAGGAGTTCCGCATCGAACTCGAAGCCCCCGACGGCGAGGTGATCGCATTCGGGCCCGAGGACGCCGGACAGCGTGTCACCGGACCGCTGCACGACTTCTGCCTCCTCGTCACCCGCCGCGCCCACCGCGACGACCTCGCCGTCCGTGCCGTCGGGGCCGACGCCGACCAGTGGCTGGACATCGCCCAGGCCTTCGCCGGCCCGCCCGGACCCGGCCGCGCGCCCGGGGGTGGTGCACCCGGCAGCGGTGCACGGGGCGGCGCCCGATGACCGCCGCACCGCTGCGGATCGGGAACGCCTCCGGGTTCTACGGTGACCGCTTCGACGCCGTACGGGAGATGCTCACCGACGGCCCCCTCGACATCCTCACCGGCGACTACCTCGCCGAGCTGACCATGCTCATCCTCGGGCGCAGCCGGCTCAAGGACCCTGCCCGCGGCTACGCCACCACCTTCCTGCAGCAGCTCGAAGAAGGCCTCGGGCTCGCCCACGAGCGCGGTGTGAAGATCGTCGCCAATGCCGGGGGGCTCAACCCGGCCGCACTCGCCGGGGCCGTCGCCGAACTGGCCCGCAAGGTGGGCGTTCCGGTCCGGGTCGCGCATGTCGAGGGCGACAGCCTGCCCGTGCCCGACGGGTTCCTCACCGCCAACGCCTACCTCGGCGGCCACGGCATCGCCGCCTGCCTGCGCGCCGGAGCCGATGTCGTCGTCACCGGCCGGGTCACCGACGCCGCCCTCGTCACCGGCCCCGCCGCCGCCCACTTCGGCTGGGGGCCGGACGACCACGACGCCCTCGCCGGGGCCGTCGTCGCCGGACACGTCCTGGAGTGCGGCACCCAGGCCACCGGCGGGAACTACTCCTTCTTCCGCGGCCACGACATCCGCCGGCCCGGCTTCCCGCTCGCCGAGATCCACGCCGACGGGTCGTCCGTCATCACCAAGCACGACGGCACGGGCGGCTTCGTCGACGTCGGGACCGTCACGGCCCAGCTCCTCTACGAGACCGGCGGCGCCCGGTACGCCGGGCCGGACGTGACCGCCCGGCTCGACACCGCACGCCTGACCCAGGACGGGCCGGACCGGGTCCGGATCTCCGGGGTGCGCGGCGAGGCCCCGCCGCCCACCCTCAAGGTGGGGCTCACCCGGCTCGGCGGCTGGCGCAACGAGGTCGTCTTCGTGCTCACCGGGCTCGACATCGAGGCCAAGGCACAGCTGGTGCAGGACCAGTTCGCGCAGGCGCTCGCCCGGTCCCGTACCGGGCCGCCCGACGAGGTGCGGTGGGAACTGGCCCGTACCGACAGGGCCGACGCCGACACCGAGGAGACCGCCGCCGCCCTGCTCCGGCTCGTCGTCCGCGACCAGGACCCGGAGGCCGTCGGCAGGGCGGTCTCCGGGGCCGCGATCGAGCTGGCCCTCGGCAGCTACCCGGGCTTCCATGTCACCGCCCCGCCCGGCAAGGGCGCGCCCTACGGAGTGTTCGAGGCGAGGTACGTACCGGCGGAAGACGTCGAGCACGTCGCCTTGGGGCCGGACGGGCGACGGGAGCGGGTGACACCACCCGTACGGACAAAGGCGCTCGAGGAAATCGACGAGCCCGCTCTCCCCGAACCCCTGCCCGCCGGGCTGACCCAGCTCACCCCCCTCGGCCGGATCGCCGGCGCCCGGAGCGGCGACAAGGGCGGTGACGCCAACATCGGCATCTGGGTCCGCACCGACGACGCCTGGCGCTGGCTGGCCCACGAACTGACCGTCGAACGCTTCCAGGAACTGCTGCCCGAAACCGCCGAGTTGACCGTCGTACGGCACGTCCTGCCGAACCTCCGCGCACTGAACTTCGTCGTCCACGGCCTCCTCGGCGAAGGCGTCGCCGCCCAGGCCCGCTTCGATCCGCAGGCCAAGGCGGTGGGGGAGTGGCTGCGGTCCCGGCACCTCCCCATCCCCGTGACCCTGCTCGAAACCACCGACGCACCGGAGGCGCACGCATGACCGTCCTGGCCACCGGGCTCGACACCACGAGTCCCGAATACGCCGCGAACCGCGCCACCATGCTCGACCGGCTCGGCGAGCTCGGCACCGAGCACGGCAAGGCCCTCGCGGGAGGCGGCGAGAAGTACGTCGAGCGGCACCGGGGGCGCGGCAAACTCCTCGCCCGGGAGCGGATCGAGCTGCTCGTCGATGCCGACACACCGTTCCTGGAGCTGTCGCCGCTGGCCGCCTGGGGCAGCGAGTACGCCGTGGGGGCCTCGCTCGTCACGGGCATCGGGGTCGTCGAGGGCGTCGAGTGCCTGATCACCGCCAACGACCCGACCGTGCGCGGCGGCGCCTCCAACCCCTGGACCCTGAAGAAGGCCCTGCGCGCCAACGAGATCGCCTTCGCCAACCGGCTGCCCTGCATCAGCCTCGTCGAGTCCGGCGGGGCCGATCTGCCGTCCCAGAGGGAGATCTTCATCCCCGGCGGCGCACTGTTCCGGGACCTCACCCGGCTCTCCGCCGCGGGCATCCCCACCGTCGCGGTCGTCTTCGGGAACTCCACGGCCGGCGGGGCGTACGTCCCCGGCATGTCCGACCACACCGTCATGATCAAGGAGCAGTCGAAGGTCTTCCTCGGCGGACCGCCGCTGGTGAAGATGGCGACCGGCGAGGAGAGCGACGACGAGTCCCTCGGCGGCGCCGACATGCACGCCCGCACCTCCGGACTCGCCGACCACTTCGCCGTCGACGAGCACGACGCGCTGCGCCAGGCACGGCGGATCGTCGCCCGGCTCAACTGGCGCAAGGCACACCCCGATCCGGGACCCGCCGAGCCACCGAAGTACGACGAGGACGAACTGCTCGGGATCGTGCCCGGAGATCTCAAGATCCCGTTCGACCCGCGCGAGGTGATCGCCCGGATCGTCGACGGCTCCGACTTCGACGCGTTCAAACCGCTGTACGGCACGAGCCTGGTCACCGGATGGGCCCGGCTGCACGGCTACCCCGTCGGCATCCTCGCCAACGCGCAAGGGGTGCTGTTCAGCGAGGAGTCGCAGAAGGCCGCCCAGTTCATCCAGCTCGCCAACCAGCGCGACATCCCCCTCCTCTTCCTGCACAACACCACCGGCTACATGGTCGGCAAGGAGTACGAGCAGGGTGGCATCATCAAACACGGCGCGATGATGATCAACGCGGTGTCCAACTCCAGGGTCCCGCACCTGTCCGTGCTGATGGGCGCCTCCTACGGGGCCGGGCACTACGGCATGTGCGGGCGCGCCTACGACCCCCGCTTCCTCTTCGCCTGGCCCGGCAGCAAGTCCGCCGTGATGGGCCCGCAGCAGCTCGCGGGCGTGCTGTCCATCGTCGCCCGGGCCTCCGCCGCCGCGAAGGGACGGCCCTACGACGACGAGGCCGACGCCGGGCTGCGTGCCATGGTGGAGCAGCAGATCGAGTCCGAGTCGCTGCCGATGTTCCTCTCCGGGCGGCTGTACGACGACGGGGTCATCGACCCGCGCGACACCAGGACCGTCCTCGGGATCTGCCTGTCCGCGATCCACACCGCCCCGGTCGAAGGCGCCCGCGGCGGCTTCGGCATCTTCCGGATGTGAGGACGAACATGATCAGCACCCTGCTCGTCGCCAATCGGGGCGAGATCGCCTGCCGGATCTTCCGTACCTGCCGTGCCCTGGGCATCGCCACCGTCGCCGTGTACTCGGACGCGGACGCCGACGCACTGCACGTCAGGGAGGCCGACATCGCCGTACGGCTGCCGGGGGCCGCGCCCGCCGACACCTATCTGCGCGGCGATCTCGTCGTACGCGCCGCCCGCACGGCGGGCGCCGACGCCGTGCACCCCGGCTACGGCTTCCTCTCCGAGAACGCCGGCTTCGCCCGGGCCGTACAGGACGCCGGGCTCGTCTGGGTCGGCCCGCCGGTCAAGGCCATCGAGATGATGGCGTCCAAGACCCGGGCCAAGGAACTGATGGCCGCCGCCGGGGTGCCGCTGCTCGCACCCGTCGACCCGGCGCAGGCCACCGCAGGTGACCTGCCGCTGCTGCTGAAGGCCGCGGCGGGCGGCGGCGGACGCGGCATGCGGGTCGTACGTGAACTGGACGCCCTGCCCGGCGAGATGGCGGCCGCCACGGCCGAGGCAGCGAGCGCCTTCGGCGACGGCGAAGTCTTCGCCGAGCCCTACGTCGAACGCGGCCGGCACGTCGAGGTCCAGATCATGGCCGACGCACACGGCACCGTATGGGCGCTCGGCACCCGCGACTGCTCGCTCCAGCGCCGCCACCAGAAGGTCATCGAGGAAGCCCCCGCGCCCGGCCTCGACGACGCGCTGCGCACCCGGCTGCACGACGCGGCGACCGCAGCGGCCCGCGCCGTCGGCTACCGGGGCGCGGGCACCGTCGAGTTCCTCGTCGCCGCCGACGGACACCCGTACTTCCTGGAGATGAACACCCGGCTCCAGGTCGAACACCCCGTCACCGAAGCCGTCTTCGGGCTCGACCTCGTCGCCCTCCAACTGTCCGTCGCCGAAGGCGAACCCCTCCCCACCACGCCCCCCGCCCCGCACGGGCACGCCGTCGAAGCCCGGCTCTACGCGGAGGACCCGGCCCGCGACTGGCAGCCACAGACCGGAGCACTGCTCACGCTGGACGTACCGGACGAACCCGGTCTGCGCCTCGACACCGGATACACCGGCGGCGACACCATCGGCATGCACTACGACCCGATGATCGCCAAGGTCATCGCCCACGCCCCCACCCGCGCCCAGGCCGTACGACTCCTCGCCCGCGCCCTGGAACGCGCCCGCATCCACGGCCCGGTCACCAACCGCGCGCTGCTCGTACGGTCCCTGCGCCACCCCGACTTCACCGGCGCCCGCCCCGACACCGGCTTCTACGACCGCCACCTGGAATCCCTCACCCGCACCCCGGGCGACGACGCGGACCGGCACCTCGCGGCCCTCGCCGCAGCCGCCGCCCACGCCGCCCGGCACCCGGAAGCCATCGGCACATCCCGCTTCGGCGGCTGGCGCAATCTCCCCTCCCAGCCACAGACCAGGCGCTACCGCAGCGAACCCGACGGCGCCGAACACGAGATCGCCTACCGCACCACCCGCAGCGGCGCGATCGACGCCCCCGGTGCCCGGATCCTCACCGCCACCCCCGGCCACGTCACCGTCGAAACCGACGACGGCGTCACCCACCGCTTCCGCCTCGCCACCCACCACGACCGGGTCCACGTGGACGGCGCCACCGGCTCGTACACCTTCACCACCCTCCCCCGCTTCACCGACCCCACCGAACGCACCGAACCCGGCTCCCTGCTCGCCCCCATGCCCGGCACCGTCGTCCGGCTCGCCGACGGCCTCGCACCCGGCGCCGCCGTCCGAGCCGGACAGCCCCTCATCTGGCTCGAGGCGATGAAGATGGAACACCGCATCCTCGCCCCCGCCACCGGCACCCTCACCGCGCTCCACGCCGCACCCGGCCTCCAGGTGGAGGTCGGCGCCCTGCTCGCAGTCGTACAAGACGCACAGGAGGAACCGACCCCATGAGCACCGCCCTCGAAACCGAAGAGCAGCAAGACCTGCGCGCCGCCGTCGCCGCACTCGGAAAGCGGTACGGGCGCGACTACATGACCTCCGTCGTACGCGACGGCGCCCACCCCCGCGAACTGTGGACCGAAGCCGCCAAGCTCGGCTACCTGGGGGTCAACCTCCCCGAGGAGTACGGCGGCGGAGGCGGCGGCATGGCCGAACTCTCCATAGTCCTGGAAGAGCTGGGAGCGGCAGGATCGCCCCTCCTCATGATGATCGTCTCCCCGGCGATCTGCGGCACCGTCATCGCCCGCTTCGGCACCGACACCCAGAAACAGCAGTGGCTCCCCGGCCTCGCCGACGGCACCCTCACCATGGCCTTCGGCATCACCGAACCCGACGCCGGCTCCAACTCCCACCGCATCACCACCACCGCCCGCCGCGACGGCGACGAGTGGCTGCTCACCGGGCGGAAGGTGTTCGTCTCCGGTGTCGACATCGCCGACGCCACCCTCATCGTCGGGCGCACCGAGGACGCCAGGACCGGCAGGCTCAAGCCCTGCCTCTTCATCGTCCCGCGCGACGCCCCCGGATTTCGGCGCTCGCAGATCGACATGGAACTCCAGGCACCGGAGAAGCAGTTCGAGCTGGTCCTCGACGACGTGCGGCTGCCCGCCGACGCCCTCGTCGGAGGGGGTACCTCCCGCTCGGGCGAAGCCGAGAGTGGGGGAGAGGACGCGGGCCTCCTCCAGCTCTTCGCCGGACTCAACCCCGAACGCATCATGACCGCCGCCTTCGCCCTCGGCATGGGCCGGTACGCCCTCGGCCGCGCCGTCGAGTACGCCCGGACCCGACAGGTGTGGAAGGAGCCCATCGGCTCCCACCAGGCCATCGCCCACCCCCTCGCCCAGGCGCACATCGAACTCGAACTGGCCCGCCTGATGATGCAGAAGGCCGCCAGGCTCTACGACGAGGGCGACGACATCGGTGCGGGCGAAGCCGCCAACATGGCGAAGTACGCCGCTGCCGAGGCCTGCGTGAAAGCCGTCGACCAAGCGGTGCACACCCTCGGCGGCAACGGCCTCACCCGCGAATACGGGATCGCTTCCCTGATCACCGCGGCCCGCGTCGCCCGGATCGCACCCGTCAGCCGGGAAATGATCCTGAACTACGTTTCCCACCAGTCCCTGGGTCTCCCCAAGTCGTACTGACACAGGGGACTCTGTCCCTCCAGCCGCCGTTCGAAGGGACCCGCCATGGTGAACGTGTTCCGCAGCGAGTACGCAGACGTCCAGCCGCTCGACCTCCCCATCCATGACGCGGTCCTCGGACAGGCCGCCGGCACCTACGGCGACACGGTCGCCCTGATCGACGGCACCGACGACACCACCACGCTCACCTACCGGCAGCTCGACACATTCCACCGCCGGATCGCGGCGGCGCTCGCCGCCACCGGGGTCCGGAAGGGCGACGTCGTCGCCCTGCACAGCCCCAACACCCTCGCCTACCCGACCGTGTTCTTCGGAGCCACCCGGGCGGGCGCCACCGTCACCACCGTGCACCCCCTCGCCACGGCGGAGGAGTTCGCCAAACAGCTCCGCGACTCCTCCGCCCGCTGGATCGTCACCGTCTCCCCGCTCCTCGAGACCGCCCGCCGTGCCGCCGAACTCGTCGGCGGCATAGAGGAGATATTCGTCTGCGACCGGGCCGACGGACACACCTCCGTACTCGACATGCTGGGCTCCACCGCCCCCGAACCGCAGATCACCATCGACCCGGCCGAGGACATCGCCGCACTGCCGTACTCCTCCGGCACCACCGGCACACCCAAGGGCGTCATGCTCACCCACCGCTCCATGGCCACCAACCTGGAGCAGCTGCGGCCGTTCATCCCGATGAACCCCGGCCACCGGATCCTCGCCGTCCTCCCGTTCTTCCACATCTACGGGCTGACCGCCCTGATGAACGCCCCGCTGCGGCTCGGCGCCACCGTCGTCGTCCTGCCGCGCTTCGACCTCGTCCAGTTCCTCACCGCGATCGAGAAGCACCGGATCAGCGGACTGTACGTGGCTCCGCCGATCGTCCTGGCCCTCGCCAAACACCCGGTCGTCTCCCAGTACGACCTGTCCTCGCTGGAGTACATCGTCAGCGCCGCCGCCCCGCTCGACGCAGGACTCGCCGCCGCCTGCTCCCGGCGCCTCGGACTGCCACCGGTACGGCAGGCGTACGGCATGACGGAACTCTCGCCCGGCACCCACGTCGTCCCGCTCGCCGCCGAGAACCCGCCGCCCGGCGCCGTCGGGAAACTCCTGCCGGGCACCGAGATGCGGATCGTCTCCCTCGACGACCCGGACCGCGACGCCGGCATCGACACCGACGGCGAGGTACTCATCCGCGGCCCGCAGGTGATGAAGGGCTACCTCGGCCGGCCCGAGGCCACCGCCGACATGATCGACGCCGACGGATGGGTGCACACCGGCGACATCGGCCGCGTCGACGCCGACGGCTGGCTCCACGTCGTCGACCGGGTCAAGGAACTCATCAAGTACAAGGGCTACCAGGTCGCCCCCGCCGAACTCGAAGCCCTGCTGCTCGGCCACCCGTCGATCGCGGACGCCGCCGTCATCGGGGTGTACGACACCGACGGCAACGAAGTCCCCAAGGCATATCTGGTCCGGCAGGCCGGAGTCGCCCCCGACGACCTCACCGCCGACGACGTCATGGCGTACGTCGCCGAGCGCGTCGCCCCGTACAAGAAGATCCGGCGGGCCGAATTCATCGGCGCCGTACCCCGCGCCACCTCCGGAAAGATCCTCCGGCGCGAACTGCGCGACCGGGAAAACACCGACGAAGAAGCCATCGAGAAGGCGGCAGAAGCATGAAACTGGTCCGCACCGGCCGAGAACGTGGCATCGCCACCGTACGGATGGACTCGCAGACGAACCGCAACGCACTCTCCGCGCGGCTCGTCGCCGAACTCCGCGAAACCCTCGCCCGATACGGCGAGGACGACACCGTACGGGCCGTGGTCCTCACCCACACGGGCAACACGTTCTGCGCCGGCGCGGACCTCGGCGCACCCCCCGACCCGGAAGCGTTCGTCGCCCTGATGCGGGAGATCGTCACCCTGCCCAAACCCGTGGTGGCCCGCGTCGACGGACACGTCCGGGCGGGCGGACTCGGACTCCTCGCCGCCTGCGACATCTCCGCCGCCGGACCCGCCTCCACCTTCGCCCTCACCGAATCCCGGCTCGGCCTCGCCCCCGCCGTGATCTCCCTGCCCCTGTTGCCCCGCACCGACCCACGCGCCGCCGCCCGCTACTACCTCACCGGAGAACGCTTCGACGCGACCGAAGCCGCCCGGATCTCCCTGATCACCCTCGCCGCCCACGACGTGGACAAGGCGCTCATACCCGTACTCGACGGACTGCGCCGAGCCTCACCACAGGGGCTGGCAGCGTCGAAGGAGCTGGTCACAGCTACTGTGCGGGAAAGTTTCGACCAGCACGCCGAAGACCTCATCGCCCGCTCGGCAGCACTCTTCGCCTCCACCGAGGCACGGGAAGGGATGACGGCCTTCCACGAACGACGGGACCCCGCATGGGTGTTGTGACGCCCCCCACCGACAGGACCCCCAAGCAGGACCGCAGCCGCGCCACCCGCCGACGGCTGCTCGAAGCCGCGGTCGCCTGCCTCGCCGAACACGGCTGGGCAGGCTCCACGGTCTCCGTCGTCGCCGAACGCGCAGGCGTATCGCGCGGCGCCGCCCAGCACCACTTCCCCACCCGCGAGGACCTGTTCACCGCAGCCGTCGAATACGTCGCCGAAGAACGCTCCGCCGCCCTGCGCACCCTGCCCGTCCAAGGCCGCACAGCCGTCGTCGCCGCCCTCGTCGACCTCTACACAGGACCGCTGTTCCGCGCCGCACTCCAGCTCTGGGTCGCCGCCTCCAACGAGGCGTCACTGCACCCCCGCGTCAGCGAACTCGAAGCCCGCGTCGGCCGCGAGACCCACCGCATCGCCGTCGAACTCCTGAAGGCCGACGAATCCCGGCCCGGCACCCGCGAAACCGTCCAGGGCCTCCTCGACATGGCCCGCGGCCTCGGCCTGGCCAACGTACTGACCGACGACACCGCCAGGCGCCGGAGGGTCGTGGCACAGTGGGCGGCACTGGTGGACGACGCACTCGACTGACCTTGGGGGACCTGTGGGTGACCACTTCCAGACGATCGTCGACCTCGACGCCACCGAGCAGAACGCCGCACAACTCGGCGCCGGGCTCCTCGACTGGCTGATCGCCGACGGAATCGTCAGCCCCGAGCGCACCGACTGCGTCCTCGACGGAGACGGCTACGGCAACGCACCTGGTCCGAACCACGCCAAGGCCGTCGACGACCCGGAACCGGTCGAGCTGTGGAGCAACGGTCTCCACGTTGCAACCGGACGCACCGTCTTCGACAGCGGCCAGGGCGACGCGGGAGCTGCCACCTGCCCGCTCTGCGCCACCGAGATCCGCCTCGTCGACGACACCTGGTGCCCCGTCGACACCGCCTGGGCCCCGTTCGCGGGCCGGCTCGGCGCCTGGGCGGATGGCGGCGAAGGCGCCGTGGAGTGCCCCTCCTGCCGCCGGCCCTCCGGCATCGACCGCTGGAGCTGGGAGGACAACTACTACGCCTGCGGGCAGCTCGGCCTCACCTTCTGGAACTGGGCGGAGCTGACCTACGGCTTCGAACAGGAGGTGCGGCGCCGCCTCGGCGGACACCGCACCATCACTCTCCGCGGCAAGCTCTAGGCGGACGCCGGGCTTGCGCAGCACCGGGACCGTCAGTTGCCCAGATCCGTGATCTGCTCGTACCCCTCGATCGCCCGCGGATCACGCGGCCCCGGCCCGACATACCTCGCCGACGGCCGCACCAGCCGGCCCGTCCGCTTCTGCTCCAGAATGTGCGCCGACCAGCCCGCCGTACGCGCACACGTGAACATCGACGTGAACATGTGCGCCGGAACCTCCGCGAAGTCCAGCATGATCGCCGCCCAGAACTCCACGTTCGTCGCCAGCACCCGGTCCGGACGCCGCGCGTGCAACTCCTCCAGCGCCGCCTTCTCCAGCGCCTCCGCGACCTCGAACCGCGGCGCGCCCAACTCCTTCGCCGTACGCCGCAGCACCCGCGCCCGCGGGTCCTCCGCCCGGTACACCCGGTGCCCGAAGCCCATCAGCCGCTCACCCTTGTCCAGGGCCTTCTTCACATACGCGGTCGCGTCACCGGTCCGCTCGATCTCCTCGATCATCCCGAGGACCCGGGACGGCGCCCCGCCGTGCAGCGGCCCCGACATCGCACCCACCGCACCCGACAGCGCCGCCGCCACATCGGCTCCCGTCGACGCGATGACCCGCGCGGTGAACGTGGAGGCGTTCATGCCGTGCTCGGCGGCCGACGTCCAGTACGCGTCGACGGCCTTCACATGCTTCGGATCCGGCTCCCCGCGCCAACGGATCATGAACCGCTCGACGACGGACTGCGCCTTGTCGATCTCGCTCTGCGGAACCATCGGCAGCCCCTGCCCGCGCGCCGACTGCGCGACGTACGACAGCGCCATCACGGCGGCCCGCGCCAGATCGTTGCGCGCGGTCTCCTCGTCGATGTCGAGCAGCGGCTTCAGACCCCACACCGGCGCGAGCATCGCCAGCGCGGACTGCACATCGACCCGGATGTCACCCGAGTGGACCGGGATCGGGAACGGCTCGGCGGGCGGCAGACCGGGGTTGAACGCCCCGTCGACCAGCAGACCCCACACGTTCCCGAACGACACATGACCCACGAGATCCTCGATGTCGACCCCGCGGTAGCGGAGCGAACCGCCCTCCTTGTCGGGTTCGGCGATCTCCGTCTCGAACGCGATGACTCCCTCGAGCCCGGGTACGAAGTCGGACATCATGCGGCTCCCTCGAATCGGCGGCTGTACGGAGGCCACACTGGCCTGCCCCAAGATATTGGCGGGTTCCCACGACGCGGGGAAGCGTGACATCCCGCACAGCCCCCGGCATTACCGATGCGAGGTTGACACCCCTCCTCGCCGGGCAAACTGGGCCGCTGCGGCAGGATGACCCCGTGCCCACCGCAGATTCCCCTTCCGATGCCGCCACCGATCCGGCCGCGATGCGCGAGCAGTACCGCTCCGAGGCCTTCACCGAGGACACGCTCGCCACCGACCCCATGCATCAGTTCGCCCACTGGTTCCGGCAGATCGCCGCAGGTGGAATGGTCTATGAGCCGAACGCCATGGTGGTCTCCACCGCCACCCCCGACGGCCGCCCGTCCTCCCGCACGGTGCTGCTGAAGAAGTACGACGCCCGGGGTTTCGTCTTCTTCACCAACTACAACTCCCGCAAGGGCCGCGAACTGGACGCCAACCCGTACGTCTCGCTGCTCTTCCCCTGGCACCCGCTGGCCCGCCAGGTCGTCGTCACCGGCAGCGCGGCCCGCATCGCCCGCGAGGAGACGGTCGCCTACTTCCGCACCCGCCCCCACGGCTCCCAGTTGGGCGCCTGGGCGAGCGAACAGTCGGCCGTGATCGACTCCCGCCAGGAGCTCATCGACCGGTACGAGGAACTGGCGGCCCGCTACCCCGAGGGCGAACGCATCCCCGCACCCCCGCAGTGGGGCGGCTTCCGCGTCGTACCGGAGACCATCGAGTTCTGGCAGGGCCACGAGAACCGGCTGCACGACCGGCTGCGGTACGTACGCGAGGGCGACGGCTGGCGCGTCGAGCGCCTGTGCCCGTAGCAAGCCCCTCCGCGCATGCAGAAACCCGCAGGCTCTGGTTCCTCCTTGCGGAGGAGCCGGCCGGACTTACCGGCGAGCCTGCGGGTCGGTGACTGCTTGGGATTGGCCGATGACCGGCCTGCACTGCAAAGAGCGCGACAACGGGCGTCAGCCCGCAGTCACCTCACGAGTCCGAGAAGAAATCACTTCCGGAACACCTCCTTTCTTCGCTGGCAGCAGCCTAGGAACCCTCGGCGAATGTCTCAACCCATTTATTCGGTGACTTCCTGCCGGTAGCTGTACGCGTATCCGTCGGCACGCTGCAGTAGCCGAAGGTTCCTGTGGGACACGGTGCAGCGGCCCACCGGCGTGCTGAGGCTGTGTTTCCCGGAGGCGCGGACGGAGATGCGCCCGGTCCAAGTGCCTGCCCACCTGCCCTTGGGCATGGCGGCGTGGACGAAGTCGCCGGCGCCGGGAACGGGGCGGATTTCCTGGAAGTCGATGTGTGCTGGGTCACGTTCGAGTTCAATGGTCTGACGTGCGGCAATGGCGGACACGTCCTGCAGGGGGTCCGGGATGAGCGCTTCCACGAGCAGTGGGACCACTGATGCCCTCGGCCCCGACCCGATCCCCGGGTCGGAGCTGCTTGCGGCGTTGCTCGACGGGATGGACGCGGCGCTCTGTGCGTTCGGCGCGGACGGCACGATCACGCACTGGAACCGTGAGGCGGAGCGGATTCTCGGCTGGTCGGCCGAGGAGGCCGTGGGGCGGCCCGGGTTCGCGGGGTGGGCGGTGCGCAGTGCGGACGTGGGTGAGGTGCAGGGGCGGCTGATGGCGGCCATGGATGCGCCGGGGCGTCAGGTGCATGAGTTCGCTCTGCTGCGCAAGGACGGCGGGCGGGTGCTCGTGCGGATGCAGTCCGCCGGGGTCCGGGGTGCGGACGGGAAGCCGGCCGGGGTGTACTGCGCGTTCAGCGAGGTGCATGCGCAGATCGATCTGGAGCGGTCGATCGCGCTGAGTGAGGCGCTGTTCGAGGACGCGTCGTGGGGTGTGGTCCTCGTCGATGTGGATCTGCGGCCGACGGTCGTCAACGCGTGTGCGGCGCGGGCGCTGGGCGGTGGGCGTACGACGCTGCTGGGGCGTCCGCTCGCCGAGTTGGTCGTACAGGGGGTGGAGGAGCTCGAGGGTGCGCTGCAGCATGTCCTGGCCGAGGGGCAGCCGCCCGCGCCCACCGAGCTGTGGGTGACGCTGCGGTCGGCGGACGGGGACCGGCGGCGCTGCTGGCGCAGCGGGTTTCTGCAGCTGGCGTCGCCGCTCGCGGAGGAGCCGGTGCCGTTGGGGGTCGGCTGGTTGTTCCAGGATGTGACGGCGGAGAAGCTGGCGGCGCAGGAGGCGGACCGGGTGCGGTTCCGGTCGAATCAGCTGTACCGGGCGTGCCGGTCGGCGGCCGAGTGCGAGGACCCGATGGAGGCGGCGACGTCGTATCTGGATTTCGCGTTGGCGGGTTTCGCCGACCATGTGCTGATCGATGTGCTGGTGGGGGAGCGGCTGGTGCGGGCGGCGGCGACGCCGGCCGATGCCCCGGGTCCGTGTCTGCCGGTGGCCGGCGGCGGCCTTCCTCTGCGGTATGCGCCGGGGCATCCGGCGCTGCAGGCGGTGGACCGGACGGGTTCGGTGCGGTCGAGTGCCGGTCCGGGTGTGGAGGCTTGGGCAGATGAGCGTCAGTGGCCGAAGGGTTCGGTGCACGCGTTGTGCGCTGTGATGCGCAGCCGGGGTCGGACGCTGGGTGTGGTGACGTTCCTGCGGGCGGCCCATCGCACGGCCTTCGAGCGCCCGGACGCGGCGTATGCGGAGAGCGTTGCGGTCCGGGTGGCGGGCGCGGTGGACCTGGCTCAGGTACTGGGCGGCTGAGCCAGGCCCGACCAGGGGTGAAATCGCCCACGACGGGTCTGCCGGCCGGTCTCTACCCGGCTCGGTGGGCGTCGCGGGTCCCACTGGCGGAGGCGCTCCGGCGCTGAGCGCGGGTGCGTGTACCGGGTGCTGGTGCGTGCCGGGTGCCCGCTCGCATCGGCCGAGGGTGCGTGCCGGGCGCGGCGCCGGTTCCGCTACTGCCGGTAGAAGATCCGGTCCGCGTACTCCGTCATCACGCGGCCGTTCCACTCGTGCCCGCCGTCGACGTTCCCGGACCGCAGCAGCGGCGGCTCGATCCCCCGCTCCACCAGCCGCTCCGCGGCCGCCGCCATCATCGCTTGCATCAGCGCGCTGGTGACCACCGTCGAGGCGGGCGCGAACGGCGCCTCGATGCCTTCCGCGGTCAGCTCCGCGTCTCCGATCGCGATCTTGCTGTCGAGGACGATGTCGCAGTGGTCCCGCAGGAATCCGCCGGAGCTGTGCCGCGACCGTGTCGCGTCCGCGTATGCCACCGAGGTGACGCCGACGACGGTCAGTCCGAGCGCGCGGGCGTCCCGTGCCATCTCGACAGGCAGCGCGTTGCGCCCGGAGAGCGAGATGATCACGAGCAGGTCGCCGGCGCGCGCCGGGCTGGAGTCCAGTACGGCACCGGCCAGACCGTCGACCCGCTCCAGCGCCGAGCCGAGCGTCGCGGGCATCACGTCGACGCCGAGCGTGCCGGGCACGGCGAGAAGGTTCATCAGGGCCAGACCGCCGGCCCGGTAGACGACGTCCTGGGCGGCGAGCGACGAGTGGCCGGCGCCGAACGCGAAGAGCCGGCCGCCGGCCGCGACGGTGTCGGCGATCGCGGTCCCGGCGGCCGCGATGTTGCCGGACTCCTCGTCGCGTACGCGCTCCAGCAGGCCGATCGCTGCGTCGAGGAACTGACCGGCCAGCTTGCTGTCGCTCATCGAGGAGGCCCTTTCGGCGGGGTGGGTGACCGTGGGGTGTCCGTGCCGCGGATCACGTTGCGGTCTGGACCAGTGACCTGTCAATACCGCCCGGGTCCGCACGCGCGGTCCAGGGTTCGGTCGGCGCGGCACGGTTGTCGGAGGTATGCGTCAGAATTGGCTGAGGGCCAGCGCATGGCGTTGACGGCGTTTTTCATGTCACAGCATCGAGGGGCACGAATGTCCGGACTGATCGACACAACGGAGATGTATCTCCGCACCATCCTCGAACTCGAAGAGGAAGGCGTCGTCCCCATGCGCGCCCGGATCGCGGAACGGCTGGACCAGAGCGGTCCGACGGTCAGCCAGACGGTGGCGCGCATGGAGCGCGACGGGCTGGTGCAGGTCGCGGGCGACCGGCATCTGGAGCTGACGGAGGAGGGCCGCCGGCTGGCGACGCGGGTGATGCGCAAGCACCGGCTCGCCGAGTGCCTGCTCGTCGACGTGATCGGCCTGGAGTGGGAGCAGGTGCACGCCGAGGCCTGCCGCTGGGAGCACGTGATGAGCGAGGCCGTGGAGCGCCGGGTGCTGGAGCTGCTGCGGCACCCGACGGAGTCTCCGTACGGGAATCCGATCCCGGGCCTGGAGGAGCTGGGCGAGAAGGCCGAGGCCGACCCGTTCCTGAACGCGGACATGGTCAGCCTGTCGGAGCTCGACCCGGGAGCCGAGGGCAAGACCGTGGTGGTGCGGCGGATCGGTGAGCCGATCCAGACGGACGCCCAGCTGATGTACACGTTGCGGCGGGCGGGTGTGCAGCCCGGCTCCGTGGTCAGCGTGACCCAGTCGCCCGGCGGGGTGCTGGTCGGCAGCAGTGGCGAGGCGGCGGAGCTGGACGCCGAGGTCGCTTCGCACGTCTTCGTCGCCAAGCGCTGACCGGGATACTGAAGCGTAACGTCCGCTTTCCGTTTTTCCGTCCGGAATTGCAGCGCTCGGGCGGATCGCGTGCCAGGCTGTGGCTGAGGCATACCTGAGAGTGGCGGTCGCCTGGCCGCGCGGTCGGGGAGGGAGCAGGAGATGCGCCCGTCGTACTGGCATGTGCACCAGAAGGTGACTGTCACGAGCCCGGCCGCCTCGACGACTGCGCCCGGGTGGCCGGCTCCGCCCGCACGCGCTCCGGCGCCCGCAGGCCCGGTCGCCCCGGCCGACCGCACTCCGGCGCGGAGCGTCCCGCACGCCCCCCTGGCATGGGAGGGCCCCGGCGCCGCGCGGCGCCGGGGCCTGTCCTCCCCTGTTCCGACCTGGAGCCCCGAGCTCTCAAGGTCGGTCCCCGCGGGCCCTCATCCCCGAGTGGTCCGCCTCCCGAAGAAGATCTCCCCGCCGGGGCCGACGTCAATCCTTGGGGGCTGTCACTCGAACGAGGGGTGTTGCGAGCCGGAACCCGTTGTTCGAATAAAGGTTCGATAGTCTGGCGTGACGCGACCGCACGGTGAGCGAGCGGTGATCGAGGACCAGAAGGGGGTGCCAGGACATATGGTGCGGCGCATCGATGTGACGGGATCCGACGGCGTACGCCTCGCGGCCTGGGAGTTCGCCGACCCGCCCAAAGGGCGTACGGAAGGCGAGCGCGCCCCCGGGGTCTTACTGCTCCATGGACTGATGGGCCGGGCCTCCCACTGGGCCCCCACCACCCGCTGGCTCGCCGAGCGGCACCGGGCCGTGGGCCTCGACCAGCGGGGGCACGGCCGCAGCGAGAAGCCGGCCGAAGGCCCGTACACGCGGGACGCGTACGTCGCCGACGCCGAGGAGGCGATCGAACAGCTCGGCCTGGGCCCCGCCACCGTCGTCGGCCACTCGATGGGCGCCCTCACCGCCTGGCAGCTCGCCGCGAAGCGCCCCGATCTCGTCCGGGCCCTGATCATCTGCGACATGCGGGCCTCCGCGCTCGGCGCCGCCTCGCAGCGGGAGTGGGAGGACTGGTTCAAGTCCTGGCCGCTGCCGTTCGCGACGCTCTCCGACGTACGGAAGTGGTTCGGCGAGGACGACCCCTGGGTGGAGCGGCCGAACCCGTCCCGCGGCGAGTTCTTCGCCGAGGTGATGGCCGAGCGGGCCGACGGCTGGCGGCCGGTCTTCTCCCGCCGCCAGATGCTCCAGTCCCGCGCGACCTGGGTCCACGACGCGCACTGGGAGGAGCTGGCGCAGGTCCGGTGCCCGACGCTGGTGGTCCGTGGCCTGGACGGCGAACTGGGCCGGGCGGAGGCCCAGGAGATGGTCCGCGTACTGCCGCGCGGGCAGTACGCGGAGGTGGCGGACGCCGGTCATCTCGTCCACTACGACCAGCCGGAGGGCTGGCGGGCGGCGGTCGAGCCGTTCCTCGAACAGTTCGCCGAGGACCCCCAGGACGACCGCGAGCCCGTCTCCTCGTAACGACAGCCGCGCCCCCGGCCGGACCCGCTCAGGTCACCCCTTGCTGACCGCCGCCAGGATCTCCGGAAGCCGGTTCGCCGTGCGGGGAGCCGCCAGCCGCAGCCCCGCCCAGGCGATCAGCGTCCCGTACACGCCACCCACCGGCACCAGCAGCCACAACCAGTCCTCCGCATCGGCGAGATGCAGCCAGATCGTCGCCACGATCACCGGCGCGCACAGTACCGCCGCCGAGACCATGCCGCCGAAGATCGAGATCCAGGCGAGCCCGGCCTGCCCCGGTGCCACGTTCTTGAACGCGCCGTCCTGCGGGATCGAGTACGGGAAGTTGGCCGACGCCACCGCGCCCGTCGCCAGCATCGCGCCCAGCAGGGCGAAGGAGAGACCCGTGACGCCCGGCAGCGCCGCCCAGTCCCCGAGCACCGCCGCCGTCACGACGGTCACCAGGATCGTGTACGGGAGGGTGATCACCAGCAGTGCCAGCGCCCGCGCCCGCAGTTCGAGGTAGGCGTCCCGGGTGGAGGAGATCGTCAGCGCCACTATCCAGAACGCGGAGGTGTCCTGCCCGAACTGGTTGTACATCTGGATGCCGAGCATCCCGGCGGCGAAACACGCGAAGTAGACCGAGCCGGTGCCCTGCACCGCGTTGAGCAGCGGCACGATCAGACCGATGGCGAGCGCCGTCACCCAGGCCGCCTTGGTCTTCGGGTCCCGTGCGACGTACCGCAGACTCCGCCGCATCACCGTCCCCGTGCGCCCCTCGGGCAGCAGCGTGGAGATCCGGGAGCCGGCCGTCGCGGACTTCTCGCGGGTCGGTTCCGCGGCGGCGAGCGTCGAACCGTCCGGGGCGGTCATGAGCTTCACCAGACTCCGCTGCCACAGCCACAGCAGCGCGCCCAATGCCGCGAAGGAGAGCAGCAGTTGCAGCACGGCCCGGCCGTACGACCCCTGGGCCGCGGAGTCCACCGCACCGATCGCCGAGGCCGGCGGCAGCCAGCGCACCACGTCCGCGGCCGGGTCGAGCGCGGACAGCCCGCCGGCCCGGCCGAGTCGCTGCGCACCGAAGTTGACGACCTGGATGCCGACGGCGATCACCAGCCCGCTGAGCACCGCCAGATCGCGGCCCTTACGGGAGGTCAGCAGCCGGGTGTTGGCCGTGGCGACGGCCCGGGCCAGCGCCACGCACACCAGCAGGGTCAGCGGCGCGGCCACCACCGCGAACACCACGGCCGCCGCCCCCTCCGCCACCGCGAACGCCGAACCGACCGCCAGGCAGAGCGTGAACAGCGGCCCGATGCCGATCAGGGACGCCATCAGCAGCGCCCCGATCAGAGGGCGCGGCCGCAGCGGCAGCATCACCAGCCGGCTCGGGTCGAGGGTTTCGTCGCCGCTGGGGAAGAACAGCGGCATCACCGCCCAGCCGAGCGCCAGCACCGCCGTGAGCAGCACCACGAGCGAGCCTGCGTGGGCGTTGCCGCGCAGCGCGATCAGCCCGATGACCTGGCCGGCGGCGATCAGCAGGGTGACGACGACGGACGAGATGTAGGCGGCCCGTCGACCCGACGACTGCCGCAGCCCGTTGCGCAGCAGTGTCAGCTTGAGCCGTACGAAGACGGAGACGAGTCCTTCACCGCCCCGGCCGTCCGAGGGGCGGGGGGCGGGGATGACGGGGGTGTCGAGCACGCTCATCGGGTGCCGCCCAGCCAGTCGAGGGACTCGCCGGTGTCCCGGCCGCCCGCACCGACGAGTTCGAGGAACGCGTTCTGCAGCGACGACGCCGAGCCGCGCACCTCGGAGAGGGTGCCCTGGGCCCGGATCGTGCCGTTCGCCATGACGGCCACCCAGTCGCACAGCGACTCGACGAGCTCCATCACATGGCTGGAGAAGACGACGGTCGCCCCGGAGCCGGTGTACCGCTCCAGCACCCTGCGGATGGTCTGTGCCGAGACGGGGTCGACGCCCTCGAACGGCTCGTCGAGGAAGAGCACTTCGGGGTTGTGCAGCAGAGCCGCCGCGAGCCCGATCTTCTTCCGCATGCCGGTCGAGTAGTCGACGACCAGCTTGTGCTGGGCGCCCGCCAGATCCAGTACGTCCAGGAGCTGGGTGGCACGCTTGTCGACCTCGGCGCCCGGCAGCCCGCGCAATCGGCCGGTGTACGCGAGGAGTTCGCGTCCCGAGAGGCGTTCGAAGAGCCGCAGCCCCTCCGGCAGGACGCCGATCCTGGCCTTGACGTCCACCGGGTCGCGCCAGACGTCGCGCCCGCCGACCTCGATCGTCCCGTGGTCGGGGCGGAGCAGGCCGGTGACCATCGACAGAGTGGTGGTCTTTCCCGCGCCGTTGGGCCCGACCAGACCGATGAACTTCCCTGCGGGCAGCTCCAGATCGATCCCGGCGACGGCGGTCTGCTCGCCGAACCGCTTCCAGAGGCCCTGCACGCGAACGGCGGGCGGCGCCGTCACCGCCCCGCTCGCTTCCGCTTCCGTCCGGTCCGACATGGTGCACTGCCTTTCGGTGTCCCCGTATGTGGTGGACAGCCTACGAAAGGCGTGCGCGCGCGGTGGCTGCTTCCCGCCCGCAGGCGTACGCGAGCGGGCTGATGACCTCCGCCGCGTCCGGCAACCACCGGTTTGCGGGGGTGGGGCGGCGCGCCCACTGCACCGCACCGCGCCCGCCGACCCGGGTCGGCGGCGCCGCCACGTAGTCGCCGTCGCCGCGGCCGGACAGATCGATCGCGGCGGCGCTCCAGCCCAGCTTCCGTACGAGGTCGTCCACCTTGGCCGCCGCCCCGGGCAGTACGAAGAAGAGCATCCGGCGGTCGGGGGTGCAGGTGACGGGGCCGAGCGGCAGGTTCATCCGCTCCATCCGGGCCAGCGCGAGGAAACCGGCCGACTCCGGTACGTCGATCGCGTCGAAGGTGCGCCCGGTGGGCAACAGGACCGATGCCGTGGGGTACTCGGACCACATCCGGCGGGCCGCGGCGCCGCTGCCGGTCGACCGGCCCGCCCAGTCGGGCCGGTTGGGGTGGGCGCCGGGAGAGGCGCAGCCGGCCTCTCCGCACGAGCATCGCTCCGCCCCTCCCACCGCCTCGAGCCAGGTGCCGGGGAACACGTCCCAGTGCCGCTCTTCCGTGTACCGCACGGCGGCGTCGAGCAGTTGTTCTCCTCGCTGCTTGGGGATCTGTGCGGCTTCCATGACTTTGATGGGCTCTTCCACGAACACCTCAACTGCCGCAACCACCTGGGGTTACGGGCGTGGTGAACGCGGCCACGGTGCACCGATCCCGCATATGGGGCGCATGGATGCATGGACGGGGGCGCGCATGAGGCGGTGCGTGGATGGGCGGGTAGCCATTGGGGGGAATCCGGAACAGTTCGCCCAAGACGAATACGTACCAAGAACGCACAACGCCACGATGAGTACGCGAACACCCTGAACAACGTGAAACGACCAACACGATGTATGTGTGCATTTCTTGTGCAATTGCCGGGCAGTGATCTCCCCATCGATCACTGCGGCCTCAGGGGGAAAACATGGCAGCCAGGCCTCTCGTCGCCCGCCAGCCGAACGAACGGCTCCAGGGACTCATTCAGGAAGCCGGATGCTCCAACGCGGGCCTGGCCCGCCGCGTCAACATGGTCGGAGCGGAGCGCGGCCTCGATCTCCGGTACGACAAGACCTCCGTGGCCCGCTGGCTGCGCGGACAGCAACCCCGCGGCCGGGCACCGGGAATCATCGCCGAGGCGCTCGGCCGCAAGCTCGGCCGCACGGTCACGATCGATGAGACCGGGATGGCCAACGGCAAGAATCTGGCGTCCGGCGTCGGCCTGCAGTTCGCACCGACCGTGACCGGCGCCATCGAGCAGGTCTGCGAGCTGTGGCGCAGCGATGTGGGCCGCCGTGACTTCCTGTCCGGTTCGGCGGTCGTGTCGTCGGCGCTGGTCGAGCCCAGCCGGGACTGGTTGATCACCGCCGCCGACCCGCAGGTGGCGCGGGCCGCCGGGGCCCGGGTCGGGATGTCGGACGTCGAGGCGGTGCGGGCGATGACGGCCGCGCTGGTCGACCTCGACCACCGGTTCGGCAGCGGGCACGTCCGGCCGGTGCTGGTGCACTACCTGAACAGCGTGGTCTCCGGGCTGCTCGCGGGGGCGTACCGCGAAACGGTCGGGCGGCAGCTGTTCGCGGCCGTCGCCCGGCTCACCGAACTCGCCGGTTACATGGCGGTCGACACGGGGCAGCCCGGGCTCGCCCAGCGGTACTACATCCAGGCGCTGCGGCTGGCGCAGGCCGCGGGCGACCGGGCGTACGGCGGCTATGTACTGGCCGCTTCGATGAGTCATCTCGCCGCCCAGCTCGGCAACCCACGGGAGATCGCGCAGCTGGCGCGGGCCGCGCAGGAGGGGGCGCGGGGGCGGGTCACCCCGCGCGCCGAGGCGATGTTCTACGCGGCGGAGGCCCGCGGGCATGCCCTGCTCGGTGACGTCCGCACCTGCCAGCAGGTGACGGGCCGGGCGTTGACGGCCCTGGAGCAAGCCGATCCCGACACGGGCGACGACCCGGCGTGGATCGCCCACTTCGACCACGCCTATCTGGCCGACGAGCTGGCGCACTGCCACCGCGACCTCGGCCAGGCCGAGGCGGCCGTCCGCCGGGCGACGGAGTCCCTGGAGGGCCACCCGGAGTCCCGGGCCCGCCGCCGCGGCATCGGCCTGGTGCTGCTCGCGACGGCGCAGGTGCAGCTGCGCGAGGTCGAGCAGGCGTGTCATACGGGAATGCAGGCGATGGAGCTGCTGGGGACGGTGCGGTCCAGCCGGGGCACGGAGTATCTGGACGATCTGCAGCAGAGGCTCGTGCCGTACGGGGACGAGCCGGCGGTACGGGAGTTCGGGGCGCGACTCGAACTCCAGGCGGCCTGACCGGGGCGCCCGTTAACTGCGCCGTGAGGGCGCTGTGTGTTACTGCCCCGGTGAAGCGGCGGTGAGCGACAACGGGCGCTTGGCAAAGGGTGGCAGCCACCCGATAGCGTGGGCCGACGATTCCGTAGGTTTACACGTAGGAGTCCCGGTGACGCAGAGCGGACAGGGTGACGAGCAGCTCCCTGCTGTACGGCCCACGCACGAAGGTGTCGTGCTGCCCGCAGGTGGCGGAGAGCCCTGGATACCGGGCGGAGCGGCCGACCAGGCCGCTCCGGCGGGTGGGCAGCCGTGGGGCCAGCCCTGGGGGCCTCAGGCGTCACAGGGACAGTACGGCCACGGCCAGTACGACCAGCAGGGCCAGTACGACCAGCACGGCCAGCACCAGCACGGCCAGCACCAGTACGGCCAGCAGGGCCAGGAGGGCCAGCAGGGCCAGTACGGCCAGGAGCCGTCGTACGGACAGCAGCCCCAGGGGCAGCCCCTGCCCCAGCCGTATGCGCAGCCGTTGCCCCCGGAGGTCGTGCCGGGCATGGGCGCGGGTGCGGACGCCGATGCCACGCAGTACATCGCCCCGGTGCCGGCCGGTCCCGCGCCGGGCGGTCTCCCACCCGAGAGCCCCGCGGAGGCCACCCAGTTCCTGGCCCACACCCAGCCGCCCGCACCGGCTTCCGACGCCGAGGCGACCCAGTACATGCCGCCGGTGCCCGGCGGCGCTCCGTACAGCATCAGACCCGGGACGCCCGGCGAGCGGCAGCCGCCCGCCGAGTTCGACAACCTGTTCCGCAGCGAGGAGCCCGCAGGCGCCACGCAGCAGATGCCCCGGTTCGACCCGGGGCAGGCCGCGCCGTACGGAGGCGCCCAGCAGCCGCCGTTCCAGCAGCCGCAGCAGCCGCAGCACAGCGAACCGCCGCAGGGGCGGGCCGGGCAGCGCAAGAAGCCGTCGCACGTCCCGCTGATCGCAGCGGTCGTCGTCGGCTGCGCGATCATCGGGCTCGGCGCGGGTGCGCTGATGAGCGGCGACGACAAGGGCAAGGACGACAAGCAGCCGGTGGCCGCAGCTAGCTCACCCGCCGCGCAGCCCTCCACGCAGGCGGCCGCCGACCCGGCGAAGCCGCAGGCCGAGGCTCTCGACAAGCTGCTGGCCGACAGCAACAACAGCCGTTCCGCCGTGATCGGGGCCGTCGCCAAGACCGGGTCATGCACGGACCTGGACCAGGCGGTCACGGATCTGCAGGGCGCCGCTCAGCAGCGCCGCGAGCTGGTGACACGGTTGCAGGGGCTGTCCGTGGACAAGCTTCCCGACCACGCGCAGCTGACCGAGGCGCTCACGAAGGCCTGGCAGGCATCGGCCTCCGCCGACGCCCACTACGCGGCGTGGGCGCGCCAGGCCAAGAACGGCAAGAAGGTGTGCAAGCACGGGAAGGCTCGTGCGACGTCCGAGAAGGCTCAGGCCGACCGGGCGAGCGGTGAGGCGAGCAAGGCGAAGCAGCAGGCGTCAGGGCTGTGGAACTCGATCGCGACGAAGTACGGGCTGACTCGGCGATCGTCGACCGATCTCTGATCCGTAGATCAGCCTCTCCGGCGTTCGAGGAGAGGGCCCGGGGGCGCAGCCCCCGGGTATGGGGCAGGGAGGCGGGCCTGTTCCCCGCCCCTCACCCCTTCGCGCTGGCGTCCGCCAACGTCTTCGTCACGTCCACGAATCCCTTGTTCTCCGCCACCAGCCGCCCCTTCCGCACCACCTGGAACGTCACCTTCCGGTTCACGATCCGCGGGTACGCCGACGACCCCAGCATGTCCTCGAACCGCCACCTCAGCACCGGCGTGAGCCCGCCGGTGTCCACCTTGGCGCCCCGGTTCAGGGCAACCGTGAGCTTGCCCGCGGTGATCTCCGGCTCGTCGATCGCCGCGACGATCTCCTTCAGCACCGTGTACGCGATCCATGTCGTCTGGACGCCCGTGTCGTCCGGGTCGATCCGGTTGTCGCCGAAGGCGTGCTTCCGGATCACCTCGCGCATCTCGTCCCAGCGGGCGTCCCCCGCGTCCGGGTACCAACCGGCGACGTACGCCCCCTCGAAGGGACTCTCCCGGCCGCCGGTGCGGTCGATCAGCGGCTGGTCGACACTGCCGAGCACGGAGGAGATCCGTACGTCCCCGTACGACGGTTCGAGCCGGCGGAAGGAGTCGAAGAACGTCTCCGTGCGGTCCCCGAGCACCGCCGTCACACACCCGTCGGCCGTTCCGGCCCCCTGCAGCGCCTGACCGGCCGCCTCGTCGTACGACGTCGCCGCCTCCGCGGCCCGGACGTCCGTCGCAGCCGGCCGTTGCGCTTCCTTGAGGCCGGTGTTGAGCAGCCACGCCTGGTTATCGCCGCCCAGCGTGTCGGGCCGCACCACGGAGACCCGCTCGCAACCGCGGGCGAGCTGCTTGGCGTTGCCCGCGAGGAGCGCCGGCTGACCGCCGTTGACCGGGTACGAGTCGTAGCTGCTGAACTCCTCCTCGGAGGCGCCGTAGCCGCCGATGTACGGGATCCCGGCGACCTCGAGCGGCGCCATGAAGGCCTGTCCGTGCCGGCTGTACGAGCCGACGACCGCGACCGCCTTCTCCTTGACCGCCTGCCGGGCGCAGTTCCCCGCTCCGACCGGGGTGTCGCCCTCGTTGCATGTGACGACGAGCAGCTTGTGGCCGTCGATCCCACCGTTGTTGTTCACCCAGCGCGCGTACGCCCGCGCCATCGCGGTCATGCCGGCCATGTTCGCCGTATCGGGGCCGGTGGAGCCGTTGGGGGCCCAGGTCATGACGGTGACGGGCTCCCTGGAGTCCCCCGGGGCCCCAGGCAGCACGCCACAGCCGGTCATCAGCAAGGCCCCGACCGCCGCCGTACATGTGAGGAGTTTGTAGGGACGGGGGGAGGTGAGGCGTCGCCATCCGGTCATGGGCATGAACATTTCCGCGCTCCGGGTAACGCAGATGTGTGCTTCGCTCAACCCTCGGTGACATCCAGGTGAATTACAGGGGCCGATGCATGCCCGGCGGCAGGGAACGTACGATCGACAACCGTGCAGCAAGGTTCGGAGAACACTTCCCGTCGCGGCCGTCGCTCCTCCACCATGGGCGGCATGCCGCTCAATGACGTTCCCTGGTGGCGCTGGCGCAGCAACGTGCGCTCGGCGCTGCACATGCTCTCCGACCCCGTCTTCCACCACGAGTGCTGGCTGGCCGGCCGGGAAGGGTACGGCGACATCACCGACGCCGTGTACCGCCTGGTCGAGGACACCTGGCTGGACAACTGGTCCGCCGAGAAATACGTCGGGACGGTCTTCCGTGACTCCGGCGAGGCCGCTCTCGTCGACGTCGCCGTGCTGCGGGTGCTGCGCATCATGCACCAGATCGGCGCGGATGCCCCGGTGTCCGCCTATCTGGAGCACCACGGCTGGCCGGAGGCCGTACGGGCCGCCCGCGAGGCCCATGTGCTGCTCGCCACGAACGACGGCGAGGACCCGGACGTTCCGCCGCGTTCATTGGACGTGCTCCGCATCATGACCAGGACCGCCTGAACCGTGGTCGGTGTGGCACGCTACGGACATGACCGCGCCGCAGCCTGCTGAGACCACCCCCGAGCAGTACGTCCTCATCCTCTCGTGCCCGGACAGACAGGGCATCGTGCACGCCGTGTCGAGCTATCTCTTCATGACCGGCTGCAACATCGAGGACAGCCAGCAGTTCGGTGACCACGACACGGGTCTCTTCTTCATGCGCGTCCACTTCTCGGCGTACGCCCCGGTGACCGTGGAGAAGCTGCGGGCCAGCTTCGCCGCCGTCGGGGACTCGTTCCGGATGGAGTGGCAGATCCACCGGCCGTCGGAGCGCATGCGGGTCGTGCTGATGGTCAGCAAGTTCGGCCACTGCCTCAATGATCTTCTCTTCCGCGCCAGTATCGGGGCGCTGCCGGTCGAGATCGCGGCCGTCGTCTCCAACCACACGGACTTCGCCGAGCTCGTCGCCTCGTACGACATCCCCTTCCGGCACATCCCGGTCACCAAGGACAACAAGGCGGAGGCGGAGGCGCAGCTGCTGGAGCTGGTGCGCGCGGAGAACGTCGAGCTGGTCGTCCTCGCCCGCTACATGCAGGTCCTCTCGGACGATCTCTGCAAGCAGCTCAGCGGCCGGATCATCAACATCCACCACTCCTTCCTGCCCAGCTTCAAGGGCGCGAAGCCGTACCACCAGGCGCACGCCCGCGGGGTGAAGCTGATCGGTGCGACGGCGCACTATGTGACCGCCGACCTCGACGAGGGGCCGATCATCGAGCAGGAGGTCGAGCGGGTCGGGCACGGCGTGACGCCGGACGAGCTGGTCGCGATCGGACGCGATGTGGAGTGCCAGGCGCTGGCCCGCGCGGTGAAGTGGCACGCGGAGCGCCGCATTCTGCTCAACGGCCGACGCACGGTGATCTTCGCGTAGCGCGGCCGGTGGTACGGCTCAGAGGCGGCTGAGGGACGCCGCGGCGAACAGGACGTCGCGGATCGCCTCGCGGTCGCCCTCCTGCCCGGCCGCCGCCTCGACGGGCGACACATGGCCCGCGACCAGCTGGCAGAACTCGGCGCCGTCCAGCGCCACCTGCGCGACCGCGTGGGCGGGTGAGCCGAGGGCGGCCGGGGAGTCCAGCGCGATGTACCAGTCGCCGCCGCCCGAGCCCTCGATCTCCAGATGGAGCGAACGGCCCGGCGAACCGGCCGTCACCAGATGGCGGGCGGGCCCCGCGAGCCCGGCCCGGCGGCGTCCGGCGAGGGCGGCCGGGAGGAGCCGCGCGGCCAGGTCGATCATCCGGTGGAGATGGGCGGCCGACGGGGCCTCGTACGGATAGTCCACCGCGTCCGCGATGTCGCCGCCGTGCACCCAGCACTCGAAGGCCCGGTCCAGCATGGAGTCCTGCAGCGGAAGGGCGAAGTCCCCGTACGAGACGGAGAGCTCGGCGACCCCGCGGCCGGCGAAGGACACCGTGCGGATGAGGGCGTGGCTCTGCTCGCGCCAGGGCTCGCGGACGGCCCGGGTGGGCGGGCGCCGGGCGGCCGACCAGTAGGCCTCGGTGCGCGCGCCGGGGGAGAGCGGGACGCGGCCCGGGGCGGCGTCGCTCCCGCCCCGTTCGCCGGCGGCGTTGCCGAGCGGATCGTCCAGGCCGAGGGCCGTGCTGACCAGTCCGTCGACGGTCATGAGATGGCCGATCACGCCGGCGACCGTCGTCTTCCGGTTGACCGCCCGCTCACGCTCGAACCACTTCAGCCGAACCGGCGCGTGCCATTCCGAGCCGCCGATGTCCCGGAGCAGCGCATCGAGCCGGGCGGTCTCAGCGTCATACGGAGCGGCCCAGTCCGGCACCGGGATCTTGGCCGGGCGGCGGCTCAGACAGGCGTCGAGCACCCGGGAGCGCAGCATCGGATCGAGGTCCAGGCTGCCGTCGCTGTGCAGCAGGCCGACCGCGTCGCGCAGCCGCAGCGCCTCGTCCGCACAGGCGGCGCACCCGGTGAGGTGCGCCTCGACGGCTTCGGTCTCCTCGGCGGAACAGGCGGCGAGGGCCCACGCGCCGAGGAGGGACTTGAGGACGCGGTGGGGGAGCACCAGCGCAGGCGAGGTCGCCAGGGCAGGCGGTGTCGGGGGTCCCATGGCCGTCGTACGTCCCGTGGGCTCCATCGGTCCCGTCGGCACCGCCGGCACCGCCGGTCCATCCGTGGGCTCCGGTTCCGCTTCAGGCTCCGCTCCCGGCTCCGGTTCCCTCTGCTGTGCGGATTCCGTGCGCGGGGCGGGCAGCGGTACGGCGTCGAGGTCGAAGTCGTCCGCGGCGGCCCGCGGTCCCGGTATGCGCCGTGCGCCCTGCGCCTCGTCGTCGCGCCCGTCCGCGTCGTCGTTCGCGCTCACAGGGCCCGTCCGTATCCGGGTGGCGAGGACCCTTCGAGTGGACGGGTGTTGGCGGTGGAGAGCAGCTGCAGTCCGAGCCGCAGGCGACGGCGGGCCTCGTCCTCGGTCACCCCGAGGTCGGCCGCGGTCTGCCGGTAGTCCCTGCGCTGGATGTACGCGAGCTCCAGCGCGGCCCGCAGCGGTGCGGGCATGGAGGCGACGATGTAGTCGGCGCGGGCCGCGGCCGTGGCGCGCCGCACCCGCTCCTCCAGCTCCTCCCGGGCCACGGCCTCTTCCGCACCGCCGGTCCCGCCGCCGTCGTCGGTCCCGTCCTCGTATCCCTGTGCGAACGCGGACGGCGCCGTCCCGCGCAGCCGCCGCACGGACTGGCGGTGGGTGAGCCGGGCCACCCAGGACCGCATCGAGCCCTGCTTGGGGTCGTACGCGTCGGGGTTCTCCCACACGTAACCGAAGACTTCGCGGGTCACCAGGTCGGCGGCCGATTCGTCGTCGAGCATCCGGTGGGCCTGGCTGTGCACGAGCGAGGCGAAACGGTCGTAGAGCTCGCCGAGGGCTGCCGCCTCGCCGCGTGCCAGCCGTTGCTGCATCTTGCGGTCCCAGCGGGGTGGTGTGTCTTTCGCCATAGGACCCCCAGCCCTGTACCCCTCGTCACGTCGAATGTAGTCGGCCGTACTGACCATGCACGTCTCTTTGCGGCAAGTACGCCCACTGTGAACGCCCTGGATGGTAGGGAATGCGGCGTCGAGGGTGTTGGAATCGGACCTGAAGTGATCATTTCTGCCTGAAACCAACTGTGTCTTCCTCGGCGGGTCGGTGTTTCATGGGCGTGCGGCGGGGCAGCCGCGAGGAGGAACGGATACTTCCGGATCTCTGGGATCCCTGGAACGAGAGGCCGAGTTGCGTGACTCTGCAAGTGGCCGAGACCGAGCAGGGCCCATGGACCGTACTGCGCATATACGGCGAGCTGGATCTGGTGACGTCCCCGGTCGTCCGCCAGAGCATCCACGACGCGGTCGCCTTCGGGCGGCACGATGTGGTGCTCGACCTCTCCGAGGTGCTGTTCTGCGATTCCAGCGGCGTCGGCGTGCTGGTCGCCGCCCGCCGCCTGATGCGCTCCTGTGGTGGCCGGCTGCGACTGATCCTGCCCGCCCGGGGCGCCGAGGAGGGCTCCCACGTCAACCGGGTGCTGGCCGCCCTCGGCGTACGCCGGCTGTTCGAGGTCTACCCCGACCGGGACGCGGCTGTCGACGAAGAGGCCCAGCCGCTCTCGGCCTGAAACGTGTCCGCCACCCGGCGTTAAGACCAGGTTGTAACACCGGTGGCGCGCGTAAGTGACACGTGACGCCGTTCGGCGTCGTACGCTCCCCGCATGGACAGCGCAGAGTACGAGCGCAAGATCGCTTTCCGGTTCGCCGCCTTCGACCAGGACGGCAACGGATACATCGATCGCGCCGATTTCAATGCCGCCGCGGCCCGTCTGCTCGCAGAATTCGGTACGACGGCCCGCTCCGACAAGGGCCAGGCGCTCTACACGGGGGCGGAGGCCTTCTGGCAGGGCATGGCGGGCATCGCAGACGTCGACGGGGACCAGCGCGTCACCCGTGAGGAGTTCGTGGGCGGGGCCGTGAAACGGCTGCGCGACAACCCCGAGCGCTTCGCGGAGATCGCCCGCCCGTTCCTCCGCGGGGCGATCGCCGTGGCCGACA